>CAJQNB010000017.1 GCA_905479575.1 uncultured Pseudophaeobacter sp.
ATCGTCGAATTACGCTCAAAAATCCCATGTCTATCACTCCAATAACCCCCAACACATCCCGTCAGGAGCAAGGTTGCACATGGGTCAGTTCTCAGTGACAATTCTGACCTCTACCGGGTCAGTTTTGAGTGACATTCAACAGGCGTGGACGTCTGATCGGCCGTCCAAAAGGCGGCATGAACACGAAGTTGCATGCCGTCACCGACACGATTGGACGGCCGATCCGGTTCTTCATGACCGCAGGCCAGGTCAGCGATTACACTGGGGCCAGAGCCCTGGTGGAAAGCCTGCCAGCCGCCGACTGGTTATTGGGAGACCGAGGGTATGACGCGGATTGGTTCCGTGAGGCCCTTGTAGATAAGGGAATAACACCCTGCATCCCGGGACGAAAGTCGCGCGACAAGCCCGTCAAATATGACAAGCGCCGCTACAAACGACGGAACCGGATCGAGATAATGTTCGGTCGCCTGAAAGACTGGCGACGGATCGCCACTCGATACGACCGTTGCCCAAAGGTATTCCTGTCTGCAATCGCCCTCGCAGCAACCATCTTGTTCTGGTTATAAATCAATGAGTCTGGAGCCTAAGAAACTGGATGATGGGCAACTGAAAATCGACGTCTTGCGGAGTTACTACAACGCACAGAACAGACATAGCTCCCGGGCGGCTGTCTATACGACACTGTTCTTCTATGGGCTGGGTTTTCTACTTTTGGCAATTCCAGGAGTTGCGTTTACTAGCAGGGTTCTCTGCGTCGTAGGTACCGACATAGGATTGCTGTGAGCGACGACGACTCGGCCATTCGCTCCTATAGCTTGAAGCAGATGGAGAGCGTTTTCTGTGCTTATACTGTGTTCGACACAAGCAAGCACAGCATCCGAGGCAGTCTGAAGCACTAAGTGCTTGTTTTTCTTGGTAAAATTGGTGAGCCCGTCCGGGTTCGAACCGGAGACCTACTGATTAAAAGTCAGTTGCTCTACCAGCTGAGCTAACGGCCCACTTTATAGTCGCGGTCTAAGTGATTTATCCAAGAGGATCAAGCGCTTAATTTGCTATCGTCCGGCCAGTCCGTGTCGTTCTTGCCGTTCCGATTGGCGGCTATCTACGGTTCGCGGGGGGACGGGTCAAGCCCTTTTTTGAACTTTATGCGTCACAGACTGGATTCATTTTCACCACAGGTCTATATGGCCGATATGAGCATGTATTCAGAACCCCTTTTTCCCTTCATGAAGATGCACGGGCTGGGCAACGACTTTGTTGTTGTTGACGCGCGGAGCAATCGATTGGAAATCACCCCCGCCCTGGCGCGGGGAATCGCCCATCGTCAATTTGGCGTTGGCTTTGATCAGTTGGCGCTGATTGAACAGGGCACGGGGGACGCGCATCTCACCTTTTACAACGCCGATGGCTCCACCTCAGCGGCCTGTGGCAATGCCACCCGCTGCATTGCCCGCCACCTGATGCAGGAAAGCGGCAAGACCGATCTGCACCTCACCACTGATCGCGGCGATCTATTCGCCTGCGACGTCGGCAACGGGCTCACCTCGGTCAACATGGGGCAACCGCAGCTGGACTGGCGCGACATTCCTTTGCGGGAAGAAACCGACACCCTGGAGTTGCCCATCGAGGGCGCCCCAACCGCTACCGGTATGGGCAACCCCCATTGCACCTTCTTTGTCGAAGATGCCGATCTCATCCCGCTCTCAGAGTTTGGCCCCAGATACGAACATCACCCGCTTTACCCCCAGCGCACCAATGTGCAGGTCGCCCATCTTGTTGGCCCCAATCACATCCGCATGCGCGTCTGGGAACGCGGTGTGGGCGTTACCCTGGCCTCTGGCTCCTCCTCCTGCGCAACCGCCGTGGCCGCCGCCCGACGCGGCCTGACCGGGCGCAAAGTCCAGATTGATCTGGACGGTGGCACACTCTGGATCGACTGGCGCGACGATGGCGTCTGGATGACCGGACCGACCATGCATGTCTTCACCGGCAGTTTCACCGCCGCTTTTCTCGAAAGTCTCTGACATGTCAGCGCCAAAGTTCACCACACTCGGCTGCCGTCTCAACGCCTATGAGACCGAAGCAATGAAAGAGCTGTCTCAGGCCGCTGGCCTGGAAAATCTGGTGGTGGTGAATACCTGCGCCGTCACCGCAGAGGCGGTGCGCAAATCCCGCCAGGAAATTCGCCGCCTGCGCCGCGACAACCCAGAGGCCCGCATCGTGGTCACCGGCTGCGCGGCCCAAACCGAACCCGAAACCTTTGCACAGATGTCAGAGGTCGATACCGTTCTGGGCAATACCGAAAAAATGCAACCAGAAACATGGCATGGCATGGCCGCCAATTTCATCGGCGAGACGGAAAAGGTCCAGGTCGATGACATCATGTCGGTGACCGAAACCGCCGGCCACCTGATCGACGGCTTTGGCACCCGCAGCCGCGCCTATGTGCAGGTACAAAATGGCTGTGACCACCGCTGCACCTTCTGCATTATCCCCTATGGCCGGGGCAATTCGCGATCCGTGCCCGCCGGGGTGGTGGTGGACCAGGTCAAGCGGCTTGTGGACAAGGGCTTTAACGAAGTGGTGCTGACCGGCGTTGACCTCACCAGCTGGGGCGCCGATCTGCCTGCGCAGCCAAAACTGGGCGATCTGGTGATGCGGATCCTCAAACTGGTGCCGGACCTGCCGCGCCTGCGCATTTCCTCCATTGATTCGATCGAAGTGGATGACAACCTGATGCAGGCCATCGCCACGGAGCCGCGTCTTATGCCGCATCTGCATCTGTCGCTGCAACATGGCGACGACATGATTCTCAAACGTATGGCCCGGCGCCACCTGCGCGACGACGCCATCCGGTTCTGCGAAGAGGCCCGGCGCCTGCGCCCCGATATGACCTTTGGCGCCGATATTATCGCCGGCTTTCCCACCGAAACCGAGGCGCATTTTGAAAACTCACTGGCGCTGGTCGAAGACTGTCATCTTACATGGCTGCACGTCTTTCCCTATTCAAAACGAGAGGGCACGCCTGCGGCCAAGATCCCCAAACAAATCAACGGCAACACCATCAAGCAACGCGCCGCCAGACTGCGCGCAGCTGGTGACGCCCAAGTCCAGAAACACCTCGCCACCCAGATCGGCAAAACCCATCAGGTCTTGATGGAAAACCCCCATATGGGTCGGACCGAACAGTTCACCGAAGTGAAATTCTCCAAACCTCAGAGCGAAGGCAAAATCGTCTCCACCCACATCCTCGGTATCAACGATACCCATCTCACCGCCTGAGCCCCCCCTTTTCATCTTGCTAAAAATACCTCGGGGTGAATGGGCGTTCACGCCCAGAGGGGCAGCGCCCCTGCGATTTGCAGCCGCCTGATCAAACAAAAAGGCCCCCGCAAGGTGACTTGCAGGGGCCGTTTTATGTCTGGTGAAATCAGCCTATCAGGCGGATTTTTTACCCTTGTGCGGTGCCCAGAGCTGTTTGTTGGTCAGATAAAGCAGAACCGACAGAACGGTCAGGATCAGCACCCCAACAAAACCGCTTTGCTTGCGGGCCATCATCTTGGGCTCGGCGGTCCACATCAGGAACGCCGCAACATCCTGTGCCATGTGATGCACGGTGTTGTCATGGCCATCGGCAAATTCAACCTGCTCATCCGACAGCGGCGGCGCCATCGAGATCCAGCCACCTGGGAAGGCGGTGTTCTCATAAAACAGGGTGCCTGCCTCTTCCTTTTCCTCACCGGTATAGCCGTCCAGCAAGGAGGCGATGTATTCCGCGCCACCGATGCCTTTGAACAGCTGGTTCATACCGGACCCATAGGGGCCGTGGAAACCGGCGCGTGCCTTGGCCATCAGGCTCAGGTCAGGGGCACCGGCGGCGGTATTGGCAGGGAAGTGATCTACCGGCTTGGCAGGGACATCCTCGTCCAGTTCCGGGTCATAGACGGTAAAGTTCTCAGCCGCATAGGCACGGACCTGATCAGCAGGCAGTGCAGGACCACCCTCGTCAGCAAGGGTGCGCAGGGGTACGAACTTCAGCCCGTGACAGGCAGCGCAGACTTCGGTGTAGATCTGCAAGCCGCGCTGCAGCTGATTTTGATCATAGGCGCCAAATGGTCCCTCAAACGAGAACTGAAAGTCCTCGACGTGGCCGCTGCCACCTGCCGCATGGGATGCGACAGGGGCAAGGGCCAGAGCGAAGGCGGCACCGATTGCGAGTTTCTTCAACATTGGTAGCTGTCCTTCTCTTACTCGGCAGGAGTGGCTGCGTCAGATTTCTCGCCATAGTGAGCGTCGAAATCTTCTTCGATTGTAGCAGGCTCTGCCAATGGCTTCTCGATGACACCCAGGATCGGCAGGATCACCAGGAAGTAACCGAACCAATAGGCCGATGCGATCAGCGAGAACGATGCATAGGGCTCTTCCGCCGGCATCGCGCCCAGCCACATCAGGGCAAAGAAGTCAAAGATCAGCAGATAGAACCACCATTTGAACATCGGACGGTAACGACCCGACCGCACCCGGCTGGTATCCAGCCAAGGCACCAGCGCCATCACGGCGATCGCGCCAAACATCGCCAGAACCCCAAAGAACTTGGCGTCGACAATGCCACCCGTCACAAAGGATGCAATCTGAACAACCCAGACTTCCGAGGTGAAGGCCCGCAGGATCGCGTAGAACGGCAGGAAGTACCATTCAGGAACGATATGCGACGGCGTCACCAGTGGGTTTGCCTCGATGTAGTTATCGGGGTGGCCCAGGTAGTTTGGCATAAAGCCGACGATGGCCCAGAAGATCACCAGAACCACGGCCAGACCAAGGAAATCCTTGATCACAAAATAGGGCCAGAACGGCAGGGTGTCTTTTTTGACTTCCTCTTTCGAGCCCTTGCGCACATCAACACCGGTTGGGTTGTTGTTGCCGGTGGTGTGGAAGGCCCAGATATGGACCACAACCAGCGCCGCAATAACAAAAGGCAGCAGATAGTGCAGCGAGAAGAAGCGGTTCAGGGTGGCATTGTCCACCGCAGGTCCGCCCAGCAGGAATGTCTGCAGTGCTTCACCCACAAAAGGAATGGCGCCAAACAGGCCGGTGATCACGGTCGCGCCCCAGAAGGACATCTGACCCCAGGGCAAAACATAGCCCATGAACCCGGTGGCCATCATCAACAGGTAGATGATCATGCCGATGATCCAGGTGATCTCACGTGGGGCCTTGTAAGAACCGTAGAAGAGACCGCGGAAGATGTGGATGTAGACCGCCACAAAGAACAGCGAGGCGCCGTTTGCGTGCAGGTAGCGCAGCATATAGCCGCCATTCACGTCGCGCATGATGTGCTCAACGCTGGCAAAAGCCATGTCGGCATGCGGGGTGTAGTGCATCACTAGGACGATACCGGTGACAATTTGCATCACCAGGCAGAAGGCCAGAACAATGCCCCAGATCCACCACCAGTTCAGGTTTTTGGGGGTAGGGATCATGATGGTGTCGTAGATCAGACCGACGATGGGCAGGCGGCTATGCAGCCACTTTTCTGCGCCTGTCTTCGGCTCGTAATGGTCGTGCGGAATACCGGACATATGTTAGTCTCCTTATCCCAGCTTGATGGTTGTTGCGTCGGTGAACTCAGCGACGGGCACGTGCAGGTTCTGGGGCGCGGGGCCTTTGCGGATCCGGCCAGCGGTGTCGTAGTGCGACCCGTGACAGGGGCAGAACCAACCGTTGAAATCGCCCGAACCATCGCCCAGCGGCACACAGCCGAGGTGGGTGCAGACACCCATCATCACCAGCCACTCGCCGTTTTCATCCATGGTGCGGTTTTGGTCCGCAGCATCGGTGCCAGGCTTGTTGGGGTTTTCCGAAGCGGTATCGATCAGGCCCGCAACATCAACCGCGCGGCCTTCGTCGATCTCAGCCTGGGTACGACGACGGATGAACACGGGTTTCCCCAAGAACATCACACTAATTTGCGTTCCAACTTCTACACCGCTGACATCCACGAGAATCGAGGACAAAGCTTTGACGTCAGCCGAGGGGTTCATCTGATTGACCAGGGGCCATACAGCGGCACCCGCAGTCACTGCCCCGGCGCCGGCAGTGGCGTAGTAGAGGAAATCTCTCCGGGTTCCTTCGTTGTCTTCTGCGTGGGACACGAGGTTTTCTCCATTTCCAGCGCCCGTTTAGGGCAAACATGCGCATGCACCACGATAAACGCGGTGACTCAGGCGGGTCATAGCTGGGTGAGGCGCTTTCGTCCAGCGGTCAAAGCCGCACAGGGCACTCCAGTTTGAAGTTTCTTTCAAACGGCGCTCTCAAAGCCACAGCAGACCTGCCTCAGCCCCTGCATTTTAAAGAAAGAATTAACCCTCAGGCGGCCGCGTAGCCTGCATGGAAGGCCGCGATTCGAAATCCTTGAACCAATCCGCCAGAGCCTCGTTTCCAACCCGCCAACCGGCGTCGGGATGCCTGAAATCCAGGTAAGAAAGCGCACAGCCCACTGCGATTTGCCCCATATCCAAAGGCCCCTGCAGGTGGCTCATCCAGCGCGCATTGAGCGCCGCACAGGCTCCCAGAACTTTGCCCAGCTGGGCCTGGATCCACTCGGGGTATTGCTGTGCCTCGGGGCGCAGGCGCTTTTCATAGGTCATCAGAACGGCGGCATCCATCATGCCATCGGCAGTGGCTTCCAGGACTTTGCTATCCCAGCGCGCCGCATATAGCCCAGCCTCGGCGCGTGCATCGAGGTATTCGCAAATCACCCGGCTGTCATACAGCGCCGGCCCGTCATCGCGTTCCAACGCCGGGATTTTTGCCAGCGGATTACTGGCCTGGACATCTGAACTGGGGGCATAGGGCGTGGTTGCAACATTGTGTATTTCCACACTGTCCAGGGTCCCCGTCTCGTGCAGCAGGACCATCACCTTGCGAACAAAGGGGGAAGTCGGGGCATAATGCAGTTTCATCGCGCTCTCCTTGTCGATTGGCCGCAGCCTAGCTGTTTGGTGTCAAATGGAAAGCCCGCACGCACAAAGGCTGTGCGCGCATTGCAAGTCGCCCTACGTCATATCTGTGCTTCACATCTTGCGCACCGTGCAACTTCTTGGCAATGTCGCGCTGTTCTCAGGGCGGGGCGAAATTCCCCACCGGCGGTATGCAAAGGGGGGTTTCCTTTTGCGAGCCCGCGAGCGGCTTTTGTCGTCTCCACGATCCAAAAAGTGGGAACCGGTTTTTGGATACATTGTGGAACATGGGCAAAAGTGTCAGCAGATCTGGTGTGATTCCAGAGCCGACGGTCATAGTCCGGATGGAAGAGAACGTGCGACAGGAGTGCTTTTGGCTCAGGCCAGGTGCGCCCATGCCGTTCGTTATCGCCTTGGGTGACGTGTCAAACCTATAGGAGATACCAATGACACACACCCGCTACGCCTTTATCAAGGCACAATGGCATGCCGATATCGTAGATCAGGCCTTGCTTGGCTTCACCCAACTTATCCCCGCCGAACATGTTGATGTTTTTGACGTGCCCGGCGCGTTTGAAATGCCGCTGATGGCCCAGGATCTGGCCAAAACAGGCCGCTACACCGCCATCGCCTGCACCGCATTTGTGGTAGATGGCGGCATTTACCGCCATGATTTTGTTGCCCAATCCGTGGTTGACGGAATAATGCGTGTGGGCCTGGATACTGGCGTGCCAGTGCTGTCGGTCTCATTGACGCCGCATCAGTATCAGGAAACCGATCACCACAACGCCATCTATCAGGCGCATTTTATCGACAAGGGCCGCGAAGCTGCCCAGGCGGCGCTGATGCTCGCCAAATCGCGCCAAACTCTGGCCGTTGTCGCCTGATATCGAACCTGATCCTGCAAACGGCAGTGGGCCTACCCTGGGTCCACTTGCCTGCCCCTAGCCCAGATAGGTCTTCAGCGCCGGGGGCGGATTATCCAGCAGCGCCGCCGTGGCCTGTGGAGGCTGCGCTTCCCCCTCGGCCACCAGAACCACCTGTTCAGCGATGCGGCGGGCGTCTTTGGGGTCATGGCTGACCATCAGCACCGTGGCGCCGGTCTCATCGGCAATTTCCGCCACCAGATCCAGCATTTCGTCCTTCAAGGCAGGCCCAAGGGCGGCAAAGGGTTCATCCAGCAGCAAGATATCGCGCCGCTGCAGCAAAACCCGCGCCAGAGCCACCCGGCTTTGTTGACCACCGGACAGGGCCGCCGGTTTGCGTGCCGCCAGATCCGACAGCCCAACGCGGCTCAACGCATTCTGTACCTGGTCGTGTTCTGCACTGGACAGGCGCAGATTGGCCCGCAGCCCCAGGCCCGCATTCTGCGCCACGGTAAGATGGGGAAACAGGTTGCCATCCTGAAACAGCATCGCCACCGGGCGCTGCCCTGGTGGCAAATCCGTCAGATCCTCGCCCTGCCAAAGAATACGCCCCTGAGGCAGCGGTAAAAACCCGGCAATCGCCTCAATCAGGGTGGATTTCCCCGCCCCCGAGGGGCCGATAATGGCCAGCTTTGCCCCCTTGTTGATCTCAAGATCCGCCCGCAGGGTGAAGGTGCCATTTGCTATTTCACAGCTTTCAAGCCTCAGCATGCCAACGACCTCCGCGATCCAGTATCCAAAATGCGCCCATCGACAACAACAGCAACAACAGCGCCGCCCCGGCTGCCGCCTGCATCTGATAGGCTCCCATCAGGCGGTAGACCTGCAACGGCAGGGTGGCCACCTCGGGGTCGGCAAACAGGGTGATGACGCCCAGATCCCCCATCGACAGCGCCGCTGCCAGCCCGGCGGCAAAACCAATCTGCGCCCGCATCCGTGGCAGGAACACCCGCCACAAAAACGGCCCGCCTGCCATATCCAACGACAGCGACAGCCGACCATAGCGCATCATGACCTCGCGGGCCTGCGGCACCAGAATACGCAGGGCAAAGGGCAGTGCCATCACCGCATTGACCAGCGCCGTCACCGGCAACGCCAGGGCAAAGGGATCAGCAACAGGGTAGATCACGATAAACAACCCCGTACCAATAACCAGGGGCGAGGCTGCCAGCCCCAAAATACCTGCGACCTCAATCAATGTGGTGCGCCCCATCGCCACCGCCGCCGCCATCGGCAGTGCCAATAACAGCAACACCAGGGTACTGAGACCAGCAACCAGCACAGAGGTCAGCGCCGCCATCCAAACCCCAGCGTTCAGCAGCAACAAGCCAGAGACCCCAGAGACAACAACCGCCGACAAGGGCAGGATCAAAAACAGCGCCGCACCAACAATCCAGGCTGCATCCAGACCACGCGCCAGAGGGGTATCCCCATCCCAGCGCCGCAGCACCCGGTCCAGCCCAGCGCCGGCACCATCATTGTCAGCCACCCGCAGCGCCACAAAAGCAGCCCCCCCGGTCAGCACCAGTTGCAGTGCTGACAACAGCGCCGCCCGGCCAAGATCAAAATCAAACCGAAAGGCCTGATAGATGGCCAGCTCGATCGTGGTGGCCCGCGGGCCACCGCCCAGCGTCAGCGCCACGGCAAAGCTCGACAGGCAAATGGCAAACACCACCGCCAGGGCACCGGGCACCACCCGCCGCAGCATCGGCGCTTCCAGCAGCTGCCACATGGCACGCGGGCCGGCATTCAGCTGCGCCGCCAGGCGAAACCGTTCCGCCGGGATCTCCTGCCAGCCCTGCAAAATCAACCGTGTCGCCAGCGGCAAGTTGAAAAACACATGCGCCAAGACCACCCCATGCAGCCCATAGATCTGCAAGGGCTCCAGCCCAAAGAACATCAACAGCTGGCTGATCCAGCCCGCCCGGCCAAAAACGCTCAGCAATCCTAGGATGGCCACGATCACCGGCAGAATAAACGGCGCCCCCAGCAGCGTGATCAATGCGCTGCGGCCAAAGAACCGCCGCCGCGCCAGAGCCCGCGCCAGACCAATCGCCAGACCAACGCTTGTGACTGCCGACAATATCGCCTGGGTCAGGGTAAACCGCAGCGCCGCCCAGTCACTGGCGGCAAATCCGCGACCAGTCTCGGCGCGCAACGCCACCGCCGCAAGCGTCCCCAGGATCAGCGCGGCCACAAACAGGGCCGCGCCAGCACCGGGAAGCGCGCTTATTGGCTCAGCGCGTCGAGCCATTCGCCCAATGCACCGTCGCGCAGCGCTGCGGCCTCATCCGCTGGCAAAAGCAGCGATTTTACCGGGGTAATCAGGGTCTCAAACCCCTCAGGCAGGCCGCTCGCTGGGGTTACCGATGGATACATCCAGTTGGTGGTGGGGATCACTGACTGAAACCCCTCAGAGACCATGAACTGCATAAAGTCACGCGCCAGCTCTGGCTGGTCGCTGGCCGCCAAAACGCCAGCAACTTCAACCTGCATGTAATGGCCTTCATCAAAGGCGGCAGCAGCTTTTGTGGCGTCTTCTTCGGCAATCAGATGATAGGCCGGCGAGGTGGTATACGAGAGCACCATGTCAGCCTCTCCATCCAGAAACAGACCGTAGGCTTCGGACCAACCTTTTGTCACTGTCACCACATTGTCCGCCAGATCGGCCCAGATCGCCGGGGCGTCGTCGCCATAGGCCGCCTTGACCCACATCAGCAGGCCCAGCCCTGGCGTCGATGAGCGCGGATCCTGAATGACGATCTTCATGTCGCTGGCGCCCAGCGCCTTGAAATCCGTCGGCACGGACACCGCATCTGCGTTGTGCACAAAGGCAAAATAGCCCCAGTCATAGGGGGCAAAGGTTGCGTCTTCCCAGGCCAGGGGCAGGCTGTAATCCGCTGTCACACCGTGCTCGGCAAATAGCCCGGTTGCCGCGGCAGCCGCCGTCAGGTTTGTGTCCAACCCCAACACCACATCCGCGTCCGAGCGCGCGCCCTCCAGTTTGACCCGCGCCAGCAGTGCCGCGCCATCGCCGGCAGCAACCAGTTTCAGATCACAGCCACACTGGGCCTCAAAGGCTTGTTCCACCGCAGGACCTGGGCCCCAGTCGGAAACAAAGCTGTCATAGGTATAGACAGTCAGCTCGGGCGTATCAGCATATGCAGCCGACGCTCCCAATAGTGCTGCTGCAAAAACAGAATACTTCATGGCATCCTCCTTTGCGGCATCGGGCAAGGGTGGAGCAACTCCGAAACCTTCCCTCCGCCGGTTCTAGCCGGTTCAGGTTCAACGGGTCTGTTCTCAGCCTGGATCTCCCAAGCACCCCGAGGTGCCCTCTGTCCTAGGTCTCCACCGCCTTAAAGGCAAGCCCAACCCTGCGCCGTGCTAGGAGTTTCACCGCCCGACGTGACACACCCAGCCCCGGCCTCATTTGGCCAAAAATATATCCAGGCAGCCACCAACGCCGGTGGGGGCAGCGCCCCCTCTGGCCTCTCTTCTTAATGGCACGCTGGGGACATCGAACTGCAATACCCCTTGAGCCACGGGCCGCGCCTCGCTAAGCACAACGCGCAAAGGAGATCCCAGCACATGTCGATGAACAGCTTTGGCCATCTTTTCCGCGTCACCACCTGGGGCGAAAGCCACGGACCGGCGCTGGGGGCAACCGTGGACGGCTGCCCACCAAATGTTCCGCTGGACCCTGAGATGCTCCAGCAATGGCTGGACCGACGCCGCCCCGGCCAGAACAAGAACACCACCCAGCGCAACGAACCCGACGCGGTGAAGATCCTGTCCGGCGTCTTCGACGGCAAAAGCACCGGCACGCCAATCCAGCTGATGATCGAAAACACCGATCAGCGCTCCAAGGACTATGGCGACATCGCCCAGACCTTCCGCCCCGGCCATGCCGACATCACCTATTTCCAAAAATACGGCAATCGCGACTATCGTGGTGGCGGTCGTTCCTCGGCCCGCGAGACCGCAGCGCGGGTAGCTGCGGGTGGCGTCGCACGTGAAGCCATCAAGGCGCTGGTCCCGGATCTGCAGATCACCGGCTACATGACCCAGATGGGCGAGATGGAGATCGACCGCTCCCGCTTTGACTGGGAAGCGATCGGCCAGAATGATTTCTGGATCCCCGATGCCGGTGCGGTGCAAGACTGGGAGGATTACCTCCAGGGCTTGCGCAAAGCCCATGATTCCGTTGGCGCCGTGGTCGAAGTGGTCGCCCGTGGAGTGCCCGCCGGGATCGGCGCGCCGGTCTATAGTAAGCTCGACACCGATCTGGCAGCCGCCATGATGTCGATCAACGCCGTCAAAGCGGTGGAGATTGGCGAAGGCATGAATGCCGCCCGTCTGAAGGGCTCGCAGAACGCCGATGAAATCTTCATGGGCAACGATGGTCAGCCGGTCTATTCCTCCAACCATGCCGGCGGCATTCTGGGGGGGATCTCTACCGGCCAGGATGTTGTGGTACGCTTTGCCGTCAAACCGACCTCTTCGATCCTGACGCCACGCCAGTCGATCCGCAAGGATGGCACCGCCGCCGAGGTGATCACCAAGGGGCGCCATGATCCCTGTGTTGGCATCCGCGCCGTGCCGGTGGCCGAGGCGATGATGGCCTGTGTGATCCTGGACCATCTGCTGCTGCATCGCGGCCAGATCGGCAGCAACCAGGGCCATATCGGCGCATGAGCCTGGCCGCGCTGCAGATCCAGCTCCGCCGCATCTCAGAGGTGCAGATGGCGCAGGATCCGGCCCATGACATCGCTCATCTTGATCGGGTCTGGGCCAATGCGCAGCGGATTGCCCGTGACGAAAACGAAAAATCCCCAAACCGGGCCAACCTGCGGATACTGATCGCCGGGGCCTACCTGCATGATCTGGTCAACCTGCCAAAGGATCACCCCCAGCGCGAGACGGCCTCAAAGCTGTCGGCGGAAAAATCAGAGCCTATTCTTCAGGGTTTGGGCTATAGCGGCGATGAAATCATCGCCGCGCAACACGTGATCGAAGCCCATAGCTTTTCCGCCGGCTTGCCCGCCAATAGTCTGGAAGCTCTGATCCTGCGCGATGCGGACCGGCTGGATGCCTTGGGCGCTGTTGGCATCGCGCGCACCTTTATGGTGGCGGGGACAATTGACCGGCCGCTCTGTGATCCTGATGATCCCTTTGCCGCCAACCGGTCGTTGGATGATCAGATCTGGTCGATTGATCATTGGCATCTGAAACTGTTGAAACTTCCCGGTGATATGGCCACTGACAAGGGCCGCAAGATCGCCCGCAAACGCGCGCGGCTGATGCTGGCCTATCTGCGGCAACTGGCCAAGGAAATGGAAACCGAGCTGCCAGACCACTGGGCGGCGCTGCTGAAATGATCGACATTCTCGCCATCACCTTTCCCATCTACGTCGCCCTGGCACTGGGCTATCTGGTGGTCTGGAAAGGTTGGTTCAGCCCGGGCGATATGCGCGTACTAGGCCGCTATGTGCTGAATATCGCCCTGCCTGCCTTGATCTTTTCCGCGGTAGCGGCACGCAGCCCGGTGGAGGTTTTTCAACCCGGATATGTCGTGGTCTATGCCCTTGGCGGGCTGGCAACGGTGCTGCTGTCCTATCTGTTGTTCACGCTGCGCGGCACCGACCCCAAACGCCGCGCCCTGGGGGTCATGGGCTCCACCTGCCCCAACAATGCCTTCGTTGGCTATCCGATCATGCTACTGGCCCTTCCCGACCAGGCCGGGATCATTCTGGCGCTGAACCTGCTGGTGGAAAACCTGCTGCTGGTCCCGGTCTGCCTGATTTTGGTGGAGCTGGCAGGCAAAGGCGTTGACCAGCCGTTGCTGCCACGACTGCGGCGTATCCTGCTGGATCTGGCCAAAATGCCCATGCTTATCGGTCTCGCCCTGGGGCTGGTGGTGTCGATTTTTGGTATAGCGCTGCCCGGCCCCCTTATGCGGTCTATTGATATGTTTGCTGTTTCTGCTGGGGCTGTTGCGCTGATCGTCATAGGCGGCTCGCTTGTCGGGCTGCCGCTGCATGGCAATCGCTCGCTTGCGGCGCAGATCAGTGCCTCCAAACTACTGTTGCATCCAGCCCTGGTCGCGCTGGTGGCTGCCGTCCTGTTGGCACTGGGGCTGATCACCCTGCCACCCGCACTGCACAGCGCGGTTATCCTGTCGGCGGCGATGCCGATGTTTGGCATCTATACCGTCCTGGCCCAGCGCCAGGGGTTGGAAGGCGCCGCCAGTCTGGCCATGCTCACCGGGACCAGCTGCGCCTTTGTTACGCTAACTGGTTTGTTGTGGGTTTTGACCTGACAGACAGGCGCTTGACCGCCCCCTATTAGGCGTACAAATCGGCGTAATCCTCGCGCAGCGCCTTTTTCTGCACCTTCCCCATGGTATTGCGCGGCAGTTCGGACACCAGCACGATCTGTTTGGGCTGTTTGAACTTGGCCAACCGAACAGAGAGCGCTTGGGCGATTGCTGCGGCAGTGATGCTCGCGTCCGCCTCGGGCACAACAACGGCCACCACCGCCTCGCCAAAATCGGGATGAGCCACGCCAATAACGGCGCTTTCCAGCACGCCGGGCAGATCGTCGATCAGGCTTTCGACCTCTTTGGGGTAGACGTTAAAGCCGCCGGTGATCACCAGATCCTTTTGCCGCCCCACAATGGTGATATAGCCATCCGCGTCTTGCTGGGCGAGATCACCGGTGATGAACCAGCCATCTGCCTGCAGCTCTTCTGCGGTCTTTTCGGGCATCTGCCAATAGCCCTGAAACACATTGGCCCCGCGCACTTCCAGCACGCCTGTTTCACCACTGGCGACTTCATGCCCCTGGTCCATGATACGGGCCTCAACGCCGGGCAGTGGAAAGCCCACGGTGCCGGCGCGACGCTCACCCTCATAGGGGTTGGAGGTGCTCATATTGGTTTCGGTCATCCCATAACGTTCCAGAATGCGGTGCCCGGTGCGGGCCTGCCACTGCTCATGGGTGTCCACCAGCAGCGGCGCCGAGCCAGAAATGAACAACCGCATATTCGCGGCCCGCTGCGGTGTCAGGCGCGGATCCTGCAACAGGCGGGTGTAGAAGGTTGGCACCCCCATAAGGGCCGTCGCCTGCGGCATCGCCTCCAGGATCTGATCGGCGTTGAACCCAGACAGAAACACCACGCGTGCACCGGCAAACAGCGCGACATTGGTGGCCACAAACAGCCCATGGGTATGAAAAATCGGCAAGGCGTGGATCAACACATCCGCGTCGGTGAACTGCCAATAGTCCCGCAGGGTCAGCGAGTTTGAGGCCAGGTTATCGTGGCTCAGCATCGCCCCCTTGGAGCGCCCGGTGGTTCCCGAAGTATACAGAATGGCCGCCAGATCATCTGGCCCGCGCGGCACCAGTTCAAACCGCCCGCGGCCCACCACGGCATCTGTCAGCGTGCCCAGCCCCGTGCCATCCAGCGTCACAACCCGCGCCGCGCCCGCGATTTCTGCCATATCATCGCGCCGCGCCGGGTCGCAGACCAACACGCGAGGCGTCGCATCGCCCAGGAAATAAGCCACCTCCGGCACTGTGTAGGCGGTGTTCAACGGCAAAAACACCCCGCCCGCCATGACTGTTCCAAGATAGAGCTGGATTGCCTCGATGGTTTTTTCAACCTGCACCGCCACCCGGTCGCCGGGCTGAACGCCCATGGCCACCAGGGCCGCCGCAGTGCGTTCAGCGCCGGCAAACAGCTCTCCAAAAGTGACGCTGGCACGGGCCGGAAAGGTCGCAAAGTTGCGGGTTTCATGCCCTTCACAGGCCGCATATAGCTGTGAAATCAAATGGTTTTCATCATACATTGAAAGGGCTCCTCAACTTTTGGCGCAATCTGCGCCGGGGCTGATAGGGAAATCAACCCATTGATCTTTTTGTCGCAGGGGCGCAGGGTCCTGCTCATGGCCACATCCTTAACATCGCATCGACCTCTGCTTGCCATCGCCCTCAAGGTTGCTGCCATTGGGCTGTTTACCGGCCTCTCTGCCGTGATCAAGTCGGTGTCCGATGTGGTTCCAGCCGGCGAAGCGGTGTTTTTTCGTTCGTTTTTTGCCATTCCCGTCATTGTTGTCTGGCTGTCCATGCGCGGTGATCTGAAACACGGGCTCAAGACCACGCGCCCCATGGGGCATGTGATGCGCGGTCTTGTTGGCACCTCGGCGATGGCAATGACCTTTATGGGGCTGGGCATGTTGCCCCTGCCAGAGGTCACGGCCATTGGCTATGCGACGCCGATCTTCACCCTGATCCTGGCCGCCGTCTTTCTGGGAGAGCGCATACGCCTGGTACGTATCAGTGCTGTTGGGATTGGCCTGCTCGGAGTGTTGATCATGATCTATCCGCGGCTGTCCAGCGGCATGGATATGTCCAGCACCGCCTTTGTCGGGGTCATGCTGATCCTTGGCGCCACAGTGGCGCGTGGGTTTGTACAAATTCACATTCGCCGGATGGTGATGACAGAGCAAACTGCCGCAATTGTGTTTTACTTTTCCGTCACCGCATCCCTGCTGTCTCTGCTGACACTGCCGTTTGGCTGGGTCATGCCGGATCTGACGACACTTCTCCTGTTGATCAGCGCCGGAATTATCGGCGGCGTGGCGCAGATCCTGATCACCTCGTCCTACCGCTTTGCACCTGCGTCGATGCTGGCTCCCTATGACTATGTCTCGATGCTGTTTGCGATTGTCCTCGGCTATGTCTGGTTCGCAGAATTGCCAACGCTTGTCATGCTGGCAGGGGCCAGCCTGGTGATTGCGGGCAATATTCTGGTGATCTGGCGTGAAAGCCGCCTTGGCCTGGTCCGTGGCAAGGCCAAATCTCTGACCGACCCCAAAGGCGGGTAAGCCCACACTGCCCTCCCGGCTCAGGTTTCGCCAGCGCCAGGCGAAGGTCGCGTTCTTTTAGGTCTGGCTCTTTGCGTTCAACCGCAGTGCCAGCTCCTGGATCTTGTCGCGTAACGAAATCAGGTCAGCCAGATCATCCCCCGCCGCCTCCAAAATACAGCGCGAGATAGTTGCCGCCTCGTTCTGCAAGGCAAGACCTTTAGCTGCCAATGAGACAATCACACTGCGCTCATCCTCAGGGTTACGCTTGCGCGTGATCAGGCCGGCCACCTCCATGCGTTTCAACAAAGGCGTGAGCGTATTTGACTCCAGGTTCAATGCGCTGCCCAGATCATTCACCTTCTGGCTGTCCTGCTGCCACAGGGCGACAAGCACCAGATACTGCGGATAGGTCAGCCCATATTGCGACAACAGCGGCCGATACAGCCGCCCCATGGTATTATTGGCGGAATAGAGCGCAAAGCAAAGCAGGTCATCAAGGTGAAGGGGTCGGTGCGTCATCCTCGACAGGTAAATCGCACACGATCAAACTGCAACCCCTTGCCACTGGTCCCGGCCTGACCTATTTAAATCGCACGCGATATATTCCCACACGATTAATCAAAACAAGGACACCACCATGAGCATCTCCCCTCTTTATACCGCCCAAGGCACAGCCACCGGAGGCCGCAATGGCCGCGCCACAGTTGCAGAATCTGGTCTCGATCTGGTTCTGGCGGCGCCACCTGCCCTGGGCGGGGACGGCAAAGGCAGCAATCCAGAGCAGCTTTTTGCCGCCGGATACTCCGCCTGTTTCATTGGCGCCATGCAATTTGCCACGACGCAGGATGAAAGCCTGGCCAAGGTTCCCGCCGAGGTCTCGGTCACTGCAAATGTGGGAATTGGCCCCAAACCCGAGGGTGGTTTTGGTCTGAGTGTCGCCCTTGTTGTGACCCTGCCCGGGCTTGACGCGGCCCAGGCCGAGCGCATCGTCGAAGCCGGTCACAAGATTTGCCCCTATTCCAACGCGATACAGGGCAATGTCGAGGTGACAACAGAAGTTCAATAAGGCCGGAATAATGCGCGAGGCCTTGCCGCGCGTTCGGGATGCTATTGGCCAAATGAAGCGGCCACAGGCGGCAACCGCATCGCCAGATGCTCATACAGTAAAAGCGCGGAAGGTATCTTCCGCGCTTTTTCATTTTAGCAACAGCAGCTGCGATTAACTACGCACCATCGCTTCATAAGCTGCAGCGATGTCGCGCGTCATCTCACCGACTTCGAATGTGTAGGGACCGATTTCCCCAACAGGGGTGACCTCAGCCGCGGTGCCGGTCAACCAGCACTGTTCAAACCCTTCCATCTCCTCGGGCAGGATGCGACGTTCATGCACGGTGATGCCTTTTTCCTTGAGCATCGCAATCACGGTCTGACGGGTAATCCCATTGAGAAAGCAATCTGCCAGCGGCGTGTGCACTTCGCCGTCCTTCACAAAGAAGATATTGGCGCCGGTCGCCTCAGCCACATAGCCGCGATAATCCATGAACAGGGCATCCGAACAGCCTTTGGCCTCAGCCTTATGCTTGGAAATGGTGCAGATCATATAAAGACCCGCCGCCTTGGCATGCACCGGGATTGTCTCGGGGCTGGGGCGCTTGTATTCCGCAATGTCCAGTTTGGCGCCCTGCATCTTGGCATCGCCATAATAGGCCCCCCAGCCCCAGACTGCCACGGCCATGCGCACCGGATTCTGCGCCGAGGCGACACCCATGTCTTCGCCAGAGCCGCGCCAGACCAGAGCCCGCACATAGGCGTCCTGCAGCCCGGAGGCCTTGAGGGTCTCTTCTTTGGCGGCTTCGATATCATCCACCGAATAGGGCATCGGCATGTCCAGCGCCTCAGCACTGGCAATCAGCCGCTCGGAATGTTCGCGGCTTTTGAAGATCTTGCCGTTATAGGCGCGCTCCCCTTCAAACACCGAAGACGCATAGTGCATCGCATGGGTCAGGACGTGCACCTTTGCATCTCGCCAGTCGATCAGCTCACCGTCCATCCAGATAAAGCCGTCACGATCATCATATCCAGCCATGCCACAGCCTCCTCAAAGCAGTTGTATTTTCATAAGTTGCGCCAAATATGACCGAAGTGGACATATTGTTGCGCCAAAGCTGCGATTCGATACATCTTCACTCTTGGAATGTCAATATAGCTGACATAAACTGACCGGCAGGGATGCACGGCGAGCAGAGGGAACGCACCATGGCAGAAGGCAGCTCAAGCGGACGGTCAATGGGGCGATCCAGCCAGGGCTATGGCGGCGAAAGCCTGTTGTTTTTGACCGATGAACAATTGCGCCAGGGGATCGAGGCAATGTTCTTTGCCTATCGCGGCTTTACAGCCGATCCCGACCGCATTCTGGCACAGATGTCTTATGGGCGTGCCCATCACCGCGCCATTCACTTTATCAATCGCGCCCCCGGGACCACGGTAAACAACATGCTGACCATCCTGGGCGTCACCAAACAATCGCTCAACCGGGTTCTGCGCACCCTGATCAGCGATGGGTTGGTCGAAAGCCGGGTTGGGGTCACCGACAAACGCGAACGCCACCTGCACCTCACCGAGGAAGGCAGACAGCTGGAGGCCAAGCTTTCGGATGCCCAGCGCGCCCGCATGCGCGCCGCCTATAAGGATGCCGGGCCCGAGGCCGTCCAGGGGTTCAAGAAGGTATTGGAGGCGATGATGGATGCAGATATGCGCCGGGCCTATATCAATCTGCGGGAAACCGGATCATGACCACCTTTGACTCGCACCTACTGATTGTTGACGATGACGAACGCATTCGCGGATTGCTGAAGAAATTTCTGGTGCGGGCCGGGTTTCTGGTCTCTGCAGCACGGGACGGAGCCCATGCCCGCCGGATCCTGGCAGGCCTCGATTTTGATCTGATCATCATGGATGTGATGATGCCGGGCGAGGACGGTATCTCGCTGACCAAATCCCTGCGCGAAACCATGACCACGCCAATCCTGCTGCTCACCGCAAAGGGCGAGACAGAGGACCGCATCACCGGTTTTGAGGCCGGCGCAGACGACTATCTGCCCAAACCCTTTGAACCCAAGGAACTGCTGTTGCGGGTCAATGCGATCCTGCGGCGGGTGCCGGATACCTCGGCGCAGGACAGCGCCCCCAAGGTGCTGCATCTTGGCGACATCCGCTATGATATCGAACGCGGAGAGATGTGGCAGGGCAATGATCTGGTGCGGTTGACCGGCACCGAAAGCCAGCTGATGAAGATCTTTTCGGCCTGTCCCGGAGACCCCGTGAGCCGCGCCAAACTGGTCGAAGATCTGGGCCGGGACCGTGGTCAGGCACAGGAACGCGCTGTGGATGTTCAGATCACCCGGCTGCGCCGCAAGATCGAGCCGAACCCAAAACAGCCGCAATACCTGCAAACTGTCCGGGGTGCCGGCTATATGCTTGCGCCTGATTGATCAGGGACCGCCGCTCCGAAAGACTCGCCCTTTCTAACTGATCCCTTTGCTGGCACCCTATGGGCAATTCTACCCCTGTTGTTCACTCTGACGCTCTGGAACATGCCAAAATGACAACCGCTTTGATCACCCACGCTGATTGCCTGCGCCATGACACACCAGAGGGGCACCCCGAACAGGTGGCCCGCCTTGAACACGTCCTACACGCGCTGGAAACACTGGATCTGAAACGTGTTGCCGCGCCGATGGCGGCCGAGGATGACGTCCTGCGCATCCATCCTGTGGATCATCTGCGCGCCCTGCGCAGCGCCCGCCCAATCGAAGGCTATGCACAGATTGATGGCGATACTTTCCTGTCCCCCGGTTCACTAGACGCGGCCTTTCGCGCCGCCGGTGCTGCGGTACGCGCCGTGGATTTGGTACTGACAGGCGAGGTTCAAAACGCCTTTGCTGCTATTCGCCCACCGGGACACCATGCCGAAACCGAGACCGCCATGGGGTTTTGCCTGTTTGGGAACGCTGCACTGGCCGCCAAACATGCCCTGGATCATCACGGCCTGAAACGAGTCGCGGTGGTGGATTTTGACGTGCATCACGGCAATGGCACCCAGGATCTATTGTGGGACGAGCCCCGCGCCCTGTTTATCACCAGCCAGCAAATGCCGCTGTGGCCCGGTTCAGGGCGGGTGGATGAAGACGGCGCATACGGCCAGATTCTCAACATGCCACTGGCACCCGATTCTGCTGGCCCTGAAATGCGCACCGCCTATGAAGGCCAGGCTTTTCCACGGCTGCGCGCCTTTAAACCAGAGCTGATAATCATTTCCGCCGGCTTTGACGCCCACCGTGATGATCCCCTTGCCAGCCTGAACTGGAGCACGACCGATTTTGCCTGGCTCACGGCTGAACTCTGCGCTCTGGCAGAGGAGCTGTGTCAGGGCCGTATCGTCTCGACTTTGGAAGGCGGATATGATCTGAACGCCCTAGCGCAGGCCACGCGCGCACATGTGGAAGAATTGATAAAGGCAGCGACATGACTGAACCCACCGCCCCCTCCGTAGAAGAGATGAGCTTTGAGCAGGCCATGCGCGAGCTGGAAACCGTGGTTGGCCAACTGGAACGCGGCGATGTAGCACTGGATGCCTCGATCGCGCTGTATGAACGGGGTGCCAAGCTCAAGAAACGCTGCGAAGATGAGTTGAAGCGCGCCGAAGAGAAGGTCGCCTCCCTGACGCTGGACGCCAGCGGCACACCGGTTGCAACCCAGGCTCTGGACGCGGGCTAACAGCATGGCTGCCTCGTTCACCGTGGCGCTGAAACAGGCGCAACAAGAGATCTCTGCCCGCTTGAGCGCGATTATTCCTGTGCAGTCCACCCTGGGACAGCCAATGCTGCATGCGGTGATGGGCGGCAAGATGCTGCGCGGATTTCTGGCGCTGGAAAGTGCGCGGCTGCACGGCGTTGATGCCGAGGCCGCCCTGGATGCGGCCGTCGCGATTGAATGCATTCACGCCTACTCCCTGGTGCATGATGATCTGCCCTGCATGGATGACGACGATCTGCGCCGTGGCCTGCCGACGGTCCATAAAAAATGGGACGAGGCAACAGCGGTGCTGACAGGCGATGCCCTGCAAACCATGGCCTTTGATCTGTTGGCCGATGCAAAATTCGGCACCAACGCGCTAGAGCTCATCAGGCTCCTGGCCCGCGCCGCTGGCCGCTCTGGGATGGTGCAGGGGCAGATGCTGGATATTGATGCAGAAACCGCCACAACCCCTTTGACCTTGGAACAGATCACCCGCCTGCAGGACCGCAAAACCGGCTGCCTGATCAATTGGTCTGCCACCGTTGGGCCAGTGATTGCCGGCGACGATTCCCGCGCTCTGTGGCAATATGCAACCGCTCTTGGCCTTGCATTTCAGATTGCCGATGACATCTTGGATGTGGAGGGAGACGCTGAAAAGGTTGGCAAGGCCCTGCGCAAAGATGCCACTGCGGGCAAGGCGACCTTTGTCTCGCTCTTGGGACTGGAGCCTGCCAAACAGCGCGCTCGGGATCTGGTCGACGAGGCCTGCAGCGCCCTAGCCCCCTATGGGGCCGCCGGAGAAACCTTGAAGCAGACCGCCCGCTTCGTTATTGCGCGTGACAGCTGACACCGGGGCCCGATTGCCCTGACCGCCACAAGGAAACATCATGTCTGACCGGCCCTCTACCCCGCTTTTGGACCAGATCGCGCGCCCTTCGGATATGAAAGGGCTGAGTGATGCACAATTGGTGCAGCTGGCCCATGAGCTGCGGCAAGAGACCATTTCTGCGGTCTCCACCACTGGCGGCCATCTGGGTGCGGGACTGGGCGTGGTTGAACTGACAGTGGCGCTGCATGCGGTGTTCAACACCCCACGGGATAAACTGATCTGGGATGTCTCCCATCAAAGCTACCCCCATAAAATCCTGACCGAGCGCCGTGACCGCATCCGCACCCTGCGCACCAAGGGCGGGCTGTCGGGTTTCACCAAACGCTCCGAATCTCCCTACGATCCCTTTGGCGCTGCCCATAGCTCCACCTCGATCTCTGCGGCGCTGGGATTCTCGGTGGCCCGCGATCTGGGCGGCGTGGTGCCCGAAGGTCTGGGCGAAGCAATTGCAGTGATTGGCGATGGGGCGATGTCGGCCGGCATGGCCTTTGAGGCGATGAACAACGCCGGTCATCTGGACAAGCGCATGATCGTCATCCTCAACGACAATGAGATGAGCATCGCACCGCCGGTTGGCGCGTTGTCCTCCTATCTGTCACGGCTTTATGCCGAAGAACCGTTTCAGGAACTGAAGGCCGTGGCCAAGGGCGCCGCATCGCTGCTGCCGGAACCCTTCCGCGAAGGCGCCAAACGCGCCAAAGACATGCTCAAAGGCATGGCCGTTGGCGGCACAATGTTTGAATCCCTCGGCTTTTCCTACATCGGCCCTATTGATGGCCACGATCTGGATCAGCTGCTGCCAGTGCTGCGCACCGTCAAGGCCCGCGCGCGCGGGCCGATCCTGATCCACGTGCTGACCAAAAAGGGCAAGGGATACGCCCCGGCTGAAACAGCCCGTGACAAGGGCCATGCCACCGCAAAATTCGATATGGTCACCGGTGAGCAGAAAAAAGCCCCCTCCAACGCGCCCTCCTACACAGGTGTCTTTGGCGATGAGCTGGTGAAACTTGCCGCCAAGGACGACAAGATCTGCGCCGTCACGGCCGCCATGCCCGATGGCACCGGCCTGTCGCTGATGGCGGAACGCTATCCGTCACGCTGCTTTGACGTGGGCATAGCCGAACAGCACGGCGTCACCTTTGCCGCCGCGCTGGCGGCCGGCGGGATGAAGCCGTTTTGTGCGATGTATTCCACCTTTTTGCAGCGTGGCTATGACCAGGTGGTGCATGACGTCGCCATCCAGCGCCTGCCCGTGCGCTTTGCCATCGACCGCGCTGGCCTGGTGGGGGCCGATGGCGCCACCCATGCCGGTTCCTTCGACATCGGCTTTATGTCCAACCTGCCCGGCATGGTGGTGATGGCAGCCGCCGATGAGGCCGAGCTGGTGCATATGGTCCATACCGCCGCCGCCCATGACGCGGGCCCCATCGCCTTTCGCTATCCCCGTGGCGAGGGCGAAGGTGTCGAGATGCCGGAAGAGCCGCAACTGCTGGAGATCGGCAAGGGCCGGATGATCCAAACGGGCAAACGCGTGGCGCTGCTCTCCTTTGGCACCCGTCTGGGCGAAACCCGCAAGGCCGCTGAGGCCCTGTCGGCCAAGGGCATCACGCCGACTATTGCCGACGCCCGTTTTGCCAAGCCGCTGGACCGTGAGATGATCCTGAAACTGGTGGCCGACCACGAGGCACTGATCACCATTGAAGAGGGCGCCGTAGGCGGCTTTGGCTCCCATGTGGCGCAGCTGCTGGCAGATGAAGGCGTATTCGACGCGGGCTTCAAATTCCGCTCCATGGTGCTGCCCGATACGTTTATCGACCAAGCCAGCCCCAAAGACATGTACGAGACCGCCGCCATGAACGCCCCCCAGATCGAAGCCAAGGTGCTGGAGGTGCTGGGTGTTGCGTCAATTGGAGAAAAGCGGGCGTAAATCACTCAATGAAGCCATCGGTGTGAGCTTTGAGGTCCCGTTTAACGCTATGCCCCATATGTGCCAGAATAATGCGCACACCTTCACGACGAGCGAATTTGAATGCGGGGATGAAATCGCTATCCCCAGTCACCACTACTATTGTTCTGACTAGCTGTCGTAGCGACAGGCGAGCGATGTCCAAACCTATTCGCAGATCAACACCTTTCTGCTCAATGTCGAAGACAAAGTCTTCTTTCTTTAATTGACGATCCGGTAATTTATCATCTTGCAGAGCCCAATGCGCCAACTTGAAGCCTCGTGGCGATAATTCTCCCGCACGCAAGGAAATTTCAGGTTGTAGCTCTAACTTTTGGAAGAATGCCTTGTTCTTCGAAAAGACAGGCGTATCAGCCAAATTTGTTACTTCTTTAGTGATTGGGTGAGTGAGCTTACCCGTCGCAGGATATGCATCGTAGTAGTACGTTCTCAGTAACTCGTAGTTGGCTAATAAGGGATCTGCACGAATACGGCGGATCTCCTCAACGACATCCTCCACTTTTGGAGTTCGTTTGCCCAACTTGTTGTAGAGCTTTCGTGTAAAAAATCCGCCATCGACCAAAATAGCGTAACGATGATCCATAAAAAAAAATCGACTCCGTACATTCGCGGTATAGTTGCCTATACACTTTGATAAACGGCGAATGATACGGAGTCTATTTTTCTATATAGGTACTAGAGCACCTATCCTTAGACATATAATCTGTTCCTTAAGAAATGGTAGAGTCAATTTTGCCACAGTCCTACAACGCTGGCGGTTCTTCCGGCGGCACAAAGCGCTCCATATCTTCTGCTGCAAGCACCGCCTGCAACCCCTCGCGGTAGCTTGGATACAGCAGCTCGACCCCCAACTCGTCTTTGATGCGATTGTTGCGGACGCGCTTGTTCTCGCCGTAAAAACTGCGCGCCATTGGGGTCATGCCGGCCTCATCAAAAGGCACCTCGGCGGGCACGGGCAGGCCCAGCAACTCTGCCGCGTAGCCCAGAACGTCCTGTGGTGGGGCCGGGTCATCATCGCAGAGGTTATAGATCCCCCCCGGGTTCGGCTGATCAATTGAGGCCAGCAGTGCCTGCACAATGTCATCCACATGAATGCGGGAAAACACCTGTCCTGGTTTGACAATACGCCGCGCCTTGCCCGCCATCAGCTTGGCAAAGGGGCCGCGCCCGGGGCCGTAGATCCCCGCCAGCCGAAAGATATGCAGCGGCAGGTCAGGGACCTGCTGCCAGTGTTGCTCTGCCAGGCTGCGCCAGGTGCCGCGTTCGCTGGTCGGCGCAACCGGTGTGGTTTCATCCACCCAACCGCCGTCCCGGTCGCCATAGACCGCTGTGGTCGACAAATACCCGACCCATTCAAAATGGGCAGCCGCAGCAGCTATCTCGTCTCGTAGGTGAGCCAAAACAGGGTCGCCGCGCTCATTTGGCCCGATAGAACTGAGCACATGGGTCACCCCGGCCAAAGGAATATCCTCCCCCGGCCAGGTCAGCATGTCCACACCTGGGACCGCAACCGGCTCCCGCGCGGTGCCAATCACCCGCCAGCCGCGCGCCAACAGCTGCGACGCCAGGTGGCGCGCCGTATATCCACATCCAAGACAAAGAAGCGTTTTTTGCATAGGCTCTATTTGGGCAGAACCACGCGAGGGTGCAAGACTTGTTTCGCCCCCGCGCCGCTCTTTCAAACCGTCATCAGCATTTCCTGAAGTGAGCCAGCAAAACAGTGCTAAAAAGCAGGAGAGCGGGCAGGCCTGCACACCGCACATTCACCCGGCAAGAGACCGCCACGACCTGCTGCTCTGCGGAGCTTGCCCACCGTCATCTTTGTTGGCGCAATGCCGCTTTAGATATGTGCTCAGTCGATCTGATAGCTTGGCAATTGCGCCAGCGCGTTGCGCAGGGCGTCTCCCCAGCTTGAGGAGACCGCTTGGTAATAGGCATCGTCCACTTCGATCCGTGGCCTGGGGGTGGCGACAAAGCTGTCTTGGAAATAGACGTGCAGATCAAGGGGAAGCCCAACAGACAGATTGGCCTTTATTGTTGAATCAAACGAGACGATCAGCAGCTTAACAGCGTCTTCAAATGACATCTCGGGATCATAGGCCCGTACCAGGATTGGTTTGCCGTATTTGGCTTCGCCGATCTGGAAAAACGGATTGTCGTCAGTGATTTCAATAAAATTGCCTTCGGGGTAAATCATAAACATCGTAGGTGCCCCGCCTTTGATCTGACCCCCTACAATCACCGAGGCTTTGAATTTTGACGATGCTTGCTGGCCCTCGGAATGGCTATCGGCAATCACCTCTCGCAATGTCGAGCCAACAAGCCGGGCGATTTCGAACATCGTCGGCAGCTCCAATATGGAGGGGCTGCGTTCCGTTGTGACCTTTGACCGTTCCTCCAGAAGGCTGATCAATGATTGAGTGGTTGCAAGATTGCCCGATGTCATCAGTGTGATGACCCGTTCGCCGGGAACATCCCATGTGAACATTTTCCGCGTGACCGAGAAGTTATCTACGCCTGCGTTGGTGCGGGTGTCGGACATGAAAACCAAGCCCTTGTTCAATCGTAGTCCGACGCAATAGGTCATTGTTTTGGTCCAGTACGGGGTAGAGAGTTCGAAACAGTGTACCGTATCTATTGCTGAATTTGCAGCGATACAATCATCGTCTCGTCCATAGCTCCCCTGCGAATGCCCGTAATTGGCGCCGCATCCCGTGAATCAAGGCCGGTTGCGATCCTGACATATCGCTCATCCGGCGAAATACCATTGGAGACGTCAAAGCCGACCCATCCCAGCCCCTCAATATGGGCCTCGGCCCAGGCGTGGCTGGCATCTTGATCGATCCGGTCGTCCATCATGAGATATCCGCTGACATAGCGCGCAGGAATGCCTGCCACCCGCGCCGCTGCAACGAAGATCTGCGCGTGGTCCTGGCAAACGCCACCACCAGCCTTCAACGCCTCTTCGGCGCTGGTTCCTGCAAAGGTGTTTGCTTCGCCATACGGGGCCGCTGCAAGAATTTCCTGTGACAATACGTGGAGATCGCTCAGCGTATCGCCTTTGGCCTTTATATGTTTGGCCAGCTTGCGAATGCCGCGTCCAGGTGTGGTGCGTGGTGTTGTTTGGCAAAAATGCCAAAGCGGCGCCTTGCCGTAAACTTTGCCGAAAATACCATCAGAGGAATGGGTTTCGACCACGCCTGAGACCTGAACAGAGACTTCGGTCGTGCCTGCATTGGCTTGAACCAACAGCGTTTGGTTTTGATATTGATCCTGAAACTCAAGCTCCTGAACCCCGCCGGAAATCGAGACATTCCAGTCCAGAACCGTTTGATGCTTGGTGGACATCGGGGTCAGGCGCACCTGTTGCAAGCCATAAGACACCGGCGCATCGTAGGTGTATTTGGTCGTATGTGAGATTTCCAGTTTCATAGTCTCAAACGCTTATCCGATGAACCGATAGTCTGTTTCAATCTGCTGCCCGATCGCGTTGATATCGTCGATAAAGGCTGTGATGAATTGATGCAGCCCCTCGTCAAAAACCGTTGCAATCGTGTGCGCACGCAGCCTGTCGCGCTGTGCGCTAATCATGTCGTGACATGTCAGACGGGTGCCATAATCCTTGGCGAGAAATCCGAGACTTTCTTCCAGAATTCGGCTGCAAAAGGACAGGGACCGTGGAAAGCGGGGATCCAGAATGAGGAAATCAGCGACGCTGGCGGGCGTCATGTTTTCATCATTGAGCCAGCGAAAAGACCGGTGCGCAGAAACCGAGCGTAAAATGGTTTCCCACTGCACATTATCCAAAGCGGATCCGACAAAACTGGCTGACGGTAGCAATGTGTAATACTTCACATCAATGATCCGTGCCGTATTGTCTGCCCGTTCCAATGCGATGCCCATTTGGGTGAAATCATAAATATCATTGCGCAGCATGGTGCCGTGCATAGCACCGCGGACCAATGCGCTATGGCGGCGAATTTCTCCGAGCACGGCTGGCAGATCCGTTTCTTTTACAGGTGACTTGAGGGTCTTTTTCAGGCCCATCCAGCCTTCATTGACCGCTTCCCAGACTTCTGTGGTCAACGCGGTTCGAACCATACGGGCGTTGGTCCGTGCTTTTTCGACAGCTGAGAGAACACTCGACGGATTGGCGGGATCTCGCAGCAGGAAATCCACCACATATGCCGCCTCGTAGGAATCATATTTTGCGTCATAATGGCTACGCGCGCCCGCCGTGGTCACAACGGATTTCCATTCTGAGGCAGGATCATTGGACCGTGTCAGCGCAATGCGGAACCCGGCTTCGACAAGGCGCGCGGTATTCTCGCAGCGTTCCAAAAAGCGAAACATCCAATAGAGGCCACCAGCGGTTTTTCCAAGCATCCTGCTAGTCCTCCAGAACCCAAGTATCTTTGGTGCCGCCACCCTGGCTGGAGTTGACCACCAGGGAACCGGCCTTCAATGCCACGCGGGTCAGACCGCCCGGGGCGATGTTGATACTGTCCGGTGACACCAGGGCAAAGGGCCGTAAATCAACGTGACGCGGCGCAAGCCCTTTTTTGGCAAAGATGGGCACTGTCGACAAAGACAAGGTCGGCTGCGCGATATAGTTGCCTGGGTTTCTGCGCAGTTTGGCAGCAAAGGATGACAGCTCTTTCTTGCTGGCTGCTGGCCCGACAAGCATCCCATAGCCGCCCGATCCGTGAACCTCTTTCACCACCAGCTCTGCCAGATGATCTAGGACATAGGCCAGCGAGTCCGCCTCTGAACACCGCCAGGTCTGGACGTTTTTCAAAATTGCCTTCTCACCAGTATAAAATTCGATGATGTCGGGCATGTAGGAATAGATCGCTTTATCGTCAGCAATGCCCGTCCCCGGCGCGTTCGCAATGGTGATGTTTCCGGCACGGTAGACATCCATGATCCCCGGCACACCCAACATAGAGTCTGGGTTGAAATTCAGCGGGTCAAGATAATCATCATCGACCCTGCGATACAGCACATCAATGTTCTTATAGCCCTTGGTCGTGCGCATCGCGATGTGGCCGTCCACAACCATCAGATCATGCCCTTCCACCAGCTCGACGCCCATCTGATCAGCCAGAAACGAATGCTCAAAATAGGCGGAGTTGTGAATTCCTGGCGTCAGAATGGCCACGGTGGGCTTGCCAGCGCAGCGCTCGGGCGCACAGGCGGCAAGCGAGCGCCGCAGGTTTTTGGGGTAGTCGCTCACGCGCTGAACTTTGATCTGGCTGAACAGTTCGGGAAACATATGCAGCATCGTTTCGCGATTCTCGAGCATGTAAGACACACCCGACGGTGTTCGGGCGTTGTCTTCGAGCACGTAGAAATCATCCTCACCCGTGCGCACAAGATCAGTGCCGACGATGTGGGTGTACACTTTACCCGGTGGCGTGAACCCGATCATCTGCGGCAGGAACGCTTCATTGCGCGAAATCAGTTCGGTCGGCACGATCCCCGCACGTAGAATTTCTTGTCGGTGATAGATGTCATGCAAAAAGGCATTGATTGCACCCACACGTTGCTTGATCCCTTTGGATAATTTGGTCCACTCGCGGTTTGCAATAATGCGGGGGATCAAGTCGAACGGGATCAATCTTTCTTGGGCGGCGGCTTGGCCATAGACATTAAAGGTGATGCCTGTGCGTCGGAAAAACGCCTCGGCTTCCTTTGATTTCTTTGAAAGACGCGCAGGGTCTTCGTTTGCAAACCACTTTTGGTATTCGGCGTATGGAGCGCGGACGCCATCTGAACCCAAAAGCATTTCATCAAAGTGGAGACGTTCTAAATCCATATAAACACGTTAAGGGTTTATGAAGGTTTGGCAAATGGAAGTGTTGAATTATACGCTGCGCGCCACATTAACTGCCTGTTTTTTGAGCAACATACTGCCGTAGGACGTCATAAAAGACACGTCTGCAGCGTCTCTGCCCACACCAATGCGCGCAATTTCACTCGCTTTTGCCATGCCCGTCGGGTCAACCAAATGCCACTGATTTTCTAGATAAACCTCTGCCACGGCATGAAAATCCTGGGGCGTAACATCTGGTGCATAGGCACTCACAAATCGGGCGGGAATACCCACGGAACGCGCCATAGCGATCAAAACATGTGCATAGTCGCGACAAACGCCTGCACGAGCCCCAAAACTGTCCGTTGCGGTTGTCAGACCATGGCTTGCAAAGCTGTCATATGTGAATTGATTCTCAATCCAATCGGACATTGCCACAATCAACCGGCCACCAGAGGCCGCCCCAAACAAAGCTGGGACAGAATTGGCGAAGTCTTCTGGATGGCAATATCGTGAGGGCATAAGGAACTTTGTGACCTCGCTGGGAAGCTGGCGCAGCTCTGTGGCCGCGAGCTCAGCCAATACAGCTGTTTTTCGATCCACCATGACCTGCGTTTGATACATGCATTCAAATTCACCGGCCACGCGGAGCCAACGCCTTGTTCCAACCTGTTCTTCACCGGAAACAATACTGGTTTCAACATCGGGTGAGAGGCAAAATTGCGTGTTCTGCAAGCGCTGCTCGGTATCCTGCGCCGCCTCGATCTGCAGCAATAAATCGCAGGGGTGCTCAGATCTGTAGATGAGATGGGCCTGGATCGATAGAAGCAAGACGTATCCTTCCAATGCAAAAACGCAAGACAAGCAGGCTCACACTTTCCGCCCTGAGTGTCGATGCATTTTCAAACAGCGGCCAGAACGCCGGCTCGGTTACCCAAACGTCCAAGCAGACATTCATCGCTTAACGGCAACTTGCTCTCTCTGGGCTCGGGCCCGTCGCTGGCTGAACATGAGGCAAAGGTTTGCTCTGGCTGTTTTTATTAGACCCAGCATATCGCCTTGGCCCCGTTCAGCCGAGCAAAGGCTGCCGCAGGGGCTCAAAGCCCGAGCAATTGCGCCTCCAGGGATTTTGCGCGGGCTGTTTTCAGCCGCCGTTTTTCAGTCTTTGCCATATCACCCACGGCGGTTTTGCGGCCAAAGGTCTGGCGCAGACGATCCATCGCCATCAGTTTGCGGGCGGTGACCTGCGCCAGCTGCATGTTAAGATTGCGGCGCGTGTTCAAATGCCAGCCCTCCCACAACAGATCAGCCCCCAGGGCCTTCATCGGCATGTCGCTATCAGCCTCTGAACGGGCCTCACGAACCTGGGCCTCCAATTTGGTCAACTGGCCACGCAGCCGCGCCTCTTGGTCCAAGATGGGTTTGATTTTGGCGTGTTCTTTCAGATACTGCGCTTCGGTGACAGCAGCCATCTGTTTGAGCATGGCCATCTTTTGTTTCATCACAGACCTCCCTTGGCGCGTTCGCGCATCTCATCAGCAAAGCGGATCGCCGCAGCCACCGGTGCGTAATATTCTTCTTCAACCTCGTCACCGATCCCGATGGTGGCGTAAAGTGCCCGCGCCGTTGGCGGATCACTGTGGATCGGAATGGCGTTTTCATTGGCGATCCGGCGAATGGTCGCCGCGACCTCATCCACACCTTTGGCCACGCAGACCGGCGCCGTACCGGCACCGCCCTCCCATTTCAGCGCCACCGCATAGTGGGTCGGGTTGACGATCACAACGCTGGCCTCTGGCACCGCAGCCATCATCTGGCCCGTGGCAATTTCCATGGCTTTTTGACGTCGCTTGCCCTTCATATGGGGATCGCCTTCGGCGTCCTTGTTTTCGTCTTGGATTTCCTTGCGTGACATCATGTTCTTGCGACGATGTTCATCGTGCTGGAAAATCGCATCCACCACCCCGATGGTGATCGAGATCAGCAAGGCAATCACCAGGAACTCCATTCCCAGCTCTGCCAGCATCTTGATCACCGACGAGGCCCCGGTTGCCGAGGAAGCGATCATCTCGGGCATCCGGTTATTGAGATAAACCCCAAGACAGATCGAATATATCATCAGCTTGAAGGCGCTTTTGCCAAACTCAAACAGCCCAGCACGACCAAACTTGTTCTTGGCGTTGGAAATAATCGAAAGCCGCGACATCTTTGGTTCAAGCTTGCTGGGCGCAAAGACCAGTGCCCGTTGGCCGACGATGGATAACAGAACCAGCACAAAGGGAATGATAAACAGCGGCAGCAGAGGCCAGACCAATGCCGCAATCATGCCGCCAACCGGTGGCGTTCCATTGCCGGAAAACAGCTGTTTCGCCAGCCGGTCGGGCTGGTCGATAATTGACATCAACACAGTGCCAAATTCGGTCACCATACCGTGGCCAGCCGCATATAAGGCGACGACCAACCCCATATAGGCGGCGGCGACGGAAAGGTCGGTTGATTTGGCAACCTCACCTTTCTCCCGCGCTTTGCGCAGCTTGGCCTCCGTTGGCTCAAATGACTTGTCTGAATCGTCGTCGCCGCTCATTACAAGCCACCTCCGGGATCAGCAAAAAAGGTCATCATCTCGCGCATCCAGACATCCAGGATCATCGGGCTGGCAACCATCAGAATGAACAGACCACCAAAGGTGATTACCGGCGCACCAACAAAAAACACCATCAACTGAGGCATGGCACGGTTGATCACGCCCAGCGCCAGATTGTAGATCACCGCCGTAATGAGAAAAGGCGCCGCCAGGGTGAAGGCCATGTAGAACGCGCGGGCGATCCGGTGTATGCCCCATTCGGAAAAACCAGCGGGCGCAGGGTAATCGCCGAGCGGAAAAATCTGGTAGGAATAGATCAAAAACTCCGCCACCCGGACATGCAGCCCCATCATCACCGCCAGCGCCAGGCCTGACACCAGCAACACTGCCCCCATTGCCGGCAGGGAATCGGCGCCGATATTGCCCAGAACCTGCGACAGGGAGGTGCTTTGCGCTGCAATTGTGCCAGCGATCTGCAACCCCATGAGAAACAGCCGCACCGAGATCCCCAAGGCCAGGCCAACAATGGCCTCGCTGGTGGCTAAACCAGCAAAATGCAGCGGTGATGTCGGCTCTGGAAACAGGGGCAAGGCCGGCGCCACGACAAAGGTAAAAGCAACGGCAATCGCCAGCTTAATATTCATCGGGACATATTGTTCACCAAAGGCTGGCAGCACTGAGGTCATGGCACCAACCCGCAAGAAGACAATGGCAAAATGCCAGAAACTCGCTCCGAGAAACGCCCGCAACTCTGGAGGCAGATCCAGCAGTGTCATGCGGCAACCATTCCAACCAATGCCGGGCGGGCTTCCAGACCAATTTCCTCAAACGAGAGCACCGGATTGGTGATGCCACGGGATTTCAGAATGGTGCGCAGATAGCGACGGCGGCGGGTAGAGGTCACCACGGCGGCAAAGACGCCCTGTTCTGTCACAGTGTTCAGGCGCTCGCTCAGACCCTCTGCCAAGCGGTTGAACATATCAGGCGGCAGGGCCACATCGAGATTGCCGGCGCTGACATCCACCTGATAGGTCGAAAAGGTATCCTCCCACTCTGGCGCCAATTGGATCAGCGGGATGGTGCCATCTTCGCGTTTCATCTCGGCAACCAGCTGGAAACCGAGGCGCTGACGCACCTGTTCGCAGATTACCTCTGGCTGGGTAGAGTGGATGCGTGCCTCTGCAATGGCCTCCAGAATCAGAGGAATATTGCGGATCGACACCCGCTCTTCCAACAGCAGGCGCAGGACCGCATGCAGGGTATCCAATGGCACCTTGTCGGGCACCAGATCCTCCAGCAGCTTGCGGTTGGCTTCGGCGCGGAACGGATCCGACAGCTCGGTCATTTCATTCAGCAGGCGGCGCAGGGATTTGAAGGTCAGCAAGCGGGCAAAGTTCTGCTTGATCACTTCCAGAAGATGCGTTGCCAAGATTTCCGGTGGGGTCACGACCGTGGCACCCGCAAGAACAGCATCCTGTTGTTGCGCCGCATTAATCCAGCGGGCTGGCGCGCCATAGACGGGCTCGGTTACGTCCGTCCCTGGGGGCAGCGCACTATGGTTGTCGGGCATCAAGGCCAGGACCATATCCGGGTGTAGCGTCCCCCGCACCTGTTCGACCCCCTGCACTTTCACCACATAGGTTCCGCGCACCAGATCCGCCTGATCTGTGAGACGGATTTCGGGCAAAATCAGGCCAAAGCTGGTGGCAATATGGGTCCGCATGTTGGCGATACGCGCGTCTAACCCGGTGCCGGCATCCAGCACCATGCTGACCAGATCCGGGGCAAACTCCAGGTGCAAATCGTCAAGATCAAGGATATCGCCCAGCGCCTTGCTCGGCGTTGGATTGGCGGTTTCCTCCATCTCGTCTTCGATTTCGGCGTCTTCTTTGGCCTTGATTTTCACCTGAATACGATAGGCCGCAAAGCCCAGAACCGCCCCCCCGATAACAAAGGGTAGGAACGGCAGGCCAGGGACCAGCGCAAACATCACCATCAGCACCGCAACCGTGGCCAGGGCCGCCGGGTGTTTGCCAAACTGATCCATCAGCGCGATATCGGTCGCGCCGGTGGCCCCACCACGGGCCAGCAACAGCGCCGCAGCAATCGAGATGATGACCGATGGGATTTGCGAAACCAGCCCATCCCCAACAGTCAGGATTGCATAGGTTTCAAAAGCCGTCGCAACTGGCATCCCGTGGACAATAACGCCCATCACCAGACCCATCACCAGGTTCAACAGCGTAATAAGCAGACCGGCAACCGCGTCCCCTTTGACAAATTTCGACGCCCCATCCAGCGAGCCAAAGAAGGTGGTTTCCTTCTGGTCGTTCTCGCGGCGTTCCTTGGCGGTGGCATGGTCGATCGCGCCTGCCGACATATCGGCGTCAATCGCCATCTGTTTGCCCGGCATCCCGTCCAGGGCAAAACGTGCACCAACTTCGGCCATCCGGGCCGCGCCCTTGTTGATGACCATGAAGTTAACAATGAGCAGGACGCCAAAGGTCACCAGACCCAGAAACACGCTGCCGCTCATGACAAACTGAGCAAAGCCCTGGATCACATCGCCGGCCGCATCCGTACCGGTATGACCCTGGCCGATGATCAGCTTGGTCGACGAAATATTCAGCGACAGGCGCAGCATCAAGGAGGCCAGCAGGATCGTCGGGAAGGACGAGAAATCCAGCGGCCGCTCGATGAACAGGGTAATGGTGAAGATCAGGATTGCCAGGCCAAAAGACGCGGCAAGGCCCACATCTAGTACCCAGGCTGGCATGGGCAGGATCATCATCACGATGATCGCCATCAGAGCCAGCGCCAAAAGCACTGTCGGGCTAAAAAGCTGTTGAGCGGTAAATTTAGGCACGAGCATTCTCTTGTTCTGGAGCAATCAGGCTGTTGAGGACGATGTGGTCTTTGCGGACATGCCAAAGCCCCCCACACGGGGTGGAGCTTCCGGCGCAGGCCCTGCGTTCAAAAGTTTTGAAAGATGTCCTGTTCAAGACCACGGCATATTTTGCCCCGGTCAGAGCAGCACTGGATATCGCCCCAAATTGCCGCCCCGAGGCGGCAGGGGGAGACCTGTGGTTCAAAGACCGCGACATGCGTCGATCTGAAGTTCTGATAGCTAACGGCATTCTGCCTGTCCAATCGCGGATTAATCTAAAATCCAAGGTAGTTTCAGACAGTTGACAAAGTGTTAGCAGGACGGCGAAAGGCCGCCCCAAGAGGCGGCCTTTCGCAACTTCATCCAAACTCCAAAAGCGCCCCGAACTGGCCCTTATTCAGCCTGGCCCCTATTCAACAGGGGGAGCATTTGCAGAATCGACCCTATTGAGCAGGTCGAGAATATTGTCACGGGTGCCGATGCTGCTCTCGACCAGAGCCCGTGCATGGGCCAGCGGTGACAGACCTTCGGGATCCTGGCTAGTTGCGGAAATCTGGCTGGTCACCGTGGCAACCTGTCCAAAGGGCGCATCCTCAGCAGGCGCCATGGTCTCGATCGCCTCCATGTCTTCCGAGTGCCAGAAGCCACGGGCAGCCGCGTTGCTGTCTTCTCCCAGCATATACTCCCCAGAGCGCGCAAATTCACCGTTGCGCCACAGGGCTGCGGCCCGCATCCGATTGGCTTCCGATCCCTCAAGCCCCATCAATTCCACCAACGCGTTATGGGGTTTGCCCAGCGCCAGCGCGGTTTCGGCCATCATCAGGCGGCGATCCTTGTTTTCAGGCTCCAGCGCCAGCTTCTGCAGCAAGGACTGCGCCTGTTCCGCAAACCCCAGATCCAGCAGGCGACGCGCCATCAGCTCAGCCACCGGGCCAGCTTCGGCAGCGGTCGATTGACCGGCAAACACCAGACCATACTGCAGAAAGGTCACATCATCTGCCCGTTCGGTCAGCAGTGTCATCAGCGGATCAAGCACATCAGCCCGCGCCGCTGGCCCATCGCGCCGGGTGACCTGCTTCAACTTGTCAAAAGCCTGCGCGAACTCTCCGGTCAAGGCCAGGGACACCACACCGGCCTTGCGCAGAGGCCCACCCAGAGGGGTATCGCGGCTCTCCAGTTCATAGGAGGCGATCAGCTCTGGCACATCCGGAGACAGGGCTTTGCGTTCGTTATAGCTGAGCTCAATCAAATCAATCAAAGCCGTGGGGGCGCTTTCAGTACGCTCGGCGACCTCTTCGGTGAGCTTTTCTGCCACCACCTCAGTATCGCCTTCCAGTTCTGCAATTGCGGCTTCGGCCAAGTTGATCTCCGGCACAAATTCCGCCCCGGTGCGGCTGACAGAGCGCAAAATAGATTCGGCAATATGAAGATCACCAGATTCAGCAAACATCGAGCTGAGACGGGGGCCAAAATTCACCCGCAGATGCACAGGCAGCTTGGCAAAGGCCTGCTGAATTGCATCGGTATTGGCCGTTTTGCGGATGTTACCATCTGCCAGCACCGACCAAAGCGCGGTTTGCCCATTGCAGCCCTGCTGCCCCGAAAACGGATGATTGATGCCGATCCCTTTGCCATCCATCAGATCTGCCATCGCAATAAGCGTTGCCTGTTGCTCGGCGTCGACCCGTTCTTCTGGCAGCATCGACAACATGCTCCGGGCTTCGGCCCCAAAGCCAAAGTATAGATAAAGCTTGGCAAGAGCCCGCACACCGGCTGGGTTTACATCATCAAATTCACGCACCAAGGCACCGCGCAACGGGCCAAGCTGATCCGCAAAGGGGCTGTCGTTGCCCCAGGTGTGAATAGCGATTCGGCGATCCGGCAGACAGTGGTCATCAATGTTGGAATCCGTGGTCGCGCGCGCAATCAAACCGGTCTCGCGGTCGATGGCCGAGGTCACAGAAATATTGTCAAGCGGGTTCAGGGGGCGATCTGCCCGCCCCAGCAGCTCCAATGGCCGACTGCCATCCGCATCCCCTGACCGTGCCACATCCAGCAAACCCTGGTTCGCTGCCCTGCCAATCTGTTGCAGCAACCGCTGCTCTGAAGCGTTCACCGCCGCAGCCCGCGCGGTTTCATCCATATTGAGCAGCAAATTCATCTCGGGCAGTTCATCCAAGACCTCCGCAGTTTCTTGCGCTGCGGCCTCGTCCTCTGCCACAGGTTCCGGGTTGGCCGGTGTTTGGTTCAGACCCAGTTCCGCATCCAGTCCAGCAGCCAGAACCGCAGCACCGCGCGACCCGACCGGTTCGGGTTCAGCCAAACGAGCGGACTCGGCAATCATTTCCTTGGTCGTCTTGACAGGTTCCGGTTCGGGCTCTGGCTGTTGTCGGCTAACTTGTCCGCCGCGATCAGCACTGATGGCAGATTTCAGATTCAACGCCATGCGGGCATCCGCGATAGCCCCCTGGGACAGGTTGAACCGGTATCCCGCAACAGCTGAAGGCACCCTGGACGGCTCTGGGGCGACAGATTCCACCGGAGAGCCAAGCGTCAAAGCGCCAAAATTGCTCTGTACCGGATTGGACGCCACCGGCGCACCGCTGCCATCTGTGATATCGACAACCAGATAGCCATCCCTTTGCAGATAGGACTGGATTTCACAGTCACAGCCCAATTCCATCCGCAGAGGCTGACCAGGGCCGCTTTGTGTCAGGCCCTGCAGACGATCGCGGGGGATCAGGTTCCAAACCCGCGAGGTGTCAAATACAGCAGTAGACGAATTAATTTTTAGGCTTGCGGTACGCCCAGATTGGTTAAGTGTCCACTGCACCCCATCCGGCAGGCGCATGACCAGGCGCGAGAAGCCATCATGCTCGCCTGAGCGGGCGATGATGGTCTCAGCCTGGGCAGAGGAGCCCGCCGCCAACGCTGTGGCGGCTATCGCAAATGCGCGCCAAATCATGCTGCGTCCTGTTTTACCGATCTAAGGGCTTCTTCCAGTTCAGAAAAACCGGGGCGAATATGCGAAGGCGTGTTCTGGCGACCAACTTCGATACAGATCGCAGCCGCATGGTTGTGAAGATTCGCAACCAGCACTTCGCGGATCAATTTGTAAAAGTGGGAGTCTTCCTCGGTGATGGTTTTTACCTTGTCAGCAAAGGGACCAACCAGACCATAGGCCAGAAAAACCCCAAGGAACGTCCCAACAAGCGCGCCACCAATCATCTTACCCAGAACCTCTGGCGGCTGGTCGATCGAGGCCATGGTTTTGATAACACCCAAAACAGCCGCAACAATCCCAAGCGCCGGAAGACCGTCTGCCATGGTTTGCAGAGCGTGGCTGGAATGCAGCGCATGATGGTGATTGGCCTCCATGCGTTTTTCCAGAACTTCCTCGACCTGATGCGGGTCATCGTAGTTCATCGAGGCAGAGCGCATGGTGTCACAAATCAGGTTCACCGCTTCGCCATCTGCCAGGATCTTGGGGTATTTGTTGAAGACCGAGGAATTTTCAGGGTCTTCAATGTGCTGCTCCACCTCGACAGGGTTGGCCCGGGCAATACGGATCAGCGAGAACAGAAGGCAAAGGAGATCCCGATAATCATCGGATTTCCACTTGGCCCCTTTGAAGACCTTCCCGAGGTCTTTCAGGGTGTGTTTGATGCCGCCCATATCGTTACTGATCAGAAAGGCACCCACTGCGGCACCGCCAATCATCATCATCTCAAAGGGAAGCGACTTGAGAATAATCCCCATCTTGCCGCCGGCCAGTAGATACCCACCGAATACCATGACAAAAATTACCAGGATGCCTGCTATTCCGACCATAGGGTCACTCCAAATTTCATTGCTTTTTCTAAACTTAGGCGAGTCGGATTAAGAAAGCCTGAGCGCGAAGCCCAAGTTATTCCTTGGGAACTCCGCTGTTACGTCCAGCCATCACAACGCTGATTGTATAGGCTGCTTCCGGGCTCAGACCGGCCATGATACCAGCCGCAGCCTCTGGCCGCATACGTGCCAGGAAACCCGCCGCAAAATTGGGATCCATTTCTTCAAACAGTGCTGCCGATTCTTTTGGCTTCATCTGTTCATAAACAGTGGTCAGACGGTCAACATCAGCCTCTGTGGCACCATCGGCCAATGCCAATGTTGTCCGCAGCTCTTCTTCCGCCTTCTCCAAGGCCGCCAGTTTCCGGTCAATGGCCTCGTCAGCGATTCCCAAAGCCTTCATGCGGTCTTCGATTTCAGCTTCGCGCAGCTCAAGCGCCGCTTCGCGCTCCTTAAAGGCTGCCAACATCGCCTGCAGCTCAGCAGAAGACGGCATGCCCTGGCTTTGCATCTGGCCGCCATGGGCGGGCTCTTGGTCTTCGCCGTTCTGAAGATTGGAAACTTCCCGCGCGATTGCCGGACCGGCCTCCATGCCCAGACGCACCAGCGCCGAGCCGATCAAAAGCAGCGACAACAAGAACAAGGCGCTGCTCCGGCTACGACCTGGCTTCTTTTGCTTTTTGGTCTTTGGCTGTTTTGCAGTCATCACGCCACCCGATTCTTATCGCGGTTGTGACGCACAAACATAACGCCGGCCGCTTTGTTTGGATCTTCTGCCGGTGTCTCTACTGCGGCCTCTGGGGCGGCTTCGGTCTCATAGGCAACAGCCAGAGCATCGTTTTCTTCCGCATCAGGGGCGACAGCCCGGCGGGGCTGCGGGGCTGCGACATTTGCTTCCGGCATGTCATGCATCGAAGCCATCATCAGTTCCAGCCGCTGCGCCACCGATTCGGCCCGCCCGGTGAGCTGATCCAGCGCCTGGCTCGAGCCCTCAGTGATTTGCCGCGCCGAGGCAAAAGATTTATTCAAGTCATCTACTTGCGAGGAAAGTACAGCAACGGCTCCGCCGACGCCCTTTTCCAGGTCATTGAACCGTTTCAACCGGCGCGAAAGCACCAAACAGTAAAATCCGGCCCCAAGGGCCCCCGCCGCAAGCAGGATATCAGCAATAAGGTCCATCCCGTTCTCCTAGTTCAGTACGAATTCCATGATCAGCAAATCACGCACACGCCCCTGTCCGGTGGCTATGTTGATTCGCCGCAGCATCTGCGCGCGCAGCCTTGGCAGCGCCATCGGATCAGACAGATCCTCCAGCTCCAGAGCGCGAAGATAGCTATTCAGTACATCGACTACACGGGGGAGGACTTTTTCGACCTCGGCCTGGTGGAGCGCGTCCACCTCTAATTGTGCGTTGAACCGCAAGTGTTTGATGCCGCTTGCTTTGCGCAGCGTAATCACAATTGGTTCCATCTCGATGAAGGCAAGCTTGGCGATATCCTCCGCCGTCTCACCACTATCTACGCCTTCTGGCGCTTCTACAGCCGCATGAGTCTCTTCGGACTCTGCGGATTTACCAAAGGGAAGAAGCCCTGACGAAACTGCAAAAAAACCGCCACCGCCGCCTGCAAGTGCAAGGACGACCCCAATGATGAGAGGCAGTTTGCTTTTTTTACCCGGTGCGTCTTCTTCCGCATTCACTACAGCGTCTGTCATGGCTTTCCCTAAAACGTCGTGCAAAGCCTTCATAACCCCTGAGGAACTAACCGAATGTTAAGGCCCCTCGGTCAAAAAGGGATCACGCCGGACAGAATGCCGGTGCGACGGAGGTTAAAGTGCAGCAGATCAAGAATGTCTGGACCGGGTTGGATACGCGTAAGCGGCTCATTGTGGTTGGCGCCACAGTAGCGGTGATTGCGAGTGTGTTTGCCATGTCCCATGTGGCGAGCAAGCCAACCATGAAATTACTCTATGCTGGGCTCGAAGCTGGCTCGGCTGGGGATGTAGTACGGTCACTGGAACAGGCCAATACACAATACGAAGTTCGCGGTGGCTCTATATATGTCCCCGCTGATCGCCGCGATGAGCTGCGCATGACACTGGCCAGCGAAGGCCTGCCTGCAAATGGCGGTCGTGGCTACGAACTGCTCGATTCGCTAACCGGGTTTGGTACAACATCGCAGATGTTTGATGCGGCCTACTGGCGCGCCAAAGAAGGAGAGCTGGCCCGAACCATCGTTGCCAGCCCCCATATCAGCCAGGCCCGTGTCCATATTGCCAATACTGGCGCCAATCCTTTTCAACGCACTGTGGATCCAACAGCCTCCGTATCCGTCGTGCCTCTGGGATCCCCGATTACCCCAGCCCAGGCCAATGCGATTCGCTTTTTGGTTGCGTCCGCCGTCACCGGACTGGCGGTGGATAATGTTGCTGTGATTGATGCCAATGGGTCTTTGATCGGATCTCCTGAAGCCGCGGCTGCTGCCGGTGCTGGAACCGATGATCGCTCACAATCGATTCGGGATCGGGTCATGCGCCTGGTTGAGGCCCGCGTGGGTCACGGCAATGCCGTGGTCGAGGTCAGCGTCGATACCGTCACCGACACCGAATCGATCCGCGAAAAGCATGTTGATCCCGCCAGCCGTGTCGCCATCAGTACAGATGTCGAAGAACGTGCCGATGTGTCCAGCAACCAATCCGGCGAGGTCACCGTGGCCTCGAATATTCCGGATGGGGATGCCGCTTCGGGCCAGGGGTCAAAGAACAACACCACTGCAACGCGTGAGCGAGTGAACTATGAAATCTCCGAGACCGAAAAGGAAATCATCCGCGGCCCAGGTGCAATCAAACGCCTGACCGTTGCGGTCCTGATCAATGGTCAGACGATAACCAATGACGCGGGCGAATCTGTGTTTGAACCGCGCCCCGAAGAAGAGCTGGGCGCCCTGCGCGAGTTGATCTCGGCGGCGATCGGGTTTGACGAGGCCCGCGGCGATGTCATTACCCTCAAGTCGATGGATCTGCCCAGCATCGAACCCCAGGGCACCGAGGCCACCTCCTCCTTTATGGACAACGTCTACTTTGACGCCATGGGGCTTATTCAGATGGCAGCCCTTGCCATTGTGACCCTGATTCTCGGTCTCTTTGTGGTCCGGCCAATTCTGGCAGGAAAAAGCGAAGGCGTTCCAGCGCTTGGCGCCCCGAGTATGGATCCAATGGGGGGGCTGCCTGACCTGCCCGCCATGGGAACAGCACCTGGTATGGGGGACTTTATGATGAACCCGGACCTTGGCTCCAATATCGCCCTGGATGGTGAAATTCAGGATGGCGGCGGCCAGTTCGGCGGCATGGGCGACATGGGTGGCATGGGCGACATGGGTGGCCTGCCAGCCCTCGGAGGTGGCGGCGAGAACCCGGTTGATCGCCTGCGTGAAATGATTGGCGAACGCCAAGAAGAAACTGTCCAGATCCTGCGCGGATGGCTGGAAGAAAATGAGGAACGGGTCTGATGGGAATTACCCACCTGCTAGAAGATTTTGGTCCTGCAACCTTTGTTCAACAAACGGATTTCCCGGAACTCTCGGAAGAGCTGATCGAGGAAGAACGGGCTGTGTCTTATGAAAAGGGCTACAGCGCCGGTTGGGACGATGCGGTGACGGCCAAGGATAAAGAGACAGCACATATTTCAGCCACTTTGACGAGTTCGCTGGAGGATCTGAACTTCACCTACAAAGAAGCGCAGGCACAGCTGATCGAATCTCTGGACCCTATGTTCAAGGTCCTGACCAGTGCGGTGCTGCCCGATACCATGGCAGCGACCTTTGGCCACCATATCGTCGATCAAATGACCGACATGGCCAAGATGCACACGGATCAACCGATGAGCATCTTTGTGTCGCCCGGGGAGGGGACTGCTGTGCGCTCCCTGCTACCCGATTCTTTTGCCACTCCGGTTCAGGTCCAGGAAGACGAAAACCTGGCACCGGGGCAGGCCTATCTGCGGGCCGGAACTTCGGAACGCGAAATCAACAGTTCGGGGCTGGTTGAATCCATTCAGGACTCAATAGAAGCCTTCACCTACCACGTTAGAGAGGACAGCCAGTATGGATGACGCCGACGATCTCAAGAAGCAGGCCACCGACGCCAGCAACCCATTTGTTTCTGTTCCCGTCGAGGTGGTGGTTTCAGTTGGCAAGGCCCGCCCCCTGGTCCGCGACCTCGTGGGTCTGTGTGAGAACTCAATTCTGGCGCTGGATAAACGCGTCGAGGATCCCGTTGACCTATATGTCGGGGACCGTTTGGTCGCCCGGGGTCAGCTCGAAGAAATGGAAGGCGATCAGGCTGGTCAATTGGCGGTTCGCCTGACCGAGATCGCCGATTTGCAAAACGGCCTGGGATGACACGCACAGCCCTAATCCTCACTCTTGTTGTTTCCTGCGCAGCCCTGATGCTGCCGCAGGCGGCAATGGCGCAGGAGCTGAGCCTGTCGCTCGCCGAGGGGCAATCTATCTCGGCCCGTTCGATCCAGCTTATCCTGTTGATCACCGTGCTCAGCCTGGCCCCTGGTCTGCTGATCATGATCACCTGTTTCCCATTCCTGGTGACGGTTCTGTCGATCCTTCGCCAGGGTCTGGGCCTGCAGCAGGCGCCACCCAATATGATGATGATCAGCCTAGCGCTGTTTCTCACCTATTTTGTCATGGAACCGGTCTTTACCGAGGCCTGGCAGGTCGGCATCAGTCCCCTGATCGAAGAACAGATCGACATTGAAACCGGCCTGATGCGGGGGCTGGAACCATTTCGTGCCTTTATGGCCAATCGTCTGGATCCCGATACCTTCTATGCGATTTCCGATCTGCGCCCAGACATGGAAGCCATGAATCCCAGCCCGGAGGCACCGCTTTCCGTGCTGATCCCCAGCTTTCTGCTGTCTGAAATTGCCCGCGCTTTTCAGATTGGCTTTCTGGTCTTTCTGCCCTTCCTGGTGATCGACCTTGTGGTGGCTGCGGTGCTGATGTCGATGGGGATGATGATGGTGCCACCGGCGGTGGTCTCGCTTCCGTTCAAACTGGCGTTCTTTGTGGTCGCCGACGGCTGGAGCCTGATCGCAACTGCCCTGGTGCGCAGCTATTATCCCTAGCCATTAAAATAAGACATAAATCCCACAGGGTGCCTCCAGCATTCTGCGCTTACAGCCCCGGCCCCAGTGCCGGGGCTGTTGTCCTGTGTGCGCTGGTCTTTGCCCAAGATTGTTTTGGCGGTACAGAATTTTCTTGCAAATGTTATGATATAACATCATTAGATAATTCATCCCTTTTACCCGCCTAGCAAAAAGCCGAGGATCCATGTTCCATGCGCGACACCTCCCAATCCGATACCCGCCTTCCCGTCACCGTTCTGTCCGGCTTTCTTGGGGCAGGCAAAACCACATTGCTCAACCGTGTCTTGAACAACCGCAATGGGCGGCGGGTTGCCGTCATCGTCAACGACATGTCTGAGGTAAACATCGATGCCGATCTGGTCCGCGAGAGCACCGAACTGTCGCGATCCGAAGAAACCCTGGTTGAAATGTCCAATGGCTGTATCTGCTGCACCCTGCGCGATGACCTGCTCAAAGAGGTGCGCAAACTGTCCCAGGAAGGCCGCTTTGATTATCTTCTGATCGAATCCACCGGAATTTCAGAACCGCTGCCCGTGGCGGCGACCTTTGATTTTCGCGACGACCAGGGCCAAAGCCTGTCTGACGTGGCACGGCTCGACACTATGGTCACCGTGGTTGATGCGGTGAACCTTTTACAGGATTTCTCCAGCCATGACTTTCTCAACGACCGCGGCGAATCGCTGGGCGAAGAAGACAACCGCAGTCTGGTCAGCCTGCTCACCGAACAGATCGAATTTGCCGATGTTGTGATCCTCAACAAGGTTACAGATGCAGGCGCATCCCGCACAGAAAACGCGCGCAAGATCATCCGCGCGCTGAATGGTGACGCCAGGATCATCGACACCGATCACTCTGACGTGGCGGCTGATGCCATTCTCGACACCGGCCTGTTCAACTTTGACACCGCCCATGAACACCCCATGTGGGCAAAAGAGCTGTATGGCTTTGCCAACCACACCCCCGAGGATGAAGAATACGGCATCGAATCCTTCGCCTTTCACGCCCGTGCCCCCTTTGATCCGCAAAAACTGCATGCGGTGTTGAACGGCGCGCTCCCGGGGGTGATCCGTGCCAAGGGACATTTCTGGATCGCTACCCGGCCAGACTGGGCGGCCGAATTCAGCCTCGCCGGGGCGCTGTCTTCAGTGGCTCCCCTGGGCCGGTGGTGGGCCTCGGTACCGCAAGACCGCCTGCCAGATCACCCACAGGCACAGGCTGAAATTGCCCGCAACTGGGTAGAGCCATGGGGGGATCGGCGCCAGGAACTGGTCTTCATTGGCGCCGGGCTGGAGCGTGAAACCATCAGTGCCCGGCTGAATGACGCCTTGGTCGATACAACGGATTTCCACCCCGATGCCTGGACCGATATGGCAGATCCTTTTCCACAATGGGGACAGCGTTGATGCCGGTGACCCGTTTTGATGTCGGGTAATGCCTTATGCTGCGGGCTGCGCTATTGGCAGCGTGATCTGAAGATCTAAAACCTCAAAATCAAAAGTCCCGGACCGTCTGCGACGATCCGGGACTTTCTGTAGCTTAGGCAGTCTGTCGTGGCTTAGCGCACCACAAACTCGGCGTGCAATGCACCTGCGGCTTTCAGACTTTTCAGGATGTCGATCATGTCACGGGGCGACACGCCCAGCGCATTGAGACCTGCGACCACCTCTGACAGGGATGTGGTCTCGCGCACCTCAGCCAACTGCACGCCTTCTTCCTCGTCGATGGCTGCATTGGTACGCGGCACCACCACTGTTTCGCCATCAGTAAAGGGACTTGGCTGTGACACCAACGGTGCCTCTTCGATCCGTAGCGTCAGGTTACCCTGAGCCACCGCCACCCGAGAAATCCGCACATCGCTGCCCATCACAATGGTTCCGGAGCGCTGATCAACCACCACACGGGCCTTGCGCTGCGGTTCCACCAAAAGATTTTCCATCCGCCCGACAGCATGGGCGGTTGAGCGTGCATTTGTGCGTTTGATGTCGATCTCGACAGTGCCGGAATCGCGCATCAATGCAACGCCACGGCCAAATTCATCATTCACCGCGCGTTCGATCCGCTCTGCGGTGGTGAAATCCGGCTCCCGCAGGGCTAGACGCATGGTCGACAGCGACGACAGATCAAAACCGATCTCGCGCTCTACCCGCGCCCCCGAAGGGATATTGCCAGAGGTCGGAACCCCCTGGGTAACGCTGGCGCCATCGCCTTCGGCAACAGCCCCACCCGCAAGAATGGTCCCCTGCGCCACCGCATAGATCTGACCATCAGCGGCGTTCAGCGGCGTCATGATCAAGGTGCCACCCAGCAGGCTTTTGGAATCGCCAATGGCCGACACCGTGACATCCACAGTACCGCCAACACGGGCAAAGGGCGGCAAGGTTGCGGTCACAAAGACCGCTGCCACGTTTTTCGGCCGGAACTGTTCGCCGGTTACATTGACCCCGAGACGTTCCAGAATGTTGGTCATGATCTCTTCTGTGAAGGGCGAGTTTCGCAACCCGTCCCCGGTACCATTGAGACCCACAACCAAGCCGTAACCTACCAGATCGTTGCCGCGCACCCCGTCGAATTCGACAAGATCCTTAAGGCGAATTGCATTGGCCTGCGCCAAAGTCGGCAGCAGCAGGCAGGCGATCAAAAGGCGAAAAAATTTCATCATCACATGTGCTTTACAAGGCTGAGTTGGGCGCTGCGCGCAGTCACCGTATAAAGGATTTCCAGCTGGGTCTCTGTCGACTTCATCTTGGAGGAAACTTCATACTGATCGGCCAGAACAATGTCGTTGAAGGCCAGGCTGAGGCTGGTTTTACTGGCCTGATTGCGCGTGCTGACCCGTTCGAGCTGAGATTCCATAAAGCCGATATCCGCCTGCGCCTCAACCAAACGAGAGCTGCTGTCAGCCATTTCAGTAATGCCTGCGCGGGTCATGTCGATTTTGACTTCATCTGACAGCGCCACACCGGGTTCATCCATCAGGGCAAGGATCGCAAAGCTCTGCAAAGAATGTGTCAGGTCCGGGTCATCGGCCCGCAGAGACAGCGATACCGTCTCGCCATCGCCAATTTCGACCGGGGAAAGATCAGTGGTCGACCCATTGTACATCAACGTGTTAAATCCGGCGGGGTCTGCAAACCAGTCTTTCACCGCTTGAATAATATCGGCCGCATCGGTCAGACCGGCCGTTTCGAGCACCAGTTCACTCATCATTGTGTCGGCATCATTCAACGGTGATGTTCCCGTCGCCGTGCCGGAAAACAAGCTGCGTCCACCAGCCCAACCATTCAATGAACTGATTGCCGCGTCCAACTGACGACTGGCCTCCTTGGCGAACTGCTCCGCGTCGGTCGCGTTCAGCGTGGTGGAGACCGAAACGATGTCGTCACGCATCAGCTGCGTTCCCTCCTGAATACGCGACAGATTACTCTGCATGCTCAGGGCGAAGAGTTTGGTCTCATTGGTGGCGACGGTTTGGCTTTCGATCCGGTTCAGATTGTTTTCGATATCGGCCAGATAGGAAAAGTCACCGCCCAACTCCGCTGTCAGGTTGGATTTTTTGCCTGTGGAAACTTCTTGTGACAGCGTCGCCAGATCCAGCTTTAGTTCCGCATTGCGATTGCGCAGGAAACTATGAGTGGTCAGGTCGCCGTAGGAATTATAGATCATTCATTATATCCTCAGAAGAGATTCCATCATGTCATCAATGGTCGACAGCATGCGTGCATTTGCTGCGTAGGCATTCTCGATGAGCATCATGTTTTGCAGCTCGGCGTCCGAATCAACACCAAGGGCAAGCTCTGCCTGAGCCAGCTCGGTGTAACTGGTGGCAGCAAAGCTTAGCGAATTGTTGGCGCTGTCACTGTCTCGGGCAAACCGCGACATAAGAGAGGCGCTCAGCGTGTTGAGATCCGAAGAAATGGTGCCCAACTTGGTGGTCGAAACCGTCCGGTTTTCGCTGATGGCTTCGGAATAGGCGATCAGTTGGCTGGCATCACCAGGATCGCCTTCGGCGGCCGCATAGAGCCCATCCCGCAGACGCCAGGTTTCTGCCTGACCGTCCATGGCCACCAGATCATTCAATTCCAGCCGCGCCGCCAGCCCCACTGTATCAGCAGGATCAAAGGCACCGCCGCTGTCGGTAAAGATCCCCGCATCGGTCAGGCCAATAGTGGCATCCAACGCCGGATCCTGGAAGCGCTCCACCAGATCGCGGGCTACGGCATCCAGGTCATTCTGCGCCTCAACCGCGACATTGTCGCGAATATCAAAGGCCGCAATCAAGGTGCCGCCCCGCAACGGCCCGTTGATAGAGGTATCCATCGCCAGACCATTGATCTCCAGCCCTGACAACAACCCGTTGTCCTGGGTCATCTGTGGCTCGATTGTGCGCTTGGCGTCAAAGCTCAGCTCTGATGCCCGACCATCCAGCAAGGCGACACCCCCAACGGTGAACAGAGCAACCCGGCCCTGATCCCGCTGCACGACGTTGACCGGGATCGCCTGGTTCACAGTATCAATCAACAGATCTCGCTGATCTTCCATTGCTGTGGTGCTACCACCTGCCGCCTGAGCAACAACAATACGGGCATTCAGCTTTTCCAGTTCTTTCAACTGACTGTTCAGTTGGTCAACCTGCAGATCAATCGAGGATTCAGCTGCAAGCCGCTGATTGTTCAACCCGTCGGCTGCGTCAGTAATGGATTGAACAATCAAGTCCGCCTTTACCGAAAGATCGTGCAACCGTTCGGTTGAATCCGGGCGTGAGGTTGCTTCGACCAATGCCGCGTCAAAGTTTGAGATCTGCGTAGAGATCGACATATTGTCGTCCACGGTGCCAACAAAGTTGGACATCCGCGAATAGAAATCCGAGTAGACTCCGATCTTTGCATATTCAGCTTCCGCCTTGCGGGTGGTGGATTGCAATGCCGGATTAACATTGCGCTCCACATCCCCGATCCTGACACCAGCCGCATATTGGCTGGTGGACAGGTTCAGCTTTTGAGAGGAGTAGCCAGGCGTTAGCGCATTGGCCAGGTTCTCCGAAGTTACTTGGGACAGCCGCGCATTCGCGGTCAGTCCGGTCATCGCGGAGTTAAGTGCACTTGTGATAGACATGTCAGGCGCTCTTTCTAAGCCGGAGTCAAAGTATCAGCGACGCTTATCGCTTGATGTTGGTGGTTTCCTGAAGCATCTCATCGACGGTCTGGATCACTTTGGCATTGGAAGAATAGGCCCGCTGCGTCTTGATCATATCCGTCAGTTCGGTCGCCACATCGGTGGCTGATTCTTCCCGCGAATAAGAGGCAACTTCCCCTGTTGGTCCGTCACCCGCGTCCCACAAGAAGTAGGATCCACTGTCCGACGAGGGCAGATAGGTCTGGTTATCAAGTGATTTCAGGCCATTCAAATTAGGGACATCCACCAGTGGGATCTTGTAAATCACACGGCTGGCACCGGAATCATAGTTGGCGCGGAGATAGCCCTGCGGGTCAACTTCGACACCAACCATGGTGCCGACTTCAGAACCGTCTTTGGTGACCGAAGCCGGTGCAAAGGTATCGGAAAGCTGGGTGAACCCATCGCTCTCACCAATGGTGCCGACTTTGATTTCCATCGGCCCGCCATCAACATTGACCACAATGCTGCCGGTTGCCGGATCATAGGCACCGCCCGAAACCGCCGTGACCGAGGCAAGTGAACCACCCGCGGTACGACTGTCATTGAACGTCATGGTGTATTCGCCAATCACCGCGCCGCCAGAGGCGCTATCGGTGATCTGCATGGTCCATTCGTTCGAGCTGCCGGTTGCAGGAACCGTTGGCGTATAGGTAATGCCCAGTGTCTGCGAGCTGCCAAGGTTGTCATAATATTCAACCGTCATGTTGCGCACAGTACCCGCGCTGCCGGCCTCGGTATCAGTGGCGGGAAGGTTCACGCCCAGACCAACAGTTGTTGTCGGCTCGCCAGTCAGCTGGTTCATGTTGTACTGAACCGGCTCCAGCCCTTCGGCTGTGTCGCGTGGACCGTCTGAAACTGTACCATCCGGGTTGGCAGGCCAGCCGAGCAGGACCAGACCTGACTTTGTCGTCAGGTAACCTTCGTCATTGGTGCGGAAGGACCCGGTTGTGGTCATCAACATGGTTGGAGACCCATTGTCGCCCTGCACTTCGGTCAGGGAGGCAACGGGCAACATGCCACGGCCACTTACAGCCAGATCGGTTGCATTGTTGGTTCCGACAAGAGGTCCGCGCTGGTCAATCAGGCGCATATTGCTGGCGGAAACACCGCCCGCAGAATACCTGCCGCCAGAAGAGCCGACCACCATGGATTGGAAGTCGGTCTCTACTCTCTTGTACCCGCTTGTGGAGGAGTTTGCGATATTGTCCGAAATTGCGGCCAAAGAGCTCGCGTTTGCACTCAATCCGGAAACACCGGCATTCAGGGCGGAAGAAATGGTCATGTTGCGCCTTTCTGCTGCAATAAGTCGTTCTTGGAGCAACAGCTAGCGCATCAGCACTTAACGGGCGGCTAACAGATAAAATGCAATTTATACTGCGCCGCCCGAGGGTGAGTTATATGGGGTTCATTCACGCAAGAGGATGATTTCCACCCGGTTATTCCGGACCGCCATCGGATTTTTCACTGCCAGTTTTCTGTCCGCGTGCCCCGTAATCCGATGGATTCGGCTGGATTTCATACCACCCGATTCGAGCAAAGTTCGGGTGACATTTGCCCGGTTATGAGACACTTCCCAAACCGGATTCTGTGCCAACACAACCGGATGCGACTGAATGTGCCCGCTGATCGCAATGTCATTGGTCACACTGCCACTCACCCGCGCCACCATGCGCACCAGGTCACGGAACAACGGAGTCGGCTCCGCGCCACCGGCGGCAAAAAGATTGACCCCGTCTGTCTCGAACAGCTCGACAATCAGACCTTCATCGGTGACACGCGTAATGATGTGGCGTGACATCTCAACCGAAACCATGCTCTCACCACCGCGGCCCTGAAGCTGCTCTTCGATGGCGCGGAACTTGCTGTCTTCCTCGGCTTTCTCGGCATCACTGACGCCGGTCTGACCCTGGGCTTTCTGCGCATCCATCGGATTGATGTCAGAAGCCCCCGTACCGGACTGCGGCTGGATGTCTTCGGTAAACATACTGTCGCCCTGGAAGGCACCATTACCGCCACCGGAAATCCGGCTGAGCGGAATCGATGGCGAAAAGTAATCCGCCAGACCCTTACGTTGCTTTTCAGTTGTTGCGTTCAACAGCCACATCAACAAGAAGAACGCCATCATGGCTGTCACAAAGTCTGCATAGGCCACCTTCCAGGCGCCCCCATGGTGGCCACCGCCACTAACGACTTTTTTCTTCTTGATGATAATAGGCGCCATTCCATTTTGTGCGCTCATATCCACCACCACTATTTTTCACCCACTCATGGAATATCAGGTGGGGTGCTAACTGGCCCTTAACAATTAAACTTGCCGGCAGTTAAGGCGTATAAACAGGGGGGTGGCATAGCCCAGTGCCCTACTAGGGCCAGGGCTGCGGACAAAAAAGGTAGATGACCTGCGCCCCGGCTTTGGCTGCTGGGGCGCAGGTCAGTTCTGTTAGGACGCAATCAGAATAGAGCCAAACGATTCGCGCAGCTTATTCTTCAGCACCTTACCGGTCCCGCCCAACGGCAGTTCAGTCACAAAAACCACCTTGTCCGGGATTTGCCAGCTGGCCACACGACCCTCATAATGGGCCAGAAGATCAGCCTCGGTCAGATCCGCGTCAGATTTGATTGCGATCACCACTGGGCGTTCATCCCATTTGGGATGCTGCGCCGCAATGGCAGCGGCCTGCGCCACCTGCGGGTGCGACATGGCAATATCTTCCAGTTCCACCGTCGAAATCCACTCGCCGCCGGACTTGATGATATCCTTGGAGCGGTCGCGGATAATCATGTAGCCATCGCCGTCAATGGTGGCGACATCGCCGGTGTCAAACCAGCCATCCATGGTCAGGGCACTTTTGTCCTGGCCAAAGTAGGTGTCGATAATCCAGTGGCCACGGATCTGAAGCTCACCCTGGGTTTCCCCATCATTGGCCAGCACATGGCCTGATTCGTCGACAATACGCAGCTCGACCCCATAGGGTGGACGGCCCTGGCCTTCGCGGATGGCGCCTTTTTCGGTGTCGGACAGATCATGATGCTTTTGCAGCAGATGATTCATCGTTCCCAACGGGCTGGTTTCCGTCATGCCCCAGGCATGGATCAGCTCCACCCCGTATTTGTCGCGGAAGGCCGGGATCATCACCGTTGGCAGCGCCGAGCCCCCCACAACGGTGCGGGTCAGGCTCTCGGCCTTGCTGCCGGTCTTTTCCAGTGCCTGCAACAGTCCCATCCAGATGGTTGGAACGCCCAGCGCCAGGGTAACCTGCTCGCCGTCGATCAGCTTGACCAGGCTTTCGCCGTCCAGGTTTGGCCCTGGCAGTACCAGTTTGGCGCCAACACCAGCGGCAATATAGGGCACGCCCCAGGCATTCACGTGGAACATCGGCACCACGGCCATCACCGTATCCCGCGCCGAGATCGCCAGCCCATCCGGCTGGTTGCCCCCCAGCGAGTGCAGCACGGTGGTGCGGTGGGTATATTGCACCCCTTTGGGATTGCCGGTGGTGCCCGAGGTATAGCACAGGCTCGACGGCATGTTTTCATCCAGCTCTGGCCAGCTGTACGCATCACCTTCGGCGGCAATCAGCTCGTCATAGAACAAGATACCCGGCACAGCCTCGGCGGCGGCTTCATCGCGCGGGCCCATTAGCACGACGTGTTTGACGGTTTTGAAGTGCTCCTTCAGCTGACCCACCGCGGTCACAAAGGTGGCATCAATGAACAGCACCTGATCTTCAGCATGATTGATGATATAAATCAGCTGCTCCGGTTTCAGGCGCGGGTTGATCGTGTGGCAGATCATACCGGCGCCGGCGACACCAAAATAGATTTCCAGGTGCCGCTGGTTGTTCCAGGCAATGGTACCGCAACGGTCCCCCTGGGCCACGCCCAGGCGCTCCAGCGCGGCGGCCAGTTTGCGGGCGTTGGCCTCAACCTCGCCCCAGCTGGAATGCACCACCTCCCCAGAGGTTTCGACTGAGGTCACTGTGGTTTCGCCGTGATAGCGCCCCGCATGTTCAATCAAAGAGCTGATCGTCAGCGGATTGTGCATCATCTTGCCAAGCATTTCGCCTGTCTCCTCCAAATTATTCTGCAGCCAGCGCTGCATGGCCACGGATCAGATCCGCAGCCTTTTCTGCAATCATAATGGTGGGGGCGTTGGTATTCCCCCCTATCAGCCGCGGCATCACAGAGGCATCTACAACGCGCAGCCCCGCCAGGCCCCGCACCTTCAAATCCGGATCGACAACAGCCATGTCGTCCTGCCCCATCTTACAGGTTCCCACCGGATGATAAATCGTATCCGAGCGCGCCCGGATGTGCTGCTCCAACGCTGCGTCATCCGGCTCTTCTTTGATAAAGAGTTCTTTGTGGATGTAGCCCGACAGCGGCGCGGTTTGCATCAGCTGTCGCGTCTTGCGTGCGCCCTTGATCAGCACGGCCAGATCTTCGGGATCCGACAGGAACTGCGGATCAATGCGCGGCGGCGCCATGGGATCACCGGAGGTCAACCCGACCGAACCCCGCGATTTTGGCCGCAACACACAGACATGACAACTAAACCCATGGCCCATATGCAGTTTTCGCGCATGATCATCCACGATTGAGATGACAAAATGCAGCTGAATATCCGCGCGCTCCAGATGGCTTTCGGTCTTGAGAAAGGCCGCGCCTTCGGCAAAGGGGGTGGCAATCATGCCCTGACCCGAAGACCGCCAGTTGGCGATATGTTTCAGCAAAGACAGGCTGCCCGGCAGGGATATGCCAAAGTTATCGCGATCCTTGCTTTTGTAGGCCAGGGTGAAATCCAGATGATCCTGCAGATTCTGGCCCACTCCGGGCAGCTCGTGCAGCATCTTGATGCCATGTGGTTCGATATCCTCAGCCCGGCCAACGCCCGACAGTTGCAGCAGTTGCGGCGAATTGAACGTGCCACCACAAAGCAGCACCTCGCGCTCCGCCATGACCTCTTTGTCCTGTCCCCCCTGGCGATAGGCAATGCCGGTGGCGCGCTTGCCTTCAAACAGCACCCTGGTGGCATGGGCCTTGGTCAGCACCGTCAGATTGGGGCGATCCATCACCGGATGCAGATAGGCTGCCGCCGCCGAGCACCGCTCACCGTTCTTATCCTGGGCATGAAACTGGGTGACCTGGTATTCGCCAATGCCCTCGTTATCGCCGCTGTTGAAATCGGCGACTTCGCGGATCTGCAGCGCCTGACCGGCCTCGACAAAGGCGCGGGTGATGGGGCGTGGGGAATTCTGATTGCTGACCTGCAGCGGCCCGCTGTCCCCGTGCACCGCATCGCCGCCGCGCTCGTTATTTTCGGCACGCTTGAAATAGGGCAACACCGCGTCCCAGTTCCAGCCGTCACAGCCCAGATCGGCCCATTCGTCATAGTCCTTGGCATGGCCACGAACATAGAGCATGGCATTGATGGCACTCGACCCACCCAGGGCCTTGCCCCGTGGCTGATAGCCCTTGCGGCCATTCAGCCCCGGCTGCGGCACCGTTTCAAAGGCCCAGTTGTTGATCTTGGGTCGCCCCGGCAGCATCGTAACAACCGCAGCCGGAGCGCGCACCAGAATACCGTCCCCCTTACCGCCGGCCTCAATCAGACAGACCGTGGTGGCAGAATCCTCACTCAAACGGGCAGCCAATGTCGCCCCGGCAGAGCCACCTCCGACAATCACATAGTCAAATTTCATTGCGTTCCTCCCCATACAACCCTGTGGGTGGTAGCAGAGCCAAGCCAGCAGTATCTGTCCAGACTTACACCGCGTAAATCTGGACTATACCCAAACAGATGGCTTACGGGGAAGAAACCGGGGGGGGACAACTGGCACCTGCGCGCCTGCACCCCCGGTTTGCTTTCTGAAGTCTTTAGGCTTTGGCTTGGGCCTCGCCGCCTTCTTCTGAACCGGCGCTGTCATCCGCTTTATCAGCCTCAGCGCTGGCGTCGATCTCGTCAACATCAACGATGTCTTGCACCACCACAGCGCCCGAGGCCGCGTTGCTTGCAGCTGCTGCGCCGGTGATCAGCGGTAGCATATGGACACCGGTGGCGCTGGCGACCTCCGGGGTTTCCGGGCGTTGCCAGCTCAGGGTGTCAAAGCTGGTGCAATGTTCACAAACCGGCGCCCAATCGGCGTGGATATGGTTGCAGTTGCTGCACAGCCACTGCGGCCCCCGCGGCGCCGTCAAGGCCCGCGCCAGCCAGGCCTGGGTCACCGCATTGTCAGCGCCCTCGCCTTTCTCAATCGCCGCCATCAGCGTCAGCACCCGCGCATCCGGCGCCCGTTCCACCAGATCTCCCAACGCGCGGCGCGCCTCGGGGAAATCTTCGGCAACGATATGCAGCTCGGCCATGACCAGCCGGGTTTCGTCATCCTGTGGCTTCAGCCGCGCCAGCTGGTCAAAGCGTTTTACCCGCTGCGCAGGCGTCTCTTCTGGCTCAACCTCGGCAAAGACATGGGCAAGGTCCGGGTGCGGCTGTGCCTCCCAGGCCTTTTTCAACACCTTGACTGCATTGCGTTTCTTGCCCTGCGCCAGATAGGCCCGCGCCGCCATCGCCGCTGCCGGAACCAGATCGGGCGATAGCCGGTTGGCCTCAATGGCCTGCTCGCGCTGCGCGACTGTTGCCTCTTCGTCGATGACCCCACGAGAGGCGGAAAGCGCCAGCACCGCATCGCGACGTTTAAACACATCGCGCGGCAGCGTGCCCGATTTCAGCTTGGTGGACAGGGTTTTACGCGCCCCCGCCCAGTCTTCGGCCTGGGCCTGAAGCTGCAGCAACGTGTCCTGAACTTCTTCGTGTTTGGGACGCAATGCCAGGGCCTTTTCGGCCAATTGCAGCGCGGTGTCCCTGTCCCCCTCGGACAGCTTTTGCTTCATGATGCCGCGCACCCCGACAAAGCGGGTGGTCTGATTGCTCAGCAGGCGCTTATAGGCCTCTGCGGCCTTATGCGTATCGCCGGCCATTTCCGCCGCCTGCGCCGTCAACAGGTCGGTAAGTTCCGGATTATCCAGATACCGCGCCGCCTTTGACGCCTTGGTCAGCGCCAGACGCCCCTCGCCAGAGGCCAGCGCCATCATACCATCGGACAGCGCCTGATAGCCCTTGCGCTCGCGTCCCTTGTCAAAATAGCGCGACATCGCCGTTTCGTCCCCGTTGAGGAACTTGAGCGTGGCGATCAGCAGGGTCAGCAGCTTCAGGAAGATCCAGACCCCCAGCACCAACAGACCCAGCGCCAGCACCGATTGCAGCGCCCCCAGGGTGTATTCGGTCCCCGCCACGGTGATCTGCACCCCGCCTGCAGTTTCCATCAGAATACCCGCTCCAAAGGCAAGCAAGGCCACGAGGGCAACAAAGACCAGAATTTTCAACAATGACCAGAGCATGGCGGCTTCCTTATTTTGCGTTCAGGCTTTGGGCCAGTTGATCAACAGCGGCGATCGCTGCCAGACGAGTTTGCGCGGAGGCCAGCCAATCAGCAAAGGCTGCGCGGGCGGGCGCGGGCAGGGTCTCTACCTCTGCCAGTGCATCGGCGATTGATCCGGACTGCAAAGCAGCCTCGGCGCGGGACAGCACAGCGTCCGCCCCGTCGCCGTCTTGTGGTGTCACCGAACGGGCCCCCAGATGGCGGTTGACGTAGTCCATCAGGCTACCGCTTCCTGCGCTGTCCTGCCGCGCCAGGGCCAATGCCTCGCGGGCGAGGGCCGGATAGCTGGCCTGCAGGCCAGACAGCGGGGTCACACCGGCGTCACCGCTGCCGGACAGGGCGGCGGGAACCGAGACCTGCAATCCCTGCAACTCAGCCAATGGCGCGGCAAAGCTGCCGCCGGCATCCAGCGAGATGCGAATTTTGGCCAAGGCCAATTGCGCCGAGGCAATACGCGCCGATTCCAAACTTGCCTGTTCCGTAAGACGGGCCTCGGCCAGCATGTCTTCGACCTCAGACCGCTGGGTGGCCAGGCTTTGTTGCAGCTTGGCCAACTCGCCCTCAAAGGCGGCAACCGCCTCGGGGGAGGCCGCATCGGTGAGCGGGCGCGCCTCAATCTGGTCCAATCTGGCGGTCAAAGCGGCAATTTCATCTGCACTTGCAGACCCGGACGCCGGATCATCGCGCAGGGCTGCTACAGTAGTTTCAAGCTCATCAAGCCGGGTCTGCAAAGGCGCTAGATCTGGCAGCTCAAGACCGCCCAATTGCCCCTGCAGCGCAGCAAGCTGCTCCTTGATCTCCGCCTGTTCCTTTGCATGAGCCGCCATATCGGCCTCATAAGAAGCCTTATCAAAGCCGGCGGATCCCAGCAGGCTGCTTGGCAATACCGAGTTGAGAAGCCCGCCTTGACCAACCGCAAAGCCCAAGACAGCGGCCACAGCCCCACCCAGGAGCGCCGCGCCGAAGCCACCGCGTTTTTCGATGATGCGTTCAATTTCGGGCTGAGCTGCGGGGGGTGCAGTCGCGTCGGAAGACACGTCTTCCTGGTCTTTGGCCTCGTCGGGATCTCCTGATGTCTCAGTCTCAGTCTCAGTCTCAGTCTCAGTCTCAGTCTCAGTCTCAGTCTCAGTCTCAGTCTCAGTCTCAGTCTCAGTCTCAGTCTCAGAAGAGATCACCGCGTCATCCGCGTCCTGATCAACCCCCTCGGCTGTGATCTGATCCTCAGCAACCGCGCTCTCTGTTTCAGAGATTGGTGCATCTTTTGCCCCAGGGTCCTGCGTGCCAGCCGCAGGCTTGGTCACTTCATCCGCAGTTGTCTTGTCAGCCACACCGGCCTCCCCTCGATTCTCAAATCACCTAAACGCCCTACAATGCCCCGACCCTACTGCGCCGGATTGCCACCCTCAAGGTGCGTCAATCGAACTGCGGCATCGCGGACCATCACAGCCATACTACTGGCATCTGGCGTCCTACTTACCTGCAAGTCCTTGTAGTTCAAACCCTTCAGCTCAGCCGCAACGGCCTGACTTAACGCAATCAAAGACAAATTAACTTGATCCAGCCCCAGACAGGCAAAATGCCGCGCAGTTCGTGGTGAAAAAAGCGGCGCTATTACGGCGTCTTGCGCCAGGATGCGCTGCTTTGCCTCCTCGCTGGGCGATAAAAGCTGCTGATCGTAGATCACCTGCCCTTCACAGGGCAGACCAGCACTGGTCAGCTTTTGCGCTATATCGCCACGGGTATGGCGCCCATGCAGATGCAACAGGGGCGTGACAGGTCTGGCTTTGGAAAGATGCGCAATCAGCTCTGCTGCCGAGGCACCACAATACCGCGCCTGCCACCCTGCCTGTTCAGCCGCTTGGGTCGTGCGCTGCCCAACGCAAAAGGCGGGCAGCGCGGCGGGTGCGCTACGGGCAGCGGCCACCCCATTGGCGGAGGTGAAAATCACACCCTGGTAGCCCGTGAGATCAACCGCTGTGGCAAGCGGCGTCACCTGCATCAGCGGTGCATGAATCACCTCTAACTGTGCCAGAATCTCCGCAGGCAGCTGCGCTACAAACCGCAAAGAGCCCTCCTGTGGCCGCGTCATCAACAGGGCAACCTTGGGCATTTTGCTACGGGATCCAGAGACCGGGGCGTCAGGCATGCTTTGGGCTCCTGGGATTGTTTGCATCACGTATAGGTGCTAGCTCCACCAGCAATCTGATGCAACGGGTAGACCATGACACAAAGCCTGACACTTTTGGGGTTGGAAAGCAGCTGTGACGATACTGCCGCCGCCGTGGTGCGGCAAGAGCCGGGTAAACGCGCCCAGGTGCTATCTTCCATCGTCTTTGGCCAAACCGAACTACACAGCGCATTTGGCGGTGTTGTCCCCGAAATTGCCGCCCGCGCCCATGCGGAAAAACTGGATCTCTGCGTTGTAGATGCACTGCAGGCTGCCGGGGTAACCCTGCAGGATCTGGATGCCATCGCCGTCACCGCCGGGCCCGGACTGATTGGCGGGGTGATGTCTGGCGTAATGTGCGCCAAGGGCATTGCCGCCGCCACCGGTCTGCCGCTGGTGGGGGTCAACCATCTGGCCGGTCACGCCCTGACCCCGCGGCTGACCGATGATGTGGCCTATCCCTATTTGATGCTGCTGGTCTCTGGTGGTCACTGCCAATATCTAATCGCCCGTGGCCCCGAGGATTTCACCCGGCTGGGCGGCACCATTGATGACGCCCCAGGCGAGGCCTTTGACAAGACCGCGCGACTGCTGGGCCTGCCGCAGCCCGGTGGTCCTTCGGTGCAAAAAGAGGCCGAGACGGGCGACCCCAAACGCTTCCGCTTTCCCCGCCCGCTAATCCAGCGGCAGGATTGCAACCTGTCCTTTTCCGGGCTAAAAACAGCGCTAATGCGGATGCGCGACCAGATTGTCGATGAAAAATCCGGCCTGACGCGGCAGGACCGCGCCGACCTTTGTGCTGGGTTTCAGGCGGCTGTGGCGGATGTCCTGGCCTCCAAAACCCGCCGGGCGCTGGCCATCTATCTGGCGGAAAACCCCACCACGCCGACCTTGGCCGTGGCCGGTGGTGTGGCGGCAAATACCGCCATTCGCGCCGCGTTAGAGACTGTTTGTGACGAGCTGAACACCCAGTTTACCGCGCCTCCGCTGGCCTTGTGTACGGATAATGCCGCAATGATCGCCTTTGCAGGTCTAGAGCGGTTCCGGGCCGGGGCGCGTGACGGCATGGATCTGACCGCCCGCCCCCGTTGGCCGCTGGATCAAACCAGCCCCGCCATGCTGGGATCAGGCCGCAAAGGAGCCAAGGCATGACAATTTCCGTGCTGGGCGCCGGCGCCTTTGGCACCGCCCTGGCCATTTCCCTGGCAAAGGAAACGCCAGTTACCCTATGGGCCCGCGACAGTGTTCAGGTGGCGGATATGCAGCGGCAGCGCTGCAACACAGCGCGCCTGCCCGATGTCCCTTTGCCAGCGCGTTTAACCCCGACCGGTGATTTCAGCCAGGCGACCGAGGCAGAGGTGCTGCTGCTGGCGGTCCCCATGCAAAAACTGCGCTCCGTTCTGCAGGCCCATCGCGCCGATTTGACGGGTAAGGTGCTGGTGGCCTGCTGCAAAGGGATAGAGCTGGAAACCGGGTTTGGCCCCATTTCGGTAATCAGCCAAGTCCTGCCCGCTGCCAAACCCGCCTTGCTGACCGGCCCCAGTTTTGCCGCTGATATTGCCCGGGGCCTGCCCACGGCCCTGACTCTGGCCTGCGGTGATGCCGAGCTGGGTCACCAGCTGCAACAGCAGCTCACCACCGCCAATCTGCGGCTTTACCGCACCACCGACACCAGCGGCGCCGAATTGGGTGGGGCGCTGAAAAACATCATCGCCATTGCCTGTGGCGCCGTCATTGGCGCCGGATTGGGCGAGAGCGCCCGCGCCGCCCTGATGACACGGGGCTATGCCGAAATGCAGCGTATGGCGCTGGCCTGTGGGGCAAAGCCGGAAACCCTGGCCGGGCTTTCAGGCTTTGGCGATCTTACCCTGACCTGCAGTTCCCCCCTGTCGCGCAACTATCAATTGGGATTGTCCATTGGCCGGGGCGACGGGTTTGATCCAAACATCACCGTCGAAGGTGCCGCCACCGCGCGCGCCACCGCTGCCAAAGCAAAAACCATGGGGCTGGATATGCCCCTGACCGAGACCGTCGTTGGGTTACTGAATGGTGACTTGACGATTGCCACTGCCAGCGCTCAACTGCTGGCACGCCCTTTGAAAGAGGAATAATATGCTGATAGCCCTGATCGCCCGTGACAAGCCGGATCACCTGCAAACCCGCGTGGACAACCGCGCCGCGCACCTTGCCTATATTGAAGACACCGGCGTTGTTGCACAGGCAGGACCCCTGCTGGACCAAAACGGTGAAATGGCCGGATCACTGGTTATCCTCGACGTTGAGGATATGGCCGCGGGCGAGGCATGGGCCGCAGAGGACCCGTATAACAAGGCCGGTCTGTTTGAGGCGGTTGAATTGATCACCTGGAAGAAAGTCATCGGCTGATGCGCTACTGGCTGTTCAAATCGGAGCCTTCGACCTGGAGCTGGCAAGACCAGATCGACAAGGGCGGGCAGGGCGAGGAATGGGACGGCGTGCGCAACTACCAGGCCCGCAACTTCATGCGCCAGATGGCCCTGGGCGACCGGGGCTTTTTCTATCATTCGCAAAAAGAGAAAGCGGTGGTGGGTATCGTTGAGGTCTGCGCCGAAGCACATCGCGACAGTACTGCCGAGGATGACCGCTGGGACTGCGTCGATATCAGGGCTGTTCGCAGCTTTTCCCAGCCCGTGACCCTGGATCAAATCAAATCGGACCCGCGCCTGGAAGAGATGAGTCTGGTCAAGAGCTCCCGATTGTCGGTGCAACCGGTCAGCCCGGAGGAATGGCAGCTGGTCTGTGCCATGGGGCAGACAGAAGCGGGCTGATCTGCCAATCTTGACCAAGACCTGATCTGGTTATGGGAGAGTAACTGTGGAAATTCTGAATGTTCTGGTGGCCGCCGCAGCAGGTTTTGCCCTGGGCGCGGTATATTACGGAATCCTGGCAGAGCCCTGGATGGTCGCCGCCGGGATAAGGCGCGGCACCGATGGCAAGCCTGAAAGCGGCCAGACTGCGCTGACATTTGCGATCGGTTTTGTGTTGCAACTGGTTGTCGCTGGCATGATGCGCCATGTCTTTACCATATCGGGAATCAACAGCGCCGGGGCCGGGTTTGTGGCTGGGCTTGGCGTGGGATTGTTCTTCATCACGCCCTGGATTGCGCTGAACAACCTGTATGCAGGGCGCCCGGTCAAACTGACAGTGATTGATGGTGGCTATGCCACCTTGGCCTGTGCTGTTATCGGCCTGGTGCTGTCGCTGTTCTGACAACCAGGCCGGGCAAAACCGCGCCAGGGTCGGCTGTCACTACAGCGCCCCAAAGCCTTTAAAATAGAAAAGGGAAGATCCAACCAAACAGTAGGATCTTCCCTTCCACCCCGCGTGCTCCACAGTCCACCACACGCGTATGAAAATTCCGTCCTAGCCATCCTGGCTGGTCTCTCTGTGGTAGCTTACTTGCAGTTGTTTTGGCAAACCCAATGCCCGGACAATACCATTCAAATGCAAGACACCCGGCAATATTGCCGGGTGTCTGGATCCTAAAGTCCTGAAATTTAAACAATTAAAACAGTATATTAGGATATAAATACTGACAAATCCACCTCAGCCGTAGACGGATTCTTTGCCGAAATGCTTGGTAAGCATGTAGTAAACGACGGCGCGATATTTGTTGCGCTCGGATTTGCCATAGGTCTCAACAACCTTGCCAATGGCTTCCATCAGCTCTGGCCCGTCCGCCAAGCCCAACTTTTTGATCAGGAAGTTGTCTTTTACGGTTTCCAGCTCGCTCTCCTGGCTGGAGGCAACGGTGGAGGCGTCGGCATTATAGATCGCAGGACCACAACCAATGGTGACCTTGGTCAGCAGGTCCATATCGGGTTCCATACCGCATTTGTTTTTCAGATCATCAGCATATTGCGCGATCAGATCGTCTCTCTTACCCATAAACGTTCTCCAGCTACAGTGTTGTGGTCGGCCAAAATCAAGAAATTGCAGAGGCTTAACATAAGCCTAACGCCAGACGCCCGAGAGACAAAGGAAAAGATTCGCCTGCTTTTCCCCGCTGAAAGAACTCTGGGGCTCTTATGCTAGGCAGCAAGGTGCGAACAGGGATCAGCAAGCAACAGAGACATCGCAGACTTACATTTCAACATGGAAGCTGCTGAGAATATCGCTTGGGTAAAACAGCGCGTTCAAAAAGGCACTGAAATGCAGAGCGCCACCCAAAGATTCTCTTGGGTGGCGTTCTTTCTAACAAGCTCTAAATGTCAGGCCCGGCTGACAGGCCGGGCAGTGCCCGACCCTCCCCACGGGAGGGCGCTTACGGCACCCACCCAGGGTCAGGCGATGCCCTATTAGGGATCTTAGTAGCGGTAATGCTCTGGCTTGAAGGGGCCTTCTGGGGTCACACCGATATAGGCGGCCTGCTCAGGGGTCAGGCTCGACAGTGTCACGCCGATGCGCTCAAGGTGCAGACGGGCAACTTTCTCATCCAGGTGCTTTGGCAGGATGTAGACTTCGTTTTTGTACTCATCACCACGCAGCCACAGCTCGATCTGAGCCAGAACCTGGTTGGTGAACGACGCCGACATCACAAAGGACGGGTGACCGGTGGCATTGCCGAGGTTCAGCAGACGCCCCTCGGAGAGCAGGATCAGACGGCTACCCGAAGGCATCTCGATCATGTCGACCTGTTCTTTGATGTTGGTCCACTTGTGGTTCTTCAGGCTTGCGACCTGAATTTCGTTGTCAAAGTGACCGATGTTGCCAACGATCGCCATGTCCTTCATCTCGCGCATATGCTTGATGCGGATCACGTCTTTGTTGCCGGTGGTGGTGATGAAGACATCAGCGCTGGAAACAACATCTTCCAGACGCACAACTTCAAAACCGTCCATGGCGGCCTGCAGGGCGCAGATCGGATCAACTTCGGTGACTTTGACGCGGGCGCCAGCACCAGCCAGCGAAGCGGCAGAGCCTTTGCCAACATCGCCATAGCCACAAACAACGGCAACCTTGCCGGCCATCATGGTGTCGGTGGCGCGGCGGATGCCGTCAACCAGCGATTCCTTACAGCCGTATTTGTTGTCGAACTTCGACTTGGTGACCGAATCGTTTACGTTGATCGCAGGGAAGGGCAGCTGGCCGTTCTTCTGCAGTTCATACAGACGGTGAACACCGGTGGTGGTTTCCTCGGACACACCCAGGATCGCTTCGCGGGTCTTGGTGAACCAGCCGGGGCTTGCCGCCATACGCTTTTTGATCTGGGCAAAGATGGCTTCTTCTTCTTCCGAAGTTGGCACTTCGATCAGATCGGTCTCACCTGCTTCCACACGGGCGCCCAGCAGCACATAGAGTGTTGCATCGCCACCATCGTCGAGGATCAGGTTGGCGCCTTCGGGGAACATGAAGGAGCGGTCGAGATAGTCCCAATGCTCAACCAAGGTTTGACCCTTGATGGCAAACACGGGAACACCGGCCTGCGCGATGGCGGCAGCGGCGTGGTCCTGAGTCGAGAAAATGTTGCAGGACGCCCAGCGTACATCGGCACCCAGCGCCACCAGTGTTTCAATCAGAACAGCTGTCTGAATGGTCATATGCAGCGAGCCAACGATGCGCGCGCCCTTCAGCGGCTTTTCTTCACCGTATTCAGCACGCAGCGACATCAGGCCCGGCATTTCGGTTTCTGCGATGTCCAATTCCTTGCGGCCAAACTCAGCAAGCGCAATGTCTTTTACAATATAATCCTCGGCCATGGTCCGCTCCGTTCTGGTTACGAGTTCACTTTGTCGCCGCAGGTAACATTGCAATGGTTTATAAGCAACGAATATAGGGGCATTCTCTGCCCAGAGCCCGCGTTTCCTGATGAAATTTTTATTTTCATCGCCGCAGCCCCGGGTTGGAAAGCCACCCCGGGGCGTGCAGGCTATCCGGCAAGACCTCGACCTGAAATAGCCTCGTCGCCCCCATAAAACCGCTTCCACAGCAGGACCCAAATCGCTAGGCAGGGGCAATCGCCCTACCACCGGACTTTACCCATGCCCGCTAAACCCGCCCGCGCCTGGCAACGTATGCTTTCAGGCCGCCGCCTGGATCTGTTGGACCCGACCCCGATGGATATCGAAATCAGCGATATTGCCCATGGGCTGGCCTTTGTGGCCCGCTGGAACGGTCAGACGCACGGCGATTTTGCCTATTCGGTTGCAGAACATTCGCTGCTGGTAGAGGTGCTGTTTTCGCGCATGTACCCCAAGGCGCCGGTAAAGTGGCAGCTGGCAGCCCTGCTGCATGATGCGCCTGAATATGTCATCGGCGACATGATATCTCCGGTGAAAGCCGCCGTGGGGCCGGGCTATAGCGAGCTGGATCAGCGCCTGACCTCCGCCATTCACATCAAATTTGGTCTGCCAGCGCTTTTGCCAAAAACCATCAAGGCGCAAATCAAACGGGCGGATAAGGTCAGCGCCTGGATGGAGGCGGTACAGATTGCCGGGTTTTCCGAATCCGAAGCAAACAAGCTGTTTGGCCGCCCCAAACCCGAAGTCATTTCCGGGCTGGCCATTGATCTGCGGCCGCCGCTGCAGGTGCGTCAGGCCTTTGTCGCCCGCCATGCAGATCTGTTGCGCAATCTGTAACAGCGCAACAACGCCCGGATCAGTCAGGTTTCTTGTTTTTGCGCTTTGGCTTGGCCTCGACAAAACCGCTCTGCCCACCGAGACCTTTTTCGTGCAAAATCTGGTCGCGCTCTTCCTCGGACAAGACCTGCCACTCAGCTGTTTCAGAGATGAAACCAAGGCGCGACAGGGTTTCGCCAATGATCTTGTGATTCAATTCACCAAAGCTCAACCGGCTGGATTTGCCGCCTTTTTCGGGCACCCATTCGGCGCGTAGCCCACCAATCACCACCGGATTGCATTTGCAAAAACTCTCAACGTGTTTTGCCAACAGATTGTTGGCACCGGAACTGCGCCGCAGGATCATCGCCACCTTTTGGTCAGGCCGGCCAACCATGGCAAAAAGATGTAACGCAGAGCCATCGGCGGCAATCACCTTTTTGGCGGCCTTGTAGCGGGCAACCTGCACCGTGAGACTGTGCTCCTGAGGATGGAAGATCTCATAGCCTTCGCCCTCAAGCAGGGACTCCAGCTGTTCTTCCCCCAACAACCCGCCCTTGCCCAGGCCCAGTTTTGAGCGGGAAATATAGATCTTTTCCGGGCCCTCGGGCTCTATGTGGGTGGCAAAACGGTCATGCACTGCGCGACGGAATTTGCGCGTCCCAACGGTGATCTTACCCAGGCCAAAGCCCTGCCCCGGCACCACCAGCTCTTCGACACAGGTTGGCCTGTCGACAACCTGAATAGGCAAATCCGTGCCAAACAGTGAGAGATACTCACGATGATAACCGCGCACCTCTTTGCCGACTTTGGGACGTTTGGGAATAAAGATAATGCCTCTGATATCCTCTTCGACACTGGGCAACGCCCACAGACGCGAAGAGCTTTCGACCAGGAAATGGCCAAAATGTGCCCAAAGCACCCCTCCCCAGAGCCAACGCCCCTGCAGGGTTTCCCGCACCCTTTTGGGCCGTTCCGGTTCAATGGAAATGGGGCGAAACTTGCGCCATAACGCAGCTTCGGGGCAATAACTGCCATCTGCGTAAAAAACCCCCGCCGGCTGCACCAAGGCGCTGATCTTGGGGGGCACCACACAGGCGTCCGCCAGATTCAGCATCTCTTCGGACCATCCTCCCGTTGGCAGGGGCTGGCCATCCGGATCAATTTCCGGTCCGCTGGTGTTGTTTGACATTATGATCCCTACCGAGGGCTGCGTTTTGCCAGAATACGCTGCAGCGTCCGGCGGTGCATATTGAGCCGCCTCGCGGTCTCGGAAACATTGCGGTCACACAGCTCATAGATGCGCTGGATATGCTCCCACCGGACCCGGTCGGCACTCATCGGGTTTTCGGGGGGTGGCGGCAATTCGTCGTCGCCGCTCAGCAGAGCATTCATAATATCCGCCGCATCCGCAGGTTTGGACAGATAATCCGTCGCGCCAATTTTCACCGCAGCAACAGCGGTGGCAATAGCGCCATATCCGGTCAGCACCACAACCCGGCTGTCAGGGCGCTTTTCACGCAGCACTTCGACCACATCCAACCCATTGCCATCTTCCAGCCGCAGATCAACCACGGCAAAGGCCGGGGGGCGGGCGGTGGCGATGGCGCGCCCGCCGGCTACGGAACCAGCAGTTTCTACTTCAAAACCGCGTTTTTCCATAGCTTTGGCCAACCGCCGCAGAAAAGGTTCGTCATCATCAACAAGCAAAAGTGACTTGTCTGGTCCAATGTCCTGCAGTGCGTTCTCGGCCATGCCCGGTTCTCCGCCAATTTTGCGCGTATTTATAAGCACATTCTTGAATTTGATACTAGCGACCCGGGCAGGAAGGTCAAACAGCTCATCCGCTGTTACATGTTTTCGACAAAGCAGCTGACCTTGTCCGCAATCTGTTCGGGGGTTTCATCGCGGCGGAAGAAATCGACAAAGCCAATTTCTGGAAGCACCAGATAGGCAAAGGTCGAATGATCGACCAGATAATAACCGTCATCGCCGGGCTGGCGTTTGAAATAGGTCTTATAGGCCCGGCTCGCCGCCTTGATCTGCTCCAGAGAACCCGTCAGACCGATCATCTTTTCATGCATGTTATAGGCAAAATCACCCACCACTTCGGGGGTGTCGCGCTCTGGGTCGATGGAGACAAAAACCGGCGTGGCACTGATGCCCTGCTCAGCCAGAACGTCAATGGCTTCGGCATTGCGCGAGACATCCAGTGGGCAGACATCCGGGCAGAAAGTGTAGCCAAAGTACAGAATCGACGGCTCGGTGAAGACGTCTTTGTCCGTCACCGTCTCGCCCTTGCTATTGACCAGCTCAAACGGGCCACCAATGGCATCACCACCGCTGGCGATCGTGCTGCCACGACATTGTGCAAACTGATCCGTCTCCCCACCACGGGTGAAAAACCAAGTGCCCCCAGCGAGGGCAGCGATAAATGCAACAGCAAGAAGAGAGTAGAGGCGAGCCATGTGATCACACTTTATGTTGGAGGAGGAGAGTTGATCGTTTTCGCCGCCAGACCTATCAAGAAACTCAGGCAATGCAACTGGGCGAGATGGTCACAGGTCTGCGAGCCGTCGTAAAATATCTCAAGCTCCAGGAGCTTTCGCATGCCCGACACAGAATTTGGCCTCATGCAGGGAGAAGACCGCAGCCATTGGATCCGGCTGCGGACCCTGATTATGCTGCGCTGGATCGCTATTGCAGGGCAGCTCATCGCCATCACCGTGGCGCAGCTGCTTTACAATCTGCAACTGGATCTCGGCCTGTGCCTTTTGGCCATTGGTGTTTCGGTGATCAGCAATCTGCTGGCGATCTTTGTCTTTCCTGAAAATAAACGCCTGTCAGAGTTTGAAAACTTTCTGATGGTGCTGTTCGACCTGCTGCAGCTGGGCTTCCTTCTCTACCTCACAGGTGGGCTGCATAATCCCTTTGCCCTGCTGGTGCTTGCGCCTGTGACCATTTCCGCTGCGATGATGGGGCTTCGGTCGACCCTGATCATTGGCGGCACTGCCATCATTCTAGTCACCCTGATGGCCGAATTCCACATGCCGCTGCGCACGGCGCAGGGCTTTGTCCTGCGCATCCCGGACATCTTTATTTTTGGCAATTGGACTGCCATCGTCATCGCCATTTTGTTCATGGGTGCCAACTCCTTTCGCATCAGTACAGAAATGCGACGCATGTCTGATGCGGTCGCCGCCACTCAGCTTGCCCTGTCGCGCGAACAAAAGCTCACCGATCTGGGCGGCGTCGTCGCTGCTGCCGCACATGAGCTGGGCACCCCACTGGCCACCATCAAGCTGGCCAGCGGAGAGCTGATTGACGAACTGGAAGACCATCCCGACCTGCGCGATGACGCCCAGCTTATCCGCGAACAGGCAGAGCGCTGTCGCCATATTCTGCGTGACATGGGCCGGGCTGGCAAAGATGACCTGCATCTGCGCCAGGCGCCGCTGTCGACGGTGATACACGAAGCCGCCGAGCCCCATCTCAATCGCGGCAGGGAGATCCTGTTTGATGAAGGTCCGCTGGAAGATGGCAGTTTTCAGCATCCAACTATTTTGCGCAAACCCGAGATCATTCACGGGCTGCGCAATCTGGTGCAAAACGCCGTCGATTTCTCCCGCACCAGAGTGTGGATTGATGCGACCTGGAACGACGATCAGATTTGCCTGCATATCTATGACGACGGGCGCGGGTTTCCACCACATCTGATTGGCCGCATTGGCGATCCGTTTATGCGACGGCGACGCAGCGAAAGTGATCGAAAACAGCGCCCCGAGTATCAGGGCATGGGTTTGGGATTGTTCATCGCCAAAACCTTGTTAGAGCGTACCGGAGCCGAGCTGACCTTTGCCAATGGCGCCAGTAAACCACTGCCACATCCAACGGAGCGGCGCGGGGCCATTGTCAACGTAACCTGGCCGCGTGAGAAAATTGACGCCCTGGTGGGTGAAAATGCTGTACCCAAGGGAGAAAATAAATGGATAGAAGTTTAACTATTCATTTTTAGGTAATTAATTAAACTACAGTTAACCATTTCTACGCCATCATAGGGAAAACCAGTCCAGACTAGAGGCAGAAAAATATGCAGAACATCATCTCGATTGAGTGGTTGATGCTGGCCACACTTTGCTGCGCCACTGCAGCCGTAGCCGTCTGGTGGCTGTCGCCCGAACAGCGTTCCAAAGGAATGGAGCAGGATCTGTTGGTCGGCGACGGGCGCACGGATGCCGTCTTTCTTTTTGACGACACCAACCTGATTGGATGGTCCTCTGGTGCGCGTAAATTCATCGGTGAACACGCGGAACATTTCAGCTGGAACATGCTGCGGGACCAACTGGCCCGGAACTACCCCGGTCTGCCGCAAAGCCCCGGTTTTCTCAAGGATGTGGGGCCGCTGGTTCTGTCTGGCACCGCCTCGGCCGAAAGCCGCGAGGCCCATTGTGAATGGATTGACGGCATCACCCGTGTGCAGCTGCGCCGCAGCACCTTGGAAGAACAAAACAAAAGCCTGGATCAAGAGCTCACCACCCTGCGCGCTACAGTCCATCAGGCCCCCTATCCGGTCTGGCTGCAATCCGACGAAGGCGCCGTGACCTGGTCCAACCTGGCCTATGATGATCTCAGCCATAAACTTCGCGGCCGCGACGCTGAATTCTCGGAACCAATGTTCGACAATCTGGATGAGCCGAAGAAGAGCGGCAAGGCCGAGCGGATCTCGATCCCGATGCCAGAAAGCACCAAACGCCTGTGGTACAATATCTCCACCACCGAAACCGAGGCCGGCTGGCTGTGCCATGCGGTGGATGTGAACGCCGTGGTCGATGCCGAGGTCGCCCAGCGCAACTTTGTGCAGACACTGGCAAAAACCTTTGCCCAGCTCTCCATCGGGCTGGCGATCTTTGACCGCAACCGTCAGCTGGTGCTGTTCAACCCGGTTTTGATTGATCTCACCGCCCTGCCCGCCGGCTTTCTCAGCTCGCGGCCAACTTTGATGACCTTCTTTGATCGGCTGCGCGACCAGCGCATGATGCCCGAGCCAAAGAACTATTCCAGCTGGCGCCACCAGATCGAAGACCTGCTCGAGGCCGCCGCCGAAGGCCGCTATCAGGAAACATGGTCGCTGCCCTCGGGCTCTGTCTATTCGGTGTCGGGACGCCCCCACCCCGATGGTGCCATTGCCTTTTTGTTTGAAGACATCACCGCCGAGGTCACCCTGACCCGTCAGTTCCGCTCTGAGCTCGAAATGGGCCAGTCGATCATGGACCAGATGGGCGAAGCCATTGCAGTTTTTGCCAATGACGGCACCATGACCTTCTCGAATGAGACCTATCATTCGCTGTGGAAAATGGACCCCGATGCCAGCTTTGCCAAGGTTTCCATCATGGATGCCGCCCGCATTTGGCAAGACACCTGCAGCGCAACCCCCGTCTGGGGAGAAATCCGCGACTTTGTTGCCGGCAGCGATGGCCGCACACCCTGGTGGGCACGGGTGCAGCTGCGAGACGGCACACCGCTGCTGTGCAAGGTGACTGCGATCCAGAACGGCGCAACCATGGTCAGCTTTCAGACCCCAGAGCCGGGCCTGCCGCCAAAAGAACAACAAAAGTTCGCCATCACTGATCAAAGCGGCTCTGTCTGACGACTACGGCAAGTCTCCAAAATCCAGACCCCAGAAGGGCGCGATCATCAACCAGGTGATTGCGCCCTTCGCGCTTGCAGCCCGTGCAGCCCAGAGGCATTGTACGGCCATGACCAAACCCAGTGATCCAGCCCTCTCTGACCCGCCCTCTGCAACACCGGCACAGAGTCCAGTTTCCTGTCAGCTGACCTCTCCCGAGGCAACAACACAGCTGGCCAAACAGCTTGCAGCACAGTTGTACCCCGGCGACTGTCTCTTGCTGGAGGGGCCGATTGGGGCAGGCAAAACCCATTTTTCCCGCAGTCTGATCCAATCGCTGATGACACATCCCGAAGATGTGCCTTCTCCCACATTCACTTTGGTGCAAACCTATGAGGTCCCCTCGGGTGAGCTGTGGCATGCGGATCTCTACCGTCTTTCTGCCCTCGAAGAGATTGAGGAACTTGGCCTGTCCGAGGCCTTTGATGACGCCATCTGCCTGATTGAATGGCCCGATCGTCTGGCCGAGCTGACACCGACGCATGCCCTGCACCTGGAGTTCTCGCTTGATCCGGCAGAGGAAGATTGCCGACACCTGACCCTGACCTGGAGCGATGCCAAATGGCAAAGCCGCATGGATGAGATTGCACATGACAGACCGTGACAGCCAGATATTGGCATTTTTGCACCGCGCTGGCCGGGGAAACTGGAGCCGTGCACCCTTGGCCGGCGATGCCTCGGCGCGCCGCTACGAGCGGCTGACCAGCCCGGATGGCCGCCGCTTAATCCTGATGGATGCCCCCCCGGGCAGTGGCGAGACCATTCGCCCCTTTGTCCGCATCGCCAATTACCTGCGCTCCCTTGACGTCAGCGCCCCCGCCATCCTGAGCGAGGATGCGGATAACAGCCTTCTGTTGACCGAAGATCTGGGCGATCAACGGTTCTACGAGGTGCTTGAACAGGACCCCAGTCAGGAAAAACAGCTCTATGCACTGGCCACCGATTTTCTGGTCCAACTGCACAAAGCCTCAGACGCAACTCCCCTGCCCGGCCTGGACACTCTGGGGCCCCGCGGCATGGCCGAGCTGTCCAGCCTGGTGATCGAGCGCTATTGCGACGCCATCACCGGATCGGCAAACTCGGACATGAAAGCCCGGTTTGAAAACCAGTTTGAGGATATCCTGCGCGACACCGTGAAAGAGAGCATGGTTTTTGTGCACCGGGATTTTCACGTGCAAAACCTGATGTATCTTCCAGAGCGCGACGGGTTGGCCCAGGTGGGCGTGATTGATTTTCAGGACGCCCTAATCGGACATCCCGCCTATGATCTTGTCTCGCTTCTGCAAGACGCCCGCCGTGATGTGCCAGCCGCCATCGAGGCGCAGATGATCAACCGTTACCTGCAGGCCACCGGATTGGACGACTCGGGGTTTCGCAGTGCCTATGCGGTGATTGGCGTCCAGCGGAACCTGCGCATTCTTGGTGTTTTTGCACGGTTGTCGCAGGATTTTGGCAAACCGCAATATCTGGAGCTGATGCCACGGGTCTGGACTCATGTCATCAACGGCTTGGAGCACCCTGCTCTCGCCCCTCTGGCGCAATGGCTGCTGCCAAAACTGCCTGCGCCAACCCCCGAAAACCTGGAAAAGCTGCGCTGATGAGCGGCGCAACTTCCCCCCGCAGCTGCCCCAATGTGATGCTTTTTGCCGCCGGCTTTGGCACCCGCATGAAGGCGCTGACCCAGACCTGTCCCAAACCGATGATTCCCGTCGCTGGCCAGCCGCTGATCGACCATACGCTACAGCTGGCTCAGGCAATCCAGCCACAACGGATCGTTGCCAATCTGCACTATCTGCCGCAACTCCTAGAGGCGCATCTCACACCCAAGGCGGTGCTGCTGAGCCATGAAAGCCCGCAGGTGCTCGATACCGGCGGCGGGCTGCGTCAGGCGCTGCCGCTGTTGGGGACGGACCCCGTCTTTACCGCCAATACCGATGTGATCTGGAAAGGGAATAACCCATTTCAGGTGGCGCTGAACGCCTGGGACCCGGCGCGAATGGACGCACTATTGGTCTGTATCCCGATCAGCCGCTGCCGCGGCCGCACAGGCAGCGGCGATTTCACCAGCGACAGCGAGGGCCGCATCAGCCGGGGTGGAGATCTGGTCTATGGCGGCGTGCAGATTCTCAAAACCGAAGGGCTGCACCGGATTAAAGAAGATGTGTTTTCCCTCAACCTTTTGTGGAACGATATCGCCAGCCGGGACCATCTGTTTGCGGTGGAATATCCGGGCCACTGGTGCGATGTGGGCCATCCCGAAGGGATCGCCATTGCCGAGGATCTGATTGCCAATGATGTTGTTTGAACCTCAGGACAGCCCACGCGTCTTTGCCGTTCCAAACGGAGTTGATTTCCCCCGCGCCCTGGCCCAGGGGTTGATCCAGCGCAGCAGATCGTTGCCGCCAGAAAACTTGGCGCGGGTCGAGGTTATCCTCAATACCTCGCGGATGATGCGCCGCTGCCGTGCCCTGTTTGAGGAAGGCCCGGCCCTGTTGTTGCCGCGCATGCGTCTGCTCACCGATCTGGCGCGCGAGGCCAGCCTGCAGGGTTTGCCCCCGGCACTGCCACCGCTGCGCCGTCGGTTGGAGCTGTCGCAGCTCATCGCCAAACTGCTGGATGCCCAGCCCGATCTGGCAGCGCGGTCCTCGCTCTATGATCTGTCGGACAGCCTGGCAAATCTGGTCGATGAAATGCAAAGCGAGGGCGTCAGTACCGAGGTCATTCGCAACCTGGATATCTCTGATATGTCCGGGCATTGGGCACGGGCACAGCAGTTTATCGGCATCGTCGACCAGTTTGTTGATCTACATAGCGACACCGTCGACACCCAGGCCCGGCAACGCCAGATGGTCGAGACCCTGATCGCCAAATGGCAAGTGGATCCGCCGCAGCATCCGGTGATCCTGGCCGGCTCTACGGGTTCGCGCGGGACCACGCATATGCTGATGGAAGCCATCGCCCGCCTGCCCCAGGGCGCGGTGGTGCTGCCAGGTTTTGACTTTGAGCAACCGCCCGAGGTCTGGCATCACCTGCGCGATGCGCTCACCTCCGAAGACCACCCGCAATACCGCTTTGCCAAGTTGGTGGCGGATCTCGACATGGACCCCGGCGATGTGCAGCGCTGGAGCCCGGATCAGCCCGCGTCACCAGCGCGCAACCGTCTGGTCTCGCTGGCCCTGCGCCCCGCTCCCGTCACCCACGCCTGGATGAGCGAAGGCCCAAGGCTCACCGAACTGGACAAGGCCTGCGCCGATGTCACCCTGGTGGAGGCTGCAAACCCCCGTGCCGAGGCCCTGGCGATTGCCTTGCGCCTGCGCCAAGCCGCAGAGGATGGCAAAACAGCCGCGCTGATCTCGCCGGATCGGATGCTCACCCGGCTGGTGTCCGCCGCATTGGATCGCTGGGGCATCTTGCCCGATGATTCCGCCGGCCTGCCGCTACAGCTGACGCCTCCGGGGCGTTTCCTGCGCCACGTGGCAGAGCTGTTTTGCCGACCGCTCACGGCGGATGCATTGCTTACCCTGCTGAAACATCCGCTCACCCATGATGGCACCAGCGCCGCGGCGGCGCGCGGCGAACATCTGCGCCACACCCGTGATTTTGAGCTGGACCTGCGCCGCAATGGCCCGCCCTTTCCCGATGCGGCAAGCTTTGAAGCCTTTGGGACGGACCGCGCCCTGACACCCGGTTGGACGGCGTGGCTATCGCAAAACTTTGCCGACCAGCAGGTCGCCAAAACACTGCATCTGACCGATTGGGTGGCGCTGCTGCGCACCCGCGCCGAGGCCATTGCCGCCGGCAGTCAGGTGCTGGCAGAGGGTGAATGCGGCACCCTGTGGGATAAGAAAGCCGGGCAAGAGGCGCGCGCGGTCTTTTCCAACCTGGAGGCTGAGGCCGCCTATGGCGGTGCGATGTCAGCCCGTGATTTTGCCGACCTTTTGTCCGCCATCCTGTCCCAAGGAGAGGTCCGGGACCGCGACGCGCCCTATGGATCTATCATGATCTGGGGCACGCTGGAGGCCCGTGTGCAGGGCGCCGATCTAGTGATTCTGGGCGGCCTGAATGAGGGCAGCTGGCCGGAAGCGGCCAAACCCGATCCTTGGCTGAACCGACAGCTGCGCCATCAGGCCGGATTGCTGCTGCCCGAACGCCGTATTGGCCTGTCGGCGCATGATTTCCAGCAGGCCATTGCCGCACCCGAGGTCTGGCTGACCCGCGCCGCCCGCTCGGATGAGGCCGACACAGTGGCCTCCCGTTGGCTCAACCGCCTGACAAACCTGCTCTCCGGGCTGCCGGATCAGGGCGGGAAAGCGGCCCTGGATGCGATGCGGCAACGTGGGCAGGAATGGCTAGACTGGGCAGAGGCTTTGGAACAACCAACCGAGTTGCCAAGTGCCCCACGCCCCTCCCCGCGCCCGCCCGTTGCCAGCCGCCCGCGCCGACTAACCATCACCGAAATCCCGCGCCTGATCCGTGACCCTTATGCGATCTACGCAAAACATGTGCTGCGCCTAAAGCCTTTGAACCCGCTGGTGCAGGAACCAGATGCCCTGCTGCGCGGCATCGTGGTGCATGAAATTTTTGAAGTGTTCATTCGTGACAGCCTGGAAGACCCCAGCCGCCTGACCCCTGAAAACCTGATTGAAACCGCCCGCAGCCTGCTGGAGCGGGATGTGCCCTGGCCGGTGGCGCGGATGTTGTGGCTCAGCCGGATCCAACGACTGGCAGGGGATTTCCTCCTGGCGGAACAAAACCGACAGTCCCGCGGCAAACCCCTAAAACTGGAAGCCCTGGGCGAGGCCCGGTTGCAGCCTTTGGATTTCACCATCGCCTGTCGCGCTGACCGCATTGATCAGGACGATCGCGGCTTTTTGCATCTTTATGACTACAAAACCGGCGCCCCCCCCTCGGAAGCGCAACAAAAGAAGTTTGAAAAACAGCTGCTGATCGAGGCCGCCATGGCCGAAGAAGGCGCCTTTAAGGAGATCGGCCCCGCCGAGGTCGCCAGCGCCGCCTTTATCGGGCTGGGCAGCACCCTGAAAGAAGTGCCCGCGCCGCTACAGGATCAGCCCCCGGCCAAGATCTGGGAAGAGTTGAAACAGTTGATCGGTGCCTATTTTGAACAGGACCAGGGCTATTCCAGCCGCCGCATGGTGCACCGGGATGACATTGCAGGCGATTATGACCACCTGGCCCGGTTTGGCGAATGGGACCGCAGCGCCACGCCCGAACCCGAGGATCTGACATGAGCAGCAGTGCCCCAAAACACCGCGATGCCGCCTCTGAGGCGCAGTTTCGCGCCGCCCGGCCTGACGCCTCCACCTGGCTGGCGGCCAATGCCGGCTCGGGCAAAACCAAGGTTTTGACGGACCGGGTGGCGCGGCTGCTGCTCAAAGGTGTGCAGCCGCAGCATATTCTTTGCCTCACCTATACCAAGGCCGCCGCCAGCGAGATGCAGAACCGTCTGTTCCAGCGGCTGGGGGAATGGGCGATGCTGCGCGATGATCAGCTCACCGCTGCGCTCAGCGAGTTGGGGGAAACCAATACCGCTTCTGAGGATCTGGCCCAGGCGCGCACCCTGTTTGCCCGCGCGATTGAAACCCCGGGTGGGCTGAAGATCCAGACCATCCATTCGTTTTGCTCCTCCCTGCTTCGGCGTTTCCCGCTGGAGGCCGGCGTCAGCCCGCAGTTTTCCGAGATGGAAGACCGCGCCGCATCCCTGTTGCGGGCCGAGATTGTCGAGGACATGGCCAAGGGTGAGCTGGCGCATCTGGTAGAACCGCTGGCGCGCCATGTTGGCGGCAGCGATTTTGAAGACCTCACCGCCGCCCTGTGTCAGCGCCGCGCCGAGTTTGAAACAAAGCTGGATTGGTCTGCATTGCTGGCCCGGTTTGATCTTACCGATGGGTTTGATCAGGCCGCGCTGGAGGCGCTGGTGTATCTGGGCGGCGAGGCAGAGCTGCTGTCACGCACCCGCGCCATGTTGGAAACCGGCGGCACCACAGACCAACGCGCCGCCGCCAAGCTGACGGGGATCACCACCCCGACACTGGGTGATCTGGCCACACTGGAAGACATCTTTCTGACAGGGGCCGGCGCCACTGAGCCGTTTACAGCCAAGATTGGCAAATTCCCCACCAAGAAGCTGCGCGAAGCAAATGTCAGCCTGATGGATCAGCTAGAGCCGCTGATGCTACGAGTGGAAGACGCCCGCGCCAAACGGCTGGCCCTGGTGGCGGCGCGAAAATCCCACGACCTGCATCAGTTTGCCCAGGCCTTCCTGCCGGAATATGAGGCGCGCAAACAGCAGCGTGGCTGGCTCGACTTTGATGACCTGATCCTCAACGCCCGCCAGTTGTTGAACGATCCGGCAGTGGCGGCCTGGGTGCTGTACCGCCTGGACGGGGGCATCGACCACATTCTGGTGGATGAGGCCCAGGACACCAGCCCGGTGCAATGGGACGTGATCGAAAAGCTGGCGCAGGAATTCACCGCCGGGATCGGCGCGAGATCGGACGTGGAGCGAACGATCTTTGTGGTCGGCGACAAAAAGCAGTCGATCTATTCCTTTCAGGGCGCTGACCCGGATGCCTTTGACCGGATGCAGGTGGAATTTGCCAATCGCCTGTCCGAATCCGGCTCAAACCTGCAAAATGCCGCCCTGGAGTTTTCCTTCCGCTCCTCTGCCGCGATCCTGCGGCTGGTGGATCTGGTGTTCAAGGACAGCCCGCGCGCCGGGTTCCACAGCGACGCCCTGCACCGTGCCTTTAAATCTGACCTGCCTGGCCGGGTGGACCTGTGGCCTGCCGTGGACAAAACCGACGACGACGATGACAGTGATTGGACCGACCCGGTGGATCGCCCCGGCAGCCGCCATCACACGGTTATTCTGGCGGAACGCATTGCCGGCCAGATCAAGGCGATGATCGACAGCGGCGTGACCATCCCCGAGGATGGCCCCACCCGTGGAACCTTTCAGCGCCGCCCGGTACATGCAGGTGATTTTCTTATTCTGGTGCAACGCCGGTCTGAGCTGTTTTCCGAGATCATCCGCGCCTGCAAGAATGCCGAGCTGCCCATTGCCGGCGCCGACCGGCTCAAAGTCGGGGCAGAACTGGCAGTCAAGGACATCGCCGCGCTCTTGTCCTTTTTGGCGACACCAGAGGATTCGCTCGCCCTGGCCGAGGTGCTGAAGTCGCCGCTGTTTGGCTGGTCCGAACAGATGCTGTTTGATCTGGCCCACCGCCGCAGCGGCAAACATCTGTGGCCGGCCCTGCGCGACCGGCGCCAAGAGTTTCCAGACACCCTGGCGGTGCTGGATGACCTGCGCGATCAGACCGATTTCCTGCGGCCCTTTGATCTGATCGAACGCATCCTGACCCGCCACCAGGGGCGGCAGAAATTGCTGGGCCGATTGGGACCTGAGGCCGAGGATGGCATCAATGCGCTGCTGTCTCAGGCGCTGGCCTATGAACGCTCTGATATTCCCAGCCTCACTGGGTTTCTGGTCTGGATGCAGACCGATGATCTGGAGATCAAACGCCAGATGGGGGCCTCGGGTGATATGATTCGGGTGATGTCGGTGCATGGCTCCAAAGGGTTGGAAGCGCCAATTGTGATCCTGCCCGACACCGCCAAACGCAACGCCCCCAGTGATGCGGAAATCATGGTGGCGGATGGCACCCCTGTGTGGAAATTGCCCAAGGATCAGATGCCAGAACTGTTGTTTTCTGCCCGCGAGGCGGCGCAGGAAAAGCAGCAAAACGAACGGCTCAGGCTGCTCTATGTGGCGCTGACCCGGGCCGAGAAATGGTTGATTGTAGCCACGGCCGGAACGCTATCGAAAGAGGGCGACAGCTGGTATCAGCGGGTCGAGGCGGCGATGCGCGAAGGCGGGGCCACGGCCTGCGATCTGCCCGGCGGCGAGGGCCTGCGGCTGGCCCATGGCGACTGGGAGGGGCTGGATTTTGTCGCGCGAGACGTGGCGGAAAAATCCACGTCAGTGTTGCCCGAGGTCTTTACCCGACCAGCGCCCAGCTATCTGCCGCCGGCGCAGACGCTCAAACCCTCCGACCTAGGTGGTGCCAAGGCCTTGCCCGGGGATCAGGGGCTGGACGAGGAAGAAGCCATGGCACGTGGCAGCAGGCTGCATCTGCTGCTGGAGTATTTGCCGCAAACGCCCCGTGCCGACTGGCAGACCCTGACCGAGCGCCTGCTGCCAGAAGCCGCTGATCGGGAGGAGCTATTATCTGAGGCACGCGCGGTTCTGGAAAACCCGGCGCTGGCGTCCATTTTTGCCCCTGAGGCCCTGGCAGAGGTGCCGATCACAGCCCAGCTGGGAGAGCAGCGCCTTTATGGTATCATTGACCGGCTTATTGTGACGTCGGACAGGGTGTTGGCGGTGGATTTCAAATCCAATGCGCAGGTTCCCGAAAGCGTGCGACACTGCCCCAAGGGCCTGTTGCGGCAGATGGCGGCCTATGGCCATGCCCTGACGCAGATCTACCCCGGCCGCCAGATTGAGACTGCGCTTTTGTGGACCCGCACCGCCAGCCTGATGAGCCTGCCGCACGATCTTGTGACAGATGCGCTCAAGGAGGTGTTGGAACCTTGACGATCTGTTACGCTCTACCTAGGTTCCAACTCCAGTTGCCATAGATCTCAGGAGACATTCCCATGTCCACCGTAGCCGTCACCGACGAAACATTTGACGCCGAAGTCAAGAATTCCGCAGTCCCCGTTGTGGTGGACTTCTGGGCCGAATGGTGTGGTCCTTGCAAACAGATCGGCCCCGCTCTGGAAGAGCTGGCGGCAGAGTATGGCGACAAGGTAAAAGTCGTCAAAGTGGATGTGGACAGCAACCCGAACTCCGCAGCTGCCATGGGCGTGCGCGGCATTCCAGCGCTGTTTATCTTTAAGGATGGCCAGGTTGTGTCGAACCGTGCCGGCGCCGCCCCCAAGGCCGCGCTGCAGAGCTGGATCAACGAGTCCATCTGATCCGATCCGCACAGAATTTTCGAAAGACGTCCCCGGGTGGGGGCGTCTTTTTCATTTCAAGGACAGTTTTATGACACCGGAATTTCGCCAAAAGGCCATTACCACCTGCAGCGATAAGATCGCCAAGAAAGGGGAGGGCGTTGGTCTGTCCTTTTACGCCTTTTTCAAGAACCGCAACGATGACCCTGAGCTGTTGATGCAGGTGGCAACCTGGTGGATTCGGGACCATCAGCTGGACCATTTTGAAAAGGCGGTAAAAATTCGCGATATGATGCGGGCCATATGATACGAGCCGGTGCCTGAGCCTCGCTGATCTTTCCAGATCGCGGCATGCATTCGTCAGGTAGGGCGCTGCCCCCGTCGCCGCAGGCGGCTCCCCCGGGATATTTTTGGCCAAATGAAGATATGGGGTTTTCTTTTGGGCCGTGGCGCGGAGAGTGGCGGAAGAAAACGACTGGGAGACAGCCATGGCCAAGACACGAGTATTGGTGGAATTCGGAATGGGCAGCTCGCTCAGACGGCAGGATTACACCGAGGCAGCAAAGCGCGCGATCAAGGATGCGCTGTGGCATAATTCGGTAAGCATCGCAGAGCTGTTTGATTTCCCCAAAGAAGCCATGATCATTGATGCGGAAATTGGTCTGGCAAAACCGGAACTGGTGGATGTCTTGGCGTTGAAAGCAATCTTTCCCTATGGCCAACCCAATATCACGGTGACAAAGGGCGGATTGGACGTGGCAAAACCTGATGGCGCGGGCGTGACCATCATTGCCAATGCTGCAGTCATTGTTTCCTTTGATATGGAGCGCCAGTCATGAGCGAAAAACGTATCATTTTAGAAATGGGCACCGGCAACGATCTATATGGTCAGGACTACACCAAGGCAGCGCGCCGTGCGGTGCAGGATGCCTTGCACCATTCCTCGATCACGCTGTTTTCCAAGCTGGGCATTGATCATAGCGAGATGCGGGTTGATGTCACCATTGCGGTGCAGGATCCGGCGCAGGTGGATTGTGATCTGGTGGCACAGGATCTGCCGCGCGGACGGGCCACAGTGCGGGCTGTCAAAGGCGGCTTGAATGTCACTGACCCCGCGTCCGATGGGGTGCATGTGGTGGTCACGGCCGCGATTGAAGCCTGGTTGCCGGATCAGTCTGCCAGCTACAAGCTCAGCTCCTGAAAAAGACAAAGCCGCCCCAAACTGGAGCGGCTTATCGCGTCTGGTGCTTCTGCACCCGGTCTGTGGGTCTCACAGTTTGTCGATATCCGCGCGGGTCACGCCGATGTCTTCCAGCTGTGCCGCAGAGAGCTGAGACAGCGCCTTGCGGGTCTGGCGGGATTCATTCCACTCAACCAGGTTGGTTTTGAAATTCATGATTCCGTCAACCAAACGAAGAACGGAGACTGCGCCCAGCGGCGCATGGAGGTTTGCGGTCGTCATTGCACTAGTCCTTTAAATTCGTGTGTGTTCGTGTTGTCTGTTTCTACGCCCCATGTAGGAGGGCTTACTGAGTCCTACAATTGCCCATTAAACAGCCCTGATTTGCGTTCTGTGCATAGCAAGTAAGCAATTTATTAACACCCTCTTTAGGCGTCATGCTGATTGGGCATCATGCTGAAAGCCGGGAAAACACGCCGCCCCGACCGAGCCTTGTACCGGATCGGAGATGGATCCATATAGAAGGCAACAAAACTGGAGGCATAAATGGCAGATGATCAATTTCCCGGCTGGCACGGAACCACCATTATTGGTGTCAAAAAGGGTGATGAAGTGGTTGTTGCCGGCGATGGCCAGGTCTCGCTGGGGCAGACCGTGATCAAAGGCACCGCCCGCAAGGTGCGTCGTCTGTCCCCAGGAGGCTTTGACGTTGTCGTTGGCTTTGCTGGATCCACCGCAGATGCCTTTACCCTGCTGGAACGGCTGGAGGCCAAGTTGGAAGCCTCGCCGGGTCAGCTGGCGCGGGCCAGTGTTGAACTGGCCAAGGACTGGCGAACCGACAAATACCTGCAAAAACTCGAAGCCATGCTGATTGTCACCGACGGAACCGAGCTTTTGGTGATCACCGGGGCAGGGGATGTGCTGGAACCAGAGAATAATGTGGCCGCTATCGGCTCGGGCGGGAATTTTGCCCTCGCTGCTGCCCGTGGTATGATGGACAGTGACCGCAACGCCGAAGCCATTGCCCGCGACGCCATGGCGATTGCCGCTGATATCTGCGTCTATACAAATGGGCAACTGACCGTCGAAAGCATCGCTGCCGAAACTGGCACAGATAAAACCACCTCGGAGAGTTGATGTGAGCCAGATCGACCAGAACGACATTCGCGCCGCCGTTGGGTCTGGCCTGATCAGCGAGGCCCAGGCGGCCTCATTGCTGGCGATATCTCATAGCCGGCGTGGTGCGCGCGAAGATCTGGCACCGGGTGATGAACCCTTTGAGCTATTCAAAGGGTTCAACGAGATATTCATCGTCATCGGTATGCTCATCCTGGCTTCGGGCTGGGCAGCGGTCACCGCTGCCTATATCGCTGGCTCTTTGGGGGGGTATGTCGAGAAAACCATCTCCTCTGCGGCTCTGGGGGCCGTGGTGCTGTGGATCCTTGCCGAGTATTTTATCCGCCGTCGCCGCATGATCGCCCCGGCCATTGCCCTGTCTCTTATATGGGCTGCAAATGCCGGGACCGGCATCACCGCCTTCTTTTCCGAGCCCTTTATGGTGGCGCAGAACGATCTTTCCAGCCTGCCGCTGCCAATGGCGCTGACCACTGCTGCGGTGGCGCTGTTCTGGCTGCGCTTCCGCGTGCCCTTTGCCATGGCGCTGATTGCCCTTGGCGTCTTTGCGCTGACCCTGATGGTGGCAGCAGAACAAGCGGGCCGCCCGGAGGGGATCAGCGACTTCTTCCTGTTTTCCGCATCTGGTCCCTTCGCCTGGGTGACACTGGCCGTTGGGATTGCCGTTTTTGCGGTGGCGATGCTGTTTGACCTCAGCGATCCTCATCGTGTCACCCGCCGCGCGGCACAGGGGTTCTGGCTGCATGTTGTTGCCGCCCCCGCACTGGTCAATACTATCGCGCTCAGCCTGCTGGAAAGCGGCACCTCCAGCGCCCAGATGACACTTGTTGCGGTGCTGCTAGGTTTTGCCCTGGTGGCCATTGTGATTGACCGCCGGTCTTTCCTCATCGCCGCAATCGGCTACAGCGTGACCCTGGCCGGCACCGTTTTTGACGGCGAGGGTGCCGCTATGACCGTCCTTCTGCTTGGCTTCTTCCTGGTGATCCTTGGTGCCTTCTGGGCCCGGATTCGGGCGGCCTTGCTCTCTCCTTTGGCTGGTGTGTTGCCGCTGCACCGCCTGCCTCCCTCTCACTAAACGGGACATCCCATGACAGACCTGACCCCCCGCGAAATCGTTTCTGAACTTGACCGCTTTATTATTGGCCAAGCCGATGCAAAACGCGCCGTGGCTGTAGCCATGCGCAACCGCTGGCGCCGTAAGCAGCTGTCAGACGATCTGCGCGACGAGGTATACCCAAAGAACATCCTGATGATCGGGCCCACCGGTGTCGGTAAAACTGAAATCTCGCGCCGGCTGGCAAAGCTGGCCCGGGCGCCATTCATCAAGGTGGAGGCAACCAAATTCACCGAAGTCGGCTATGTGGGCCGCGACGTGGAACAGATCATTCGCGATCTGGTGGACAGCGCCATCGTTCAGTCCCGTGCCTTCATGCGCGAAGACGTCACGGCCAAGGCTCAGAAAGCCGCTGAAGAGCGGGTCATCAGCGCCCTGGCCGGCGAGGATGCCCGCGAAATCACCCGCGAAGTATTCCGTAAAAAACTACGTGCAGGGCAGCTTGACGATGCGCTGATCGAACTGGATGTCGCTGACAGCTCCAACCCGATGGGCAATATGTTTGATGTCCCCGGCCAGCCTGGCGGCGGCAATATGGGGGTGCTCAACATCGGCGATCTGCTGGGCAAGGCAATGGGCGGGCGTACGGTGCGCAAAAAGATGACCGTTGCCGAAAGCTATGATGTGCTGATCGGCGACGAGGCTGACAAATTGCTGGATGATGAGGTCGTTAACCGCGCCGCCATTGAATCCGTAGAGCAAAGCGGCATCGTCTTTCTGGATGAGATCGACAAGGTCTGCGCCCGATCAGATGCCCGCGGCGGCGATGTCAGCCGTGAAGGTGTGCAGCGGGATCTGTTGCCGCTGATCGAGGGCACCACTGTCAGCACCAAACATGGTCCCATCAAAACCGACCACATCCTGTTCATTGCCTCCGGTGCCTTTCATGTCGCCAAACCCTCTGATCTGTTGCCAGAATTGCAGGGGCGTCTGCCGATCCGGGTCAATTTGCGCAGCCTGAGCGAAGCCGATTTTGTCCGCATCCTGACCGAAACCGACAATGCGCTCACCCTGCAATATACTGCGCTGATGAAAACCGAAGATGTCGAGGTGACCTTTACCGAAGATGGCATTTCTGCGCTGGCCAAGATCGCAGCCGAGGTAAACCATTCTGTGGAAAACATCGGCGCGCGTCGTCTGTATACGGTGATTGAACGGGTGTTTGAGGATCTGTCTTTTAATGCCCCGGAGCAGGGCGGCGAAAAGATCATCGTCAATGCCAGCTTTGTCAGCAAACACCTGGGCGAGCTGGCCAGCAAAAGCGACCTCAGTCGCTACGTGCTGTAGCAAAGGGTGTAGCGCCGGGACCTTCCCCCAACAGAGATGTGTTTTCATCTGGCTGTAGGCTTGCTAGCCTATGGCCAGTTCATCCGGCATTTTTCACCAAAGGTTATTTATGATTTTCCTCCGTTTGGCTGCTGGTCTCAGCCTTTGTCTGACTCTGGGCTGTACCGATCGCAGCCTGTCTCCGGTCACCCCCGAGGCATTGGAGCTTGGCACCGCAAAAACCATATTTGTCGCCACAAACCGGGTTGAACTGCCAGATGGATCCTTTGGCCCGGAACGCAGCGAAGACAACAGCCTGCTGGAGCTGACAGTCTCCATTCCGCCAAATCACACGCTGGGAAAACTGGAATTCGGATATGCCGACCCAGACCCAGAAACCCAATTCACCCTGGCCGCGCGTCACCGGTTTCAAAACCCTGGTGATTTTGACCGCCGCCTGAATGCTGTGCTGCGTCAGTCCCCTGCCAACAGCCGGGACGTGGTAGTCTTTGTGCATGGATACAACAGCACCCAGGCCGAGACCGCTTTTCGTGCGGCCCAGCTTACCCATGATCTGAATACGCCGGGCGCAACGGTGGTGTATTCCTGGCCAAGCCTGGGCAGTCCTTTGGGCTATGCCTATGACGGCGACAGCGTGATGTTTGCCCGCGATGGGTTGGAGCAGCTTTTGCGTCGCCTGAAAAACTCAGAGGCGCGGCGGATCATCCTGGTGGCCCATTCCATGGGCTCTGTCCTGACAATGGAGGCCCTGCGGCAGATCGAAATCAGATCCCCAAATTGGGCAGAGCAGAACCTAGCCGGGGTCATCCTGATCTCGCCGGACCTGGATCTGGATGTGTTTCGCAGTCAGATACGGCAGTTCAACAAGGTGCCTGAACCCTTTGTCGTCTTTGTGTCGAGCAAAGATACCATTCTCAACATCTCAAGACGTATTCGCGGAACCTATAGCCGCGAGCGCCTCGGTAGTCTCAGCTCCATCGAGGCGGTGTCAGACCTGCCCATAGATATTATCGACACAACTGCCTTTTCTGAAAATGCGGAATCTGGTCATTTTGTTGCGGCCACATCGCCCACGCTTTTGACCTTGTTGGTTGAGGCACAGGTCACCGAAAAAGCCTTTGATGCCAGACCCCATGATGTAGCGGAGTTCACAAAAGTTGTGCCAAGCGCTGGTCTAGGTAAAACAAATGTGGGCGAGGCCGTGTTGTTCACCCTCACCGGCGGCGAGCGCTGAACTGGTTAAGATCCTGACCCTGGCCTAACGGGTGCGACGCAGGTAGACATAATACGCGCCTTCGCCCCCATGGGTGACATGGGACTGGCTCACTTGCAATACGGCCTGCGCCAGTGGCGGCAGCGCCAGCCATTGCGGCACGTGATGGCGCAACACACCACGCGGTACCGGGATAGGGCCGGGCTCATCGCGATCTTTACCCTTGCCCGTGACCACCAGAACCAGACGTTTGCCCGAGGCCTGTGCAGACAGGATAAACCGGGTCAGCGCCGGATGGGCGCTATCCACCCGCATCCCGTGCAGATCCAGTTTCCCTTCGGGTTTCAATTTGCCACGCTTCATCCGGCGAAAGGCTTTTTCGTCCATCTGCAAGGGGCTTGCAGCCAGCGCCTTGGCTGGCGTTGGTTTCAGACTATGCCGTTGCGGTTTTGGCTTTGCCTTACTTCCCAGCTCAAAAGCCTCCAAGAAGCTTTCAGGGCGCACCTGAGGCGCCTTTGCTGGTTTTGGCTTGGGCAAGGGCAGGCTGGGCGGCGAGGAATGGCTGCCCGGATGCAGGCGCTCGGTGTGCTCTACCACCTGATGCCAGAGTTCAACCTCTTCGGAAGTCAGCTTGCGCCTGCTCATTAGTATTCATCCGGTACCAGCGCAAAGGCGCGTTGAATTGGCAACAGAACCACCATCCGGCCCGGATCGCGCAGCCGACCTGCCGCTTGGCCTGCACTGTCGCCGGTGCCGTAGAAAACATCGGCGCGTTGCGCGCCTTTAATAGCGGATCCCGTATCCTGCGCAATCATCAAGCGGTGCATTTTTGTCTCACCGCCCTTTTCCATCCAGACCGGCGCACCAAGCGGCGTGTATCTGGGATCAACAGCCAGCGTGCGCAGCGTCGTCACCGACCTGTTCATGGCACCAACCGGACCTTTGGAGGGACGGATTTTGCGGATTTCCCGGAAGAAGACATAAGAGGGGTTATGCAACAACAACTCGCGGCCAGCAGCCGGATTGCGCCGTACCCAGGCCTTGATCACCTGAGCACTGACCTGATGGGCCTTGTAGATCCCACGCCGGACCATTTCGGTGCCAATTGACCGATAGGGGTGCCCATTGGCACCACCATAACCGATCCTGATCGTACCGCCGTCAATCAGTCGGATACGGCCGGAGCCTTGAATTTGCAGAAAGAACAGCTCAACCGGGTCATCCACCCAGGCGATTTCCAATCCCCGCCCCTGCATCACCGGCCCGGTGAGGATATCGCGACGCGGCAGCCAGGGGTTACTGTGCTTTGCTTCGGGAGGCATGCGGTAGACCGGGTAGCGAAACCGCGACGTGCGATACCGCGAGCCCTCCAGCTCGGGTTCGAAATAGCCGGTGAACAAACCCGGCGTTCCATCCTCGATCAACACGGGTCGAAAGAACAACTCAAAGAAACTACGCGCCCCGGCTTTGCCCTGCTCCTGCGCCAAGGTCTGCGCCTGAGCCTGCGCCAAGGCACACAGGTTTTGCCAGTCCTGATCCTTGAGATCGGGACAGGTCTCCAGAAATACCTTCAGAGCCGCTGCGTGGTTGTCTTCCTCCCAGCCATCCAGCTGAGAGAAATCCAACATTTTGTAAGTGGTTTCGGCACCTGCGCCGCTGGCCGTCATCGCAGCCCCCGCAAGAACCGCTGCCCGGAAAAAATCCCGGAGCACTGCACTCATCCGTCCGTGGCCACCAACTGCCAGTTCGGATCATCACCGCCCATGCTGCGCGCAAAGACCCAGGTATCTTTCTGGCGTTTGATCGCTTTGGCATCGCCTTCGACGATTTCGCCCTCACGATTGCGCACAACCGAGGTCAGCTCGCCGACAAACCGCATGGTCAGTTCTGCCACGCCGCTTGCCTCATCAAAGATCGCATCCACCACGGCGGTTTCCCGCACACCAATGAACTCAGCCTCAATGGTCAGGCCCTGATCTTCGCGCTGTGCAACGGCTTCGACAAAGCTGTCGAACACATCTTCGGCCAGAAAGCCCTGAAGATCGTTCAGCTCACCGTGTTCAAATCCCATCAGGATCATCTCATAGGCGCTGCGGGCGCCCTGGACAAATTCGCCCACCTGAAACGAAGGTTCCACCCGCTTCATTGCCGCCAAAGCCTTTGCCGGCTGCGATCCTTCTTCGACATAGTCTGTGATGTCGCGGTCTGGTCCGCCCTCGATCACCTCGAGATCAGGTCCGCTGCTGCGCTTTTGCGAGGGGGCAACGGCTGGTTTTTCAAAACCCTCGCGAGTGCCCAGAACGCTTCTGAGACGCAGGATCAAAAACACCGCAATACCGGCCAAAACCAAAAGACTAATCAAAGGCGACTCCATAAGAACCTCTCGCTGGATATTCCAAGCCCGGTTTGAAACCTGGGCGATCTCTCCTTATGTAGGGTGTCGGGGGTGGCAAGTCTACCGTCCAGCGTCTGTTCAGAGGAAACCGCTATATGTATATTTTTCTCGCCTTTCTGATGGTGCCACTTATTGAAATTGGCCTGTTCATACAGGTGGGCGGCGCCATTGGCCTATGGCCGACATTGGCCATTGTGGTGCTGACTGCAGTGCTGGGAACTGCCCTCGTACGGTCGCAGGGGCGGCTGGCGCTGGGACAAATGCGTAACTCATTTCAAAACCTATCGGATCCGGCTGAACCTCTGGCCCATGGTGCGATGATCCTGTTTGCTGGTGCGCTGCTGCTCACGCCCGGTTTTTTCACTGATGCCATTGGCTTTGCCCTGTTGATGCCCCCGGTGCGGGTTGCGGTGTATCACTATATCAGCAAGCGGGTCACAGTGGCGCAGTTCCAGATGGGATCCGGCGCCATGCATGGGCAACGGCCAGGACAGGAGCGCGGACATCCCCACAGGGGCCACCCTGCTGGAAGCGACGACATCATTGATGGCGATTTTGAAGACGTAACGCCAAACCGTCCCGGAAAAAAACCTTCGGGCTGGGTTGAAGGGCCAAAATAGACCCTGCCGTCTTTGCAGATCTTCCTAGCCGTTGAGATACCGGAACCAAGCTGTTAAGCACGGATCAAACAAAATTTTAGGAGTATCTCAATGGCCGAAAATGGCGCAAACGGGGGCGCACAACAGCCCCAGGTTCAGATGAATATTCTGGGTCAATATATCCGTGATATGTCATTTGAAAACGTCATGGCCCAAAAAGGGGCCGGTGGCGAAGTTCAGCCCGACGTCAGCGTTGCGGTCAATCTGGATGCCAAGAAACGCTCGGTCGAGAACCAGTATGAGGTCATGACCAAGCTGAATATCGAATCCAAAAACAAAGAGGACGGCGACGTTCTGTTTGTGTTGGAACTGGAATATGTCGGCGTTTTCAACATTGAAGGCGTTCCAGAAGACCAGCTGCACCCCTTTTTGCTGATCGAATGCCCGCGCATGACCTTCCCCTTCCTGCGGCGCATCGTGTCGGATGTCACCCGTGACGGCGGTTTCCCACCGCTAAATCTGGACAATATCGATTTTGTCGCGATCTACCGCAACGAACTGGCGCGCCGTCAGGCCGACGCCGCTCCGCAGCAGTAATCTGCACTGACACCAAAACAAAAACGCCGTTGACCAAAGTCAGCGGCGTTTTTTTGTAGCTCTGAGGTATATTAGACCTAGGCCGGCTTTTGGTTCCAAAGGGCATCTTCACCCATCTTAGCAACAAAGGCCTCATGGGCCTCTGACTCCTGCGCTGTAAGGCGCGATGGCAGCGGGGTAGGGCGCGGGGTAGGGCGCCAATCTTCGGCCATCTGCCCACCAGAGGAGGCATTGGTCGACAGACCAAAGTCCGGCTGACGGCCCCCGATGAGCTCCAGATAGACCTCTGCCAAAATTTCGGAATCGAGCAGGGCGCCGTGTAGGGTCCGGTTGCTGTTATCAATCTGAAACCGTCGGCACAGGGCATCCAGCGTCGCCGGCGAGCCGGGAAAGCGTTTGCGGGCAATGGCCAATGTATCCAGCGCCTGCTCCATCGGCAGCTTGGGCAGGCCCATCCAGTCCAGCTCGGCATTGAGGAATTTCATGTCAAAGCTGGCGTTGTGGATCACCATCCGGGAATCACGCACAAAATCCAAGAAAGCCTGACCAAATTTGGCAAAAACAGGCTTATCCCGCAGGGTGACCTGGCCTTTTTCAGGTTTTTGCGGCGGCTCCAACAGGTCGGGACCAATGCCATGCACGCCAAAAGCTTCCTGCGGCATGCTGCGTTCGGGATTGATATAGACGTGAAAGGTCTCTCCGGTTGGCATGTGGTTCAACAACTCAACCGCGCCGATTTCGACGATGCGATCGCCGGAAAACGGGTCAAAGCCGGTGGTCTCGGTATCGAGAACAATTTCACGCATCTGCTGATGTCTTTCCGCCCAAAGCCGGTTTCGCCTGGGTCTGTCTGATCTGGTCCAATATCGCGCTCACCTGGGTCTTTGCATGGTCCAGTGTGTCCGTTTCAATGACATAATCTGCTCGGGCAGATTTTTCATCAATGGGCATCTGTTTTGCCAGGATCTGTTCAAACTGGGCCTCCGTCATGGTGCCCCGCTCCAACACCCGGGCGCGCTGCGTAGCGGCGTCGACCCGAACACAAGCCACCGCATCCATCGCGGCCTCACCACCGGTTTCAAACAGCAGTGGAATATCAAAAACCAGTATATCGCTGGTGGCGGTGTCTTTGAAAATCTGACGGTCCGCTGCCAGCAGCGGGTGCACTATTGCCTCCAGCTGCGCAAAAGCTGCGGGATCAGCGGCTAGAATCTGTTTCAAGGCCTCCCGGCTGACCGCGCCATCAACAATCGCCGATGGAAAAGCCTGCTGCAGGGGCGCAACAGCCGCGCCGCCCGCTGCATACAGCCGATGCACCGCAGCATCAGCATCCCAGACGGCACAACCCGCCTGCGCAAAGATCGCTGCGGTGGTGCTTTTGCCCATGCCAATGGAGCCCGTCAGCCCAAGATAAAATGTCATCGCAAAGCCGCCGCCCTGGTCGCGTCATCCACATCCGGGCGCTGACCAAACCAACGTTCAAATCCCGGCACCGCCTGATGCAGCAACATGCCCAAACCATCAACCACAGTGCAGCCGACATCTTCGGCGGCCTGCAACAGGTCGGTTTTGAGTGGGGAATAGATCAGATCAGTCACCACCATATGCGGCTTTAACCCATCCAATGGCACCCGCAGGCGCGGTTTTCCCACCATACCCAGCGAGGTGGTGTTTACCACCAAAGCTGCCTCTTCGATAATGTTGCCGGCCAGAACCCAGTCAACAACTTGAATACGCTTGCCAAATTCCTTTTGGAGCTGCTCAGCCCGGTCGCGGGTGCGATTGGAGAGCAGGATTTCCGGCACTCCAGCCTCAATCAGCGATGCCACCACCGCGCGGCAGGCCCCACCAGCCCCAAGAACCGCTGCAGGGCCACTGCCCGGAACCCAATCCGGCGCGCCCTGATGCAGGTTGGTGATAAAGCCATAGCCATCGGTATTATCTGCCAGGATACTGCCATCACTGCGAAAGATCACGGTATTAGCAGCACCCATCAATTTGGCCCGGTCGGTGACTTTATCCGCAATCTTCATCACCGCTTCTTTGTGCGGGATGGTGACGTTGACGCCAACAAACCCTGCCTTTGGCAGGGTGCGGATCACAGTCTCCAGGTCTTCCGGCTCCACATGCATCGGGATATAATGCCCAGCGATGCCATACGTCTCGAGCCAATGCCTCTGTAACTGTGGCGATTTGGAATGCGCTACCGGACAGCCAATCACACCGGCCAGAGGGATTTTTTTATCACTCATTGTTCAATGACACCCTGTAGTCCCAAGTAGTTGAGGAGTTCTACCAGAGGTAGACCCAAAACATTAAAGTAACTCCCTTCAATGTTAGAAAACAAGCGTACGCCTTCTTCTTCCAACTTATAAGCGCCCACCGCGTGCTGGATGCTCTGCCAGTTGCGCGCCACATAAGAGGATAGATAGCTGTCCGAACAGTTGTGCATTCGCAGCCGCACCTGACCAACATGACGCCAGATCGGTTCCCCATCCTGGTAGATCACAGCAGCCGACAGTAGCATGTGACGTTTGCCACGCATGGCGCTAAGCTGAGCCAGCGCTTCTTCTTCGCTTTTGGGCTTGGACAGCAAGCTGCCTTCAAAATCCAGCACCTGATCACACCCCAGGACCAGCGGGCCGGGGGTTTTCATGCTCACCTTGCGTGCTTTTGCCTCGGCCAGGGCATCGGCAATATCGCGCGGATCAGCGGCTTCGGCCAAAAGCGCCGCTTTGATCGCTTCTTCATCAACGCGGGCGACCTGGACCTCAAAGGGCACACCAGCCTGACGCAGAAGCTGCGCTCGGATCTCGGAACCAGAAGCCAGCAGGATGTGGGCAGACATGTGGAAAACCCCATGGAAAAGATGCGAAAGTTTATAGGATGGTTTGTATGGTTTTCCCAGATTTTGGCAAGTGCACAGGGAAAAGGGAAATTCCACCAAACTGCGCGCTGATTCCTCCGCCGGGGATTGGGATAACTTCTGAAGTCGGGATATCTTGTTCGTCCCCGATTCCTCCAAAGGTTATCCCCATGGTAATCTAGGTTAAAAAATCGTTAATTATCCTTATTCATAAGGGTGTTAACCAAAGTGTCACCAATGTGGCGGCAATGAGGCCGCCTAGTTTTCCCCACTGGGGATAAGCGGGTGAAAAACTGAATAATCCACTGAAATCCTTGTCCCTACAAAAACATCATCCTTTAAATCTTTCTTTATTATTATAAGGGTGGGTCATCTAAGCGTGAGAGAGAGACCGATGGACCTGACAGACTGGATGTTCACCCTCTACCCATATGCCAAATCGCTGCACATCATGGCGGTGCTCAGCTGGATGGCGGGTTTATTCTATCTCCCACGGCTGTTTGTGTATCACGTGGAGCAGGCTGAGAAGGTTCCTGAAAGCCTGTCGATCTTTGTGACCATGGAACATAAATTGCACCGTTTCATCATGCGCCCAGCGATGATGGCGACATGGGGGGCAGGGCTGTTCATGGCGGCGACGCCTGGATTGGTCGATTGGGGCTCTGTGTGGCCCTGGAGCAAGGCTCTGGCGGTGATTGGTATGACCTGGTTCCACTATTGGCTTTTGATGCGTCAGCGGGACTTTGCTGCAGGGAAAAACAGGTTCACTGGGCGACGCTACCGCCTGATGAACGAAGTCCCGACGCTTTTGATGGTGGTGATTGTGATCTCGGTGATCTTCAAGTTCTGACACAACCGCCCCATGGCCGCTCTGGACGGGACTCAGAGCGACTTTAAGCCTCTGTGAGAGGGTTTGACTTACGAGGTCTCACCCCCTATGTATGGCGTCCAACAGGCCCGTCCGGGCCCTCGTGTTCTCCGAACTTGATAATAATCGCTCTCCCCAAATAGCCGGGGCAAAAAGGCCATATGTTAATGACCGTCGAATCCCTCAATCTTTCTGATCTCAAGGCGCAAAGCCCAAAAAACCTTCTGTCTATGGCGGAGGAGCTAGAGATCGAAAACGCCTCGACCATGCGCAAGGGCGAGATGATGTTCCAAATTCTGCGTGAACGCGCAGATGAAGGCTGGGAAATTGGCGGTGATGGGGTTCTGGAAGTGCTGCAGGATGGATTCGGTTTCCTGCGCTCACCCGAGGCCAACTATTTGCCGGGTCCGGATGATATTTATGTTTCTCCGGAAATGATCCGCAAACATTCGCTGCGCACTGGCGATACCATCGAAGGCCAGATCAAGGCCCCGCTGGAGGCAGAACGCTATTTTGCCATGACCAGCGTCACCAAGATCAACTTTGAAGATCCTGAAAAAGCGCGTCACAAGATCGCCTTTGACAACCTGACGCCGCTGTACCCGGATGAGCGTCTGAAGATGGAAATCGAAGATCCAACGCTCAAGGATCGCTCAGCCCGGGTGATCGACCTGGTTGCGCCTATCGGTAAAGGCCAGCGTTCGTTGATTGTGGCGCCGCCACGCACCGGTAAGACGATGATTTTGCAGAACATCGCCAACTCGATCGAACAGAACCACCCAGAGTGTTATTTGATCGTTCTGCTGATCGACGAACGCCCTGAAGAAGTCACCGATATGCAGCGATCGGTCAAAGGCGAGGTTGTCTCCTCTACCTTTGATGAACCCGCAACACGCCACGTTGCAGTGTCGGAAATGGTGATCGAAAAGGCCAAGCGATTGGTCGAACATAAGCGAGATGTAGTTATCTTGCTTGATTCGATCACAAGACTTGGTAGGGCCTTCAACACCGTTGTGCCCTCATCAGGCAAGGTTCTGACCGGTGGTGTGGATGCAAATGCCCTGCAACGCCCCAAGCGATTCTTTGGTGCAGCCCGGAATATCGAAGAGGGTGGTTCGCTCACCATCATCGCGACCGCACTGATCGACACCGGCAGCCGTATGGATGAGGTGATCTTTGAAGAATTCAAAGGGACCGGTAACTCTGAACTGGTTCTGGACCGCAAAATTGCCGATAAACGGGTCTATCCTGCCATCGATATTCTCAAATCCGGTACCCGGAAAGAAGAGCTTTTGGTGGACAAGGCCGATCTGGCCAAAACCTTTGTCTTGCGGCGGATCCTCAACCCGATGGGCACCACCGACGCTGTCGAGTTCCTCCTGGGCAAGTTGAAGCAAACCAAATCCAACGCGGATTTCTTTGATTCGATGAACACCTAAAGCGCGAAGGCCAGTTAAAGAGGAAGGCCAAGATGGATACGATCTTTGCACTGGCCTCCGCACAGGGGAAGGCTGGAGTTTCAGTCATTCGCATTTCTGGCCCTCTGGCACTGACCGCAGCCAATCAGATTTGTGACCATCCTCTGCCTGCAAAAGGGCGGGGGCTGCGCTGCCTTCTGGATTTGGACGGCAGTCAGCTGGACGAAGCTTTGGTTCTTAGCTTTGCGGCGCCGGCCAGCTTTACCGGCGAAAACATTGTCGAATTTCAAGTCCACGGCAGTACAGCCGTGGTTTCGGCAGTTCTGGACCGTTTGACCAAAACCCCTGATCTTCGTCTGGCAGAGCCTGGTGAATTCACCCGGCGGGCGTTGGAAAATGGAAAATTGGACCTAGCACAGGTCGAAGCCCTGGCAGATCTGATTGACGCGGAAACCGAAGCCCAGCGTAAGCAGGCTCAGGTGGTTCTGTCTGGTGGTCTGGGACAGTTGGCCGAAAGATGGCGGGTGGATCTCATCCGGGCAGCATCGCTGATTGAGGTGACCATAGATTTTGCTGATGAAGACGTCCCTGTGGATGTAACACCCGAGGTGACAGCCCTGCTGAGTGCAGTCGCCCAAGACCTGCAGGCAGAGACCGAAGGCGTCAAGATAGCAGAACGCATTCGAGACGGTTTTGAGGTGGCGATCATCGGCGCGCCAAACGTCGGAAAATCTACGCTTCTCAATATGTTAGCGGGTCGTGAGGCGGCTATCACTTCAGAATATGCCGGCACGACGCGGGATGTGATCGAGGTCCGAATGGATCTTGGCGGGTTGCCGGTGACACTTCTGGATACTGCCGGTCTCAGAGATACTGACGATCACGTTGAAGGCATCGGAATTGAGCTTGCTCGCAAACGCGCTGAACAGGCCGATCTTCGTGTTTTTCTGGTAGAACCGGATGAAGCGATTGATTTGAAAATGCAGCCTGGGGATATCCGTCTTCAGCCCAAGGCTGATATGCGGCAAGATTCGGATAGCTCCATTTCCGGGAAGACAGGGCAGGGCGTAGATCGCCTGGTTTCCCATATCTCTGATACATTGAAAGATCGCTCCACTCAGGTTGGCGTCGCCACCCGGAATCGTCACCGTGAGATGATGCTTGCCGCAATGCACAGCTTGACCGAAGCTCAGCTTGTTTTGCAACGGGGATCGGAGTTCTATGAAATTGCCGCTGAAGATATACGGTCCGCCGTTCGATCCCTCGAAATGCTTGTGGGTCGTGTTGGCGTCGAGAATCTCCTTGATGAGATTTTCTCAAGTTTCTGTCTTGGAAAATAAGGAGTGTTTCACGTGAAACATTCAGATTTTGATGTCGTCGTCATTGGTGGAGGTCACGCAGGAAGCGAGGCAGCCCATGCTTCGGCGCGCATGGGCGCGCGTACAGCCCTCATCACACTAACACGCGATGGTATTGGGGTGATGTCCTGCAACCCAGCCATCGGTGGCCTGGGTAAAGGCCACCTTGTTCGCGAGATTGACGCGATGGATGGCGTAATGGGGCAAGTAGCTGATCTTGCCGGTATTCAGTTTAGACTGCTCAACCGCCGCAAAGGCCCTGCTGTTCAGGGCCCCCGTGCGCAATCTGACCGCGGTATCTATCGTCGTGAAATGCTCAAAAGAACAGAATCCCAAGAGAACCTTGAGATCATCGAGGGGGAAGCGACAGATTTTTTGATGCAGGGCGCTAAAGTGGGCGGCGTGGTCCTGTCAGATGGAAGTGAAATTCACAGCAGGTTCGTAATCTTAACGACTGGGACGTTCCTACGGGGGGTGATCCATATTGGCGATGTGTCAAAGCCTGGTGGCCGAATGGGGGATCGACCTTCGGTAAAACTGGCAGAACGGTTGGACAGCTTTGAACTACCGATGGGTCGACTAAAGACCGGCACGCCACCGCGCCTGGATGGGCGCACGATCAACTGGGATATCCTCGAAGGACAGCCAGGAGATGAGGATCCCACCTTCTTCTCCTTTATGACAAAGGCGTTGTCGGCCAAACAGGTTATCTGCGGCATTACGCACACCAATGAAAAAACCCACGACATTATTCGGAAGAACCTTTCTCGATCAGCCATGTATGGTGGGCATATTGATGGTGTTGGTCCCAGGTACTGCCCTTCAATCGAGGACAAAATTGTCCGATTTGCAGATAAGACCTCGCATCAGATTTTCTTGGAACCCGAGGGGGCGACGGATCACACCGTTTATCCAAACGGAATTTCGACAAGCCTACCAGTGGATGTACAGTCGGATTACGTTCGTTCAATTGTCGGATTGGAAAAGGCAGAAATTCTGCAGCCGGGGTATGCGATCGAATATGACTATATTGATCCTCGGGCGCTTTCCTTGGACCTATCACTTAAAGATGTTCCAGGTCTATATCTAGCGGGGCAGATCAACGGCACTACAGGATATGAGGAGGCGGCTGCGCAAGGTTTGGTTGCTGGCCTTAGTGCTGCCGCTAAATGTCGGGATGAAGAGCCGGTAATGTTTGGCCGGTCCAACAGCTACATTGGTGTCATGGTTGATGATCTTACCACGCATGGCGTTACAGAACCCTACCGTATGTTTACCTCGCGGGCTGAATTCCGTCTATCCCTGCGCGCGGATAATGCGGATCAAAGGCTAACACCTCTTGCGATTGAGGCAGGGTGCATCTCTGAAGAGAGAAGGATAGCCTTTTCGGAAAAGCTGGACCGTTTGGAAACCACCCGAAACGGTCTGGAAGCTGCTGTATTCACACCAAAGCAGATTTCGGCAGCGGGGATCTACGTCAATCAGGACGGGAACAAGAGAACATGTTTTGAAGTTCTTGCTTTCCCTGATGTAGGGTTTGAAGATCTCATCCCTTTGCTTCCAGATATCGCTGATACAGATATCGAGACAATGCGGCAATTGGAGAGAGACGCGCTATATGTGCACTATATTGCGCGTCAGGAGAAAGAGATCGCAGCGGTCAAGCGTGACGAAGGCCATGTGATCCCAGATGATTTTGATTATACAGCTATCGAAGGTCTTTCGGCGGAGTTACAACAGAAACTGACCGTCGCAAGACCTGAGACCTTGGCAAAGGCCAGTCGTATCAATGGGATGACGCCAGCAGGGCTGGCTCTGGTGTTGGCGCGGTTGCGTAAGAATATGCGTTCACAGGAGAAACTTGGATGAGCGAGAGAGCTCTGTTAGATCAGTTGAATGTTTCACGTGAAACAATAGAGCGGTTAGAAAAATTCGAGGAGGTTCTGCTAAAGTGGAACCCGAGAATTAATTTGGTCTCAAAAAGCAGCTTAACAGATCTTTGGCAGAGGCATATCGTAGATTCGGTGCAGGTCTTCACCTGCGTAGAAGATGCAGGTGAAAGCTGGGTGGATATCGGCAGCGGCGGCGGGTTCCCGGGAATTGTTGTCGCCATCATGGCTGCAGAACGCTCACCAAAAACCAGGGTTACGTTGATCGAAAGCGATCAGAGAAAATCGGCTTTTCTGCGAACTGCAGCGCGGGAATGCGGGGTTTCAATTTCTGTACTGACCGAGCGAATTGAACAGGCTGTGCCACAGAATGCAGATATACTATCCGCGCGTGCGGTTGCTGATCTAGATGCTCTTCTCGAATTTTCCCAACGCCACCTGGCTGTTGACGGTACAGCTGTGTTCCCCAAAGGGGTGAACTGGAAAAAAGAAGTGGATAAGGCAGCTCAGCGATGGCGATTCGACGTTGAACCAATTACAAGTTTGACTGAGACTGAAGCAGTTATTCTTAAGATCAAGGGAGTCGCTCGTGCCTGATTTATCCCGCCCGGAGGGGCCTCGAATTATCGCGGTTGCAAATCAAAAGGGCGGGGTGGGTAAGACAACAACAGCAATCAACCTCGCGGCCGCTTTGGTTGAGACAGGACTACGAGTGTTGGTGGTGGATCTGGACCCCCAGGGGAATGCTTCCACCGGCTTGGGCATCGAGAGTGCGGATCGAGACGCCACTACATATGATCTGTTGGTTGATGACGCCCCACTAAATGAAGTGATTCGTACTACGGAAATCGAAGACCTTTGCGTGATTCCTGCGACTGTCGACCTTAGCTCCGCTGATATTGAGCTTTTTGCCAATGAAAAGCGGAGCTTCTTGCTGCATGATGCGTTGCGGCAAACGGCGATGGACGAATACGATTGGGATTATGTGCTGATCGACTGTCCACCTTCTCTTAACCTGTTGACCGTCAATGCGATGGTAGCCTCCCATTCGGTGTTGATCCCCTTGCAGAGCGAATTTTTTGCCCTGGAAGGTGTGTCGCAACTGCTGCTCACAATTCGGGAAGTGCGGCAATCGGCCAATCCGGATCTGCGGATAGAAGGGGTGGTTTTGACGATGTTTGACCGCCGCAATAACTTGTCGCAGCAGGTTGAACAGGATGCGCGAGACAATCTGGGCGATCTGGTTTTTCAAACAAAAATCCCACGCAATGTGCGGGTCAGCGAGGCCCCGTCCTACGCTTTGCCAGTGCTCAACTATGATAGCAACTCCCTAGGGGCAAAGGCGTACCGTGCTTTGGCGCAAGAGTTGATATCGAATAACCAAACAGTCGCGGCTTGAGAGCGGAGTAGAAAATGTCAGAGAAAAGAAACAAACCCCGCGGATTGGGCCGTGGCCTGTCTGCCTTGATGGCGGATGTGAATTCGGAACCGGTGAGCACAGAAGTGCAGGCCGCACGAAACGCAGAGGTTCTGGTCCCGATCGAGAAGGTGATTGCCAACCCTGATCAGCCGCGCCGTCAATTCCTGCAAGAGGATCTTGATGATCTGACGGCATCGATCAAGGAAAAGGGGGTCCTGCAGCCCCTGATCGTGCGGCCTCGGGACGGCGACATGTATGAAATTGTTGCGGGTGAGCGGCGCTGGCGCGCGGCCCAGGCGGCACAGCTGCACGAAGTTCCGGTTCTTATTCGGGACTATTCGGATGTCGAGATGATGGAAGTTGCCATCATTGAAAACATCCAGCGCTCTGATTTGAATGCAATGGAAGAAGCCCAGAGCTATAAACAGCTGATGGAACGCTTTGGCCATACCCAGGAACGCATGGCAGAGGCGCTGGGGAAAAGCCGGAGCCATATTGCCAATTTGGTCAGGCTGCTGCACCTGCCAGAGGACGTGCGCGCCCTGGTCAATGACCGTAAACTGTCAGCGGGCCATGCGCGGGCTTTGATCACCTCGGACAATGCCTCTGAACTGGCGAGTAAAATTGTCAAAGGCGGGTTGTCGGTCCGGGCTACGGAAGCTTTGGTGAAAAAGGATGCCGCCGGGCTTCAGGCTTCTGCGGCTCCGCGCAGGTCGCCACGGTCAACAGATAAGGATGCAGATACCAAGGCGTTAGAGGGCGATCTTTCTGCCATTCTACGGATGAAGGTGTCGATTGATCACAAGGCAGGTGGCGAAAGCGGATCTGTCACCATTAGCTATGAGACGCTCGATCAGCTGGATGAGATTTGTAACATCCTGAGCAAATAGTCAGGCGCCAGGGCGGGTCCAGATAAAGGTCAGGACTGCTGTCAAGACGACAACCTGGATGAGCACCACATGGGAGGGGGCTCCCAATATAAGAGATAGCAACAGAACGGCGGCAATCGAAACGGTTGCCGCCTTTTTTGCGGCTGGACGAATGGCGCCACGTTCATTCCAATCCAGGATCATAGGGCCAAATGTGCGGTGGTTGATCAACCAGGAATGCAGGCGTTCGGATGAGTTGGCAAAGAAGAAGGCCGCCAGCAGAAGAAAAGGAACGGTGGGCAGAAGCGGCAGCACGATACCTATGACGGCCAGACCGAGTGACAGTAACCCAAGCGCGGCATAGAGAAATCTCATCTGTCTAATCCAACTTCAATTAGGTCAATCAACCAGAAGTTCCCGAAGCACCGCATTCAGGACTGCGCGGCCCTGATCTGTCGCGCGAATTACCTGATCCGATGTAGTTACCATGCCAAGATTAACAAGGTCGTCAACGCGGTCCTGTGGCAGGGCCTGACCCGACAGGGCAGTATAGCGTGGGATGTTCATGCCTTCGGCAAGGCGCATCGACATCATCATGTACTCAATTGCGGTATCTTCACGGGGTAGGGCTTGGCACAGGCTCTCCCCGGAGCCATCGGCCACCGCTTTCAGCCAGGCGCCGGGGGCGCGATGTGTTTCGGTGGCATAGCGCTGGCCGTTGCGTGTGACGCGGCCATGGGCCCCCGGACCGATGCCGAGGTAGTCGCCATAACGCCAATAGATCTGGTTGTGACGGGATTCTTCTCCAGGGCGGGCGTGGTTGGAGATCTCATAGGCGGGCATGCCATGGGCGGCACAGATTTCTTGTGTGGCCTGGTACATGTCAGCTGCCGTGTCATCTGTGGGCAGGTCGCGCAGTTTTCCACGGGCGTAGCGATCGCCAAAGGCGGTGCCTTCCTCGATGGTGAGCTGATAGAGCGACAGATGGTCAATCGCCATATTCAGGGCTTGGGAAAGTTCGCGCTGCCAATGGGCCAGGTCCTGTCCCTGACGCGCATAGATCAGGTCAAAGCTGACCCGGTCAAAACAGGTGCGGGCAATGTCAAAGGCGGCGCGGGCCTCCTCCACGGAATGGATACGCCCAAGGCGGCGCAGGTCCTCATTGTTGAGCGCTTGAATGCCCATCGAGATACGGTTGACGCCGCCGTCGCGATAGCCGGCAAAACGTCCTGCCTCAACAGAGCCTGGATTGGCTTCAAGAGTGATCTCGATGTCATTGGCAAAGGGCCATATTTCACGTGCGCCTTCAATCACGGCGGCGACGGTTTCAGGCATCATCAGCGAGGGGGTGCCACCGCCAAAGAAGATAGAGTTAAGAACCCGACCCTCCATCCCCTGTGAGACTCTTTTGAGCTCACTCAGGTAGGCTCTAACCCATAGTTTCTGGTCTATATTTGCGGTGACATGACTGTTGAAGTCGCAATAGGGGCATTTGGCCTGACAAAAGGGCCAATGCACATATAGGCCAAAGCCCCCATGTCGCCAATCATCCACTAAAACAGCCTTTGATAAAGGCGCTGACCGCGCGGCCACGGTGGCTGATACGGTTCTTTTCGGCCTTGTCCATCTGGGCGCAGGTCACGTCATAGCCCTCGGGCATGAACATCGGGTCATAACCAAACCCAGCTTCACCGCGAATGGGCCAGACCAGATCGCCGGCCATGACGCCTTCGAATACTTCATCATGGCCATCGGGCCAGGCCAGAACCAGGGTACAGCGGAACTGGGCGCTGCGCGGAGCATCGGGGCCTTTTGCGGTGATTTCATCATTGGCGCGAGTCATCGCCATCATAAAATCACGCCCATTGCCGGTTTCGGCCCAATCGGCGGTATAGACACCGGGGGCGCCATCCAGCGCATCAATGGTGATGCCGCTGTCGTCGGACAGGGCAGGGAGGCCGGTAGCCTGTGCTGCCGCATGTGCCTTGATCCGGGCATTGCCGACAAAGGTGTCTTCGGTTTCTTCCGGTTCCGGCAGGTTCATCTCGGCTGCGCCGACAACCTTGACGCCAAAGGGCGCAAGGATCTCGGTGATCTCCTGCAGCTTGCCTGCGTTGTGAGTGGCGACCAGAATCTGGTCGCCTTCAAACTTGCGGCTCATGCGCAGGCTGCCTTTTGCAGGGCTGCCAGCTCTGAGGTGCCTTTTTCGGCCAGATCCATCAGCTGGTTCATTTGATCGCGGGAAAAGATTGAGCCCTCGGCAGACATCTGCACTTCGATCAGTTTACCAGAACCGGTCATGATAAAGTTGCCGTCAACGCCGGCCTCAGAATCTTCGGGGTAGTCCAGATCAAGCACTGGCTGGCCGGCATAGATGCCGCAGGAAATTGCCGAGACAGGATCCATCAGCGGATCAATTTTTACGTCACCGGCTTTCATCAGCTTATTTACCGCCAGACGCAGGGCGACCCAGCCACCGGTGATCGCGGCGCAGCGGGTGCCACCGTCTGCCTGCAAGACGTCGCAGTCGATGGTGATCTGGCGCTCACCCAGGGCCACCCGGTCAACGCCGGCGCGCAGGGCGCGGCCAATCAGGCGCTGGATTTCAACGGTGCGGCCACCCTGTTTGCCTGACGCGGCTTCGCGACGCATACGGGTGTTGGTGGCGCGAGGCAGCATGCCGTATTCAGCAGTGACCCAGCCCAGACCGGAGCCTTTGATGAAGGGTGGCACCCGTGGTTCCAGGCTGGCGGTGCACAGCACATGCGTATCACCCATCTTGATCAGGCAGGATCCTTCGGCATGTTTGGTAAAGCCGGTCTCGATCGACACGGCGCGCATTTCATTTAGGTCTCTCTTTGAGGGGCGCATGGGCTATCCTTCTTTTTGCTGCCCATCCGATAGCCGCCGGGAGTGCGGGGATGCAAGCATGATTGACCTTTTCCCTGATCGCTCTTTAATGCAAATTGGCAAACAGGGTGTTCTCCAGCCAGAAATGATCGAAAAATTACAGATGACAGATGCCAAAGAGATACTGAGTGACATGAATGATCGCTCCCGGGAGGTATTCCGGGTGGTTGTTGAAAGCTATCTTGAAAGTGGCGAACCGGTTGGCAGCCGTACCTTGACGCGATCTCTCAATGAGAAGGTCAGCGCGGCGACGGTGCGTAACGTGATGCAGGATCTGGAGTATCTTGGATTGCTGGACAGCCCTCATGTCAGCGCCGGCCGCATTCCCACCCAACGCGGGCTGCGGATGTTTGTCGATGGCTTGTTGGAGGTCGAGGATCTGAAGGCCCATGACCGGGAAAAGATTGATGCCACTTTAGGCAAGAACGCCGGAGATGTTGGTGGCATGTTGGATCGGGTGGGCGCGGCCCTGTCCGGGGTGACTCAGGGTGCGTCCCTGGTGCTGACGCCGAAACAGGAAAGCGAAATCCGCCATATCGAATTTGTGTCGTTGGCACAGGATCGAGCGCTGGTGGTTTTGGTGTTCTCCGACGGTCATGTGGAAAACCGCCTGTTCACCCCACCACCGGGTCAAACCCCCAGTTCAATGCGCGAGGCGGCAAATTTTCTCAACGCGCTGATTGAAGGGCGCACCCTGAGCGGTGTACGGCGCGACATGCAGAAAGAGATTGATGCGCGGCGGCAGGAAATTGATGTTCTGGCGCAGGACATGATCGAAAGCGGGCTGGCCGCCTGGGAAGACGACGGCAATGAACAGGCCCGTTTGATCGTGCGGGGACGGGCGAATCTATTGGGCGAGGGTGGTGGAGTGCCAAAGGAGCTCGATCTTATTCGCAGCCTGTTTGATGACCTGGAGCGCAAGCAAGATATTGCTGAATTTCTTGAACTGACCGAGGACGGCGAAGGTGTGCGCATTTTTATCGGTTCAGAGAACAAACTTTTTTCACTTTCGGGTTCCTCTTTGGTGGTCTCTCCCTATATGAACTCGGATCGAAAGATCATTGGCGCGGTTGGGGTGATTGGCCCGACTCGCCTGAATTACGGACGGATTGTGCCGATTGTGGATTACACGGCGCAACTGGTTGGGAAATTGCTTTCTGACCGGAGCTAGAGGTTGAAAAAATGGCAGAGCCCAGAAACGACGATTTTTTGGACGACATCGAAAATGTCGAAGCGGAAGAGCTGGCGGCGGAAATGGCTGAAATGGACGATGCTGCAATTGAGTTGGATGAGCTGCGGGCAGAACGGGACGAGTATAAAGACCGGTTTATGCGTGCGCTGGCGGATGCCGAAAACTCCCGCAAACGCGGTGATAAGGCACGTCGCGAAGCGGAGCAATATGGCGGCTCAAAACTGTCGCGTGATATGCTGCCGGTGTTTGACAACCTGAAGCGCGCGGTTGAATCCGCCACGGATGAGCAGAAAGAAGTTTCTGCGGCGCTTATCGAGGGTGTTGAGCTGACCATGCGCGCGCTTGTTGGTGTGTTTGAAAAACACGGGGTGCGGGTTGTGTCACCCCAGGTTGGCGATCGTTTTGACCCGCAGGTGCATGAGGCGATGTTTGAGGCTCCGGTGCCTGGCACCAAGGCTGGCGATATCATTCAGGTCTCGGCTGAGGGCTTTATGTTGCATGACCGGCTGTTGCGGCCGGCCCAGGTTGGTGTGTCCTCCACTCCGGCCTGATGCTGGCAGCTGTAGCGGAACGGGCCCGCGGGGACCCGTGCCTGCGGCGCAGGTATTTTTGGTAAGATGAAAGAGCGGCGCCCAATCGGCAGCCGCCCTTTTTATTTTCTGGTTATTTGCTTGCTTCTTTTAGGCGGTAAAGCGCCTCCAGGGCTTCACGTGGGGAAAGCTCATCCGGGTGAATGTCGCTGAGCAGCTGGTCAACAGGGGAGGGACCAGCGGCAGGTTTTGGTTGTGGAGGCGGGGCAGCGGCAAAGAGTGGCAGATCATCGATCTTTATCTTTGCTCCTGCGCCTTCGCGGCTGCCTTGTTCCAACAGGTCCAGCACATCGCGGGCGCGGGCCACCACGCTGGTTGGCAGGCCGGCCAGCTGCGCCACCTGCACCCCGTAAGAGCGATCTGCGGCGCCCTTTTTGACTTCGTGCAGGAAGATCACCTCGCCCTCCCATTCCTTGACCGAGACCGTGGCGTTTTCGACGCCGGACAGCGTGGTCGAGAGCTGGGTCAATTCGTGGTAATGGGTGGCAAAGAGGGCACGGGATTGGTTCACCGCGTGGAGGTGTTCCAGCGTCGCCCAGGCGATGGAGAGCCCGTCATAGGTGGCGGTGCCGCGGCCGATTTCGTCGAGGATGACCAGAGCACGGTCGTCCGCCTGGTTGAGGATGGCGGCGGTTTCTACCATTTCCACCATAAAGGTAGAGCGGCCCCGCGCCAGATCATCTGAGGCTCCAACCCGACTGAATAGCTGGCTGACCAGGCCGATATGGGCGGTTTTCGCTGGTACGTAACTGCCCATCTGGGCCAGGAGAGCAATCAGTGCGTTTTGCCGCAGGAAGGTCGATTTACCCGCCATATTGGGACCGGTCAAAAGCCAGACAGCGGCGCCGTTGGTGGCCGAGAGATCACAATCATTGGCTACGAAGGTATCGCCGCCCTGTTGTCGCAGGGCGCGTTCCACAACCGGGTGACGCCCGCCGGTGATGGCAAAGGCACGGGAGGCATCGACGCGGGGCCGCGCCCAGTTTTCGCCGCGCGCCAGATCCGCCAGGGCGGTCAGCAGATCCAGCTCTGCCAGGCCTCGCGCGGCACCGTTTAGGCGGGCAGCCTGGTCCATGATGGCAGTCGAAAGTGCGGAATAGAGCCGCTTTTCAATCTCTAACGCGCGATTTCCTGAGTTCAGGATCCGGGTCTCAATCTCGCTGAGTTCAACCGTGGTGAACCGCACCTGATTGGCGGTGGTTTGGCGGTGGATGTATTTTTCCGACAGCGGCGCAGAGAGCATTTTTTCCGCATGGGTGGCTGTGGTTTCAATGAAGTAACCCAGCACATTGTTGTGTTTGATTTTCAGCGAGGTGATGCCGGTATGGGCGGCATATTCCTGCTGCATGCCAGCAATAATCGAGCGACCCTCGTCGCGCAGGGTGCGGGCCTCATCCAGGTCTTCATCATAGCCGACGGCGATAAAGCCGCCGTCGCGGGCCAAAAGCGGTGGCTCGGCGATCAGGGCGGCCTCCAGCAGATCCAACAGAGCCTCAAACCCGGTGAGATCCGTCGTGGCGGCGCTGACCAGCGGTGGCAGGTCTTCGCTGGCGTTTCTGTCAGCGATGGCATTGGCCTGGGCCAGGCCGTTGCGGATGGCAGCGAGATCCCGCGGGCCGCCACGTTCCAGGGCCAGCCGCGACAGGGCGCGGTCCAGGTCCGGGGTTTTGCGCAGGGCATCGCGCAGGTCTTCGCAAAGCTGATCGTGGTCTACCGCAAAGTCGAGCGCCGCAAGCCGGGCATTGATCACGTCCAGGTTTCGCGAGGGGCTGGAAAGGCGCTGTTCCAGCAGCCGGGCGCCGCCGGGGGTAACAGTGCGATCCACAGCCGAGAGCAGAGAGCCAGCCCGGGCGCCAGAGAGCGACCGTGTCAGTTCCAGGCTGGCGCGGGTGGAGGCGTCAATCTGCACTACACGGTCTTCGGCTTCCTGCACCGGCTGTTGCAGCAGTGGCAGTTTGCCTTTTTGGGTGATCTCCAGATAGTCGATCAGGGCTCCCATGGCCGAGATTTCAGCGCGGTTGAAGCTGCCAAACCCATCAAGCGCGCTGACGCCGAACAGGCTGCAGATCCTCTTTTCCGCTGCGGTGCTGTCAAAGCTTGCCTTGCCCAGCGGAGTCACGGGGATTTTGTATTCCTCAGCCAGGGGTGCGGTTGCTTCATAAGTGGGACCATCTGCCACAATCAGCTCTGAGGGCGCCAAACGGGCCAGTTCAGGCGAAAGGCGCACTTGGCTGATGGGCATGACGTGAAAGGCACCGGTTGAAATATCGGCCCAGGCCAGGGCGGATTCATCCCGCAGTTCGGAATAGGAGACGAGAAAATTATGGCGGCGGGCCTCGAGCAGCGAGTCCTCTGTCAGGGTGCCGGGGGTGACAAGCCGCACCACGTCGCGTTTGACCACCGATTTGCCACCGCGTTTTTTGGCTTCGGCCGGTGTTTCCAGCTGTTCACCCACAGCAACGCGAAAGCCCTTGCGGATCAGGGTGAGCAGATACCCCTCGGCGGCGTGGAACGGCACGCCACACATGGGGATGTCTTCGCCATCGTGCTTGCCCCGTTTGGTCAGCGCGATATCCAGGGCTTCAGCGGCGTTGACCGCATCATCAAAGAACATCTCGTAGAAGTCGCCCATCCGGTAAAACAGCAGCGCATCTGGATACTGTGCCTTGATGTCGAGGTATTGTGCCATCATCGGCGTAACTGACATTCCTGCTCTCCCGGTGGTGAATGCAGGATGTCTACAGTGGGGGCCGGGGAAGGAAAACCAAAATCAGAACGAGATGTCCCGGCGGTGAGAAGAGACACGCCGGGACAAGGCCGCTGGAGGAGTTGTGCTAGGTCTGAAACGGATCAGGAGATCGCCAGCAGGGTCTGGGGCGAGGCATTGGCGATGGCAAGCGAGGTTTGGCCCAGCTGGACCGCGACGCTTGCAGATTTTAGCCTGGCGGCGGCATCTTCGATGTTTGCATCCCGAAGTGCACTGGTGCCGGCTCGCGTGGCATCCGCAAGTTTACCAATGAATTCATTCTGACTGGTTATGCGACTGGTGGCGGCCCCCATCCTGGCAGCGCCTTCGCTGGCAAAGTTGAAGAACCCCTCGATCTCACCCAGAGCGGTCAGGGCCGAAGCACTGTCGGTGATCGCGGTACGGCTGTTGATATCGAAATCGGCGCTGCCTTCAAAATCGAGACTGTCGACAGAAAAGCTGGCCAGCCCGGCGAGCGCTGAGGAGCCGTCGCGTGACACGGCCTCTGGCACCGTCAAAGATGTATTGCCGGTGCCGTCAATATCCGACTTCAGCAGATTGACCCCGTTGAACTGGGTGGAAGAGATCACATTGTTCAACTGTTCTGTCTTTTGGACCATTTGCTCTTCTAGTTTGGCAAAATCCACCAGACCGGAGGTTCCAAGGATCGCCAGTTCTTTCATTTCTGTCAGAATCTCGGTGGCTTGCTCGGCCCCCAAGGCGGCAACAGATGTGGTCGCTTCGTTCAAGGACAGTGTGTCAGAGACTGCGGCATAGGCGCTTGTATCGCTTTCCATCACTTGAGTAATCGCCCAGAGCGCAGCCTGGTCCTTTGCTGAATTGATTTTCTTACCGGTAGAGACTTCTTCCTGGGCTTGCTCTTTTTCCTGAACCGCGCCGCCCAAAAGCTGCAGCGCCGTCGAGGAGCCAGAGTTAAACTGAATACTCGTCATATACTTTTCCCTTTACACTAAACGCTTAGCCAAGAAAATTGCCCCTGGAACCACGGGGGGCGATAGGTCATTCTGACGTGAGTTGCTTGGCGCAAACTGAGGAAGCCGCTTTAAGCTTGGGTTTACCTGTTAAGATCTTGGTTAGGAATTGGAGCGCTGAGCTGGCGAGAATGTGGCAGAAATGTGGCGAATACCCCCACATTTTAGCGGCATTTTAGGTGAAACCGCCGCAGGAAAATATTGCTGCGGCGGATTGAGGGGGGCGAAAGGCTGAGCTATGACTGAGCGCGACTAGGAGAGGACGCTGAAACCCCATGCCCAAAGCAAAGATCACCGACGAAGAGGCTCTGGCCTTTCACTTGGATCCAACCCCCGGCAAATGGGAGATCAACGCCACAGTCCCGATGACGACACAGCGCGATCTGTCGCTTGCCTATTCGCCCGGTGTTGCGGTCCCCTGCGAAGCCATCGCTGCCAACCCCGAAACCGCTTATGATTATACCAACAAGGGCAACCTTGTGGCGGTGATCTCTAACGGGACGGCGGTCCTGGGTCTGGGCAATCTTGGTGCATTAGGATCTAAGCCGGTGATGGAAGGGAAATCCGTTCTCTTTAAACGCTTTGCCGATGTGAACTCGATTGATATCGAGCTGGACACCGAAGATCCGGACAAGTTCATCGAAGCAGTGCGTCTGATGGGGCCGACCTTTGGTGGCATCAACCTGGAGGACATCAAGGCGCCGGAGTGTTTCATCATTGAGCAAAAGCTCAAGGAAGAGATGGATATCCCGGTTTTCCACGATGACCAGCACGGCACCGCCGTGATCTGCGCCGCGGGTCTGATCAATGCCTTGCATATTTCGGGGAAAAAGATCGAAGACGTGCGCATCGTGCTGAATGGGGCAGGGGCGGCGGGGATTGCCTGTATCGAACTGCTGAAACGCATGGGCGCGCGGCACGAAAACTGCATCGTCTGCGACACCAAAGGTGTGATCTATCAGGGCCGGACTGAAGGCATGAACCAGTGGAAATCGGCCCATGCCGTCTCTACTGAACTGCGCTCGCTGGAACAGGCGATGGAGGGTGCAGATGTGTTCCTTGGTGTTTCGGTCAAGGGGGCTGTGACCCAGGACATGGTGAAATCCATGGCCGACAATCCGGTGATTTTTGCCATGGCAAACCCCGATCCGGAAATCACCCCGGAAGAGGCCCATGAGGTGCGCGTTGACGCAATCGTCGCGACGGGACGTTCGGATTACCCCAACCAGGTCAATAACGTGCTTGGCTTTCCTTATCTCTTCCGTGGCGCGCTGGACATCCATGCCCGCGCCATCAACGACGAGATGAAAATTGCCTGTGCTCATGCTCTGGCGGCCCTGGCGCGCGAAGACGTGCCGGACGAGGTGGCGCTGGCCTATGGCAAATCGCTGACCTTTGGTCGCGATTACATCATTCCCACCCCATTTGACCCGCGCTTGATTCACCGTATCCCCCCTGCCGTTGCCAAGGCCGGCATGGATACCGGTGCCGCGCGCCGTCCCATCATTGATATGGAAGCCTATGAGATTGGTCTCAAAGGTCGTATGGATCCAACCGCCTCGATCCTGCGCGGGTTGAATGCGCGGGCACGGTCAGCGCAAAGCCGGATGATCTTTGCCGAGGGCGATGACCCACGGGTACTGCGCGCTGCTGTCAACTACCAGCGCTCTGGCTTCGGCAAGGCACTGGTCGTGGGACGTAGCGAGGACGTGAAACAAAAGCTGGAAGTTGCAGGGCTCGCTGATGCCGTGCGTGAGCTTGAAATCGTCAATGCCGCCAATACCACCCATTTTGATGTCTATAAGGACTTTCTCTACAAACGCCTGCAGCGCAAAGGTTTTGACCGCAAAGACGTGCATCGCCTGGTGGGGCGTGACCGCCATGTGTTCTCGGCCCTGATGCTGGCCCATGGTCATGGCGATGGTTTGGTGACTGGGGCGACCCGCAAATCGGCGCATATTCTGGACCAGATCAACCATGTGTTTGATGCCGATAATGCCCATGGCGCCGCTGGCGTAACTGCGCTGTTGCACAAGGGGCGCATCGTGTTGATTGGCGATACCCTGGTGCATGAATGGCCGGATGAAAACGATCTCGCCAATATTGCCGAGCGCGCTGCCGGCGTTGCCCGCCACATGGGGCTTGATCCTCGGGTGGCCTTTGTCAGCTTCTCTACCTTTGGCTATCCGGTCTCGGAGCGGGCAGAGAAAATGCACCTCGCGCCAGCCGTACTGGACAAACGCGGCGTGGATTTTGAGTATGAAGGCGAAATGACCGTCGATGTGGCGCTCAATGCCGCCGCACAAGAGGCCTACCCCTTCCAGCGTCTGACCGGACCGGCGAATATTCTTATCGTGCCAGCGCGGCACTCGGCTTCGATCTCGGTTAAGCTGATGCAGGAAATGGGGGGCGCAACGGTTGTGGGGCCAATCCTGTCTGGGGTCGATAAACCAATCCAGATCTGTTCCACCACCTCCACCGCCAATGACGTGCTGAACATGGCGGTCCTGGCTGCCTGCAACATCGGGTAAAGCCATGGCGATCTGGAATCTGGGCTCAATCAATGCGGATATGGTTTACACCATGCCGCATCTGCCAGTCGCCGGTGAAACCCTGGCGGCAAGTGGATTGGACCAGTTCCTGGGCGGCAAGGGGGCCAATATGTCGGTCGCTGCCGCCCGCGCCGGCTCAGTCGTGCATCACATCGGCGCTGTTGGCCCCGAAGGGGATTGGGCGGTGGCGCGTCTGATGGAATATGGCGTTGATACCCGCTCGATTGCGACGCTGGATTTGCCCACAGGCCACGCCATCATCGCGGTGGATCAGGCCGGTGAGAATCAGATCATTCTTTATCCCGGTGCCAATCGGGCCATTTCAGAAGATCAGATTGGTCAGGCGCTTAGCACCGCCAATGCCGGCGATATTCTGGTGCTGCAGAACGAAACCAATATGCAGGCGGAAGCCGCAAAAATGGCCCGGGATCTGGGGCTCAGGGTGGCCTATGCCGCCGCTCCTTTTGACGCCCTGGCCGTGCGCCAGGTTCTGCCCTACCTGGATCTGTTGTTTCTGAACCAGGTTGAGGCCGAGCAATTGCAACAGGTGACGGGCCAATCTGCGGATGCGCTGGGCGTTACTGACGTTATTGTCACCCTCGGCGCCCAAGGTGCGCGCCATTACTGTGCCAGTTCTGGTCAGGCTTTGGATGTGGCGGCTCTGCCGGTTACACCGGTCGATACCACAGGGGCCGGTGATACCTTTACGGGCTATGTGCTGTCGGCCTTGGACCGGGGCTTGCCGATGCCACAAGCAATGTCCCTTGCGGCGCGGGCAGCGGCGCTGATGGTCACACGGCACGGCACCGCAGATGTCATTCCTGATCTCAAAGAGGTGCAAAGCGCCCGCTTTTAATTATCTGCTGGGTTTCATTTGGGCAAAAATCTCCCAGGGGTGAATTACGCAAAGCGCAAGAGGGGGCTGCCCGCGTCCTGCGTCCCGAGCTTCGTTTCCTTAGTGATCTTGCGCAAAGGGCGCGGCGTTCCCCCACAGCTGCAGCACACGTGCGTCGCGGCCACAGGCCTGACGGTAGCGTTTATACGCTGCAGCCTGACGTTTGGGTCCAAACCGGGTAAAGATCAACTTGCTGCCTTTGTAGTAATCTTGGTGGTAGTCTTCGGCGCGGTAAAAGGTGTCGGCATTCAGAATTGGCGTGACAATCTTTTGTCCCAGCTCCGCCTCAGCCTTGGCCAGTGCTTTTTCAGCAAGGGCCTTTTCGCCTGGGTTAGAGACAAAAACAGCGGTACGGTAGGTCTCTCCACGATCACAAAACTGGCCGCCTGCATCGGTGGGATCAATGGAGCGGAAAAACATATCCAGAAGATCAGCACGGCTGACACGGCTGGGGTCAAACCGAATTTCAACCGCCTCAAAATGGCCCGTGTTTCCCTTACCAACCTCGCTGTAGGTCGGGTTCACTGTGTGCCCCCCGGTGTAGCCTGAAATGGCGTCAACCACCCCTGGAACTGATTCAAAATCGCTTTCCACACACCAGAAACACCCCCCAGCTAGGGTGAGCGTCTCTTGGGTTTGGGCCTCAGCCTCTTGGCCGCGCAACACGAGGGCGAGAAGCATAAATACAGTAAGGGCGACGGGTTTAAGGGTTTTGAAAATCTGCATGTTGACCTCCGTTTTGACCAAACTGCCGAGGCTTTGGGTTTGGCTCAACCCTGTGTCATCAAATGTCACGGGGAGGTGAGCGCAAGTTACCGCTTGGAAATTGGATCCAATCCTTCTAGCGTGCCGGAAAAGGAGCCCCCCAATGCAAGACATCCCGAGAAAATCAGAGAAGATGAGCACTCATCAGGCGACAGAAGACCAGCGTAATGAAGAGATCCTGATCTATCTGAACGGCCAAATCGTTCCCAAGGCCCAGGCCACGGTGAGCGTCTATGACAGTGGGTTTATGCTGGGGGATGGCGTCTGGGAAGGGCTGCGCCTGTATAATGGAATCTGGGCCTTTATCGACGAACATCTCGATCGGTTGTTCGAGGCGGCAAAGGCAATTGATCTGGATATTGGTCTGGACCGAGATGGCGTCAAACAGGCCGTGTTAGACACGCAAAAGGCCAATGAAATGACCACGGATGCCCATGCGCGCCTGATGATCACCCGCGGGGTGAAAACCCGCCCCTTCCAGCATCCATCGCTGTCGCAGCAGGGGCCAACCATGGTGATCATCATGGAGCACTCCAAGCCCAATCTGCCGCGTCCCATCCGGCTGGCCACGGTACCGCATCTGCGGGGGCTGCCGATGACCCAGGATCCAAAACTCAACTCTCATTCCAAACTGAACTGCATCCTGGCCTGTATCGCCGCCGAAAAGGCTGGCGCTGACGAGGGGTTGATGCTGGATGTGAATGGCTTTGTGAACACTACCAACGCCTGTAACTTTTTCATCGTGCGCAGGGGCGCGGTTTGGACTTCGACTGGCGATTACTGCATGAATGGCATCACCCGGCAAAAGGTCATCGACCTGTGCCGCGCCAATGACATCCCGGTGTTTGAGCGAAACTATTCCTTGGTGGATACCTATGGGGCCGATGAGGCCTTTCTAACGGGGACCTTTGGCGCTCAGACACCAGTTGGAGATATTGACGGGCGCCAGATTGGCAGTGGTGAAATGGGGCCGGTCACCGAACGTATTCGGGGGCTTTATAAAGCGATGATCGAAGCGGAGTGCACCTGATGCGAGTTGCCATGTGGTCTGGCCCGCGTAACCTGTCTACGGCAATGATGTATGCCTTTGGCAATCGCGGCGATTGTGCGGTGGTGGATGAACCCTTTTATGCGGCCTATCTGGCCCTGACGGGTTTGCAGCATCCCATGCGGGAAGAGATACTGGAGAGCCAATCACAAGAGGCCATCGAGGTTGCACAGGCGCTGGTAGGGCCGGTGCCGGCCGCAAAGCCCTATTTTTATCAAAAACACATGACCCAGCACATGATTGACGGGGTGCCGCGTGACTGGATGCGGCAGGTGACCAATGTGTTCCTGATCCGTCATCCGGCGCGGGTGATTGCCTCATATGCGGCGAAACGGGAAAACCCGACGCTGGATGATATTGGTTTCCGCCAGCAGGCAGAGCTGTTTGAACTGTGCCGAAGCTGGGGCCAGGACCCGGTGGTCGTCGACAGCCACGATATCCGCGACGACCCAGCGACCAAGCTGGAACAGCTTTGCGACAGGCTTGATCTGCCGTTTTCGTCCAAAATGCTGCGTTGGCCCCCGGGCGGACATCCCAACGATGGCGTATGGGCGCCGGTTTGGTATGGTGCGGTGTGGAACTCATCCGGGTTTGCCGGGCGGGAAGGGCCTTTGCCAGAGGTTCCGGATGATTTGCGTCCGGTGTTGGAGGCGGCCATGCCCTATTATGAGGCAATGAAAGCGCAAAAGATCTGACCAGGGCAGGAGTGGGGGCTTTGCCCCCCGCGCCAAAGGCGCTCCCCCCAAGGTATTTGGGGCAAGATGAAAGCTCAGCCGATCAGCTTACTCAGCTTCATCGCCGTGGCCATATCGCCGGAGATTTTGAGCTTACCCATCATTACACTGGTCATTGGGTTTAATTTTCCGGTCAGCAGTTTTACCAGATTGTCCTGAGAGAGTTTAATGGTGCAATCCGTGTCACGGTCGGTGGTTGATGCGGTGCCATCTGCCAGAATAATCACGCCGTCGCTGCCACAATCAAACTTCAAGGAGCCTGCAAAACTTTTGCCCTGAAGCTCTTTGGATATACCTTGTGCAATGTCGTGTAGCGCCATCGGATTACCTCATGAGACTGTCACCAAAGGGGTAAGCGAGCGCAGCTTCGCTCGCAACCTTGACGATGGGGAAAGTAACCGATGAAGTGGCAGGACGCTCAAATTAGAGCCTGTTTAGGCGATCGCTTCGAGGGTCACGTCGCAGGGGGTGGCTGCAAAGAATGTGGCGAGGACCTCGGCGAAGACATCGGGTGCGCCAGGGGTGGCGGCAAAAAGCGTCATGCTGGAACGTAGTTTTTTGGCGTCTGTGGTGCCCAGAATTGCTGCAGGGTCCTGACCCTGATGTGTGAGCATCAGCTCGGAAACTTCGATCAGTCGGGCGCGCAGGACGTCATGGCCTAGAAAAGCAGTGGCTTCTGACAGGTCTTCGATGCCGTAAAGTTGCGCCATATGGGACTGGCCAAGTTCCGCCAGTTGCGGAAAGACGAACCACATCCAGTGGCCGGTTTTCTTGCCGGATTTCAGCTCTGCCAAGACATCTGCCCAGACAGTGTCCTGGGCTTCGACAAACATCTCCAGCTCTTCCGCGAAATCATCTTCAAAGAGGTCATCCTCTTGATCAGTCATCCCAAACTCCGTCTGCGCCGATATTTTCCAGACCCTAGCGGATGCAGAACTACTGCGCCAGACGCTCTTTGAAACTATCGATTTTTCGGATGCGGTCGCGGCTTAGGGGGTGGTGGACGGCCAATCACGGCTGCTATCATGGGTTTTCTGATCTCGCCACATAACGGTAGGAAAAAGGACCACACCAATTGGTGCGGCCCTTTCAAAAATTCAGTTTTTTAGACTACTTACTTTTTCAGGCGACGATCGCGGGCCGCCAGTAGTTTAAGACGCAGGGCATTGAGCTGGATAAAGCCCGCTGCATCGGTCTGATCATAGGCGCCGGCATCTTCTTCAAAGGTCACATGGGCCTCGGAGTAGAGCGTGTGGTCCGACCAGCGGCCAACGCAGGTGGCGGAGCCTTTGTAGAGTTTGAGACGCACAGTGCCGGTGACATGGGTCTGGCTGGCGTCGATGGCGGCTTGCAGCATCTCACGCTCGGGGCTGTACCAGAAGCCGTTGTAGATCAGCTCGGCGTATTTTGGCATCAGCTCGTCTTTGAGGTGCATGGCGCCACGGTCCATGGTGATGCTCTCGATGCCGCGGTGCGCCTCCAGCAGCAGGGTGCCGCCGGGGGTTTCATAGATGCCGCGCGACTTCATGCCAACAAAGCGACCCTCAACCAGGTCGAGACGGCCGCAGCCGTGCTTGCCGCCGTATTCATTCAGCTTGGTCAGGATGGTGGCAGGCGACATTGCCTCACCATTGATCGAGACAGCATCGCCCTTTTCAAAGCCGACTTCGATGAACTCGGGCTCATTTGGCGCATCTTCGGGGTGAACGGTGCGCTGGTAGACGTAGTCGGGCGCCATGACGGCGGGATCTTCCAGCACTTTGCCCTCAGAAGAGGTGTGCAACAGGTTGGCGTCCACCGAGAACGGCGCTTCGCCGCGCTTGTCCTTGGCGACGGGGATCTGGTTTTGCTCAGCGAACTCCAGCAGGCGGGTGCGCGAGGTCAGATCCCATTCACGCCAGGGTGCGATCACCTTGATGTCGGGGTTCAGCGCATAGGCGGCCAGCTCAAAACGCACCTGGTCGTTGCCCTTGCCGGTGGCGCCATGGGCCACGGCATCAGCGCCGGTGGCTTCGGCGATCTCAACCAGACGTTTGGAGATCAGCGGACGCGCGATTGAGGTGCCCAGCAGATAGAGACCCTCATAGACGGCATTGGCGCGGAACATCGGGAAGACAAAATCGCGCACGAACTCTTCGCGGACGTCCTCAATGTAGATGTTTTCCGGCTTGATGCCGAGCAGCTCAGCCTTTTGGCGGGCGGGCTCCAGCTCTTCACCCTGGCCGAGATCGGCGGTGAAGGTAACAACTTCGCAGCCATATTCGGTCTGCAGCCATTTCAGGATGATTGAGGTATCAAGGCCACCGGAATAGGCCAGCACAACTTTCTTGGGCGCGGACATAGAATTTCCTCTCAGTCAGATCGACTGGGCGATAGCGGGTTTCGAACGTGAGGGCAAGGTTTACTGGCCTTTTCCTGTATTGCGCACTCGCATAGCGTGCGACATAAAGCGCAGTATTGTGATGGAGAGAATTTAGATGAAGTCTTGGTCGATTTTTGCCCATTCCTTTGGGATGGTGTTTCGCAACCTGAAACAAGCCCTGCAGATTGGGCTGGTGCCTGTGGTGATTGCTTTTGTCGGTGTCTTTGCCGCGCTTTCATATATCGGAGTGTCTGTTTCTGTCCTTCAGGATGAGCAGGCTTTGGGGCTGTTGATTGCCAATAGTTGGATGGTTTTCTTCGCCACCTGGGTGTTTGTGATGATCATGATGTTGTGGATCGTGACCTCCTGGCACCGCTTTGTGCTGCTGGAAGAATACCCGCAGGGATGGGTTCCGCCGTTTCGGTTTGACCGCATTCTCTCTTACATCGGGCATGCTCTTATGCTCGGGATCTTGATGATGATCGCGATGATACCTGCGGCGATTGTGATGTTTGGCTTAAGTGCGATGTCACCAGTTCTAGCAGGTGTCTTTGCCATTATTCTGGTGCTTTCTGCTGTGGTTGGGCTGTACCGCCTGTTGCCGGTGCTTCCTGCTGCGGCCATTGGTAAGTCCCTGAAGATCAAAGAAGCATGGGAGGCAACCACGGGCGAAACCTGGACCATTGTTGGGCTTATTCTTATTGGTTTCTTGTTTCAACTGTTGCTGAACATCATGGCGGCTCTGTTTGTGTTGGTGCCAATCATTGGGCCGATTGTTCTCTATGCAGTGTTGCTGGTCATGTCTTTGGTCAATGTCAGCATCCTCACCACACTTTATGGTCACTACATCGAAGGCCGCCCGATCTGACAAAGCCTGGATCGGTATTCTTCGGTATGCTTTGATCCTGCCCCCTTGCCTTGGGGACGGGGTTGCGCCAATCAAGGGATATGACCGATTTCATGACTCAGGCCCGTGCGGCCGAGGCGGCGATGCGCGATGTGTTTCCGCCCACGCCGCTGCAAAAGAATGTCCACCTGTCCGAGCGCTTCGGGGCGGAAATTTACCTCAAGCGTGAGGATCTGAGCCCGGTCCGGTCTTACAAAATCCGTGGTGCCTTTAATGCCATGCGCAAGCAACCTGGCAAGGAGCTGTTTGTCTGTGCTTCAGCCGGCAATCACGCACAGGGCGTCGCCTTCATGTGCAAACACATGGCCGTCAAAGGCGTGATCTTTATGCCGGTGACCACACCGCAGCAAAAGATCCAGAAAACCCGGATGTTTGGTGGTGACAATGTCGAGATCCATTTGGTCGGTGACTATTTTGACGACACCTTGACGGCAGCGCAGGAGTGGTGCGCCCGTGAAGGCGGGCATTTCTTGTCGCCCTTTGACGATCCAGATGTGATCGAAGGCCAAAGCTCCATCGCAGTAGAGATCGAAGCGCAGTTGGGCGGGGTGCCTGATCATGTGATTTTGCCGGTGGGCGGCGGCGGTATGTCCGCCGGGGTGACCAGCTGGTTTGGCGACCGGGTGCATAGTCTTTTTGTGGAACCTGCGGGCGGTGCCTGCCTGCGCGCGGCGCTGACAGCTGGACGGCCGGTGTCCTTGGACAAGGTGGATACCTTTGTTGATGGCGCAGCGGTGGGGCGGCTGGGGGAGCGCCCTTTTGAGGTGCTGAAACATGTGCCTTTGCCAGATGTGATCGCGCTGCCTGAAGACCGGGTTTGCACCACCATGGTCGAAATGCTGAACGTCGAGGGAATCGTCTTGGAACCAGCCGGAGCCTTGGCCATCGAAGCACTGGGCGATCTGCGGACCTGGATTCGGGGCAAGACGGTTGTTTGCGTTACCTCTGGCGGGAATTTTGATTTTGAGCGCCTGCCCGAGGTCAAAGAACGGGCACAGCGATACTCTGGCGTGAAAAAGTACTTTTTACTGCGGTTGCCACAGCGACCCGGCGCATTAAAAGAGTTTCTGGGCATTCTGGGGCCTGAGGATGATATTGCCCGATTTGAATATTTGAAAAAGTCGGCCCGCAATTTTGGCTCGGTCCTGATTGGGATCGAAACCAAACGACCAGAAAACTTTACGGACTTTTTAGCACGGCTGGATGACGCGGGTATGTCCTACACAGATATCACCAATGATGAGACTTTGGCTCAGTTTCTGATTTGAAGGATGGCGCTGAGGGGGAGGCTTGGTGGTGCCGGTCGACAGGGCGTCGTCTGGTTGCCGCAACCGGGGCCGCCCGCAGGGCGGCAGGCTGGCCGCAAGAGGCCAACCCAGGTTACAGTCTGTAGATCAAAGAAAGGGCGTTAGATTTTTGTAAAATTTGATGAAATTAAAGTGACAAACGTCAAACACCGGAGTGATGTAAACTAGCCTTGATTGGGAAGTTCCGTGAGAAAGCTGTGTTTTGAAGCTTCAAACATATCAAGAATCGCCGGCAGATCGACTTCGCTGGCCTGACCTTCAGCAGCCTGACGTTCACCTTGCAGGCAGAGCTTTGAAAAGCTGTCAAACCCGAGATTTAGGGCGCAGCCCTTGAGAAAATGCAGGTCCTGTTCAAGCTGGCTGCGATCATCGTCACGAAGTTTTTTGATAATTTCTTCGACTTCTTCCAGAAAAAGTTCCACAACTTCGCCGAAATCATCTTGACCGATCTCGTCTTTCAGCTCGTTTACCCGAGGCCAATCTATCATTGCGTGTTCCTATTTGCCTTCAGTTTGAGAGAGACAGTTAGTTTGTATGTAGTAAATTTAAGGTGAAAAAGGGGGCGAGAGACAATTTTCAATATTCATATCCTATTAAAGGTCTGCCCTGATAGTGACAGCAGATAGAAGACCGCGATCATTTTGTAAGAGGTACCGAGGGTGCTGCCGGACAGTTCACTGGACAACGAGGAACACGCTATGAGCGGGTCTATCAACCGTGTGTTGGTGGTCGACGACAGCCGTTTGCAGCGCCGCATTCTGGTTGCCTCTTTGCAGAAATGGGGATTCGATGTTGTTGAGGCCGAAAGCGGAGCCGCAGCAATGGAGATTTGCCGGCAAGATCCGCCTGATTTGATTCTCAGCGATTGGATGATGCCGGGGATGAATGGCCTGGAATTTTGCCAGGCCTTTCGCGAACAATCCAAAGACAACTATGCCTATTTCATCCTGCTGACCTCCAAAAGTGAAAAGAATGAGGTGGCCGAAGGTCTGGATGCCGGGGCTGATGATTTCCTGACCAAGCCGGTGAGCTCGGATGAGCTGCGGGCGCGGATTTCGGCAGGGGAACGTATCCTGAAAATGCAGCGAGAGCTGTCAGAAAAGAACCGAATCGTTTCTGACACTCTGGATGAGCTGCAGAGCGTCTACGATGCCATCGACCAAGATCTCATTCAGGCCCGCAAGATACAGGAATCTCTGGTGCCCGAACTCTCAAAGGAGTTTGGGTCTTCTACCGTGAGCCTGTTGCTCAAACCCTGTGGCCATATCGGTGGCGATTTGGTTGGCATGTTCTGCCCAGGGGTGAATCGGATCGGCTTCTATTCGATTGATGTGTCCGGCCACGGGATTACCTCGGCGATGATGACAGCCCGTCTGGGGGGCTATCTGTCTTCGACCTATTTTGATCAGAATGTCGGTATGGAGCAGCGGTTCAAAAGGTTCTACGCGTTGCGTCAACCGGATGAGGTTGCCCGCTTGCTGAACGCGCGCCTGATTGCCGATACCGGCATCGAAGAATACTTCACCATGGCCTATTGTATCGTAGATCTGCGCAGCGGTGTGCTGAAGATGGTGCAGGCGGGGCATCCGCATCCCTTGCTGTTACGACGGGATGGCAGCACCGAATTTTTGGGCAAAGGTGGCGTTCCAATCGGTTTGGTGCCGGATATCAGTTATAGCCAGGAAGAAGTGGTTCTGGAAAAGGGTGACCGGTTGTTGCTCTATTCTGATGGCTTTACCGAAGCGCGGCTGGAGAACGGCGAGATGCTCGAGGTTGAAGGCCTGCTGGACCTGATCAGCAAATGCGATTCGCGTCAGAGCGGCAAGGAATTCCTGGATGATCTGTACTGGAACCTCACTCAGATCCTGTCGCAGGAATACGGGCTAGAGGACGATGTGTCCGCAACCCTGTTTGAATATGAGGGCCCCTGATCTTCAGTTCAGGGGTATTCCTCTGTTCAAGCCCAGGGGGAGCTCCCGCCAATCGTCAGATTATAAAAAATAATCTGCTCTTGTTGGGCCCGGCAGACCGCTAAAGCGGTCTGCGGTTGCGCGTCGGTTTGAGCTTTTGATGACAGGCAAAGGTGAAAACAGGAAAATGTGCCTTGCTCCCCTGAGAAAAGGTCGCCAACCGCAGCACGCTAAGGCGTGCTGCCCGGCCCAACCCTGTTGATTGGCTTTAGCCCTTCAAAAAGGGGCGGGAGCATTTGGGCTGTGTTTTGGCTTGGCTGCGGCGGTAGAACAGAGTGGCAAAATGGCGATCACCGTCATTTCCCAGGCGTTGAATCGCCTCCTCTGGCGACATCCAAACCGCCTCATGCTGGGATTCTGTCGGCGGCCCCAGTTTGCGCAGAGGGCGCGCCAGGTAGATGTGGCACAGTTTTTCTGCCCAGAGATCGTATTCCGGCATGAAAGTGTAGCGCCGAAATGCTCCGAGCCTTTGAGGTGCAGCGATGGACCAGCCGGTTTCTTCATAGACCTCGCGGTGCAGAGCGGGCAGGGGTGACTCTCCAGGATCGATACCGCCGCCGGGCAGCTGGATGTCGGGATGCGGGTCCATCTGGCAGGTCAGCAAAAACCGCCCATTTCGCGGCAATATTGCATAGGCTCCGGGGCGCATCTGATACCGCTGATTATGCCGTGGCACCGCGCCAAACCGTCTGATCATCTGCGCCCCCTTCACTCTATCGTGGAAAACCCTATATAGGCTCGATATGCCAATCATCGGCTCCTAATGAAACCCCCATGACCGTTGGATCAAACATGACTCTTGGATCAAAAATCGCATGGGACGATACCGTCCTGCCTTTTCAGCTTGATGCATCTGATATGCGGGGCCGTGTGGTGCGGCTTGATTCCGCGCTTGATGGCATTTTGAAACAACACAACTATCCGCCTCAGGTCGAAGCCCTGGTCGCGGAAATGGCACTTCTGACCGCGATGATCGGGCAAACGATCAAGCTGCGCTGGAAACTGTCGCTGCAGATTCAGTCCAAGGGCCCGGTTCGGATGATCGCCACCGATTATTACGCCCCGGCGAGCGAAGGCGAACCGGCCCGCATTCGTGCCTATGCCAGCTTTGATGCAGAGCGTCTGACCGATTCCGCGCCGTTTGATCAGGTGGGAGAAGGCTATTTTGCCGTGATGATCAACCAGGGCGAAGATACCAAACCCTACCAGGGGATTGCCGCGCTGGATGGCGAATCGCTGGCTGCCTGTGCTGGCGCCTATTTTGCTCAGTCCGAACAGCTGCCGACGACCTTTACCCTCACCTATGGGAAATCCTCCAGCCCCGGTGTTGCCGAACATTGGCGCGCCGGTGGCGTGATGATGCAGCATATGCCAAAGGCTTCGCCTTTTGTGGCCGCCGATGCAGAGGGCAGCGGTGCCACGCTCCGGGCTGCGGATCTGGTCGAAGGCGAGGCTGAGGAAAACTGGAATCGCGTCAACACCCTGCTGAACACCGTCGAAGAGCTGGAGCTGATTGGCCCCTCAGTGACCCCAACAGAGCTGCTTTTGCGCCTGTTCCACGAGGAAGAGCCACGGGTCTATGATGCGCAGGCGGTCCATTTTGGCTGCACCTGTTCCGAGGATCGCGTCCGTCAAAGCCTGTCGATCTACTCGGCCAAGGATATTGCCACCATGACGACGGATGAGGGCCGGGTAACAGCCGACTGTCAGTTCTGCAGTGCGCATTATGATCTGGACCCAAAAACGGTTGGCTTTGAAGCGGAAACTGCTACCGATGAGTGAGCTGCGGCGCAGTCTGAAGGCCGTGCTGGCGGATCAGAGGGCGGGGTCTTCGGATTTTGATCTCAACCCTGATCTCGCCCTTCCACCAGAACGCAGGCTGCGCCCTGCCGGGGTTCTGGTGGCGATCTCGCTGGTGGAAGACGCGCCACGGGTTATCCTGACAAAACGATCCTCGGCGTTGAAACACCACCCTGGCCAGATCGCCTTTCCCGGTGGGAAGGTGGATGAGGGTGATGTCGATGTCACTGCCGCCGCCCTGCGCGAGGCCTGGGAGGAGATTGGTCTACCCAAAGACCTGCCGGAGGTCATCGGCCTGTTGCCCAGCCACGAGACCGTCACCAGCTTTCAGGTGACCCCCGTGGTGGCATTGCTGCATGAGCCCTTTGATATTCGCCCCGAAGCCGGGGAAGTGGCCGAGGTCTTTTCCGTGCCACTCAGCCATGTGCTGGACCCGCACAATTATATCGTGACCTCACGCAGTTGGCGGGGCACCCGGCGGCACTATTACACGGTGCCCTTTGGCCCCTATTATATCTGGGGCGCCACGGCGCGGATGCTGCGCAATCTTGCCGGGGTACTGCAGAAATGACCCTATTGGCGGGGCAGCCTTGGCTGACGGATCCAGCAACCCAAGCTGTTTGTGCGGCTTTGACCGCAGAGGGGACCGAACGGGGGGCGGCGGCGTTATTTGTTGGTGGCTGTGTGCGCAATGCCCTGATGGGCGTGCCGGTTTCCGACATTGATATTGCCACCGATGCCACCCCAGATGAGGTCGTGGCCCTGGCCAAAGCCGCAGGAATCAAGGCGATTCCAACCGGGATTGACCATGGCACGGTGACGCTGGTGCAAAACCAGATCCCCCACGAGGTGACGACGTTTCGCAAAGATGTTGCAACGGATGGCCGTCGCGCTGTGGTGGCCTTTTCCAAAGAGATCGCCGAGGATGCCGCGCGCCGCGATTTCACCATGAATGCCATCTATGCGCGCCCCGATGGCACAGTTGTCGATCCCCTGGGGGGTATGGCAGACCTGAAAGCGCGCCGGGTGCGGTTTATTGGTACCGCTGAACACCGCATTCGCGAAGACTACCTGCGCACCCTGCGCTATTTCAGGTTCCACGCCTGGTATGGCGACACCCAAGCCGGGTTTGACCCGGAAGCTCTGGCCGCGATTGCTGCCAATCTTGAGGGGTTGTCGCAGCTATCGCTGGAACGTGTCACGGCTGAGCTGTTGAAACTTCTCGGTGCGCCCGACCCAGCCCCGGCGATTGCAGTGATGCGCCAAATTGGTGTGTTGGGGCAAATTCTTCCGGGCGCAGATGACCGGGCGCTGGCACCGCTCATTCATTTGGAGGCCGGTGCACAGGTTGATCCGGTGCGGCGCCTGGCAGCGCTGGGCGGCGCTGAGATGCAGGGGCATTTGCGATTGAGCAAGGCAGAGGCCCGCCAGCTGGTGCAGCTGCGCGATGCCGTCAGCGCCTCTGCCACGGCGACCGAGCTGAGCTACCGGCTGGGGCGGGATCTGGCCCACAGTGCCTGCCTGTTGCGGGCGGCGCTGTTGGAACAGCCCATTTCACCCGAATTAGAGACTGATTTGGCGCGTGGCACCGAAGCGATCTTTCCGATTGTAGCGGCTGATCTGATGCCTGATCTTTCGGGTGCGGCGCTGGGCGCGGCATTGAAACAGCTCGAGCAAGCCTGGATCGCGTCGGGCTTTGCTTTGGACCGTGCAGAGCTGCTGCAACAGTTGAAATAACGCCACAGACACCGGGCTTTGCGATGCAGGCCAAAATCTGAGGGTGACAGGTGATGGAATTTATGACTATTTCTGCCTTAGCCAAAACAATCATGCCGGGAGGAATGCGAATGTACTACGGGATCTGGTTTAGCTAACGCCGTACCACCCGTTTGAAGGGGGGCACGGTCACGCCTCTTGTCTGCATTTTTGCATTCCCTATTTGCTCAAGTAACTGGAGCACACTGTCATGTTTCGTTTTTTTGAAAACCTTATCGACCCCTATTGCGACTATCCGGAAACGGATCAACCGCCGACCCGGCTTTGGCCCTTTCTGAAGGCCTATTCGCAGCCGTTCAAAGCTGTGTTCATCCTGACCGCCTGCATGTCGGTGGTGGTGGCCGCAATCGAAATTGGTCTGATCTACTACATGGGGCGGGTGGTTGATCTGCTGTCCAACCCACCAGAGCAGGTCTGGCAGAGCTATGGCACCGAGCTCATCCTGGTGGCGCTGTTCATCCTGGTGTTGCGCCCGTTGCTGCAGCTGGCGGATGTCTTGCTGCTCAACAACGCCATTTTGCCGAACTTTGGCACCTTGATCCGTTGGCGGGCCCATAAACATGTGCTGCGCCAGTCGGTGTCCTGGTTTGAGAATGATTTTGCCGGCCGGATTGCCAACCGCATCATGCAAACGCCGCCTGCAGCGGGCGAGGTGGTGTTTCAGGTCTTTGACGCGATTACCTTTTCGCTGGCCTATCTGGTGGGCGCGGCAATCATGCTGACGGTGGCAGACCCGCGACTGATGCTACCGTTGCTGATCTGGTTTGTGCTTTATGGGGTTCTGGTGCGCTGGACGATTCAGCGGGTGGGACCGGCCAGCCAGGCGGCCTCGGATGCGCGGTCCACCGTGACCGGCCGGGTGGTGGACAGCTATTCGAATATCCATTCGGTCAAGATGTTCGCCCATGATGACCGGGAACTTTCCTATGCCAAAGACGCGATTGAAAAGACCCGCGAGACCTTTCAGCAGGAAATGCGCATCTTCACCGTGATGGACGGGGTTCTGGTGGGCTTGAACGGGTTGCTGATTGTTGGGGTTGTCGGCTGGGCGCTGCATCTGTGGATGATCGGGTCTGCCTCTGCCGGAGTGGTGGCGGCTGCAACGGCGCTGACCCTGCGGCTGAACGCCATGACCGGCTGGATCATGTGGGCGCTGACTTCGTTCTTTCGGCAGCTTGGTGTGGTGGCCGAGGGCATGGAGACAATCGCCCAGCCCATTGATCTGGTGGATGTCACCAATGCCGTACCCCTGCGTCTGAGCCAGGGCGAGGTGGTGCTAAAAGATCTGTCGCATCACTATGGTCGCGAGGCTGGCGGGTTGGATCAGTTGAACCTGACCATCAAGCCGGGTGAAAAAATTGGTCTGGTGGGGCGCTCGGGGGCTGGCAAATCGACCTTGGTCAAACTGCTGTTGCGGTTTTACGATCCGGATGCAGGGCAGATCCTGATTGATGGTCAGGATATCGCCTGCATCACCCAGGACAGTCTGCGCAGCAATATCGGTATGGTTCAGCAAGACAGCGCCCTGTTGCATCGCTCGGTGCGCGATAACCTGCTCTATGGGCGACCGGATGCCAGCGAGGAGCAGATCCTGTCAGCAGCCAAACAGGCGCAGGCACATGAGTTTATTCTGGATCTGGAGGACCCGCAGGGGCGGCGTGGCTATGAGGCCCATGTGGGCGAGCGCGGCGTCAAGCTTTCTGGTGGCCAGCGTCAACGGATCACTCTGGCGCGGGTGATCCTGAAGAATGCGCCAATACTGCTGCTGGATGAGGCCACCTCGGCGCTGGATTCCGAGGTCGAAGCCGCCATTCAGGAGACTCTTTATGGGATGATGGAGGGCAAGACGGTGATTGCCATTGCACATCGGCTGTCCACCATCGCACAGATGGACCGCATTCTGGTACTGGATGACGGGAAGATCGCAGAGCAAGGTTGCCACGAGGAGCTGTTGCAGGCTCAAGGGCTTTATGCCCAGTTCTGGGCGCGTCAGTCCGGCGGATTTTTGAATATCGAGGCAGCTGAATGAAACTAGGCAATCTGATCGACGCCTTCCAACCGGCCAAGGGACCACCGCCACAACAACTGGGGGGGTTCCTGCGCTGGGTGCTGGCCGGAGCCTGGCCGATGCTTTTTCTGGCGGCGGCGATTTCGGCCGTTGCCGGCGCCATGGAGGCGGGGACCGCTTTTTTCCTTGGGCTGGTGATCGACACCGCCCTGGCCAGCGGGCCGGATGCGTTTTTCACCAGTGGCAATATCCTGGTGATCCTGGGGGCGCTGGGCTTTTTCATGCTGGTGCGGCCAGTGCTTTTTGGGCTTTCTGCGGCGTCTAATGCCATCATTGTACAGCCGAATGTGAACCCGCTGGTGTTGTCGCGGCTTAACCGCTGGACGTTGGGCCAGTCGGTGCGGTTCTTTGACGATGATTTTGCGGGACGTATTGCGCAAAAGCAGATGCAAACGGCCTCGGCGGTGACCTCGGTTGCGACCGAGATGATCAATGTGGTGGCCTTTGCCCTGGCTTCATTGCTGGGCTCGCTGGCGCTGCTTGGGGCGATTGATAGCCGCATCACCCTGTTGTTTTTGGTCTGGCTGGTGGGGTATTTTGCCCTGATCCGCTGGTTCCTGCCGCGGGTGCGCCAACGGTCGGGCAAACGCGCAGGGGCGCGGGCGATGGTGTCCGGGCAGGTGGTGGACAGCATCACCAACATCAAGACGGTAAAGCTGTTCGCCCATGCCACCCATGAGGAACGCAGCGCCCAGGATGCGATGGCGAAATTCCGCGATACCGCACTGGACTTTGGCTATCTAGCCGCCAGTTTCCGGTTTTGCCTGATGACCCTTGCGGGGCTTTTGCCGGTGCTTTTGATCGGCGCGACCCTGCTGTTGTGGCGCAACGGTATGGCCAGCGAGGGCGATATTGTCGCCGCCGGAGCTGTCTCGATCCGTATCGCCCAGATGACCGGCTGGGTCAGTTTCACCCTGATGGCGATCTACTCGAATGTGGGGGAGATCGAAAACGGCATGAAGACCCTATCCCGCCCTGATCGGGTCGAAGATATCGAAACTGCAAAGCCGTTGCTGGTCAGCGAAGGGGCGATCAGCTTTGATGATGTTGCCTTTGCCTATGGCCGCGATATGGGCGGCATCCGCAATATCTCGCTCGCGATCAAACCGGGTGAAAAACTGGGCATTGTTGGCGCCTCGGGGGCGGGGAAGTCTACCCTCGTGTCGCTGCTGTTGCGGCTCTATGACGGGGAAGGTGGCAAGATTCTGATCGACGGGCAGGATATTGCCGGGGTGACGCAGGATTCCCTGCGCGGCCAGATTGGCATGGTCACTCAGGAAACCGCGATGTTCAATCGTTCGGCGCGGGATAACATCCTGTATGGTCGGCCCGATGCCAGCGAGGCAGAACTGATCGCAGCGGCAAAACAGGCTGAGGCACATGAGTTTATTCTCGATCTCGAAGACGGGCAGGGACGTCAGGGTTATGATGCCTTTCTTGGCGAACGGGGGGTCAAACTGTCAGGCGGGCAGCGGCAGCGGATTGCTCTGGCGCGGGCGATTCTGAAGGACGCTCCGATTCTGATCATGGATGAGGCCACCTCTGCGCTGGATTCCGAGGTCGAGGCGCTGATCCAGGCCGCATTGGAACGGGTGATGCAGGGCAAGACGGTGCTGGCTATTGCGCATCGCCTGTCTACGCTGAGCGAAATGGACCGGATCATCGTGATGGAGCAGGGGCAGATTGCCGAGATTGGCAGCCATAGGGAATTGCTGGATTTGGGCGGGCTCTATGCCCAGTTTTGGGCGCGCCAGTCGGGTGGGTTTATCTGCACCGATGCCGAGGACAGCGCCGCCGCCGAGTGATTTTGCCAAAACCGCGGCCTGCACGCATAAAACCCGGCTTTCTCTGCGTTTGTCGGGTTTTGTCCTTTTTTCATTAGGCCGCAGTCGCTATCTAGCCTGAATGACAGATGTAGCCAGAACCACAGCAACCATCCTTCGACTCGGCCACCAAGGTGACGGAGTCGCCCATGGCCCGCTTTTTGCCCCCCGCACCCTGCCAGACGAGCAGGTGAGCGGCGTGCAAGAGGGGTCACAATTGACCGATATCCGTATCGAGACCCCGTCCGAGCACCGTATTCAGGCGCCCTGCCGCCACTACAAATCCTGCGGTGGCTGCCAGCTGCAGCACGCCAGCGATGGGTTTGTTGCCGATTGGAAGCTGGGAATTGTGGAAAAAGCACTGGCGGCCCAGGGGGTGGAGACAACATTGCGCCCCATCCATACCTCGCCCGCGCAGACGCGACGCCGCGCTACTCTGGCGGTACGGCGCACCAAAAAGGGGGCCATGGCCGGGTTTCACGGGCGGGCCTCTGGGGTGATCACGCCGATCCCGGATTGCCAGTTGCTGGACCCGGATTTGATCGCTGCCATCCCCCTGGCCGAGGCCCTGGCGATGACTGGCGCCAGCCGCAAGACACCGCTTTCTGTGACGCTCACCACTTCTGAAACCGGGCTGGACGTATTGGTGCGGGATGGCAAACCATTGGACAGCACCCTGCGCAGCGCGCTTGCTGAACTGGCGGGGCAACACGGGGTTGCGCGTCTGACTTGGGAGGATGAGCAGGTGGCGATGGAACAACCGCCCTTGCAAGCCTTTGGCACCGCGCGGGTTTGTCCGCCGCCGGGCTCCTTTCTGCAGGCGACCCGTGACGGCGAAGCCGCGTTGCTGGCTGGCGTTCTGGAGATCACCAAAGGCGCCAAGCGCATCGTTGATTTCTTTGCGGGCTGCGGCACCTTTTCGCTGCCCCTCGCAGCCCATGCCGAAGTTTTGGCGCTGGAAAGCGAGCCCGCGATGATCGAGGCGCTGAATTTGGGCTGGCGTCAGGGCAAGGGGCTGAAAAAGCTCACCGCCGAGGTGCGGGATCTGTTCCGCAATCCGCTGCTGCCCGAAGACCTGAAACCCTTTGGCGCCTTTTTTGAGGCGGCAGTGATTGACCCGCCCCGCGCCGGGGCCGAGGCCCAGGTGGCGCAGTTGGCCGAATCGCGGATACCGGTGATCGCCTATGTTTCCTGCAACCCGGTGACCTTTGCCCGTGATGCCAAGATCCTGGTGGCAGCCGGCTATAAGCTCAACTGGGTGCAGGTTGTTGACCAGTTCAGATGGTCAGCCCATACCGAAGTTGTTGCCAGCTTTACGCTGGATGACTGATGCAATTTTCCCCTGATGAGCAGAGCCGGATAGATTCTGATGACTGTGATTGATCGCCTGAACGGACTTTTGGAAGACACCCGGTTTACCCGCTTCATTATGGCGGTGATCATGGTCAATGCGGTGACTCTGGGGTTGGAAACCTCGCAAGTGGCGATGGCGCGGGCCGGTGAGCTGATCCATCTGATCGACAAGATTTGCCTGGGTGTCTTTATCGTCGAAATCCTGCTCAAGCTGATCGTGCGGCGCTTCAAATTTTTCCTGAGCGGCTGGAGCCTGTTTGATTTTGTGATTGTTGGTGTTGCCCTGATTCCAGGTGCACAGGGGTTTTCAGTGCTGCGCGCCCTGCGAATCCTGCGGGTGTTGCGGGTGATTTCTGTCGCCCCCAGCCTGCGCCGGGTGGTTGAGGGGTTTGTCACCGCGCTGCCGGGCATGGGCTCGGTCTTTCTGCTGATGGCGATCATCTTCTACATTGGCTCGGTGATGGCGACCAAACTATTTGGCGCCAGCTTTCCGCAGTGGTTCGGCACCTTGGGGCAATCGGGATATTCGCTGTTTCAGATCATGACGCTGGAAAGCTGGTCCATGGGGATCGTGCGGCCGGTGATGGAGGTCTATCCCCATGCCTGGGCGTTCTTTGTGCCCTTTATCATGGTGACAACATTTGCGGTGGTGAACCTGCTGGTTGGTCTGATTGTGAACTCGATGCAGGATGCGCACTCAGCCGAAGAAGGGGAGCGGACAGATGCCTACCGTGACGAAGTCCTGGAACGCCTGAAGGCAATCGAGGGGCAGCTTGCGGCGGTGAAATCCGCTGAAACCGTGCCCAGCGAGCAACCAGACAGCAAGTTGTGATTTTGATATTTTGCCGATTCGGAGTATGGCGCTAAAAAGACGAGCAGGCGGTACAGGAAAAACACATGGACAGACGCGCATTTGGATTAAGTGCAGTTGCCAGCCTGGCAGTGGCGGGCTGCGGCAGAAGCAATTACGTGAGCCGTTTCAAGACCTATCACGGGCCAAAGGTGACCAGCGTTGTGGTCAACAAGGGCGCCCGCAAGGTCTATTTGTTGAACGGCGAAGGCATCCTGCGGGAATATAAGATGGACCTCGGCTTTGCGCCGCTTGGTCACAAGCAAGTCGAAGGCGATGGCAAAACCCCCGAAGGACTGTATCGCATCGACCGGCGCAACCCCAACAGCGCGTTCCATCTGTCCCTTGGTATCTCTTATCCCAACGCTGCCGATCGCGCCTATGCTCAGTCACTGGGCAAACGCCCCGGTGGTGAGATCTTTATTCACGGTGAGCCCAACAGCGAAAAAGAGCGCAAGCGTGCCGCGCGGGTGTCTGACTGGACAGCAGGCTGTATCGCAGTGCGCAACCAAGAAATCGAAGAAATCTATGCCATGGTCCGAGACGGCACACCTATCGCGTTGCGGGCATAGTTCCGCGCTATTCATCCAAAAAAGAAGGGGCCCTGGCGGCCCCTTTTTGCTGTTCTGTTGTGGTGATCCCTGGCCTAGTTGGCCGTCACCAGAGTCCACCAGATCTTGCCATTGGGTTCCTGGAACCAGGAAAAGCCCATTTGGGTTGCCTTGGGGTCCAAAATGACCGCGCGGGTGCTTGCCTCTTCCATCCAGGCGGTGAGCGTCTGAAGCTCATTTTCATAGGTTTCAGAGATGTTTTCACCCAGAACTGAGCCAGTATATCCAGTCCGCGCAACCCGGTCCAATGGGGAGGACCCATCGGAGCCAAAGTGCCAGGGTCGGTTTTGCACAGACATGTCACGCGAATGGGTTGCAGCAGCAGCATTGAGCTGCGCGTTAAGCTGTATCGCTGGTGCGGCCGCAGCCTGGCGTAGCGCATTGACCGAATCCAGCATCCGCAGCTGAACCTTGTCGGCGTTTCGGATGCGGTAAGCCTTGCCGCCGCTTCCGTTTTCAGTCGTCGGCGTGCAGGCCGCTGCCAGCGCCAGTGTGGCGGCCATCAGAAATAAAAATACACGCTTCATCACAAGTCTCGCTCTATCATTCGTCCAAGCACTTAGCCTATCAAGCAGTCGCTGCGCAAACAGGCCTGCACCAATCTGCCCGGATATTTCATGGTTTGATTTGCGACTGCGGCTTTCAGGCCATACTATGGTGGGCAGCCTGGATTATAATGAGCAGGAAATTTCAGATGACACGATCCTTTTTCAATGGCGGTTCCCGTCGGCAGTTCCTTGCTGGAACTGCAGCCATGATAGCCTCGCCTGCCTTGTCCCAAGTGGCGCCAGAACCTGAGGAAGAACAAGCCTTTGACCCCTTGCGCCCGCCGCCCGAACCAGAACCGCCGGTAAAGCGAAATATCTCTGCTTTTCGGGCAAAACGCTGGCAGCCGTACTTTGATCATCTGCGCAAGGGAGCGATTCTTGTGGATATCGACAGCCGCGCTCTGCACTACTGGTCTGAAGATGGGAATAACTACAGACTTTTCCCCTCATCTGTCCCGCTGTCGAACGATCTGACCCGTCGGGGGCGAACGTCAATCACCCGTAAAGTAGACGGGCCCGGCTGGGCGCCGACACCGAATATGCGTAAGCGCAATCCGGAGTGGCCCGCCTACATTCCGCCCGGTCCTGATAACCCATTGGGAACACATGCTTTATATCTGGGTTGGAAGTACTATCGAATCCACGGAACCCACGATACGCGCAAGATTGGCCGCAGATCTTCCAATGGCTGTATCGGGCTCTATAACGAGCATATCGCCGAGCTGTTTGAGATGGCGAAAGTGGGTACGCAAGTGTTGCTTATTTGACGACATGCAGCGTTTCGAAAGCTGGAAAACACCAACAAGCAATTGCAATCTTGGGGCTTTGCTGGTTAGAAAAAATCACGAGGTAAGTCTTGGGTGCGTAGGCCATTTTTGGGTCTGCGCTAATTCTGGAGGTTAACATGAACAAACTTGTACTCGCAGCCGCACTGACCGCCGCTGCATCCACCGCTTCTGCTGGCAACCTGGCTGAGCCAATCGTTGAGCCCGTAGTAATCGAAGAAGCTGCAACCAGCTCTTCCAGCGGCATCCTGCTGCCACTGCTGCTGCTCGTCCTGGTTGGCGCTGCTGTTGCAAGCAGCTAATTGCTGTGCATACGACTTTAAAAAGGCGGTGATTTATCACCGCCTTTTTTATTGGGCGCTTGCTGTCTGGGAGCGCTGAGGCTGCCCGTGCTGAGCAGCACGGAAACAGCCCCAAGTCCGGTTTCTAGGACTGCGCGACCTCGGACAAAATGCTGTCCAAAGCGGCCAGAATCATCTCGACCCCTTCACTATCAATGGTCAAAGGCGGGCGGATCTTGAGGATGTTGTCCTTTGGCCCTTCGCTGCCGATCAGAATACGATGGTCCCGCATGCGGTTTTTCACATAGGAACAGATCTGCGTCGCCTCAGACCCATCCTCTGTGATCAGCTCTACCCCCAGAAACAGCCCCATGCCGCGCACATCACCAATGCTGGCGTGTTTGTCTTGCAATGCCGTGAGGCCCGTGATCAGTTCTGCGCCCATCATGCGGGCGTTCTGCTGCAGGGCTTCGTCATCCACGATGTCCAGAACCTCTTTGCCCATGCGACAGGACAGTGTTGAGCCGCCAAAGGTCGAAAAGAACTCAGGCCCCTTGGCAAAGCTGTCGGCGATGGCGCGGGTGGTGACCAGCACGCCAATGGGATGGCCATTGCCAATGGGTTTGCCCATGACCACGATATCAGGGCTGGCGCCCTGGTGTTCAAAGCCAAAATAATACTCTCCCAGACGGCCCAATCCGGTCTGAACCTCATCAGCGATACAAATGCCCCCCGCGGCGCGGATCTTGTCATAGACCGCTGGCAGGTAGCCCTTGGGCGGGATGATCTGGCCCCCAACCGAGGGAAAGGTCTCAGCGATGAAACCGGCAATCCCCTGGCCGCGCTGTTGCAACGCGGCAATGGCGGGATCTACCAGATCGGCAAACTTCTGCGCCCGGTTAGGATCATCGCGGCGATAGCTGCCACGATAGTCATCCGCAACTTCGACAAGCTCGACCCAATCAGATTTGCCAATGCCGCCCTTGGAGTTGAATTTATAGGCAGAGACGTCAACCGCCCCGGTGGTGTTGCCGTGATAGCCGTGATCTGGCGTCACCATGCCTTTGGCACCAGTATGGGCGCGGGCCAGCCGCAGAGCCAGCTCGTTGGCTTCACTGCCGGAATTGACAAAAAAGCACACCTCCAAATGGTCCGGAAGCTTGGACAGGATCTTATCGGCAAAGGCGGTTTGCGCCGGGTGCAGGTAGCGGGTGTTGGAGTTCATCCGTTTCAGCTGGTCCGCCGCTATGGCCTGAATGCGGGGATGGGCGTGGCCGACGTGGGGCACGTTGTTATAGGCGTCCAGGTAGGGGCGCCCCCATTCATCAAAAAGATGGTGTTTCCAGCCGCGCACCAGCATCACCGGATCAGCATAGGTGAGGCTGAGATTGCCGCCAAAATGATCCTTGCGACCCTGTTGGATCGCCTCCTTGCTGGTGGGCTCATAGCGACACTTGTCATCTGGCAGGTTCAGCAGCGCCCCCGGATTGGGGCAGACGGCCCGCCACAGATACATCTCGTCCGGGTCACCAACGCCGGGCCAGTCGGCCTCGATCCCTTGGGTGGTCAGCGCCAGCTGGAAATGCACATGTGGCGCCCAGCCGCCATTCATGCTGGCATCGCCCAGGCGGCAGAACGCGGCGCCTTGCTCGATTTGGTCGCCAACCTTGAGCCGGGAGCAGCATTCGGGGTTGAGATGGCCGTAAAGCGTGTAAAACGGATCTCCCGCCGGGGTCACATGGCGCAGGATGATCACCCCGCCATAATCAAGATGCCCGGTGCGGTTTTCCACCACAAAGACCTCGCCGGCCAGGGGCGCAAACATAGGCGTGCCAGCCGGGGCAAAGGCGTCCACTGCCAGATGTACGGTGCGCCGGTTGCTGGCCTTGTAGGGCCCTTTTCGAAAGGCGGGTTCGGCATAGATCAGCCGTGGCTCGTGGTAATACCCCAGCCAGATCTTGCCGCCATCTTCGAATTCTTCCCCAACCCGCGCGGCCTCTGCCAGGGGCATGTGGAATGGGTTCTGCGGCCAGGTGGAGTTTTCCACCGAGAGCGAGCCCATGGGGGCATCAGACAGGTCTTCGCCCATGAGGTTGGCAAAATTGCCGCGCTCAGACTCGATCCATTGCATGACACGATCGGCACCATCCACGACTGGCATGTCGCAGGCGGCCCGCAGCCGCGCCGACAGCAATCCGGGGTGGATGCCCACCCCTTCGAGAAAGCGCCAGGCCGGGGCCTGGGAAATGGTCACATAGGGGTCATCGGGGTTTTCCGCCGCCATCAGGGTCGAATTCACCACGCTGACTGCCAGTCGCATCCGCAGCAACGGATAGACCAGATCAACCTCCTGCGGGGTCAGCGGATAGGCGCTGTGATAGCCTGCCACCAATGCGGCCAGCGCCGCCTCGGGATCTGCGTGATCCAGTACGATATAGGCGGCGGCAATCGCCAGGTCACAGACACGCGGCGCGGCGCATATATCACCCAGATCAATCAGGCCCGAAACCTGGCGTGGTTCGGTCAGCTCTCCCGTGACCATGATGTTGTAATCATTGGCATCATTGTGGATGGCCTGCTTGGGGAGGGTTGCCAAAACAGGCTCTAACTTGGCAAACTCAGTGTCGATTTCCCGAATAAGGCTCTGTCTGGCGGGCTCCGCAATGGAGTCGATTTCAGAGCCTACCCAGCCGGCGCGCATCAGGTCCCATTTGAAATCGCGTTGCAATCCGGGGTGCTGGAAATCGGCCAGAGCCTTGCCTGCGCCGCCCAGCACCGCGCCGACCTCATGGATCAGCGACAGGGTTTTGGGGGCGGTATTGGCGTAGCATTTGCCGGGCAGGCATTCGAGCACCCAGCACAACCGCGCAGCGCCCTCTGCGTCCGGCAGCGACAACATGGCAGCACCGTCAGCGGCAGGGATAACCCGTGGGCAGGGCAGATCCGGGCTGCGGGTGGCGATATGTTGAAAGGCCTGCACCTGCATCTCGACCAGCGAGGCCTCGCAGCCGGGGCGCATAGCCTTGAGGATATAGCCGGTGCCCTCTGTGTCTGTAGCCATGAAGTTGAGATCATATTCGCCGTCCAAGCGGCGCAGATCTGCGGTGATGCCCCAATGGGAATTCAGGGCATCAGCCCAGTGCTGTAGGTTCATTATAATCGTCTCCCCGTCTGCCGAAAACTGGCAGTCCAATATTGGATCCTATTTGGACCAGGGAGGGGAGATTAGTCCAGCCAACCTTTGAGATTATTCTCGATGACGCCGGCAAGCGCCGCGATATGGTCGTCATCATCGTTGAGGCAGGGGATATAGAGGAAGTCCTCGCCGCCGGCCTCTTCAAAGCTCTCTTTGATCTCTTCGTTGATTTCTTCCAGGGTCTCGATGCAGTCGGCGGAAAAGGCCGGGGCCATTACCGCGATGTTTTTCTTGCCTTCTTTGGCCAGGGTGGCGACGTGATCAACGGTGTAGGGTTTCAGCCATTCCTCTGGGCCAAAGACCGATTGAAACGTGGTGGTGATCTGCGTGTCGTCCCATCCGAGCCGCTCGCGCAGCAGTCGCGTGGTTTTCTGACACTGACAGTGGTAGGGATCCCCCTGCATCAGATAGCGTTTTGGCATGCCATGGTAGGAGACCACCAGAATGTCGGGACGTTTGTCGGCCTTACCATAGGCCTCTTCCACCGAGCGGGCCAGGGCTTCGATATAGGAGGGTTGGTCAAAATAGGGTTGAATCGTGCGCGCAGCCGGTTGCCATGTTTCCTCCATCAGGGCGCGAAAGAACTGGTCATTGGCGGTGCCGGATGTGGCGCCGGCATATTGCGGGTAGAGCGGCACAAACAGGATCTTTTGGCAGCCGGCCTCAACCATGGCGCGGACTTTGGATTTCGTTGACGGGTTGCCATAGCGCATGCAGTAATCGACCATGACCTGATCGCCATACCGCTGGGACATCACCTCAGCCATCTTGGCTGTCTGGTCTTTGGTGATAGTCATCAGCGGGCTTTCGCCCTTGTCGTGATTCCAGATCGATTTATAAGCCGCGCCCGAGGAAAATGGCCGTTTGGTCAGGATGATCAATTGCAGCAGCGGCTGCCATTTCCAAGATGGGTAGTCGATCACACGCTTGTCCGACAGGAATTCGCCCAGATAGCGGCGCATCGGCCAATAGCTGTAATCATCCGGAGTGCCGAGGTTTGCCAGCAGGATGCCGACCTTTTCGCCTTTGATCTTTGGATGATCTGCTGGCGCGTGGGCGGGGCAGGTGGCGGGAGCGGAAGAATCCAACATAGGGGCGGTGGTCCTGTATTTGCGGCAAAGCGTTGCTTGTGGAAACCATGGCGTGGGTCACACTTGGCCATAATCTATGACGTTACGGTGCCAAAGGCCAATTGGATCATATTGGCGCAGTGATTTGTTTTTCTTATTGGCGCGGTTGCGGGCCTATTTGGGCAATTTTGTCTCTGGCACTTTCAGCGCCTCTGACAGGCGCATCTTGGCAGAGCCGGGGCGCAGGGGTTTCTGCTGGGTCTCAGACGGCGACCAGCCGGTAAGGCAGACCAGCTCGAATGTGGCGGGCAGCTTGCCGTTGTCCAGGGCGAAATGCTCCCGGTAGATCGCCTCGGTCTCGGCAAACAGAGCGCGGGGGCTGGGGTGTTTCAGGCGCTGGTTCAAGGCATTGGCCTCACCCATGGCGCGCAGCTCTTGCATCAGGTGCAGACTGTCACGGTATTGCGCTGTCAGGGGAACGACATCTGCAACCGGCAGGGAAAATCCGGCCCGTTGCAGCAGGCCGCCGAGATCGCGAACCTCCCCCATGGGGGCAATACGCGGCGACAGCCCGCCGGTCACACGGGTTTCAGCCTCGGTCAGGGCGCTACGCAGCTCGTTTAGGGTGCGCCCGCCCAGCATCACAGCCAGCAGTAACCCATCCTCGGCAAGGGCACGCCGACATTGAATCAGCTGCCCAACCGGATCATTGGCCCAATGCAGGCCCATCGCGTGAATCACCAGATCATGGGCTCCAGGAGTAAGGTCCAGCACCTCCTCATCGGGCACAATCCGGGCCTCTGGGAAGCTATTTCGCCAAATATTAGCAAAAGGTGAAACAATCGCAGGTTTCGTAAAGGTCCTGTTAACCAATGTTAAGCGATCTTCAACCTCATCCCGTGCCAGCTCGTGAAGGAACAATGCCTCAGGCTGGTGGCGGGCGCGATGGATTGCCAATGCTTGGCGGTCAAACAGCTCTGGCTGTGATTTGGGTGCTTGCGTCATGGGGGCTATTTAGATGTTGCGCGCGCAGTTTCAAACCGCTGTTTCGCTTGTTTATCCCCCAAAATGTCTGGGCTGTGATGAATTGGTTGAGCAGGACTTTGGCCTGTGTGGCACCTGTTGGGGGGAGGCTCACTTCATCAGTGGCACGGTCTGCGAAGGCTGCGGTGTGCCATTGCCGGGTGATGAGGACGGGCACCGTCTGGACTGCGATGAATGTATGTCGATGGCGCGCCCCTGGAGCCAGGGCCGGGCGGCGATGCTGTATAAGGATAAGGCGCGCAATCTGGTTATGGCCTTGAAACATGGCGATCGCACCGATCTTGCGGCGCCGGCCGCGAGCTGGATCGAACGGGCCGCGGCGCCGCTGCTGCGTGACAATCCTTTGGTGTGTCCGGTGCCGCTGCATTGGTCGCGGCTGTTGAAACGGCGGTATAATCAGTCTGCCCTTTTGGCTGAACACCTGTCGCGCCAGGCGCGGCTGGACCACTGGCCGGATATGTTAAAGCGGGTAAAAGTGACCCCCAGCCTGGAGGGCAAAACCCGGGCGCAGCGGTTTTCGGCATTAAGTCAGGCCATTGTGGCGCATCCCCGTCACCAGACCCTGATGCAGGGGCGGGTGGTTTTACTGGTGGATGATGTGATGACCTCGGGCGCCACCCTGACGGCCTGCGCCGATGCCTGCCGTGCTGCCGGGGCGGCAGATGTGCGGGTTGCGGTGCTGGCGCGGGTCACACGGGCGTGATCCGGGCGTGCTGTGACTGGCAATGATTGCAATGCGGGCCCATATGGCTCAGAACCAAGACAACCTGACAAATGGAGACCCGCATGAAATCGGTCGAAATCTACACCTCGCCACTTTGTGGTTTTTGCCACGCGGCCAAACGCCTGCTGAACCAGAAAGGCGTGGAATTTTCTGAGGTCAACGTGTTGACCAACCCGAGCCGTAAGCAGGAGATGATCCAGCGCGCCAATGGCGGCTATACCGTGCCGCAGATCTTTATTGGCGATACCCATGTGGGCGGCTGTGATGAGCTCTATGCGCTGGAGCAAGCGGGCAAGCTGGATCCACTGCTCGCCGCCTGAACCCCAGATAATAGTACCGGAAGGGGCCCCTGATGCGCGCCGCCTTGTTGCAGATCACATCGAGCGACTCTCCCAGTGAAAACCTTGACCTGCTTCAGCGTCTGATCGCTGAGGCGGTTGAAAACGGCGCCGGGTTTGTTCTCACCCCAGAGGTGAGCAATTGCGTTTCCCTAAGCCGGGCGCATCAGCAAGAGGTTCTGTGTCTTGAAGAAGACGACCCGACGCTTGCTGCCCTGTGTGCCAGTGCCGCTGACCATAACATCTGGCTGTCGCTGGGCTCATTTGGGGTCAAAACCCATGACGGCGATGGACGCTTTGCCAATCGGCAGTTTTTGATTTCCCCACAGGGGGAGATCACCGCGCGCTATGACAAGATCCATATGTTTGATGTCGAGGTCACCCCGGAAGAGACCTTTCGGGAATCCGATGGCTACCGGCCAGGCAACCGCGCTGTTGTGGCCAAGACCCCCTTTGGTACTTTGGGGCTGACCATCTGTTATGATCTGCGCTTTGCGCATCTGCACCGGGCCCTGGCCCAGGCAGGAGCTGAAATTCTAATCGCCCCGGCGGCCTTTTCGCCGGTTACAGGTGCGGCCCATTGGCACGCATTGTTGCAGGCCCGCGCGATTGAGACAGGGTGTTACGTGCTGGCCGCTGCGCAGACGGGGACCCATAAAACCAGCAGGGGCGCGGTGCGAAAAACCTACGGTCATTCCTTAGTGGTTGCCCCCTGGGGTGAAATTCTGTCGGACGCGGGCAGGGCTGCGGGGATAAGTTACGTTGATCTTGATATGGGAAAAGTGGCAGAAGCACGCAGGCGTGTCCCTGCGCTGACCCATGATCGAGAGTTTAACGGACCCTGATGGAAGAATCCCATTCCCTGGCGGTCTCGCTGTTTAGCGAGATCTTGATGGCGGACCAGCTGGCGCGTTCGCGTCTTAGCAAAGCCTTACCCAAGGGAATGGAACTGTCGCATTTCTCTGTTCTCAACCACCTGACTCGCACCGGGGTCGAACGCTCTCCGGCGCAATTGGCCAAGGCCTTTCACGTCACGCGCGGCGCCATGACCAATACGCTGAACAAGCTGGAAGTGGCGGGCTATATCCATATCCGCCCGGATTGGGACGATGCCCGGCGTAAGATGGTAGCGATCAGCCCGGCGGGTCGCCAGGCCCGTGACGCAGCCCTGGCCAGCATTGTGCCGCTGATTTCCGAGGTGGTGAATGATCTTGGTGGCGACCGTGTCCGCGCGACGCTGCCAATTCTGCGTGAGCTGCGGGCAAAACTGGAATCCACAGCCTAATTCTTTTCCGACAATTTGGACTGCAAATTGAAAAAGGGATGCCAGTGCCAAACTATGTCAGTTTGGGGCAGGCATCCCTTTGTGTCCAACTGAACCCACTGTCGAGATGTGAGTGGTGGCAGAACCAAAGCAATAATGCGCTTTGGCATATGGGTTCAACTGGGCGCTTCGGTCTGGTGGCCATATGCTGGCCAGACTGAGCGCTGCGACACGGACTTTGAAACGGGCCATAAAAGAACAAGCCCTAAAAGGTAAGTCATAATTACCTTATTTGTTTTGAGCCGATTTCCAAAGGTGGCAAAAGATTACGACCCACCTATCCAAAAGGATAGGTGGGTCACATCATCAAGGTGTCCCAGGGGAGGGGTTCTGCGCCTTAGCGCTCTTTAATGCTGGCGGTAACATAGTTGACCGACAGGTCCCGGTCCGAGATCGACCATTTCCAGCTTATCGGATTAAACACAAATCCCTTGCGGTCTACCGGTGTCAGCCCGGCCTTTTGCAGCAGCTCCACCAGCTCGTCCGGGGTGATGAATTTATGCCATTCATGGGTGCCACGCGGCAGCCAACGCATCACCACCTCAGCGCCAAAAATGGCCATGGCATAGCTTTTGGGATTGCGGTTGATGGTTGAACAGATCTCCAACCCGCCGGGTTTCAGCAGCTGACGGGTGGCGGTGAGATAGCTCAGGGGGTCTGCCACATGCTCGACCACCTCCATGTTCAAAACCACATCAAACTGTTCCCCTGCGGCGGCCATGTCTTCGGCGGTGGTATGGCGATAGTCGATGGTGAGGCCGGTCTGTTCCGCATGCAGTCGCGCCACCGGCAGATTGCCCGCTGCCGCATCGGCGCCGGTGACCTCGGCGCCAAGACGCGCCATGGGTTCACACAGCAGGCCGCCGCCGCAGCCAATATCCAGCAGGCGCAGCCCTTTGAACGGTTCTGGCTGAGTCAGATCGCGGTCAAATTCTCCGGCAATCTGGCTGGTGATATAGTCCAGACGGCAGGGGTTCAGCATATGAAGAGGCTTGAATTTGCCATTGGGATCCCACCATTCGGCTGCCATCGCCTCAAACTTTGCGATTTCTGCCGGGTCGACCGTGGATTGAGGCGCTTGCATTCCTGTCTCCGTATGTTCTTTTGTACGCTATGATGTCATCTAGGTCAGTAATGGACAAATTCTCGGATCAAAAGCGCGCAGTGCATTATCTTTATCCTCCGGTTGATACTTTTGACCAGCGGATGCTGGAGGTAGGACAGGGCCACAAAGTGTATGTGGAGCAATCGGGGAACCCGCGGGGGATCCCGGTGGTGGTCTGCCATGGCGGCCCAGGTGGTGGCAGCAGCCCAGCGATGCGGCGCTATTTTGATCCCATGGTCTACCGGATTATCCTGTTCGATCAGCGCGGCTGTGGACGGTCGCAGCCCCATGCCTCCTGCGAGGATAACACCACCTGGCATTTGGTTTCCGACATGGAGGAGATCCGCAGGCAGCTGCAGATTGAAACCTGGCTGGTCTTTGGCGGCAGCTGGGGTGCCACCTTGTCGCTGATCTATGCACAAACCCACCCGGAACGGGTGATGCAGATCATACTGCGCGGGGTGTTTTTGATGACCGCTGCCGAGCTGGACTGGTTTTACGGTGGCGGCGCTGGGCGGTTTTGGCCGGAGCCCTGGGCTAAATTTGTCGCCCCTATCCCCGAGGCTGAGCGCGGCGATTTGATCGCGGCCTATAACAAACGGCTGTTTTCAGGCAACCGCAGCGAAGAGGTCCGGCTTGGCCGCAGCTGGTCGGCCTGGGAAAATGCGCTGGCGTCGATCCATTCCAACGGCACCTCGATTGAGGGCCCCGGCGACTATGCCCGTGCCTTTGCCCGACTGGAGAATCATTATTTCACCCATCGCGGTTTTCTCGATTTTGATGGGCAAATTCTGGCCAATATGGGCCGGATCTCGCATATTCCGGGCACCATTGTGCAGGGGCGCTATGATATGATCTGCCCGCCTGTGTCGGCCTGGAAACTGAATGAGCTGTGGCCAAATGCGGAATTGATCATGGTGCGCAATGCAGGGCATGCTTTGTCAGAGCCGGGAATCAGCGCAGAGCTGGTGCTGGCCATGGACCGCATTGCCGAGGAACTGCTGCCTTGACCCGTATCGACCGCCGCGCCCTTTTTACCTCTGGTGCCGCTGCCGCTTTGCTGGCGGCTACTGGCACCTCGCTTGCGGCTTCGCCGCGGGCAGGCGGCGCACTACGTCTGGCCTTGCCACGGGAAAGCGGCCTGCTGGATCTGGTGGCCCGTGGGGCGGTGCTGGATTGTCTGACCGAGATTGCCCCGGATGGGCTGCTGCGGGCGGAACTGGCCTCCGCCTGGGAAAGCCGTGACGCCGCACAGATCTGGCGGTTTGATCTGCGCCAGGATGTGTCGTTTCACGATGGCACGCCGCTGCAGGCTGCAGATGTTGTGGCTTCGCTGCAGGGGCGTTCTGTCGCGGGGGCTGACCAGATGGTTGACCAGATGTCGGTGACCGCGCTGGATCTGTACCGGGTTGAAATTCAACTGGCCCAGCCCAATCCGCATCTGCCCTATCTGTTGGCAGGCCCGGACCATGTGATCGCGCCACAGGGGGCGGTCGATGTGCCCCTGGCACAATTGGTGGGCAGCGGCTGTTACCAGGTTGAACGCGCCCAGGACGGGCGGCACTTTCGCGCCACCAAGGTGGCGGGGCACTACAAGGACGGTCAGGCCGGTTGGGTTGATAGCCTGGAGGTGATTGTCATTCCCGATGCCGCTGTCCGGGCTGAGGCTTTGCGCGATGGCTTTGTCGATGTGGCAGCCCTGCCGCAGCCAGCCGAATTGTTGAAACGCGGTGGCTTTCTTTATCACCCTTCGGCTGAGGACATGGCCCTGGCGACCCGATCAGATGTGGGCATTCCCCGCGTGGTGGGGCAGCAATCCGCCCTGGACGATGGCCGTATTGCCGAACGCTGGTGGCGGCTGTGACCTGAGCTGCCGTTGCGCTTGGCAGGGCCGCTGACAGAGGCCGGGTTTTGGGCCGACCCGCTGCAACCCTGGCCTTGGCAACAGAAGGCTTGCAGATTCGTAACAAGGGGCGTATATGGCTTTTCAACAGCGGCGTGTTGAGCTCTGGTTCAAGACACCTCCGGATTAGTTCAACGGGCCGCGCGCCCGTTTTTTTGTGTCCTTCGGGATGCTGAATCCACCGCCCAACCTGATTGTGGCCAACCCGATTGTGGGAAGCTTAATGACCAACGACCTGATTGCCAAAGCCGCGATTGACCGCCGCCTGGCCGAAATCCTTGTCCCTGTGATCGAGGATCTCGGCTATGAGCTGGTGCGCATTCGCCTGATGTCCGGCAAAACCACGACGCTGCAAATCATGGCTGACAAGCCTGAAGGCGGCATCGAGGTGGATGACTGTGCTATCGTTTCCAGCGCGGTGAGCGCCACACTGGATGTTGAGGATCCGATCCTTGATACCTATACGCTGGAGGTCTCCAGCCCTGGCATCGATCGGCCGCTGACCCGGCTGAAAGACTTTGATATGTTTGAAGGCTACGAGGCCAAGCTGGAAACCGACGAGCTGGTTGGTGGGCGCCGCCGCTTTAAGGGTGAGCTGGCGGGCACCGAAGGGGATGAGGTCCTGATCAACATCGAAGATCAGGGCAAGACTGTTACCATTGGTCTGAAATTTGATTGGCTCTCGGATGCCAAACTGGTTCTGACTGATGATCTGATCACGGAAATGCTGCGTCAGCGCAAAGCTGCCGGCACATTAAACGAAGACGCATTCGACGAGATCGAGGCCGAAGGGTCCGAAGAGGAGAACAAGTAATGGCTATCACCTCTGCAAACCAGCTAGAGCTGTTGCAAACTGCCGAAGCTGTGGCACGCGAAAAGATGATCGACCCCGGTCTGGTGGTTGACGCGATGGAAGAGAGCCTCGCCCGTGCCGCCAAGAGCCGCTACGGCAGCGAGATGGATATCCGCGTGTCGATCGACCGCAAGACCGGCAAGGCGACCTTTACCCGTGTGCGCTCGGTTGTTGAGGATGAGGCGCTGGAAAACTACCAGGCTGAATTCACCGTCGAGCAGGCCAAACAGTATATGGAAGATCCCAAAGTCGGGGATACCTTCGTCGAAGAAGTTCCCCCAGTGGAAATGGGCCGCATCGCGGCGCAATCGGCCAAGCAGGTTATTCTGCAGCGGGTGCGCGAAGCAGAGCGGGACCGCCAGTTCGAAGAATTCCAGGATCGCGCCGGCACCATTATCAATGCGCTGGTCAAACGCGAAGAATACGGCAATGTCATCGTCGATGTGGGCGCGGGCGAAGGCATCCTGCGTCGCAACGAGAAAATTGGCCGCGAGAGCTATCGCCCCAATGACCGTATCCGCTGCTACATCAAGGACGTGCGCCGCGAGCCCCGTGGCCCGCAGATCTTCCTGAGCCGGACCGCGCCAGAATTCATGGCCGAATTGTTCAAGATGGAAGTACCGGAAATCTATGACGGCATTATCCAGATCAAAGCTGTAGCCCGGGATCCCGGTTCGCGCGCAAAAATCGCTGTGATCTCCAACGATGGTTCGATTGATCCGGTTGGTGCCTGTGTGGGTATGCGCGGCAGCCGGGTTCAGGCTGTTGTCAACGAACTGCAGGGTGAGAAGATCGACATCATTCCATGGAATGATGATCAGCCCACCTTCCTGGTGAACGCGCTGCAGCCTGCCGAGGTCTCCAAGGTTGTTCTGGACGAAGAAGCCGGCAAAATCGAAGTTGTGGTGCCCGAAGAGCAGCTGAGCCTGGCGATCGGTCGCCGGGGTCAGAACGTGCGTCTGGCTTCGCAGCTGACCGGGCTTGATATCGACATCATGACCGAAGAAGAAGAATCGGCCCGCCGCCAGAAAGAATTCGAAGCGCGCACCGGCCTGTTCATGGAAACGCTGGATCTGGACGAATTCTTTGCTCAGCTGCTGGTTTCCGAAGGGTTCACCAACCTGGAAGAAGTTGCCTATGTTGAGCTCGACGAGCTGACGGTTATTGACGGTGTTGACGAAGGCACTGCCGAGGAATTGCAGGCCCGTGCCCGCGACTACTTGGAAGCCAAGGCAAAAGCAGCAATTGATGCGGCCCGCGCGCTGGGCGCCGAGGACAGCCTGATCCAGTTTGATGGCCTGACCCCGGTCATGATCGAAGCCCTGGCCAAGGATGACATCAAGACGCTGGAAGATTTTGCCACCTGTGCCGATTGGGAACTTGCCGGTGGCTGGACCAACGACAACGGTGAGCGAATCAAGGATGACGGCATTCTGGAGCCCTTTGGCATGAGCCTGGAAGAGGCACAGGACCTGGTTATGACCGCGCGTGTCATGCTGGGCTGGGTGGATCCTGATGATCTGATCAGTGCCGAGGATGGTGCGGAAGAACTCGTCGAAGGTGACGAAGAGGAAGCCGAGGCGTAAGCCTCGGGTTTCCGGATAGGAGAGAGACAGCATGGGTCGCGCAGGCGCCAGTAAAAATCACGACGATGGTCCGGAACGCAAATGTATTGCGACCGGTGAGACTCAGCCAAAGCAGGGTCTGATTCGGTTTGTGATGGGGCCTGAGTCTCAGGTGGTGCCCGATGTCTTTGGCAAGCTGCCGGGACGTGGGGTTTATGTGACAGCCAGTCGCGAAGCACTGGATTTGGCGGTAAAGAAGAAACTCTTTGCTCGTGGATTCAAGGCTCCGGTGACGCTGCCGGATAGTCTGGCAGATGAGGTGGAGCGCCAGACGCTACGCCGGTTGGTTGATCTGCTGAGCCTGGCGCGTAAATCTGGCCAGGCTGTTGGTGGATATGAAAAAGTCAAGGATTGGCTAGGTAAAGAGCATGCCACAGTTCTGATTCAGGCAAGTGATGGATCAGGGCGCGGCAAATCGAAATTGAGTACCCCGCATCGGGGAAGTTTCATTGGATGTCTCACTGCGGATGAGCTGGGGATGGCATTTGGGCGTCAAACTATGATACATGCGGCGCTCGCCTCTGGTGGACTCAGCAAACGTGTTGTAGACGAGGCGCAACGGTTGCAGGGTTTGCGTGAAATGGTGGGCGGCAGCGGCCGCACAGAAGGATAAAGAGCTTTATGAGCGATAGTGACGGCAAAAAGACCTTGGGTCTGCGTGGCGGCGGTTCCCGGCCTGGGAATGTAAAACAGAGCTTTAGCCACGGGCGGACCAAGAATGTCGTGGTGGAAACCAAACGCAAACGCGTTGTGGTGCCCAAGCCGGGTGGCAACAAGGGCGGCAATGCCGCGCCTGCAACCGACGGTTCGCGTCGGCCTGCCGGGATTACCGATGCAGAGATGAGCCGCCGCCTGAAGGCGTTGCAGGCTGCAAAGGCCCGCGAAGTTGAAGACGCGGCCAAGCGCGAAGCGGAAGAAAAAGCCCGCGAAGAAGAACGCGCCCGTCGCCGTGCCGAGGCTGAGGCCAAGGAACGCGAACAGCGCGAAGCGGAAGAAAAGGCCCGTCAAAAGGCCGAAGAAGAAGAGCGCAAAAAGCGCGAGGCCGCAGAAGCTGCAAAACGCTCTGCCGAGCCCGCAGCCAAGACCGCAGCCCCTGCGGCTGGGGCTGGCGCCGCCGCGCCACGCAACAACCCTGCCTCAAAGCCAGCGCCTGCGCAGACACCGCGCAAATCTGATCGTGAACGTGAAGAGCGTGGACGCAGCGCCAAGGCGCGCACTGGCGACGACAACCGTCGTTCCGGCAAGCTGACACTGGGTCAGGCCACAGGGGGTGCGGGCAACCGTCACCGGTCCATGGCCTCGATGAAGCGTAAGCAAGAGCGCGCCCGTCAAAAAGCCATGGGTGGCACGGTCGAGCGCGAAAAGGTTCTGCGCGAAGTGCAGCTGCCCGAGGCGATCCTGGTTTCTGAGCTGGCAAACCGGATGTCAGAACGTGTTGGTGCGGTTGTGAAATCGCTGATGCAGATGGGTATGATGGTCACACAGAACCAGACCATCGACGCCGATACAGCGGAATTGATCATCGAAGAATTCGGCCACAAGGTTGTCCGCGTTTCGGCGTCTGACGTCGAAGATGTGATCAACGAAGTGAAAGATAAAGAAGAAGATCTGAAGTCGCGTCCTCCTGTGATCACCATCATGGGTCACGTTGACCACGGTAAAACCTCGATCCTAGACGCCATCCGCAACGCCCGCGTTGTGGCCGGTGAGGCCGGTGGCATCACCCAGCACATCGGTGCCTATCAGGTCACCACCGAAAGCGGCACCGTGCTGAGCTTCCTTGATACGCCGGGTCACGCTGCCTTTACCTCGATGCGGTCGCGCGGTGCGCAGGTTACGGATATCGTGGTTCTGGTTGTGGCTGCAGATGACGCGGTGATGCCGCAAACCATCGAAGCTATTGCGCATGCCAAGGCAGCCGAAGTGCCGATGATTGTTGCGATCAACAAATGTGATAAGCCCGCTGCGGATCCGATGAAGGTGCGCACAGACTTGTTGCAGCACGAAGTCATCGTTGAAGCCATGTCCGGTGATGTTCAGGACGTTGAGGTGTCTGCCCATACGGGACAGGGCCTGGATCAACTGCTGGAAGCCATCGCGCTGCAGTCCGAAATTCTGGAACTGAAAGCCAACCCCGATCGTGCCGCCCAGGGTGCCGTGATCGAGGCTCAGCTGGATGTGGGCCGCGGCCCCGTCGCCACTGTTCTGGTTCAGAACGGTACTCTGCGCCAGGGTGATATCTTTGTTGTGGGTGAGCAATACGGTAAGGTCCGTGCTCTGATCAACGACAAGGGTGAGCGGGTGCAGGAAGCCGGTCCTTCGGTTCCTGTCGAGGTTCTGGGTCTCAATGGGACACCCGAAGCGGGTGACGTGTTGAACGTGACCGACACCGAGGCACAGGCCCGTGAGATCGCTGAATACCGCGCCCAGGCTGCAAAGGACCAGCGCGCTGCTGCTGGTGCTGCGACAACCCTGGAACAGTTGATGCAGAAGGCCAAGGACGACGAAACCGTCTCTGAGCTGCCCATTCTGGTGAAAGCTGACGTGCAGGGCTCTGCCGAAGCCATCGTTCAGGCGATGGACAAGATCGGCAACGAGGAAGTTCGCGTACGGGTTCTGCACTCTGGCGTTGGCGCCATCACCGAGACAGATATCGCCCTGGCCGAAGCCTCCGGCGCCCCTGTCATGGGCTTTAACGTTCGGGCCAATACCTCGGCGCGGAACACTGCCAACCAAAAAGGCGTTGAGATCCGCTATTATTCGGTGATCTACGATCTGGTCGACGACGTGAAAAAGGCCGCTTCTGGACTGCTCAGCGCCGAGATCAAAGAGACCTTTATTGGTTACGCGCAGATCAAGGATGTCTTTAAGGTCTCCAACGTTGGCAAGGTCGCCGGCTGTCTGGTTACCGAAGGCGTTGCCCGCCGGTCTGCTGGTGTGCGTCTGCTGCGTGACAACGTGGTTATCCACGAAGGCACCCTGAAGACCCTGAAGCGTTTCAAGGACGAGGTTGCCGAAGTGCAGTCTGGTCAGGAATGCGGCATGGCCTTTGAGAACTACGAAGATATCCGCGCTGATGACGTTATCGAGATCTTTGAGCGTCAAGAAGTTGAGCGTAACCTCGACTAATCGCTTTGATTGATCCCTGATCAGTTAAGACACAGAAAGCCCTGGCAGTTCAGCCGGGGCTTTTTCTTTTGCAGACTGGTTTTTGTCTGCCTTCGTTTTTGTGGATGTCGGTGCGCCCGTGCAACCAGGTCAAAACGCAGATGGGGCAGCCAATGGCTGCCCCGGTTCTGTGAGTGAGTGGTGGTCTTTCGAGAGCAGCGCGATAAGTTGTGATCCTTGAGGATCTTATAGCTGCACTGCACGATAGGTACTGCCTGTATGAACCTGCCGAGGATCTCTTGTTGGCGTCCTGGGGAGAACATAGAGCCGTTTTGAGATCCTCTGGTCGTCTGTGTTGACCCTGAATAAACGCTATTTTGAGTGGGTTTGTTAATGTTCTGCCCAATTTCTGACAAAATAGTTAACAAAAGGTTTCTGGTGATTCGCGGTGCGAATCATTTTTAGAAAATTCCAGGCATTTGACGGTTATTTTCTGGTCGCTAGGCATGAAGGCCCACATGATGGCCCTGTTTAGTGCAAAACAGGCTGCATGGAGCGCATAAACAGGGCCGCACGCGATGATGCAGAGGCCCTGTTTGCTTTGGGTTCTAGCGCCGGTCTACAGCCAGTCGCGCAAAATGGGGATCAGCGGGATGTCTGCGGCAGGCATGGGGTAGCTGCGCAACTCCTGCGGACGGACCCATTTGAGGGTTTGCCCCTCGCGGGCCTGAGGAATGCCGTCCCACTTGCGACAGGCAAATAGCGGCATCAGCAGGTGAAAGGTTTCATAGCTGTGGCTGGCAAAGGTCAGCGGTGCCAGGCAGGAAGACCAGGTGTCGATGCCCAGTTCCTCCTGTAATTCGCGTATCAGGGCTGCTTCGGGTGTTTCACCGGTTTCGATCTTACCGCCGGGAAATTCCCACAGACCAGCCATGGATTTGCCTTCAGGGCGCTGCGCAAGCAGCACTCGCCCCTCAATATCAATCAGCGCGACAGCGGACACCAGAACGGTTTTCATGATCGGTAATCCGCATTGATGGTGATGTATTGATGGGTCAAATCGCAGGTCCAGACAGTGCAGGTTCCATCCCCCAGGCCCAGGTCCACCTTGATGGTGATCTCATCGCGGGTCATCTGGGCAGCGCCGTCTTCTTCGCGGTAATTGGGGGAAACCCAGCCCTTTTCGGCCACCAGAACATCACCAAAGGAGATCGACAGCAGGTCTCTGTCAGCTTCGGCCCCGGATTTGCCAATAGCCATCACCACCCGACCCCAATTGGGATCTTCGCCGGCAATTGCGGTTTTCACCAGCGGTGAGTTGGCAATGGAGAGCCCGTGGATCTTTGCCTCGGCATCTGACACTGCACCGGTTATCTGGATCTCGACAAATTTTGTCGCGCCCTCGCCGTCGCGCACCACCTGGTGCGACAGGTCCAGCATCACGGCTTCCAGCGCCTGGGAAAATTCAGCACTGTCAGAGACATCAACCCCGGAAGCACCGGTAGCACAGAGCATCAGACTGTCCGAGGTGGAGGTGTCACTGTCCACAGTGATGCAGTTGAAACTGCGGTCACAAAGACGGCTGAGCTCGGCCTGTAGGGCGGCTTGCGGCAGCTGTGCATCGGTGAAGATATAAACCAGCATGGTGGCCATATCCGGTGCGATCATACCGGAGCCTTTGGCGATACCGGCAATCGATACGGTTTCACCACCAATGGTCACCTCGGCCGAGGCCCCCTTTGCAAAGGTGTCGGTGGTCATGATCGCCTCTGCAGCGGCTTCCAGCGCCGTCGCGTCCAGGCCATCGTTCAGATCTTTGATCTGGGCGATGATGCGGTCATGGGGCAGGGGCTCGCCAATGACACCGGTGGAGGCGGTAAAGATACGCGCCTCGGGCAGGCCGGTGATGTCAGCCACTGCGGCACAGATCTCTGCCACCGAGGTTTGGCCATAATGGCCGGTAAAGGCGTTGGAATTGCCAGAGTTTACCAGAATGGCAGCTCCGGCAGAACTGTCACCGCCAAGTTTTGCCTGACAATCGCGTACCGGCGCCGAACGGGTTTTGGATCGGGTGAAGGTGCCGGCAACCGTGGTGCCGGGATCCATCACCGCCAGCATCACATCGTTGCGGCCCTGGTATTTCACCCCGGCGGCCCCGGCGCAAAGACGCAGGCCTTTAATCACGGGCAGTTGCGGAAAGGAAGAGGGCGCCAAAGGCGAACGGGGGAGGCTATCGCCCATAATTAGTTCCTTACCAGGCTCAGATCGCGCAAAATCGCGGGGTCGAGATCGTCAATTTCAGGACGTTCTATGATTGCTGCAGCGGTCAGATCGCTGACGCGGGCCTCGACAGCGGCACTCTGCAGTTCTTGTTGAAGCGCTTCGCGGACCTCTTCAAAGGCGGGGGCAGCGGTCTTGCGCCGCTCTTTGAGCAGGATCAGGTGCCAGCCAAACTGGGTCTCTACGGGATCAGAGATTTCCCCGGCCCGCAGCTCCAGCACGGCCTGTTCGAATTCGGGCACCATGCGTCCCTTGGTAAACCAACCCAGATCGCCGCCATTGGGGCCAGAGGGCCCGGTCGAGCGTTCTTTTGCCATGATCGAAAAATCGGCTCCGGTATCCAGCTCGGATTTGATCTCTAGCGCGTCTTCCTGGGTTTCAACCAGAATATGCGCGGCGTTGAATTCGTCACCGCCGTCGCCATCCGAGTATCTATCCTCATAGGCCTGACGCAGAGCCTCTTCATTGCTTGCGGAGTTCATCACGGTTTCGATGACATTGGCGGCCAGCAGGGCGCGTTGTTCGTTCTCAACCGCCAGCTGTACATAATGGGGCACACCGCCGTGCAGCTCCTGCTTTAGCGCGGTTTGCTGCACCAGCTGATCAAGGATGGCATTGTACAGCACATCATCCGGCAATTGCTTGTACTGCTCTGGCAGACTGTCGCGGGCCATGATCATGTGACCCAGCGTGATCTCTTCGCCGTTGACGGTTGCAATCACGGTATTGGCATGTGGCGCGGCCAATGCAGGCAGGGGCAGGGCCATAAATAGAGCCACTGCTGTACCTTGCAAAAAAGTGAGACCTTTACGCATTGAATTCTTCCTATTCCCGGGCCGCAAAGGGGCGCGGCGTTGACACTTATTTTCCTGCCCCTTACATCCCAAAAGAGGCCCGGGGCCGGACCGTCGTTTCCACTATTGTTTATGGGTTGCGACCACGACGGGCAAGCCTGCCTGACATCAGGGCCACCAAGAGGATCGTTGGAGAACACATGCTGGGTATCGGAACACTCGCCAAAAAGGTTTTCGGGACACCGAATGACCGTAAAATCAAGGCGACACGGCCATTGGTTGCTCAAATCAATGCGCTGGAAGACACGTTCGAGAAACTCAGCGACGAGGGTCTCAAAGACAAAACCGTTGAGCTGCGCAAGCGGGCTCTGGAGGGCGAGTCACTGGATGCGCTGTTGCCAGAGGCCTTTGCCAATGCGCGCGAAGGTGCACGCCGGGCTCTGGGCTTGCGGGCCTTTGATACCCAGCTGATGGGCGGGATCTTCCTGCATCAGGGGAACATCTCCGAGATGAAGACCGGCGAGGGGAAAACCCTTGTGGCGACCCTCCCGGCCTATCTGAATGCGCTGACCGGACGTGGCGTGCATGTGGTGACGGTGAACGAATATCTGGCCAAACGTGACTCCGAATGGATGAGCAAGGTCTTTGATGCGCTTGGCATGACAACTGGTGTGATCTGGTCGGGGCAGCCTGATGAAGAAAAGATGGCGGCCTATGGTTGCGATGTCACCTATGCCACCAATAACGAACTTGGCTTTGACTATCTGCGCGACAACATGAAGCCCAGCCTGGATCAAGTTTTCCAAAAGCAGCACAACTTTGCCATCGTGGATGAGGTCGACTCGATCCTGATCGACGAAGCGCGGACACCGCTGATTATCTCTGGCCCGGCAGAAGATCGTTCGGAGCTCTATATTACCATCGACAAGATGATCCCTCTTTTGTCGGAAGAACACTACGAAATTGATGAAAAAACCCGTGGTGTAACCTTCACCGAGGAAGGCAATGACTTTCTCGAACAGACCCTGCGCGAGCACGGCCTGCTGGAGGCAGAAGCCTCATTGTATGACCCTGAAAGCACCACCGTGGTGCACCATGTGAATTCGGCTCTGCGGGCACATAAGTTGTTCCAGCGGGACAAGGATTACATCGTGCGCGATGGCGAGGTGGTGCTGATTGATGAATTCACCGGACGGATGATGGCGGGGCGCCGTCTTTCTGAGGGGCTGCATCAGGCGATTGAGGCCAAGGAAGAGGTCAATATCCAGCCGGAGAACACCACGCTGGCCTCTGTCACTTTCCAGAACTACTTCCGCCTTTATGACAAGCTGTCCGGCATGACCGGCACAGCCCTGACCGAAGCCGAGGAATTTGCTGAAATCTACGGTCTGGGCGTGGTTGAAGTGCCGACAAACAAACCCATCGCACGGGTGGACGAGGACGACCGGGTCTACCGCACGGCGGCTGAAAAGTTCCAGGCCATGGTGGATGAGACAAAGACCGCCCATGCCAAAGGCCAGCCGGTGTTGTTGGGGACCACCTCAATCGAGAAGTCCGAACTGCTGAGCATGATGCTGCAGAAAGAGGGCATCAAACATAACGTGCTGAACGCCCGTCACCACGAGCAGGAAGCCCAGATCGTTGCGGATGCGGGTCGGCTCAACGCGGTAACCATCGCCACCAATATGGCGGGCCGGGGGACTGATATTCAGCTGGGCGGCAATGTCGATATGATCGTGATGGCGGCGCTTGAGGCCAACCCAGATGCGGATCCTGTTGCTCTGCGGGCCGAGGAAGAAGCCAAGCACGCCGAAGAAAAGAAAAAGGTTCTGGAGGCGGGTGGCCTGTGTGTGATGGCCTCTGAACGTCACGAAAGCCGCCGGATCGACAATCAGCTGCGCGGCCGTTCTGGTCGCCAGGGGGATCCGGGGCGCACCTGTTTCTATCTCAGTCTCGAAGACGATCTGATGCGGATCTTTGGCTCTGAGCGGCTGGATAAGGTTCTGTCGAGCCTTGGCATGAAGGAAGGCGAAGCGATCATTCACCCCTGGGTGAACAAATCGCTGGAACGCGCCCAGGCCAAGGTCGAAGGTCGTAACTTTGACATGCGTAAGAACGTGCTCAAATTTGACGATGTGATGAATGACCAGCGTAAGGTGATCTTTGGTCAGCGTCGTGAAATCATGGCAGCCGAAGACCTGTCTGAAATCGTCGGCGATATGCGCCATGAAGTGATCGAAGAGTTGATCGACACCTATATGCCGCCCAAAACCTATGCCGAGCAGTGGGACATTGAAGGCCTACATGCCGCCGTTTTGGAAAAGTTGAGCATGGATGCGCCGGTAGCTGACTGGGCCGCCGAAGAGGGCGTCGACGATGAGCAGATGTCGGAACGCCTGGCCGAAGCCGCTGACCAGATGATGCAGGAAAAGACCACAGCCTTTGGTCCGGAAAGCATGCGCAACATCGAAAAACAGGTGCTGCTGCAGACCATTGATGCCAAATGGCGTGAACATCTGTTGACGCTGGAACATTTGCGCTCGGTCGTGAGCTTCCGCGGCTACGCACAGCGTGATCCGCTGAACGAGTATAAAAACGAGAGCTTCCAGCTGTTTGAAACCATGCTCGATTCCCTGCGCGAAGATGTGACCCAGCAGCTGAGCCGGGTGCGTCCAATGACCGATGAAGAGCAGCAGAAGATGTTGGCTGAAATGGCCGCACGTCAGGCTGCCATGCAGCAAATGGCGTTGGGTGGGGCTGCTGCAACACCAGAAGCCAACCCAGAGGATGCGGCGCCCGGATTTGTTGAGGATGATCCCTCAACCTGGGGCAACCCGTCGCGCAATGACAAATGTCCCTGCGGATCGGGTAAAAAGTTCAAACATTGCCACGGACGTCTGACCTGACCCTGGGCCCGTTGGGATACATCATAAACTAATCATAAATAGCCCCGGCCTTTGGTCGGGGTTAATTCTTTTTGGCTAGCTCTTATCCCGAGTTCACCAAAACTGCGTGGCAGATCGCTGCGCCCTATTTGGTCAAACTGAGGATAAATGCCCAAATCATATCAACGGGTGGCCATAAACCGGCCTCCTTTTGCGGGTCAGATCTAAAGGCCCGAATTAGGTTTATTGATCGGGCGTTGGAGAGTTGAAATGCTGAACAAACGCATACTTCTGATCAGCGCGGCCACGGCGGCCTGTGCCTTGGGGATTGGCTTCTTTATGCAGCCTTCCACCGTTGCGCCTGCGGGTTCGGGCGGCGATTCTGATCTGGCTGGACAGCAGTTGCCGCAGGAACCGGCGTTGGCCAAACCGATTTCCATCGAAAAAATTACCCTGACATCTGCGAACCCTGATCTTGCGGATGAAGATGAAACCGCTGCTTCGGAACGACCGACAGGGGGCCGTCAGCTGCCGGTTGCAGCCTGCGGTGTGACAGCCGGTGCTACCGCTCTTCCTGGCGCCTTGGTGGCGCTGAAAATCGCCGCGACTTGCCGGGGAAATGAACGGATTACCCTGCACCATCATGGCATGATGGTCACAGAAACACTTGGACCGGACGGGCAGCTGGATCTGGTGATCCCAGCGCTGTCCAGCATGGCCACCTTTATTGTTGAGCCTGCCAGTCTTGCGACGGATACCGACCCGGCGCCTTTGGGTGCGGTTGTGCAGGTGGCGGTGCCGGATATGGCAGAGGTCGACCGGGTTGTGGTGCAATGGAGTGGCAACAGTGGGTTCGAAATACATGCCCGCGAATTCGGGGCGCAATACGGCGAAAACGGTCATGTCTGGCATGGGGCTGACCCCAATCAGGCCTCCGCTGGCAAGATGGTTCAGCTAGGCGATGCCGCTCAACTGGTGCCGCGCCTGGCAGAGATTTATAGCTTTCAAAGAGATACGGGCGAGCCCGCCGCACAAGCGGGTGTCATCGAAATCAGTATCGAGGCAGAGATCACCGAAATAAATTGTGGCCGCGAAATCGCAGCGCAGAGCCTGCGGGTTGTCGCCGGACGGGTTCAAACGCGGGATCTGGTTCTCAACATGCCAGATTGCACGGCAACTGGTGATTTTCTGGTGTTGAATAATCTGGTAGAAAACCTGAAAATCGCTGCAAGATAATCTGCAGCTAATTCAGGACTTCACATGGTCAATTTTCGTGCGGCGGTTTGCGCCGCACTTCTCCTTTTTGTCACTGCGCTCAGTGGACGGGCGCAGGATGTCACCCTGTCGTCCCCCGATGGCGTGGTTGAGATCAGCGGCAATCTTTTGGGATTCGATGGAGAATTCTATCGGGTCGAAACCAAGTTTGGAGAGTTGACGCTTGATGGATCAGGGGTCAGTTGCGAAGGGCCAGGCTGTCCCAGCCTGTCGGACTTTGTCGCCGAGGTTACCCTGTCCGGTTCAGCGCAGATGGCAGAGGTTCTTTTGCCGGCCTTGATCGAAGGTTTTGCCCTGCGCAATGGCTATAAAACCCAACGCGAATCCCTGCCTGACGGCAATTTCGAATATCTTTTGGTCCAGCGTGAGGGGCGCCCTGTGGCGCGGTTTTCCTTTCTGGTCAGCACCACCGATGTGGGTTTTGCCGATTTGATCGCACAGCAGGCCGATATCGTGATGGCCCTGCGTGAAATGCGCCCCACGGAACAAACACTGGCCCGTGCCGCTGGGCTGGGGGATATGACGGTGGCTCAGCGTAGCCGGATTGTGGCGCTGGATGCCATGGTACCGGTGGTCTCGCCCGAGAACCCGGTCACGCGGATATCGATCCCGGATCTGGCGGCAGTGTTTTCCGGTGCAATCACCAATTGGCAGACGCTGGGTGGACCGGATGCGCCGATTTCCGTGCATATGCCCCTGGCGAACTCTGGATTGACCCAGGGCTTTGCAGATCGGGTTTTGGCCGCGTCAGGGGTGCAGCTGACGCAGGATCTGCGGTATCACGAGCGCGGGGCGGCCCTGGTGCGGAGGGTTGCGACCGATCCCTTTGCAATTGGCATCAGCAGTTTTTCCAACGTCGGCTCTACCCGGATGTTGACCCTGACGGGGGGCTGCGGGTTTTCGCTTCGGGCCAATCGGCGTGGGATTAAAACCGAAGACTACCCGCTGACGGCGCCGATGTTTTTATATCTGCCGCAACGCCGTCTGGCCAAGGTCGCGCGAGACTTTCTTGCCTATGTGCGTGGTCCAGGGGCGCAGATCGTGATCAGACGGGCCGGATTTGTCGATCAGGCGCCTGAGCATATTTCGATGAACGCCCAAGGGGATCGGTTGAGCAATGCAATTTTGGCGGCCGGCCCCGAGGTGGAACTGGCAGAATTGCAACGGCTGGTGCGCAGATTGACCGGGTTTCGCCGTCTGACCACCTCATTTCGCTTTGAGGCAGGCTCCGCCCGCCCGGATGCGCAGTCTCGCAGCAACGTGGAACAATTGGCCCGGGCGCTGGAAACCGGGCTTTACGACGGTAAGGTGCTCAATTTTGTAGGGTTCTCCGATGGAGATGGGGCGGCAGCCGGCAACCGGAGTATTGCGTTGAAGCGGGCGGAGAGCGTGCGTGATGCAGTGCTGGCCACGGCGGAGCCAGGCAGCGTCGCGCGGGTTTCGGTGCAGGTGGATGCCTTTGGGGAGGCGCTGCCCATGGCCTGCGATGACAGTGGCTGGGGCCGCCAGGTCAACCGCCGGGTCGAGGTCTGGGTGCAATAACCCAAGGCCCGCTTGCCCTGTTGCCAAGCCGCTTTGTTGCGCCGCCAAAGGGGGGGGGGCTCCCGCAGCTTTTGGCCTCATCACAGATGAGACAAAGCGCTTTGGGCCCGGCGCCGCTGACGCGGCGCAGTTGGCGCCCCTGGCCACCGTGGCGGTTACAACAACAGACCTTCTGCACGGAAACTGAGTTCAGCATTACTGCCAATGATCAGATGGTCATGCAGGGTGATCCCCAGCGGAGTGAGCGCCTGATTGATTCGCTCGGTCATGTCGATGTCACTGGCAGAGGGCGTCGGATCGCCAGAAGGATGGTTGTGCACTAAAATGAGCGCGCTGGCGTTCAGGTCCAGCGCCCGCTTGGCCACCTCACGGGGGTAGACCGGCACATGATCAACGGTGCCGCGGGCCTGTTCCTCATCCGCGATCAGACAGTTTTTGCGATCCAGAAACAGCACCCGGAAGTGTTCCGTACTGCGGTGGGCCATGGCGGTGTGGCAATAGTCCAGCAAAGCGTCCCAGCTGGAAATCACCTGCCGCTGCATCACCCGGGCGCGGGCCATACGCTGAGCGGCGGCCTCCAGCACCTTGAGGTCAGTGATCAGTGCCTCGCCGACACCTTTGACCTGGGCCAGCCGTTCCGGCCGGGCGCTGACAACGCGGGCGAAGTCGCCAAACTGTTTCAGTAGTTGATGCGCCAGCGGTTTCACATCCTGGCGCGGCAGGGCGCGAAACAGAACCAGCTCTAGCAGCTCATAGTCCGGCATCGCAGCAGCCCCGCCTTCGCGGAACCGTTGCCGCAGGCGTATGCGGTGGTCCTTAATGTAAGAGGGCAAGCGCCCGGCCTTGAGCGGCGCTGGAGCCGGGGGCTCCTGTGTCGTCAGAGCCTCGTTTGCGAACAGCGGTAGGGTGCCAGTGCTGCCTGCCTTGCCATGTGCCATCTGGAGCCCTCTGCTGCTGGTCTGGAGCGGGGTCAAGGCTAGGCGGTGAAAGGCAGGCCGCAAAAGAAAAGCGCCCCCAAAGGAGCGCTTTTAATGGTGATGTTTTGGTTTTGAGGGGGTGAGCGAGGCTCACATCACCCTTTCATACCGTCCCAGAAGCCCTTGACCGAGGAAAAGAAGCTGCGGGATTCGGGGTTGGTGGTGTCTTCCGACAGGTCCTCGAATTCGCGCAGGATTTCCTTTTGCCGGGCGGTCAGGCTGACGGGTGTTTCCACCGCCAGTTCGATGAACATGTCGCCAACGCCGCCGCCACGCAGGGCGGGCATGCCCTTGCTGCGCAGACGCATCTGGCGGCCAGACTGGCTGCCCTCGGGGATCTGCACGCGGCCCCGGCCACCGTCGATGGTGGGCACCTCGATGGCGCCCCCAAGCGCGGCCTTGGCCATGGAGACGGGCACCCGGCAATAGAGATTGTTGCCGTCGCGTTCGAACAGATCATGGGCGGAGACATCGACAAAGATGTAAAGATCACCCGGAGGACCACCACGCAGGCCAGCCTCGCCTTCACCAGCCAGGCGAATGCGGGTGCCGGTTTCCACTCCCGCGGGGATATTCACCGACAGGGAGCGGTCCTTTTCAATCCGGCCATGACCGTGGCAGGTTTTACACGGGTTCTTGATGATCTGACCCAGACCGGAACAGGTCGGGCAGCTGCGTTCCACGGTAAAGAAACCCTGTTGCGCGCGCACTTTGCCCATACCGGAACAGGTTGGGCAGGTGGTGGGTTCTACGCCACCTTCGGCACCGGAGCCGTCACACGAGGTACAAGAGACCGACGTGGGTACCTTGATGGTCTTGTGCAGCCCAGAGAAGGCCTCTTCCAGAGAGACGCGCAGGTTATAGCGCAGATCAGCCCCACGAGAGGCGCGCTGACGCCCGCCGCCGGCCTGACCACGGCCGCCCATGAAGTCCCCAAACAGATCGTCAAAGACATCGGAGAAGGCCGAGGAGAAGTCCCCGTTGCCGCCACCGGGTCCACCAGGGCCACGACCACCGCCGCCGCCGCCCATGCCGTTTTCAAAGGCAGCATGACCAAAGCGGTCATAGGCGGCCTTCTTCTCGGCGTTTTTCAGGACGTCATAGGCCTCGTTAGCCTCTTTGAACTGTGCTTCTGCATCCGGGTTATCGCTGTTGCTGTCCGGGTGCAGCTCTTTGGCCTTCTTGCGAAAGCCTTTTTTGATTTCATCAGCGCTGGCGCCTTTGGCCACACCGAGAATATCGTAATAATCGCGTTTCGACATCGGTTTACCCCTGCTGCCTCAACGACAACGAGCCGGTCCGTGGTCGGACCGGCCCGTTGCGGCCAAGTAGTTCAGACCTTAGCGCTTGTCGCCGTCCAGATCTTCGAATTCGGCGTCGACAATGTCGTCGTCACCGGGAGCGGCACTGTCGTCAGCGGCAGAAGGCTCATCGCCCGCGTCTTCCTGAGCAGCCTTGTAGATGGCTTCGCCCAGACGCATGGAGGCCTCGGTGACGTTCTGGACGCCTGCCTTGATCTTTTCGGCGCTGGCGTCGTCTCCTTCCAGATCATCCCGCAGCGCGGCCAGAGCCAGCTCGATGGCTTCGACAGTGGAGGGATCCACTTTGTCGCCATGCTCTTCGACGTGCTTTTCGGTCGAGTGGATCAGGCTTTCGGCCTGGTTCCGCGCTTCGATCAGCTCGCGACGCTCTTTGTCCGCCTCGGCGTTGTCTTCCGCGTCCTTGACCATCTGGTCGATGTCGGCATCGGACAGACCACCAGAAGCCTGGATGGTGATAACCTGCTCTTTGCCGGTGCCTTTGTCTTTGGCCGAAACCGAAACGATGCCGTTGGCGTCGATGTCAAAGGTTACTTCGATCTGTGGCAGGCCACGGGGCGCTGGTGGGATCTCTTCGAGGTTGAATTGACCCAGCATCTTGTTGTCCGCCGCCATTTCGCGCTCACCCTGGAAAACCCGGATGGTCACAGCCGACTGGTTGTCTTCGGCGGTCGAGAAGACCTGAGACTTTTTGGTCGGGATGGTGGTGTTGCGGTCGATCAGGCGGGTGAATACACCGCCCAGGGTTTCGATACCCAGCGACAGAGGCGTCACGTCGAGCAGAACAACGTCTTTGACATCGCCCTGCAGAACGCCGGCCTGAATGGCGGCACCCATGGCAACCACTTCGTCAGGGTTCACACCTTTGTGGGGCTCTTTGCCAAAGAATTTTGTGACCTCTTCGATCACTTTTGGCATCCGGGTCATACCACCAACCAGAACAACTTCGTCGATGTCAGAGGCCGACAGGCCAGCGTCTTTCAGAGCGGCAGCGCAGGGCTTCATCGAGGCTTTGATCAGGTCGTTGACCAGCGATTCCAGCTTGGCACGGGTCAGTTTCATAACCATGTGCAGCGGCTGACCCGAGGAGGGATCCATCGAGATGAATGGCTGGTTGATTTCTGTCTGGCTGGAAGACGACAGTTCGATCTTGGCTTTTTCAGCGGCTTCTTTCAGACGCTGCAGGGCCATTTTGTCTTTGGTCAGATCAACGCCGTGTTCTTTTTTGAACTCACCCGCCAGGTAGTTGACGATGCGCATGTCAAAGTCTTCACCGCCGAGGAAGGTGTCGCCGTTGGTCGATTTCACTTCGAACAAGCCGTCGTCGATTTCCAGGATGGTCACGTCGAAGGTACCACCACCAAGGTCATAAACCGCGATGGTCTGGGTTTCTTCCTTGTCGAGACCATAGGCCAGCGCGGCGGCTGTTGGCTCGTTGATGATGCGCAGCACTTCGAGGCCAGCAATTTTGCCGGCGTCTTTGGTGGCCTGACGCTGGGCGTCGTTGAAATAGGCAGGAACCGTGATCACCGCCTGGGTTACGTCTTCGCCCAGGTAGGATTCTGCGGTTTCTTTCATCTTGCCGAGGATGAAGGCGGAGATCTGCGAAGGAGAGTATTTCTCATCCTTGGCTTTGACCCATGCATCGCCATTGCCACCGCTGATCAATTCAAACGGCAGGTTCTTTTTGTCTTTTGCGAGGTCTGCATCGTCAAACCGGCGACCGATCAGGCGCTTGACGCCAAAGACGGTGTTGTCCGGGTTGGTGACGGCCTGGCGTTTGGCGGCCTGACCAACCAGACGCTCGTCGTCGGTGAAGGCAACGATCGATGGTGTGGTGCGTGCGCCTTCGGCGTTTTCAATAACGCGCGGCTGCGAGCCATCCATGATAGCAATACAAGAGTTGGTGGTTCCGAGGTCAATCCCGATAACTTTGCTCATTTTGATCCCTTTACTTACTAAGGCGATTACCCGCGGCCTGAACCCGTTGTGGCATCCAGGCCCCGATTTTGTTGCAGCGGGGTCTGCACCTCACTGCGTCACGGCGTATATAGGGAGCAGAAATTGACCCTGCAAGCGCCAGAACGCACCGAGAAATGCGATTCAGTGCGCTTTTTTGCATGTGATGTAGTTAAGAATGGAATAATCGGCATGAGCTTGTTGCGATTGCGTGGGTTTGAAATCCACAAGGGCTATCTGGATCTCGCCTCTCAGCGCGCCCTGATTGAGGTCCTGCGCCCGATTTTACGGACTGCCCCGCTGTTCTCTCCTACCGCGCCGGGGGGAAGAAAATTGTCGGTGCGTATGACATCGGCAGGGAAATTCGGCTGGATTGCGGATGAGACCGGCTATCGCTACGTCGAAAATCACCCCAAGGGCATGGGCTGGCCTGCGATCCCTGACAGGCTGCTGGAGCTTTGGCATGGGGTTACGGGTTTGCAGCGGCAACCGGAGTCCTGTCTGCTGAATTATTTTGGCCCGGATGCCAAGATGGGGCTGCACCAGGACAAGGATGAGGCGGATTTTTCTTTTCCCGTGGTGTCGGTCAGCCTGGGGGACGATGGGCTGTTTCGGATGGGTGACACCCGGCGCGGCGGCAAAACGGATAGTATCTGGCTCAATTCTGGCGATGTGGTGGTGATGGGTGGCGCGGCGCGGCTTGCCTATCACGGGGTGGACCGGATCCGGTTCCAATCATCGCGACTGCTGCCCAAGGGCGGGCGCATAAACCTGACCCTGCGGGTGGTGACCTAGTTAGAAGTTAGCGAGCAACAGCCCGAGTACTGAACCCATTCACCATTCTGGTTGATCAAGAAATCGGCCGTCAGGCCAAACACCCTGTCCGACATCCCGTCTGAACAGACCTGACGTGAGATTACGTAGTGACCGGAAAGCGACTGCCCAGTGAAGCTGCCGCTTTCGCGCGTTTGATTGTTGCGCGAGCGACGCTCGATCAGCGGAACCGTCTCTTCTGGGCCTCCGAGCAGCGAAAAGGTCAGCGTTCGGCCTTGATATTGCGAGAGGGCACGGGCTGACCAGAACGGTTCGGTGCCAAAACAGCTGGGGCCGTGATTGTTTGGTTGTGAAGCGGTGAGAAAACGCATGGAGACCCAGCCTGAGGTTTCACCAACATTCACCAGCCCCCAGTTTCCGGTCTCATCTTGGGTTATGACCTCGATTTGATCTTCAGCGGGAGCGAAGAAGCCAATGATCTGCGATTTTGCGGATGCAGTTGAGCGTATGTTCAAAACGTCATTCTCAGACACATCGACGACGTGAAACAGCGCCGGGAGATCTTGCGCTGCGACGGGAAAAGTCAGGCAGGTCAATCCAAAGAGGACGGCAGCCAGACTTTGCCTCATCGCCGCGCACTCCAGCTGATCGAGACATGCCGACGGGTATAGAACTCTCCCATCAGGCCAATCACCACCAGGATCAGCGCCACCCAGGCGGCGTATTCCCAGTTGCTGTAATGGGGGTTGTAGTTGATAAAAACAAAGCCCCGCGCCTGATCAATACAGTGAAACAGCGGGTTCCAGTCAAACATCGCCAACATGAAACTGGGCAGGGTATTGGCCAGGAACATCTTGCCCGAAGCGATCATATTGGCACGTTGATAGATGGTGGTCATGATGCCCACTACGCCAGGCGCCCAGGGTTTCAGTACCAGAAACACCAAGCCAACAGCGGCCCCGGTGACCCAGGACAGCAGGATCATGCCGTAGGCCTGAATGGGCTGTTCGATCTCCAGCGGGGTAAAGGCCACATGGTAGACAAACAGGATCAGAAACAGCGACACCGTCTGGATGTAAAGCGAGCCAAGCGCTGCCGAGAGAATCGCCACCATTGTATTCATTGGTGCGTGTTGCATCATCGGGCTGGCAGGGCCTTCGGCGCCGGCAACGGCACCAACGGTTTTGGTATGGGTCAGGAACAGAAAGATACCCGACATCACATAGAGCAGGAAGTCGCCCCGAATAGCAGACCCGCGCATCCCCAGCACCGAGAACATAAAGTAGAAGACAGCGACAAACATCACCGCCTGCATAATATTCATTCCCAAGGCGATGAGCGCATTATTGTGTTTTGAACGGACACTGCGCACGACAGAATGAAACACCACCTCAAAGAGTGAGATGGCGCTGAAAATTCCTGTCGTTTTTGGACGGATCTGAAACATTTTGCCTGCGATCTGTATGGGGGCCAAAAAAGCTGACCGATATTCCAAGGGACTTCTTGATGATCCACCTGCGAGTCAGCATAAGGGGGCGGAGGCAAATTTTCAATTAACCCTTTCGAGCAAGGAGCGCGTGTGTGACCTACGAAGAGCTTATTCCAGTGATCCGCCGCCTGGCGATCGAAGCCGGCAACAAGATCATGGAAATCTACAACTCCGATGAGTTCGAGGTGAAGGTAAAGTCTGATGACAGCCCGGTAACGGCTGCGGATGAGGCTGCGGATGCTCTGATCTCTGCGGGGCTGCGCGGTGCATTTCCTGACGTGATGCTGGTCACCGAAGAGCAATCCGAATCGCACAAGGCACGCGGTGATACCTTCCTGATCGTGGATCCCCTGGACGGAACCAAAGAATTCATTCACCGGCGCGGCGATTTCACCGTGAATATCGCTCTGGTTGAGAAGGGCATGCCCACCCGCGGTGTGGTCTATGCTCCCGCCAAGAACCGCATGTTCTTTACTCTGGCGGATGGGTCCGCTGTGGAAGAAACTGGCGCCTTTGATCCGGCTGTGATGGGCGAGACGCGCCCCATCCGGGTTGCCAAAAGCGACAATGCAGCGCTGATGGTTGTGGCCTCCAAATCACACCGGGACCAAGCGACCGAGGACTACATCAATAAATACGCCGTCAAGGACAGCAAAAGCGCAGGTTCTTCGTTGAAATTCTGTCTGGTGGCTACTGGCGAGGCGGACATCTACCCCCGCGTTGGTCGCACTATGGAATGGGACACCGCAGCCGGCCATGCGGTGCTGTCTGGGGCCGGTGGCAAAGTGGTCCGCTTCGACGATCATTCGCCGTTGCTCTATGGCAAGGAAGACTATGCCAACCCCTTCTTTATTGCCCATGCACCTGATGTTGAGTTGAAAGAAGCTTAATGTCTGTTCTGATCGTTATTCCCGCCCGCTATGCCTCCAGCCGTTACCCCGGCAAACCGCTTGTCGAACTGACCGGCGCCAATGGAGATAAGCACACCTTGATTGAACGCTCCTGGCGCGCGGCCTGTGCCGTGCAGGGGGTTGATCGGGTGGTTGTGGCGACTGATGATGATCGTATCCAGACAGCAGCCCGAGGGTTTGGCGCCGAAGTTGTGATGACCTCGCAGAGTTGTGCCAACGGCACCGAACGCTGTGCCGAGGCCCATGCGGCGCTGGGCGGCGGCTATGAGGTGGTGGTGAACCTGCAGGGAGACGCGCCTTTGACGCCCCATTGGTTCATCGAGGATCTGGTGGCGGGGCTGCGTGCCGCCCCCGACATGGGGCTGGCAACACCGGTGCTGCAATGCGATGGAGAGACGCTCAACAGTCTGCTGGCCGATCGCGCAGCGGGGCGCGTTGGCGGCACCACAGCGGTTTTTGGCCGCGATCACAGCGGGCTCTATTTCTCCAAAGAGGTTATTCCCTTCTGCGCCGAGCACTTTGAGGGCGCGGCGCCAACGCCTGTTTATCATCATGTTGGGGTGTATGCTTATCGACCTGATGCGCTGGCTGACTACCCAAGCTGGCCAGTTGGTCCGCTGGAGCAGCTAGAGGGCTTGGAGCAACTGCGATTTCTGGAAAACAACCGCAAGATACTTTGCGTTCAGGTAGAGGCACGTGGCCGGGAATTCTGGGAGCTGAATAACCCCGAAGATGTGGCGCGTATTGAGGCAATGATGGTGAAAATGGGCAATAATTAAGCAAATTCCCCTATGCGGCGCAGTCTTTATTCGACAGATCTCAGGTGCGGAGTTGAGCCACGTCATGAAAACTACCCAATTTGTAGTTATAATACTCCGTGTGGGAGCATCGCTATTTGATGCATTTGGGTCGGCTGCGCCCATGCCTGCCCCTAAAGGGGTGACTGGCTAACGAACTAAAAGTCCAGGTGACTGCCTTTTGCAGACAAGTTCGCCTTAGACGTAGATGAGTGAGAAATTTGATGCGTAAAAAAGTGACAAAAGCGATATTCCCGGTTGCGGGTCTTGGCACCCGGTTCCTGCCCGCCACCAAATCGGTGCCCAAGGAAATCATGACCCTGGTGGATCGCCCCCTGGTGCAATACGCCATCGACGAGGCCCGCGCGGCAGGCATCAAGGAGTTCATCTTTGTCACCTCCCGCGGTAAGGGCGCTCTGGAGGATTACTTTGATCACGCCCCGGTGCTGGAACAGGAGCTGCGCAAAAAAGGCAAGGATGATCTGCTGGAGATCCTCAAGAACACCTGTATGGACAGCGGCGCCATTGCCTATCTGCGCCAGCACAAGGCCCTGGGTCTGGGCCATGCGGTTTGGTGCGCCCGCCGTCTGATCGCCAATGAACCCTTCGCGGTGATCCTGCCCGATGATGTTATTGCCGCAGAAAAACCCTGCCTGCAGCAGATGGTCGATGCCTATGCGGACATTGGTGGCAATATGGTCGCCACCATGGAGGTTTCCCCCGCGCAGACCGCCTCTTATGGGGTTCTGGATCCCTGCGCCGGGGCCGAGACTTCCGGCGCGGTGGTTGCCGCCCGTGGCATGGTCGAAAAGCCCAAACCGGCCGAGGCGCCCTCGAACCTGGCGGTGATTGGCCGCTACATCCTGGCGCCTTCGGTGCTGCGCAATCTCAACAAGATGAAATCGGGCGCCGGCGGCGAGATCCAGCTCACCGATGCCATTGCCGAGGATATCGCCGCCCAGGTGCCGACCCATGGCTTCCGCTTTGAGGGCGAACGCTTTGACTGCGGTTCCAAGGCGGGTTTCTTGCAGGCAACGGTCTCATTTGCCCTGTCGCGCCCAGAGCTGCGGGACGATCTGATGCAGCACCTCCACAAGGTCACCCAGATGGACCAGGCCGCCGAGTAAATCGACCATGGCCCTGCCGGGTGGGGGGCTTTGACGTTTGGGACCTTTGAAAAGGCAATATTGACGTGAAGACTGTTCTTGTGACCGGCGGTGCCGGATATATCGGATCACATGCCTGCAAGGCGCTCAAGGCGGCGGGCTATAGCCCTGTGACCTTTGATAATCTTGTGACCGGCTGGAAGGATGCGGTGAAATTTGGCCCCTTTGAGCAGGGGGATTTACAGGATCGTGCTCGGCTGGATGAGGTCTTTGCCAAGTATAAGCCAGTGGCGGTTATGCACTTTGCGGCGCTGAGCCAGGTTGGCGAAGCGATGAGCGAGCCGGGGCGTTATTGGGCCAACAATACCGGCGGGTCGCTTAATCTGATTGAGGCCGCCGTGGCGGCGGGATGTCTGGACTTTGTGTTTTCCTCCACCTGCGCCACCTATGGAGAGCATGACAACGTGGTGCTCGACGAAAATACCCCACAGTTGCCGCTGAACGCCTATGGCGCCTCAAAGCGCGCGGTTGAGGATATTCTCAAGGATTTTGGCGCCGCCTATGGGCTGCGTTCGGTGATTTTCCGCTATTTCAACGTGGCAGGCGCGGACCCAGAAGCCGAAGTGGGCGAGTTCCACCGCCCCGAAACCCATCTGGTGCCACTGGTGCTGGATGCCATTGATGGCAAACGCGATGCCCTGACCATTTTCGGCACCGATTACGACACCCCCGATGGCACCTGCATTCGGGACTATGTGCATGTCTGTGATTTGGTGGATGCCCATGTTCTGGGTCTGAAATGGCTGGAAGCAGACAAGGGCAGCCAGGTGTTTAACCTGGGCACTGGCAGCGGGTTTTCGGTGCGCGAGGTCATGGACCGGGGCGCGGCTGTTACCGGGCGGCCGGTGCCCTGCAATACTGGCCCACGCCGGGCTGGAGATTGCACCAAGCTGGTTTCGGGGTCGACCCGCGCCATCACCGATCTGGGCTGGGAGCCAACGCGCTCTGACCTCGACACCATGATCGCTGATGCCTGGAAATGGCATCAGGCGGGTCATTACGAGGCCTGATGTGAAATCTACCGGTGCACCCGCTCTTTTGCCGCCGAACTGGCGACAACGGTATCGGTTGCGCCTGAAGCGGCGGCGGCTGTTGTGGCGGTCGCTGCGCGCGCGTCACCAGCTGCGCAAGCTGGCGGACCGCAGTGACCAGATTACCGAGGGCGATCTGCTGGCTTTTGTGGTGTTGCGCAATGAAAGCACGCGGCTGCCCTATTTTTTGGACTATTACCGCGCGCTTGGGGTGGCGCATTTTCTGGTGGTCGATAATGGCAGCACGGATGGCAGTGCAGACTATTTGAGAGATCAGCCAGATTTATCGCTGTGGCAATCGTCGGCGGGCTACAGAGAGGCGCGCTTTGGCCTGGACTGGAGCACCTGGCTGCAGATGCGCTATGGCCATGGTCACTGGTGCCTGACGGTCGATGCCGATGAGCTGCTGGTCTATGATGGCATAGAGCGACATGATCTGTGCGATTTGACCGCGCGCCTGGATCATCAGGGCCTGCCGGGGTTTGGTGCCATGATGCTGGACCTTTACCCCAAAGGCGCACTTGGCGATCAGCCCTATGCGGCGGGACAGGATCCGCTTGAGGTGCTGAACTGGTTTGATGCCGGCCCTTACCGGGCGATACGGCAACCGCCCATGGGCAATCTCTGGCTGCAGGGCGGCGCGCGTGAGCGGGTGTTTTTTGCCACCGAACCAGAGCGCTCCCCCACCTTGAACAAGATCCCGCTGGTGAAGTGGAACCGGCGCTATGCTTATGTGAATTCAACCCATTCGCTATTGCCCCCTGATTTGAACCGTCTATACGCCGGGCCGGGCGGCACAGAGCCCGCCGGGGTATTGCTGCACACCAAATTCCTGCCCGAGATTGTTTCCAAATCAGCAACCGAAAAGCAGCGCCAACAGCATTTTCACACCCCGCAGGCCTTTGATCATTACTATGACGACCTCAGCACGGCGCCTGATCTTTGGCAGGAGCATGCGCAGAAATATAAGGGGCCTGCGCAGCTTTGTGCATTAGGCTTGATGCCAGAACTGCGCTGGTAAAGACCTGAGCGGCGACAGGTGCCCGGGAAATTTAACGGTTTTCTGCCGCCAAGTTGGCCCATAACTGTTTCTAAATCCGTTGTTAGTAGTGTTTTTCCATGACATATTAACCGTTAAGGCAGGGATCAATTCACCGCCGAAATTGACACCTGAATTTAGCTGCGGCGTCTGCCACGGGGCATTCTGCAAAATGGGCATGGAGTTGTTGTGGGGCTTTGGGATTCTTACCGTATGCGCGTTCGGCGCAAGCGCTGGCTGGTCCGGGCCGTGCGCAAGTCGGGTGAGCTGACCTGTCTGCAGGACAATACCGGCACCATTCAACGTGACGATGTTTTGCTGGTCTCAACCATGCGCAATGAACAGATCCGGCTGCCTTACTTTCTCGAATATTATCGCAAACTGGGGGTGAATCACTTTCTCTTTGTCGACAACGGCTCGGATGATGACACCACGCAGTATCTGAGCGGCATGGGCGATGTATCCTTGTGGCAGACCCATGCCAGTTATCGGCGCTCCCATTTTGGGGTCGACTGGATGAATTATCTCAAGCGCAAATATGCCCATGGGCATTGGGTTCTGGTGGTCGACCCGGATGAGTTCTTTATCTACCCCTTCTGCGACACCCGCCCCATTCAGGCCCTCACGGATTGGTTGGACAATTCGGCAATCCGCAGCTTTTCAGCGATGCTGATTGATACCTATCCCAAGGGACGTTTGGGCGATGTGCCCTATCAGGCCGGTCAAAACCCGATGGAGATCGCCAATTGGTTCGACAGTGGAAATTACACCATCAGCAAGAACCTGATGTATGGCAATCTCTGGATCCAGGGCGGGCCGCGGGCGCGGGTGTTTTTTGCGGATGAACCAAAACGGGCGCCGGCGCTGAACAAGACGCCGCTGGTGAAATGGGATCGCCGCTATGCCTATGTCAGCTCAACCCATTCCTTGCTGCCGCGCGGGTTGAACCAGGTCTATGAAACAGACGGCGGTGAAAAGGCCAGTGGCGCGCTGCTGCATACCAAGTTTCTAGATACCCTGGGGGCCAAGGCGGCAGAGGAGCTGGCACGCAGCGAGCATTACGCCAATTCGCGCGAATACAAGGCCTATGCCGAAGGTCTGGAGCAGCAGCCCGAGCTTTGGTGCAAATGGAGCGAGAAATACATCAACTGGCGCCAGCTGGAGATCCTGGGGTTGATGTCCAAAGGGAACTGGGCATGAGCGCCGTTGGCATTGTCATGCTGGTGCATACCGCACTGGACCGTGCTGCTCAGGTGGCGCGCCATTGGACGGCCAGCGGCTGCCCTGTGGTGCTGCATGTGGACAAGAATGTTGATGGGGCCGTCTTTCGCAAATTTCGCCAAAGCCTGGCGCAGGATCCGCTGATCAATTTTTGCAAAAGGCATCGTTGCGAATGGGGCACCTGGGGCATTGTTGCCGCGTCGCAATCGGCCTCGGAGCTGATGCTGAAAGAGTTTCCAGCGGTGCGTCATGTCTATCTGTCCTCCGGATCCTGCCTGCCGCTGCGCCCGGTTGAGGAGCTGGTAGACTATCTTGCCGCCCGTCCGCGTACCGATTTTATCGAAAGCGCCACCACAGCGGATGTGCCCTGGATCGTTGGCGGGTTGGATTTTGAACGCTTTACCCTGCGCTTTCCCTTTTCCTGGAAAAAACACCGCTATCTGTTTGATCGCTATGTGGATCTGCAACGACGCCTCGGCATGCGCCGTCGCATTCCGGCGGGGCTGGTGCCGCATATGGGCAGCCAATGGTGGTGCCTGACGCGTCAAACCCTGTCAGCCATCCTGGAAGACCCCGAGCGGCCAACCTATGACGCCTATTTTCAAAAAGTCTGGATCCCGGACGAGAGCTATTATCAGACTTTGGCGCGGCAATACTCCACCAATATCGAAAGCCGCTCACTGACGCTGTCGAAGTTCGATTTTCAGGGCAAGCCGCATATCTTTTATGATGACCATTTGCAGCTGTTGCGACGCTCGGATTGTTTTGTTGCGCGCAAAATCTGGCCAAAAGCGGACCGGCTGTATCAGACATTTCTAACCGATAGCGCCGGGGCGATGAAGAAAACCGAACCCAACCCCGGAAAAATCGACCGCATTTTTGCCAAGGCGGTGGAGCGGCGGACCCGTGGCCGTCCGGGGCTTTATATGCAAAGCCGCTTTCCCGGGCGCTGGTCGGTCAATAGCGTCACTTCAAATCCCTATTCGGTGTTTCAGGGCTTTTCAGAGCTGTTTGAAGATTTTGAGAGCTGGTTGTCGCGGATCACCGGGGCAAGGGTGCATGGCCATCTCTTTGCCCCAGAGCGGGCCGAGCTGGCCGGGGGGGGCGCGATGATCAATGGCGCTTTGACCGACAATGCCAAAACCCGCGACTACAACGTGCAGAGCTTTTTGACCAATCTGATCTGGAACACCCGTGGCGAGCGTCAGTGTTTTCAGTTTGGTCCTGGGGACAACCAGAAGATCTGCAAGGTACTGGCGCGCGATCAAAATGCGCAGATCTCGGTCATTAGCGGTGCCTGGGCGATTCCACTGTTCCGCTCGAATCAGAATTTTACCGATCTGCGCCGCGAGGCCGCCCGGCTGCAGCAGCTTGAAGCCAAATATCTGAACCTGCTGCGTGATCAGGAAACCAAGGCACGGGTGCGGATCTGGACGATGGCCGAATTCATCGAGGCGCCGATGGAGCCTTTGCAAACCATTCTTGATGAACTGGGCCCGCAGTTGCCCCGGCATTTGAGCGAGGCCCCGACGATGGTCAACCTTGATGGTTTTGGTCAGTTCCTGCAAAATCTAAAGAACCAGGGGATGCACCCCTATCTGATGGGGGATTTCTCGGTGGAGCAAGGGCCGGTAAACATGCCAAAACCTCCCAGAAAACCCTATCTGGTGCGTAAATAGAATATGACAGCTTCTTTTGACTATTTCATTGTCTTTGCCGAAATGCGGACAGGGTCCAATTTTCTGGAAGCCAATCTCAACGCCTTTGATGGGGTAACCTGCCATGGCGAGGCGTTTAACCCACATTTCATTGGCTATCCCAACAAGGACAATATTCTGGGGATCACTCAGGACATGCGCGAAGACAACCCCGGTTGTCTGATCTCTCAGATTAAGTCCGAAGCGGGGGTATTGGGGGGGTTTCGCTACTTTCACGACCATGACCCACGGGTTTTGGATTTGGCGCTGGAGGATCCGCGCTGCGCCAAGGTAATCCTGACCCGAAATCCGTTGGACAGCTATGTCTCCTGGAAGATTGCCAAGGCCACGGGTCAGTGGAAACTGACCAATGTGAAACGTCGCAAAGAGGCCTTGGCGCAGTTTGATGGTGTTGAATTTGCCCAACATGTAGAGGCGTTGCAGGATTTTCAGATCACCCTGCTGAACCGGCTGCAGAAATCCGGACAGACGGGCTTTTACCTGGCCTATGAGGATCTTCAAAACCTTGAGGTGATGAACGGCCTGGCGCGCTGGCTGGGCGTAGACTCCCAGCTTGAGGCTTTGGATGATAGTCTGAAACGGCAAAATCCGGCGCCGGTTGTGTCAAAGGTGGAGAACCCAGGCGTGATGGCAGAGGCGCTGGCGGAGATGGACCGTTTCAACCTGAGCCGCACCCCCAATTTTGAACCCCGCAGGGGGCCGTCGGTGCCGGGTTATGTGGCTGGGGTGGTGACACCGCTGCTGTATCTGCCCATCAGGGGCGGACCAGAGACGGAAGTGACCGCCTGGATGGCCGGACTCGACAATGTGACGCCCGAGGGTTTGATCCAAAAAATGAACCAGAAACAGCTGCGCCAGTGGAAGCGGGGAAACCCGGGGTTTCGCAGCTTTACCGTCTTGCGGCATCCGGCAGCGCGGGTGCATTCCGTGTTCTGTCGCAGGATTTTGCAAAAAGGCGGCAGCAGCTATGGCAGCATTCGCGAGACACTGAGACGGCAGTTTAAGCTGCCGCTGCCCAAGGATGGCCCGGATGACAGCTATAGCAAGGCAGATCACTATGCGGCTTTCTCTCAGTTTCTGACCTTTTTGCAGGCCAATCTGGCTGGACAAACCTCGGTGCGGGTGGATGCGGAATGGGCCAGCCAATCGCTGGCCCATTCCGGACTGGCAGAGCTCGGCGCGCCAGATCTGGTGTTGCGCGAGGAAGAGTTGGCCGAGGCCCTGCCTGCTCTGGCGCAGAAACTGGGCCGTACAACACCGGGTCGGCCGACGCCTGCGCCTGAGGATTACCCCTATCGCCTAGGGGATATCTGGGATGCGGCGCTGGAGAAACAGGTGTCTTCTCTGTATCAACGTGACTACGTGATGTTTGGTTTTGCTCCGTGGCGCGCGCCCTAGGGTCTGCTCCAAATCAAAGACGAATGTCTCTCTGTTCAAACATGCAGGATCTGTCCTTTTGGGTGACGCAGCCTCTGGGTGAGAAAACTCTACAGGAGTGGCGCTGGCAAAGGGGGGCTCCCGCGCCCGTTGGTGTTTTGTAGGGCAAAACACCAAAACGGCCTTGGGCGTGGCGCCGCCTGGGGCGGCGCTGTACCGTGTACCAGCGGAGGATAGGTGACATGATTGGTGGTGGTCTGACAGGGCATCCAGAGAGGGGTGCGCAGATCGCCCCAGGTCCCATGCGCTGGCTGCCTGACCAGGCGGTGGCCCTAGGCGACGCGTGCAACCTCCATCGGAGGTGGCACGCCGGGCCCAACGGGAAGAGATCTTTGAAAAAGATCTCCTGACGGGCGGGAGCGTTTGGGGCGGGTCAAGTCGCTGACGCTCAATATCCGAGAGGCTATGGAAAAAACCGCCGGACTGGCGTGACCTTAGGCGGCCTGTACCGATTGTGCCTCAGTCAGGATGGTAAACAGCGTTGCCGGGTCGGGATTGGCGCGCAGTTTGGTGCAAAAGCTTTGCTCCCGCAGGGTGCGTGACACCAGGGCCAGGGCCTTCAGATGCTCTACCCCAGCGTCTTCGGGGGCAAAGAGAGAAAAGGCAATATCCACCGGTTGGCGATCAACCGAATCAAAATCCAGGGGTTTTTCCAGAATCAAAAACACTCCGCGCACCATATCAAGGCCGTTGAGCCGAGCATGGGGCAAGGCGACGCCGTGACCAACCCCTGTGGGGCCAAGGCTCTCCCGGTCTAGGAGAGCCTCAACCGTTGACTGGGCGGACAGCCCATAGGCGGACTGCGCCACCTCGGCGACCTCCTGAAACAGGCGTTTCTTGCTGGATACGGCTCCAATAACCCGGACTGCGCCCGGCTTAAGGATGCTTGAAATCTGCATAGTCACCTGCTCCGTTCAGATGCCGTGGTTCGGCTTTGTTACAGCCTATGCCGTGGGGTCGATCCAACCAATGTTGCCATCTTCCCGGCGATATACCACGTTCACCCCGTTTTTGCTTTCATTGCGGAACACCAGCACCGGGGCGCCTGCAAGCTCCATCTGCATCACGGCTTCACCAACAGAGAGGGATTGAATCCTGGTCTCCATCTCGGCAACGATGATTGGCTGCAGCGTTTCAGGTTCGGCTACGGTTTCCGCGTTATCAGAGGCGAGGATATACGAGCTGCCGCCGAGAATTTCAACCGGTTCGCTGCGATCGCGATGGTGATCTTTCAATCGGCGCTTGTAGCGGCGCAGCTGTTTTTCCATCTTTTCGCAGCAGGCCTCAAAAGCTGAATAAATTTCAGTGGCATGCGCCTTAGCCTGCGCGGTCAGACCGGTTGAAAGGTGGATAGTGGCTTCGCAAACATATTCATGTGCAGACTTGGAAAAGACGACATTTGCGTCTGTTGGGCGTTCTGCATATTTCGAGACGACAGTCCCCAGCTCGGTCTGAACATGGGTCTGCAGGGCTTCGCCAATGTCGATCTGTTTACCGGTGATTTTGTAACGCATGTGATCTCCTTCACAAATTTCCACCCAAAACACCCTCCGGGCCGGGCCCGCAGGGGTGTCGTCAGTTCTGGGTCGGGGGATTAGGCTGGGCACAGGATTGCAACCCTCCGGGTCTTGTTGCCAAGGCCACGCGTCGGACTACCTCATACTGCACTTTTGCCATGTCTCAATTCGATGATAATCTGGGCAGAGAGTCAATGGAGTTGCGGCAAATTGATGGTCGCTAACCCCATTGCTTGGCAAAAAATGGCTGGCGAAAAAACTCTGGATTTGAGGCAAGTTTTTGCAGCCAGCTCTATGAAGCCAGCGACTGTCAAATAGTTAAGATATGCGAAAATTGTCGCCCAGATAGACGCGGCGCACGTTCTCATTCTCGACAACTTCGGCAGGGCTGCCGGACATCAGAACCTGACCGTCATGCAGGATATAGGCGCGGTCCACGATTTCCAGTGTCTCGCGCACATTGTGGTCGGTGATCAAAACGCCAATTCCGCGTTTTTTCAGATCCGCAACCAGATGGCGGATATCGCCAACCGAAATAGGGTCCACACCGGCAAAAGGTTCATCCAGCAACAGGTATTTTGGATCGGCCGCCAGGCAGCGGGCGATTTCAACCCGGCGACGTTCGCCGCCCGACAGCGCCAGAGCAGGCGCACGGCGCAGGTGCTCGATAGAAAAGTCCGACAGCAGCTCTTCCAGGCGTTCGCGGCGGCGGTGGCTGTGTTTTACCGCAATGTCCAGCACTGCCATGATGTTGTCTTCGACAGAAAGGCCGCGAAAGATCGACATCTCCTGCGGCAGATAGCCAATGCCCAGCCGGGCGCGTCGATACATCGGCAGTGAGGTGACATTTTGCCCGTCAATGGTGACGGTGCCGGCCTCTGGGAAAATCAGCCCGGCAATGGCGTAAAAGCTGGTGGTTTTACCAGACCCGTTTGGCCCCAGCAGCGCCACCACCTCACCGCGATCCAAGGAGATCGAGACGTCGCGGATGACGACTTTCTTGCTGTAGCTTTTGCGTATCTTTTCGATATGCAGACCCGAAGAGCCTTCGGTCAGTGTGAGATCAGGAGCTGGGGACATCAGTTGTTTTCGCTCGTACCTGAGCTTGGGTTCAGGATGGTTTTGACCCGCCCGGACATGCTGGCGGTCCCGGTGGTGAGATTGACCACCATCCGCTGTGACGCCAGAGTGCCCGCGCTTTGATTCAGCAGGACATTTCCGCTCATGACGATGGTGCCTGAGTCGATGGTGTATTCTGCCCGCTGGGCTTCGGCGGCATCCGGGCCGCTCACCAAGATGACGTTTCCGGTGGCTTCGAGCCGTTCGATGGCGCGCTTGCCATCGGCGTCGGTTTTGTAAATCACCAGTACCCGATCGCCCGCCAGCCGCATTACCCCCTGCACAATCAACACGCTGCCGGTGAATTCGGCCGAGCCATCAGCCTGGTTGACGGCCAGGTTATCGGAGGTGACCTCAACCGGTAATGAAGGGTCTGCCTTGACCGCACCAAAGGCCACATTCTGCGCGGTTGCGGGCAGGGTAAACCACAGCGTGGAGATCAGGACAATGAAGAGGGCACGCAAATGAGTCACAATTTATCTTTCCAATTTTTGAGGAGCGTACACCAGCTTGACGCTATTGGTGAAGAGCAGATGCACCGGGCCACCGACAGTTTCTGAACTGATCTCCATATGTCCGGCGGTTAAATCTCCCAAATCCCCGGTGGCGCGAATGGCACCGGGGCTTTCGGCGTGCACCTTGCTCAGCTGGGTTTTCAACACCTCTGTTTCAACCACCATACCGTCGGTTGTGGTGATTTCGACATTGCCGACAAAGCGCGCGAGATCCTGATCGGGGTGCACCGTGCCACGATCCGAGGTCAGGGTGATTTGCCCGCCAGCGACCATGCGGATTTCCGCCCTGAGCGCATTGGCAATCACTGGCTGATCCGCGCTGGCGCTGGCTATTTCAGCGGTCACCCAGATTTCATCCCCTTGGGCCGTTGAACCGGAAAAAAACGGAGCGGTGACCTGCTGGCCACGCAAGCGTTCTTCTATTTCCCGGTCGGCAAAGGGAATAACCGTCTCGGTGTCAGATCCGGGCGAGATGAGAAACAGGGTCGACAACAAGGCAAGGGCTGCCAGCGGCAGAAACACCTTGAGATAGCTTACCATGCGGGAATACTGATCCATGACCGGGGTGCCTGCTCCTATCCGAGACCAGCGCGCAGACAGTCATGGATGTGCAACAGCCCCTCGGCGCGGTGTCCCTTGGCTGGATCCACCACAAACAGGCAGGTGATTTTGCGCTGGTTCATGATGGCCACGGCCTCCGCCGCAAGGGCCTCCGGCGCAATGGTTGTTGGATCTTTGGTCATAACAGCGTCGGCCTGTTTTTGCAGCAGTCCGTCCATATGGCGCCGCAGGTCACCGTCGGTGATAATGCCCAGCAGATTGCCCTCCGCATCGGTCACGCCAGAAACGCCAAATCCCTTTTGGCTGATCTCGATCAGGGCGTCTGACATTGGCGTCGCAGCGGTCACAACTGGCAGCGCGTCACCGCCGTGCATCAGGTCGGAGACCTTGCTGAGCTGGGCGCCAAGTTTGCCGCCGGGGTGGAAGTCGCGAAAATTCTCGGGGCGAAAGTCGCGGTGTTTCATAATGGCAATGGCCAGGGCGTCGCCCATGGCCAGGGTCAATGTGGTCGAATTCGACGGCACAATTCCATAGCCACAGGCCTCGCCCATGGCGGGGATCTGCAGCTGCACATCGGCTTGGGTCATCAGGGTGCTGTCGGGTTTGCTGGAGAGGCCGATCAGCGGGATATCGAACCGGCGGGTAAAGGCCAGCAGGTTTGCCAGTTCCGGGGCTTCGCCGGAGTTGGAGATCGCGACCACCACATCGCCCTTGGACAACATGCCCAGATCGCCATGGCTGGCCTCGGCGGGATGAACAAAATAGGCAGGGGTGCCGGTGCTGGCCAGGGTGGCCGCAATCTTGCGTCCGATATGGCCGGATTTGCCAATGCCGCTGATGATGATACGCCCGGTTGCCGCCAGAAGCAGATTGGCGGCTTCGACAAAGCGCTCATCAAAGCTATCGGCCAGAGCCTCCAGGGCGCGGGCCTCGTCTGTGGCCACCTGACGGGCGGTGGCGAGGAGTCTTTCAGAAGCGGTCATGAGTGCGCAAAAATATCCGTTTCGGGCCAACCGGCCAGGTCAAGTTTGGCACGCATCGGCAAAAAGTCAAAACAAGCCTGGGCCATTTCCATGCGTCCTTCGCGTTCCAGCCTCTTGTTCAGGGCTTCGCGCAGGCGATGCAGGTACAACACATCCGAGGCCGCGTAGTCCAACTGCGCATCCGACAACACCTTTGCGCCCCAGTCACTCATCTGTTGTTGCTTGGAGATATCCACACCGATCAGCTCATGGGTCAGGTTCTTCAACCCATGGCGATCCGTATAGGTGCGCACCAGGCGGCTGGCGATCTTGGTGCAATAGACCGGCGCGGTAAGGGCGCCAAAGGCATGATACATGGCGGCAATGTCAAAGCGGCCAAAGTGGAACAGCTTGAGCGTGTCTGGGTCTTCCAGCATGGCGCATAGATTGGGCGCCTTGGTTTGCCCTTTGGCAACCTGCACAATATGGGCATTGCCATCGCCGTCTGACAATTGAATGACGCAGAGCCGATCTCGATGAGGGTTCAACCCCATGGTTTCGCAGTCAATCGCCACCACCGGGCCGAGTTGTAGATCATCGGGCAGGTCGTTTTGATACAGGTGATTGGCCAATGCAGAAATCCTTTGCCGGTAGCGGACCCGTGGCGGGTCTCATCCTGGTCGCAGTCTGGGTCGTCGTTTGGGTCAGTCTTTGACGCGATGCGCCAGTGAGCTCGAAATAAGGGCAATGTGGCGCAAACTCAACTCCCAGGCTGCCGTTACCCCTCTGTTGGAGTGGGTATTTTTGCGGTGCAATCGGCTCCTCCCCATTCAGGTCTACTATAAGGTCGGCGGAAACGGACATACCGCAGGGGCGAGCACGCCCGCAGCCTGACTCTAAGGGCCTGGCCTGAAGGGGAGGTTAAGCCGACACAGGCATGCCGTTCGGCGTGATGGGTTTGGGGGGGATTTACCTTGCGCGCCTCCCTGCTGGAGCAGGGGCGGAGGTTTTCCTGAAAGGGAGAAAAGCGTGGTGCCCAGGAGAGGACTCGAACCTCCACATCGTTGCCAATACTAGCACCTGAAGCTAGCGCGTCTACCAATTCCGCCACCTGGGCAGGTGTCGTGAGGGGCGTATAGGCTGCAGCGTCGGGGGCGTCAAACGGATTTTTGACATTTTTGCAAAAACTCTGTCACGGCCTGAATGTCCCACATCTGTGCAGTGGTCCGGTCAGGGGATCAGTACACTTCGCCTGCAGGTTCGGAGGCTGCAAAGAAGCTCATTCTTTTGGCGACAAATCTTAGAAATTGTGTCCAGGCTTCTTCGGTATCCTGGCTCCACTCGGACCCCAGAATTGCGGCAAGCGTGCTGGTGAAGCTGGAAATGAATTGGCCAAAATGCGCATCGGAAATTTCCATTTTGCGATGCATATTACCCAGCTTCATGAGAATACCATCCAGTCTCTCGGTGCTCTCCAGGGCTTCGGCCAGATGGGTCAGGGAAGCGAGTATCTTTGCCTCAAGTCGTGCAGTGCCGGTTGGGAAAATGGCGCGGGCCTCGGGGCAAACCTCAAAGAGGCGCTGATAAAAAGCAGGGATGAAAGTGTCGAGGTCCATTCGGTCACTTTCAAGGCTGCGAAGCACCAGGGTTTTGCAGGCGTTGGCTTCCATCGGAGTCGTCCTCGGCTATCGTAAATAGGTATTTTAATTATATGTTTAAGTCTGTTGCGCGGTATTTTGCTGAACTTATTGCTAGTTTGGAATGTGTGACAGAGGAAACTGGATCTCAGGGCATTTTTGTTAACGTCAAATGCAGTTTCTGGCCCCATTGTACCTGTGGCTTCGCGTTTTGCGCCTTGTTTGAAAAGCGCAGGAACGGTAGATCGGAGCCATAGCTATTTGCAGGAGCCAAGAGATGTCCAAACTGGTCACGATTTATGGCGGGTCTGGTTTTGTCGGCCGCTATATCGCGCGTCGCATGGCAAAAGAGGGCTGGCGGGTACGGGTTGCCGTACGCAGACCCAATGAAGCCATGCATGTCAAACCCTACGGCGTGCCGGGCCAGGTTGAGCCGGTTCTGTGTAACATCCGTGACGATGCCTCTGTGGCTGCGGCGATGCAGGGGGCGGATGCAGTGGTAAACTGCGTTGGTGTTCTCAATGCCCATGGCAAAAACAGCTTTGAAGCGGTGCAGGTTGACGGTGCTGCGCGGGTGGCGCGGATCGCCCATGACCAAGACATTGGTCAGCTGGTACATGTCTCGGCGCTGGGGGCGGATGCAGAAGGCGACAGCGACTATGCCCGCACCAAGGCGCAGGGCGAAGAGGCTGTCCGCAGCCACTTCCCCAATGCAGTGATCCTGCGCCCTTCGGTTATCTTTGGCACCGAAGATGAATTCTTCAATCGCTTTGCAGGCATGGCGAGCCTGTCGCCGATCCTGCCGATTGCCAAGGGCAAGACTCTGTTCCAGCCGGTCTATGTCGACGATGTGGCCCGTGCCGCAGTCAAGGGGATCCTGGGGGAGGCCGCGCCCGGCACCTATGAATTGGGCGGCCCAGAGGTAAAGAGCTTTGCCGCGCTGATGCGTCAGATGTGTGATGTGATCCTGCGGCGTCGTGTGATTGTCTCGCTGCCTGGTTTTGCGGTCTGGCCGCTGGCCTTTGGCTTTGACATGCTACAGGCGATTAGCCTGCAACTGATCGAAAACAAAGTTCTGAGCCGGGATCAGCTGAAAACCCTGGGCACTGACAACGTGGTTTCTGAGGGCGCCAAGGGCTTTGCCGATCTGGGGATCACGCCAGAACGGATGGGGCCGATCCTGCCCAGCTATCTGTGGAAGTTCCGTCCCTCGGGTCAGTATGATGAGATGACCGCCTCGGCGCGCAACCTAAAGGGCGATGCCTGATCTTGAGCGGCTGATACAAAAACCATCGGTAGCGGAATGACTAAAGGGCGCGGAGGAAACCTGACGCATTCCGCTCAGTGGGACAAAGATCGTAAGAACTGGCTCGAAAAAGTGGCCGTGATGAGAGCCGTCGCGGCCATTTCTTGTGGCGGGAGATGAGACTCTTCCAAGATGATGGGCTATTGCAGGGTCAGGTCCAGCCCGTCGTCCTCTCCTCTTCGGACGGTAAGTCGGGCTGAATACCCACGATCTCAGGAAACGGCGCGACTTCCGTCTCTTGGAATCTGTATTCCGAGTGGTCTGTTGGTGGGGCAGTTGCCTCGGTCGCAGGAGGTTTCCACGATCGGTCCAGCTTGGCGCCTACCTTTGTGTCGGCAAAAAGCCAGGGCCGATAGAGCATGCAGTAGAGATCAGGCACATCATCGCCCCCGCCCTTCCGGAGCTTGCGCGCATCCATACCGTGGCGCATTGTCGGCATGCGCTGCTGCGGCGAACGGCGGGCGCGCGGAGGTAACTCGACAAACTCGTCTGTCCCCAGGATACGGAGGGCGCGTGGTATCAGCTTTCCTGCCTTCGTGAAGTCGTCGATTTCTTCGCATGGTGGCGTATAGACCCTGGGCTCGGAGAAGTTGTAGTTGATCCGGAAGATGTTGATGATCGTGATTAGCATCACAGGATTGAAGATTGCTCCCTGAACATACGATCCTCCGATCCGTGCTCCCCCGCTGCCAGCTCTGTCCGCCAGGCTGAAGCGATCTCGGAGCGAGTTCATGAAGGTGCTCGCCGGTTGCAGGGGTGCTTTGTAGACCCACGGCGCCAGTTCCCCGCGGACATCGGTATCGAGTAGGCCGTCGAACGGGATGTTCTTCACCTCACGACGCAGATGTCGCGGCAGGATCGGGGACCCGACGACCTTGTCGAGTTCTCCGCTCGCTTGCGTCGGCGCAGACACCCATAGGCGAGAAACACGCCTTCCAACCAGGCGATACGATCGTAGATCCGGGAGAAACCGATCGTCTTGCCGGTGGCTGCTGTCCCGCGTCCGCTGATGTGCGCCGTTCAGCGAGAATTCCTCCGGAGCGGCAAGGAAGCGGACGCGGGACAGCAGCCACAACCTGGACCATTGTGATTGCGGAGGTGGGCAACCTCCTCATCGAGATGCGCCGGGGATTTGATGGAGAACGCGCTGTTGCAGACCTTTCTCTCGACGGTGTGCCCCTGGCAACGCACAGTTCGCTGGTCGGCCCATACATGAGGGGCCCGCTGATACTGGAACGCGCAACTGACCCGTCGTTGCTTCTTGCCCGCTACCGAGAGCTTGTAAGCGCTTGGACCGTGCTTGGCGACCACCTCTATCTGGTCTGCCGTGAGATCTAGGCGTTTTTCTTCCCAGGTCTTCCGTCGCTCTGCAGAATCCGTAAGGTCTGCCCAAAGTTGGAGCAGTCCGGGTTGGCGCAAGTGTTGAGGTGGTATTCGCCCGCGCCTGGATAGAGCTGGGAGAGCTTGAAGTTGCAAGTCGCCAAACTTGCCATTCGGAACCTCGTTTTTCGCGGTTCCGCCTTGAGTCACTTTTCTGACCAAAGAACAGGTTTCTCGCGGGATTAGGAGGCTCACGATGTGGAAATCTCCGCGTGTCCGCTGGAGAGGACAGTCAAGCTTGCTGGACAAGAATATTGGCCCTCTATTCTGAACCAGAAGGAAAAAGAGTCAGAAGGGCTCGTTTTTTTGGTGGCGGGTGGCTGCCAGATACCTGCGAGACTTTTTTCTCGCACTTCTTTCGGCTGATGCAGTTCGGGTTGCGTTAAAAGGTATGGTAAATCAATAGATTAATGCGTTTTAGCGACAGGCTTGGTTGTGTCAATGTCCCACTGGGCGGAATGCGTCAGAGAAATCCAGCGCCCTTTTACTTTTGCCATGTGCCCATGAATAGGGGTCAGCCCCTAGGCTCCGTAAGCATAGCCGAGCAGAACCAGGCCCAGAATCACCCGGTAGATGACATAGGGGGTAAAGCTGACCGAGCGCAGCAGCCGCATCATCAGGCTCAGTGCTGCCAGCGCCGAGAGCATCGCCAGAAGGGCAGCAATGCCCGCGTCGCGGATCAGCGCCATATTGGCCTCTAGCGCCACTTCTGTGCCCAGCAGCACGCCCGAGGCGATAATGGTGGGAATTGACATCAGCATGGCGATGCGGGCGCCATCTTCACGTTTGTAGCCCAGCTGACGCGCACCGGTGATGGTTATACCAGAGCGCGAGGTGCCGGGGATGAGCGCGATCATCTGCCAAAGCCCCATGATCAGCGCATCCCGTATTCCCCAGTCACTGGCGATCTTTTGCTCGGGGCCTTTTTGATCGGCGATATACAGCACGATGCCAAAGACCAGCATGGTCCAGCCAATCACCGCTGGTGAACGCAGCGCGTCGCTGAGACCGGAAAAATGCAGGAAAGCACCAAACAGTACCGTGGGGATGGTGGCAATGATCAATCCCAGGGCCAGCCGGGCACCTTCGGTATCGGCGCGCCCGTAAGCAAGGCGGGTCAATCCAACCAGCCCCATGCGCACATCGCGCCAGAAAAAGATCACCACCGCCGCCAGAGTGCCGAGGTGGACGGCGACATCTATCACCTGGCCCTGATCTGAATAGCCGGTCAATCCAGGCAGGAGAATCAGGTGGCCGGAGGAGGAAACCGGAAGAAATTCGGTAATCCCCTGGATCAGCGCGACAAGTACAAGCTGTAAAAATGGCATAAAATAAAGTCCTGGACTGAGGTTCCCTGGCTGAGTCGGGGCAGGGCCGGGGTAGCATGTCTCTGTATAAATCTTGTTGTTGGATAGGGAAGGGAGCTTTTAGGACCGAATCGGACTCAAAATTACTGTACATTCCGGCGAGAAGCAGTATCAGGGATAGAAGCTGGTCATTTTAGGTCAGCATTGTTGACCAATATACCGCAGCGCTCTTATTCGGGCCTGTCGCAGCCAGCTAAACTAGGGAGTTCGCCCATGGCCAAGCAACCGATGCTCAAATTCGTGAAGATTGATCGCGATATGCCGCAAAAGCGTGCCGCTGACACCCGTCGCGAAGACTTTGACGAGATCTATTCGGAGTACGCTGCGGCCAAGGCAGAAGAGCAGGCCAGTCGCTGCAGCCAGTGTGGTGTGCCCTATTGCCAGTCCCATTGCCCGTTGCACAACAATATTCCTGACTGGCTGCGTCTGACCGCTACTGGCCGCCTGGAAGAGGCGTATCAGACCTCCCAGGCCACCAATACCTTCCCCGAGATCTGCGGTCGCATCTGCCCGCAGGACCGGCTGTGCGAAGGCAACTGTGTGATTGAACAGTCCGGCCATGGCACCGTCACCATTGGCGCTGTTGAGAAATACATCACCGATACTGCCTGGGACAAAGGCTGGGTCAAAGCCAACGCTCCGGCACAAGAGCGCAGCGAAAGCGTTGGCATCATCGGTGCCGGCCCTGGTGGTCTGGCGGCAGCGGACATGCTGCGCAAGGCTGGCATCCAGGTGACTGTCTATGATCGCTACGACCGCGCGGGTGGCTTGCTCACCTATGGCATTCCCGGCTTCAAGCTGGAAAAAGACGTGGTGATGCGCCGCAACCAGCTGCTGGCAGATGGCGGCGTCACCTTTGTGATGAACTGCAACATCGGCACCGACATCACCTTTGACGAGATCCGCGCCAAACATAACGCCGTGATCATTGCCACAGGCGTGTACAAATCCCGCGATCTGGAAATGCCCGGCTCGGGGGCCACTGGCATCGTCAAAGCGATTGATTTCCTGACCGCAGCCAACCGGGCCTCGAACTTTGGCGATACTGTTGCAGAGTTTGAAAACGGCACCCTGAACGCAAAGGGCAAAAAGGTTGTGGTCATTGGCGGTGGTGACACCGCGATGGATTGCCTGCGGACCTCGATCCGTCAGGGCGCGACCTCGGTCAAATGTCTCTATCGTCGTGACCGCGCCAATATGCCCGGCTCGCAGCGTGAAACCCAGAACGCCGAAGAAGAAGGCGTGCAGTTTGAATGGCTGACCGCGCCCAAGGGCTTTACCGATGACAGTGGCAAGGTTGCCGGTGTCATGGTGCAAAAGATGCGCCTGGGCCAGCCCGATGCAACGGGCCGTCAGGCTCCTGAAGTGATCGAGGGCGCGGACTACGTCGAAGAGGCCGATCTGGTGATCAAGGCACTTGGCTTTGAACCCGAAGACCTGCCCACTCTTTGGGGTCAGCCTGACCTGCCGGTGACCCGCTGGGGCACCGTCAAGGCCGCGTTCCGCACCGGAGCCACCGATCTGGACGGCGTCTATGCCATTGGTGACATCGTGCGCGGTGCCTCGCTGGTGGTCTGGGCCATCAAGGACGGTCGTGACTGCGCTGATGCTCTGGTTGAGCGTTTCAACAGTGCTGCTGCACAGGTTGCGGCCGAGTAACCTGGATAAGCCACCGCAAGGGAGCCATGGGTCATGAGTGAATTGAAGGGCAATTGCATGTGCGGCGCCGTCACTGTCTCGATGACACCGGCGCAAAATACCTTGCGTGCCTGTCACTGCGACATGTGCCGCCGCTGGACCAGTTCGGCTCTGATGACCATCCCGGCGGCCTCTGGCTATGCTGCTTTGGGGCCGGTAAAGACCTTTGTCTCATCAGACTGGGCAGAGCGCGCCTTTTGTTCTGAGTGCGGCTCGATGCTTTGGTATCGGATGACGGTCCCCGGTGAGCTCCACGGCCAAACCAATATGGCGGCTGGCCTTTTTGACAATGCAGGCGGGACCACGCTCGACCTGGAATTTTTTATCGACAAGAAACCCGAAGGCTACGCCTTTGCTGGAAACCAACGGCAAATGACCGAAGCAGATGTAATGGAAGCCTTTCGGGCGGCAGCAGAACAAGAAGGGATTAGCTAGGTCACTGTGATCTTTGCTGACTGACTATGAAAATCGGGATCCGTAAATCACTCCGTCAGGCAATGTTCCGCCTGAAGTCACGCAGCCTCTGTGATGAGGCCGGGGCGGATATTCGCGCGCTTGCGGGCCGCGAAGACGGTGTAGAAAGCGGTGGAATTGTGGTTTTCACCAGCTATCACGCCAATGCGGCGAAGCGCGGCCTGCTGGAATTTGCAGCCAGTGCTTCAAACCAGGGCGCGCGCCATTGTATTTTTGTGACCGACCGTCGTCAGGGGTGGTTTCAGGGGCGCGATTTCTCATCGGCGGTTCTGCGGGCGATTTCTGAGTATGTCGCGCGCCACCGGCTGACACGGTTGATGACAGTCGGTGTGTCCATGGGCGGCTATGGTGCAATGTCCTACGCGGCCGAGATCGGAGCCGATTGTGCCCTGGCCTTTGCGCCGCAGTATTGCCCGCGCCCGGAGACCTTTCCCGCCGATCTCCGCTGGGCTGAGGCCCGTGCACGGATCCCCGAGTTTTCCCGCCCCTCACTGAATGAGACCTTGGGGTCTCAGATACAGTATACCCTGTTGCATGGCCGCTGGAATGCAGAGGATAGCCTGCACTGGCAGGCCTTTGCTCAGGGGGCCAAAATTGACCATTTCCTGGCCGATCGTAGCAGCCATGATGTCATCGATCCTCTACGAGAGGCGGGTGTGTTGTATCCGATTGTCGATGCAGCCTGGATGAATGATCGAACGAGAATGCGCAGTCTGATGCAGAAAATCAGCGCCCTACCACGAAGGCTGGGAGAGCGCGCTGAAGACCTTAACAACAATCGGGCAACACATGCCCAGCTTGCGACAAGCTATGCCACTAATTGATCGGAGAACCTCATGACCAAATTTGATGCTGACTGGGTCCGCGCCGAGGAAACCAAGCGCAAGTGGATGGCCGACAATGGTCTTTATACTGAGGAAGAAGAACATTCCTCCTGTGGTGTGGGTCTGGTGGTTGCCGTTGATGGCAAGGCCAGCCGCAGCGTGGTTGAAGCCGGTATTGATGCGCTGAAAGCGATCTGGCACCGTGGCGCCGTTGATGCCGACGGTAAAACCGGCGATGGCGCTGGGATCCACGTGCAGATCCCGGCTCCTTTCTTTTATGATCAAATCAGACGTACCGGCCATGAGCCCCGCGAAGATCAGCTGATGGCGGTTGGTCAGGTCTTTTTGCCACGCACAAATTTTGGCGCACAGGAAACCTGCCGGACCATCGTTGAAACCGAAGTGCTGCGCATGGGCTATTACATCTATGGCTGGCGCCATGTGCCCGTTGATGTGACCTGCCTGGGCGAAAAAGCTAACGCCACCCGCCCCGAGATCGAACAGATCCTGATCTCGAACTCCAAGGGGGTGGACGAGGATACATTCGAGCGCGAGCTTTATGTGATCCGTCGCCGCATCGAAAAGGCCGCCGCCGCAGCAGGCATTGGCGAGCTCTATCTGGCGTCGCTGTCTTGTCGCTCGATCATCTACAAAGGCATGATGCTGGCGGAACAGGTTGCGGTCTTCTACCCCGACCTGATGGATGAGCGTTTCGAGAGCTCCTTTGCGATTTATCACCAGCGCTATTCCACCAATACCTTCCCGCAGTGGTGGTTGGCGCAGCCTTTCCGCATGCTGGCCCATAACGGCGAAATCAACACCCTGAAGGGCAACGTCAACTGGATGAAGAGCCATGAAATCCGCATGGCCAGCGCCACCTTTGGCGACCACGCCGAAGACATCAAACCGATCATCGCAGGCGGTGCCTCTGATTCGGCGGCTTTGGATGGCGTGTTCGAGGTGCTGGTGCGCGCCGGTCGTTCTGCGCCGATGGCCAAAACCATGCTGGTGCCCGAAAGCTGGTCGAAACAGGCGGTCGAGCTGCCACAGGCCTGGCGCGACATGTATTCCTACTGCAACTCGGTGATGGAGCCCTGGGATGGCCCTGCTGCCCTGGCGATGACCGATGGCCGCTGGGTCTGCGCTGGTCTGGACCGCAACGGGTTGCGCCCAATGCGCTATGTGGTGACCGGCGACGGCCTGCTGATTGCCGGTTCCGAGGCGGGCATGGTGCCAATCGACGAAGCATCGGTGGTGGAAAAAGGCGCGCTTGGCCCCGGCCAGATGCTGGCTGTGGATATGAAGAAGGGCAAGCTCTACCACGATACCGCGATCAAGAATAAACTCTCTGCGGCGCTGCCCTTTGGTGACTGGGTAAGCAAGATCAACGATGTGGATTCCACCCTTGCCACTGTGACCGAGGCGCCGATCTTTAGCGGTGATGAACTGCGTCGCCGTCAGGTGGCCGCTGGCTATACCATCGAAGAGCTGGAGCAGATCCTGTCTCCGATGGCCGAAGATGGCAAAGAGACCTTGGCCTCGATGGGGGATGACACGCCCTCGGCTGTGCTGTCCAAACAGTACCGTCCACTGTCGCATTTCTTCCGCCAGAACTTTAGCCAGGTGACCAACCCGCCCATCGACAGCTTGCGGGAATTCCGGGTGATGTCGCTGAAGACCCGCTTTGGCAATCTCAAGAACGTGCTGGATGAAGACAGCAGCCAGACCGAAATTGTGGTGCTGGAAAGCCCCTTTGTCGGCAATGCCCAGTGGGACAAACTGGCTGATCAGTTCAACGCGCCCCTGGTTGAGATCGACTGCTCCTTTGACCCCGCCGAAGGATCGCTGAGCAAGGCCCTGGACCGTATCCGCGCCGAGGCCGAAGACGCGGTGCGCTCGGGGGCTGGTCACCTGGTGCTGACCGATCAGTTCTCGGATGCAACCCGTGTGGCGATGCCGATGATCCTGGCGACCTCTGCGGTGCATTCGCATCTGACCCGCAAGGGGCTGCGCACCTTCTGCTCGCTCAATGTGCGGGCGGCGGAATGTGTCGACCCCCATTACTTTGCTGTGCTCATTGGCTGTGGCGCCACCGTGGTGAACGCCTATCTGGCCGAGGATTCGCTGGCGGATCGCATCGAGCGCGGATTGCTGGATGGTACTCTGACTGAAAACGTGGCGCGCTACCGCGATGCCATCGACCAGGGTCTGCTCAAGATCATGGCGAAGATGGGTATCTCGGTGATCTCTTCCTATCGCGGTGGTCTGAACTTTGAGGCCGTTGGCCTGTCCCGTGCTATGTGTGCTGAGTTCTTCCCTGGCATGACCAGCCGGATTTCCGGCATCGGTGTCAGCGGTATTCAGGTCAAGGCTGAGGAGATTCATGCCAAGGGCTGGAAGGGCGCAGAAAACATTCTGCCCATCGGTGGGTTCTACAAGGCCCGCAAGTCGAGCGAGACACATGCCTGGGAAGCAAGCTCGATGCATATGCTGCAGATGGCCTGCAACCGTGCCTCGTTTGAGATGTGGAAGCAGTATTCCGCCAAGATGAAAAGCAACCCGCCAATCCATCTGCGTGATCTCTTGGACATCAAGCCCATGGGCAAAGCCGTGCCGATTGAAGAGGTGGAAAGCATCACCTCGATCCGCAAACGGTTTGTCACGCCGGGCATGTCTTTGGGCGCCCTGTCGCCTGAGGCCCACAAGACCCTGAATGTTGCGATGAACCGCATCGGCGCCAAGTCCGATTCGGGCGAAGGCGGCGAAGATCCGGCGCATTTTGTACCGGAGCCCAATGGCGACAACCCGTCTGCCAAGATCAAACAGGTGGCCTCGGGGCGCTTTGGCGTCACTGCTGAATATCTGAACCAGTGCGAAGAGCTGGAGATCAAGGTGGCCCAGGGGGCCAAGCCCGGTGAGGGTGGCCAGTTGCCGGGGATGAAGGTCACCGATCTGATTGCCCGTCTGCGCCACTCGACCAAGGGTGTGACCCTGATCTCACCACCGCCGCACCACGATATCTATTCGATCGAGGATCTGGCGCAGCTGATTTACGATCTGAAACAGATCAACCCGCGCTGCAAGGTGACCGTGAAACTGGTGGCCTCTTCCGGGGTTGGCACCATCGCGGCTGGCGTGGCCAAGGCCAAGGCCGACATCATCCTGATCTCGGGCCACAATGGCGGTACCGGGGCCTCGCCTGCGACCTCGATCAAATACGCGGGTCTTCCCTGGGAAATGGGCCTCACCGAGGCGCATCAGGTGCTGGCGATGAACAACCTGCGTGAACGCGTCACCCTGCGGACCGATGGTGGCCTGCGCACCGGGCGCGACATCGTTATGGCGGCGATGCTGGGCGCCGAGGAATACGGCATTGGCACCGCGGCGCTGATTGCCATGGGCTGCATCATGGTGCGTCAGTGCCAATCCAACACCTGTCCTGTGGGTGTCTGTACCCAGGACGAAGCACTGCGGGGCAAGTTCACCGGCAATGCGGATAAGGTTGTCAATCTGATCACCTTCTATGCGCAGGAGGTGCGGGAAATTCTCGCCTCTATCGGCGCGCGCAGTTTGGATGACATCATCGGTCGTGCGGATCTGCTGGCGCAGGTGTCGCGTGGCTCGGCCCACCTCGATGACCTCGACCTGAACCCGCTGCTGATCACTGTCGATGGCGCGGCTGATATCGTCTACAATCGCGATAAGGAGCGCAACGCGGTGCCGGATACGCTGGACAGCGAAATTGTCCGCGATGCGGCGCGTTTCTTGCAGGATGGCGAAAAGATGCAGCTGTCCTATGCGGTGCAGAACACCCATCGTTCCGTGGGCACCCGCACCTCGAGCCATATCGTGCGCAACTTTGGCATGCGCAATGCCTTCCAGCCGGATCACCTGACGGTGAAACTGCAGGGCTCTGCCGGGCAGTCGCTGGGGGCCTTTGCGGCACCGGGGCTGAAGCTGGAAGTCTCTGGTGATGCAAACGACTATGTCGGCAAAGGCCTGTCAGGGGGGACCATTGTGGTGCGCCCGCCGATGTCCTCGCCGCTGACGGCCAGCGAGAATACCATTGTCGGCAATACCGTTCTTTATGGTGCCACCGATGGGTATCTCTTTGCGGCGGGTCGTGCCGGTGAACGCTTTGGGGTGCGCAACTCCGGTGCGTCGGTGGTGATCGAGGGCTGTGGCGCTTGCGGCTGTGAATACATGACCGGTGGTGTCGCAGTGATTTTGGGCTCGATCGGCGCCAACTTTGGCGCTGGTATGACCGGTGGCATGGCCTATCTCTATGATCCAGAAGGCAAGGCGCAGACCATGATGAATATGGAAGGTCTGGTAACCTGTGCGGTGACTGTGGCGCATTGGGAGAGCCAGCTGAAAACGTTGATCGAGCGGCATCTGGAAGAGACCGGAAGCGGCAAAGCAGCAGAGATCCTGCAGAATTGGGATCTGGAGAAGGGCAACTTCCTGCAGGTCTGCCCAACCGAGATGCTGGACAAGCTGGCGCATCCTTTGAGCCTGGAACAATCAGCGGTTCCGGCTGAATAAGCCCAGACAGATCTGCTGTTACAAAATTGTCCCGCAAGCTGGTCGCTTGCGGGGCTTTTTGTTTTTGGGCTGCGGATCCTCGCGGCGGAGAACACAAGATCGCGCCGCGATTCTTGGTTGGTTTTGGGGGCTTGGCTATCTTATAGAGAGACATGGCAAAGGCAGCGAAAAAGACCAACAAGAACAAATCAGGCCGATCCTGGATCAAAGCCCGTTTGGCGCAGCCTCTGCGTTGGTTTCGGCGGTGGATCCTGCGGGGGGTGTTTGCATTTGTCCTAGGGGCGGTGCTTTTGGTCACGCTGTTTTCTGTGGTGAACCCACCAACCACCCATACAATCTGGAGCGAAAAGCGCCGTCTTGGCGATGTCGACCAGGAATGGGTGCCCCTGGAGGACATGGCTCCGGTTTTGGCGCGGTCGGTTGTGGCGGCGGAAGACGCGCGGTTTTGTCAGCACTGGGGCATTGATGTGCGGGCGATTCGCGCAGCCCTTGCCGAGGGCGGCCAGCGTGGCGGCTCTACCCTGTCGCAGCAGGTGGTGAAAAACGTCTTTCTATGGCAGGGGCGCAGTTGGGGGCGTAAGGCGCTGGAAACCCTGCTGACACCCGTGGTGGAAGCGATCTGGAGCAAGCGGCGCATTCTGGAAGTCTATTTGAATGTGGCGGAGATGGATGAAGGCATTTTTGGTGCGGAGGCGGCGGCGCGGCACTATTTTGGAGTTGGTCCAGATGAATTGAACGCGCGTCAGGCGGCGTTGATCGCTGCGGTTTTGCCAAATCCAAAACAACGTTCTGCGGCGCGGCCGAGCCAGAATCTCAAACGGCGGGCCGCAAAAATTCGAGATGGAGCGGCCACCATCCGCGCAGATGGGCGTGCGGGCTGTTTCGAGCATTGAAGTTTTGCCGCGCACAGGGCATTGCTGGATCAGTCCCTCGCAGTCCGACCCGGAGTTCCAAAAGACCATATGGCACGTCTCTATCATGTCCCGCTTTCCCCGTTTTGTCGGAAAATCCGTCTATCCCTGGCGGAGAAGAAGATCGAAGTAGAGTTGGTTGAAGAGCGGTACTGGGAAGCAGACCCGGACTTTTTGCGCCGCAACCCGGCGGGCAAGGTGCCGGTCATCCGTCTGGATGGCAAAATGATGTCTGAGAGTGCTGCCATTTGCGAGTATCTGGAAGAGACGCGGCCGACACCTTCGCTAATGCCCAGTGACCCGGATGGCCGGTATGAGGTGCGCCGCATTGTCAGCTGGTTTGACGACAAATTTCATTCGGAAGTGACCTCAAAGCTGCTCTATGAGCGGGTCAACAAGAAGGTCACCGGTGAAGGCTACCCCGACAGCAAGAACGTCAAGGCCGGGGCCAAGGCGATCAAATACCATCTCGACTATATGACCTGGCTGTTGGACCATCGGCGCTGGCTGGCAGGGGATCAGATGAGCCTGGCAGATTTTGCCGCTGCGGCGCATCTGTCGTCATTGGACTATATCTCGGATGTGGATTGGAACCGCTCGGCTGTGGTCAAGGACTGGTATGCCAAGATCAAATCGCGTCCGGCTTTTCGGTCCATTCTGGCGGATCAGATTTCGGGCTTTCGTCCGCCCGCCCATTACGCCGATCTCGATTTCTGAGAGACTGGCGTTTTGCTGCAACGGCTGGCACAGTAAGGGGGCTGTCTGCCCTCTTTTGCCTGTTGGCGTAGGCAATTCACCCCCGAGGATATTATTGGCCAAATGAAACACGGTGCTGATCTGAAGGCGCGATTGGTGGCGCAGGCCCTTGCTGAAGGGTTTGTCGCCTGCAAGATCTGTCGCCCCTGGAATGTGCCACTGGTGCCAGATCGGCTGCAGCAGTTTCTCGACAAGGGCTATCATGGGCAGATGGGTTGGATGGCAGAGCGCAGCCATTGGCGCGGCGATCCAAGTGTGCTGTGGCCGGAGGCGCGCTCGGTCATCATGTTGGCAGAGAGCTACACCCCGGAAGAAGACCCGATGGCGGTTGTGGGCTGTGCCGACCGGGGGGCGGTTTCGGTCTATGCCCGCAACAAGGACTATCATGATCTGGTCAAAAAGCGGCTGAAGCGTTTGGCGCGTTGGCTGATAGAAGAGGCCAAGGCCCAGGATGAGGCGGCACAGGTTAAGGTTTTTGTTGATACGGCTCCGGTGCCGGAAAAGCCTTTGGGGCAGGCGGCGGGGCTTGGGTGGCAGGGCAAACATACTAACCTTGTGAGCCGAGACTGGGGAAATTGGGCCTTTTTAGGCTCTGTTTTTACCACGCTGGATCTGCCAGCAGATCCAGCTGAAGTGGACCGCTGCGGATCCTGCACCTCTTGTTTGACGGCCTGTCCGACAGAGGCCTTTACCGCGCCCTATCAGATGGATGCGCGGCGGTGCATTTCTTATCTGACGATTGAGCACAAAGGTCCAATTGACGAGGAGTTGCGCAGCAAGCTGGGCAATCGGATCTACGGCTGTGATGACTGTCTGTCGGCCTGCCCCTGGAATAAATTTGCCGTTGCCGCCAGTGATCTGCGCTATGCCGCCAGGGCCGAGCTGGAGGCGCCAAAGCTGGCAGAGCTGGCGGTATTGGATGATGCAGGGTTTCGGGCATTTTTTGCCGGTTCACCGATCAAACGGGTGGGGCGAGACCGGTTTGTGCGCAATGTGCTGTATGCCATTGGCAATTCTGATCTGCCGGCCCTGCGCAGCGTGGCAGAGGGGTTGACCCAGGATCCGGATTCAACGGTGGCCGATGCGGCACGATGGGCGGTTCAGCGGCTGTCATGACGCAAACAGGATGGACCTGTCTCAAATAGGCGTTAGACCAGTTGAGCGAACGGCTTGGAGACGATTGAAATGACGGTGCTTCTGGGGGTGGATACAGGCGGAACCTACACGGATGCGGTTTTGATCCGTGACGAGAAAGAGGTGATTGCCAGCGCCAAATCACTGACCACGCGAGCGGATCTTGCCATCGGGGTTGGTGGCGCCATTCGGGCGGTTCTCGAGCAATCCGGCTGTGCGGCTGCAGAGGTGTCGATGGCGGCGCTGTCGACCACGCTGGCAACCAATGCTCTGGTCGAAGGCCAGGGCGGTCGAGTGGCGTTGATCTATGTTGGATTTAGCGGGGCCGACCTGGATCGCCACGGGCTGCGGGATGCCTTGAAGGGCGATCCCGCATTGATTCTTGCCGGGGGGCATAATCATGCCGGGGCCGAGGCATGCGCCCTGGATGTAGATGCACTGCGCGCCTTTTTAGAGACAGATTCAGCGGGGGTTTCCGGCTTCGCCGTGGCCTCTGTATTTGCCACCCGGAACCCGGCGCATGAGCTGGAGGTGGCGCGTATCATCGCAGAGATGACCCAGGCGCCGGTTACCTGCTCGCACCAGCTGTCGGCAAAGCTGAACGGCCCCAAACGGGCGGTGACTGCGGTGCTGAATGCGCGGCTTATTGGGATGATCGACCGTCTGATTGGCCGGGCGCAGGATGTGCTGGTGGAGCTTGGGGTGACGGCTCCGATGATGGTGGTGCGCGGCGATGGCGCCCTGATGTCGGCAGCGCAGGCCCGCGAACGCCCGATCGAGACTATTCTCAGCGGGCCTGCGGCCTCCATCGTCGGGGCGCGCTGGATGACCGGGGTGGAGAATGCCCTGGTCAGCGATATCGGTGGCACCACCACGGATGTGGCCCTGATCCGCGACGGCAAGCCGGCGATTGATCCGGCTGGCGCGCGGGTGGGTGACTTTCGCACCATGGTCGAGGCAGTGGCCATGCGCACCACCGGTCTGGGCGGTGACAGCCAGGTGCACCTGCAGTCTAGTGGACTGCAGGGCGGGGTGACGCTGGGCCCGCGCCGGGTGGTGCCGGTGTCTTTGATCGCGGCAGAGGCCCCTGAGGTGGTGCATGCGGCGCTGGACAAGCAACTCAACGCGCCAGTGGTAGGGGAATATGACGGCCGATTTGTGCGTGCTGTGATTGGCCTGCCTGCTGTCGGTCTGGGTGAGCGCGAACAGGCCCTTTTGGGGCGCATTGGCACCCAAGTGCACCCTTTGGGCGCTATTCTGCGGACCCGGATGGAACAGGGCGCGCTAAGCCGCCTGCTGGATCGCGGTTTGGTGCAGGTTGCGGGCGTTACCCCATCGGATGCCAGCCATGTTTTGGGCTGGGTTCAGGCCTGGGATGCCGAGGCCGCTGAAAAGGCCCTTACCCTGTTCGCCCGGCGGCGGGTTGGCAGTGGAGAGGGGCTGGCGCCGGATGCAGAAACCCTGGCGCGGATGATTGTGGATCAGCTCACGGAACAGACCTCTTTGACCCTGTTAGAGTCGGCTTTTGCAGAGGAGGCTGCGGATTTTCCTTTGCCGCCCGCGGATCTGGCGCGGCATGTTCTCACCCAGCGGGGGCTGGCCTCGCATCGTGGAATTCTGTCGTTGGACCTGGCGGTGAATTTTGATGTGGTGGGGCTGGGGGCCTCGGCGCCGTGCTATTACCCGGCGGTTGGAGAGCGGCTGAAATGCCGAATGCTGTTGCCGGAACACGCCGGGGTGGCCAATGCCATTGGTGCCGTGGTGGGCCGTATCACCATGCGACGCAGTGGCAGTGTAACCGCGCCGGCTGAGGGCAAGTTTCGGGTTCATCTGGACAGCGCGCCGCAGGATTTTTCAGCCTCACAGGAGGCCCTGCAGGTGCTCGAGCAAGCCCTGGGGGATCAGGCCCGCGCCGCTGCCGAAGCGGCGGGAGCGGAGGATATCCATATCCATGTCACCCGCGATATCCGCATGGCTGAGGTCGAGGCGCGTGAGGTCTTTGTCGAGGCGATGCTGACGGTCGAGGCCAGTGGCCGCCCCCGTGTGGCCAAGGGTTAGGCAGGGGCGAAACCAAAAGACCCGCCCCAGAATGGCGCGGGTCTTGGTTCAATTTTGGCTCTAACTTGGGTTATTGTGCTGCTGCGCTGCGTTTGGGCAGCACCCAGTCGGGGCGGGCAAAATGGCAGGTGTAGCCATCCGGGCGGCGTTCCAGATAGTCCTGGTGCTCGGGCTCGGCCTCCCAAAAATCGCTGACGGGTTCGACTTCTGTCACCACCTTGCCGGGCCAAAGCCCGCAGGCTTCGACATCGGCGATGGTGTCCAGCGCCACGGCTTTTTGCGCCTCATCGACATAATAGATTGCCGAGCGATAGCTTAGCCCGAGATCATTGCCCTGACGGTTTTGCGTGGTGGGGTCATGGATTTGAAAGAAGAACTCCAGCAGCTCGCGGTAGGAGGTCTGGCTGGGATCAAACAGGATCTCGATGCCTTCGGCATGGGTGCCGTGGTTTTTATAGGTGGCATTGGCCACATCGCCGCCAGTGTAGCCGACACGGGTTTTCAGCACACCTTTGCGCTTGCGGATCAGATCCTGCATACCCCAGAAACAGCCCCCAGCGAGTACAGCGCGTTCGCTCATGCTTTTACCTCCACTTGATTGATGTAGTCTGCATAGCCTTCGGCCTCCATTTCAGCCAGTGGGATAAACCGTAACGAGGCAGAGTTGATGCAGTAGCGCAGGCCACCGTGTTCGACTGGCCCGTCGGGGAAGACATGGCCCAGGTGACTGTCGCCATGGGTGGAGCGCACTTCGGTGCGGATCATGCCAAGGGTCCGGTCTTCCAGCTCGCTGACATAGGCGGGTTCGATTGGTTTGGTAAAGCTGGGCCAGCCGCAGCCGGACTCGTATTTGTCCCCCGATGCAAACAGCGGCTCGCCCGAGACGATATCGACATAGATACCAACCTCTTTGTTGGCGAGCAGCTTGCCGGTGCCGGGGCGTTCGGTGCCCGCGTTCTGGGTAACGTAGAACTCCTCTTCCGAGAGGGCGGCGATGGCGGTGGGGTCTTTGGTATATTTGGTCATGCAGGTCTCCGACTTGTTGCGGTCTTGTGCCTAGGGCCGCTCTGTTCGCTATTGTGGCAAAGATGGGGTGTCGCGGGCAAAATGCAAAGAGCATTTCACCCGGCTCGCGGCTCTGTGTGCGGGAAACTGCGGGTTACTTGGGGGCGGCCTGCCGGGACAGCTGCACGGCCAGAATGCCCAGGGTCACCACCGCGACACCGATCAGATCAAGCAGGCCCAGGTGCTCCCCCAGCAGCAGGCTGGCAACCGCGACGCCAAAAACCGGGTTGAGAAAGTGAAAGGTGGCAGCGCGAATGGCGCCAATCCGGTTGAGCAACAGCACCCAGATAAAGGTCGCCATCAGGCCGGGAACAACGGTGGTATAGGCAAAGGCCAGCCCCAACCGGAGGGTCGGGTGTACAAAGATATCTTCGCTCAGCGGGGCGGCGACAAACAAAATGGCGGATCCAATCAGCATCTGCAGGCCGACAACCATCATGAAGTTGCCGCCAGAGGTGGCGCCGCGCAGGGCCAGTGTGGCTACGGTCAAGGCCGCGACCCCGACAAAGCAGAGGATAAGGCCAAAGAGATCAACCCCGGCATTGATCCGGGTGCCCATGATCAGCGCCACACCGGCCACCCCCGCCATCAGGCCAAGAAGGCCCAGTGGTTTGATCCGGTCGCCAAAGATCATCCAAGAGGCCAGCGCCACACAGAGCGGCATGGTGGAGGCGATAATGGCCGCGAGGGAGGCTTCGATCCACTGCATGGCGACAAAGTTCAGCCCCAAATACAGCGCATTCTGGCAGAGACCAAAGATCATGGTGGCCCGCCACTGGCTGCGGGTCAGCCGCCAGGTCTGTCCCAGAGCCAGGGCAATACCGACGCCGATCAATCCTGAAATCAAAAACCGCACCGCCAGCGAAAACAGCGGTGAGGCATCCATCACGATGATCCGGGCGGAGGTAAAAGCTGAAGACCACATGAGGGCAAAGGTGAGCCCCATGGCAACTGCGCGTAGATCCATAACGATGTCTCCAGAGGGCTGGTGGTGTCTTCAGGTCTTTAGCAAGGCAAGTACCTACTGGGAATGCCCATTCGATGTGCGCTCACGCGATTGGCATCCGGGTCCAGTCCGCGCATGACGGGGAGGCGTGAAAAGGGCAGGCAAGCTAGGGGCAGGCATGAAAAAAGGGCCGCCAAAGGCGACCCGATCTCGATAGCAGTAATCCGGAAATTCCTGGATTAGGCTTCGCCGTTGACGCTGTCTTTCAGGGCTTTGGCAATGGTCATTTTCACAACCTTGTCCGCTTCCTTCATGAACTTTTCGCCTGTGGCAGGGTTGCGCACTTCGCGCTCGGGGCGCTCGCGGCAATAGATTTTGCCGACGCCAGGCAGAGTGACGGCTCCGCCTTCGGAAACTTCGCGCGTGATCAAGGCACAGACGGCTTCAAGAGCAACGCCTGCGGTCTTTTTATCTTCGCCCATTTCCTCAGCCAGAGCGGCAACAAGCTGGGTTTTTGTCATCGGTTTGGACATTCTCAGATCTCCTTAAAACTGCCCGAACTGTGGGGCCTCATCGCGCAACATTATCGTTATGTTGTGTAGGAACACAACGCGTTGTGGAACAAAAGACTATAGAAACCAGCGGTTTTTTGCAGAAAACAGTGGAAAACTCGGCCTAAAGGAAGGCGGTTTCGTCAAAGGAGCGCAGTTTTCGGCTGTGCAACCGTTCCAGCGGCATCGATCTGAGCTGTTCCATCGCCTTTATGCCGATCTGCAAATGACGCGCAACCTGTGTTTGATAAAAGTCAGAGGCCATGCCTGGCAGCTTCAGCTCCCCATGCAGTGGTTTGTCGGACACACAGAGCAGGGTGCCGTAGGGAACGCGAAAGCGATAGCCATTGGCGGCGATGGTGGCGCTTTCCATATCCAGGGCGATGGCGCGGGACTGGCTGAGCCGCTGCACCGGGCCGGATTGGTCGCGCAATTCCCAATTGCGGTTGTCGATGGTGGCGACGGTGCCGGTGCGCATGATCCGCTTCAGATCATAGCCTTCAAATTTGGTGACTTCGGCCACGGCCTGTTCCAAAGCGATCTGGATTTCTGCCAGGGCCGGAATCGGCGTCCAGACCGGCAGGTCATCGTCCAGCACGTGATCTTCGCGCAGGTAAGCATGGGCCAGCACAAAATCCCCCAGCGCCTGGGTATTGCGCAGGCCGGCACAGTGGCCAACCATCATCCAGGCATGTGGGCGCAGCACCGCTATATGGTCGGTGGCGGTTTTGGCGTTTGACGGTCCGACACCGATATTGACCAGGGTGATGCCTTTGCCGTCGGCACGCTTCAGATGGTAGGTCGGCATCTGCGGCAGCTTGGCGATGGCGGGGATCTCTGCCTCTGGGGCGGTGATCTCGTGGTTTCCGGTGCTGACAAAGCTGGTGTAGCCGGAGGTCGGATCTGCCAGCTGGGCGCGGGCGTAGGCCTCGAACTCGGCCACATAGAACTGATAGTTGGTAAACAGAACGTGGTTCTGGAAATGCTCAGGTGCGGTGGCGGTGTAATGAGACAGCCGCGCCAACGAGTAGTCAATACGTTGCGCGGTGAACAGCGACAGTGGGCCGATGCCGTCTTCGGGTTGGTAGGTGCCATTGACGATATCGTCATTGGTGGTGGCCAGATCCGGGACATCAAAGATATCGCGCAGGGTGAAACCGGCAGCGCCGTCCTGCGGTACGGTAAGATCAGGCCGGGAACCAACGGCAAAATGCACCGGGATTGGCGTGGTTGAGGCACCAATGGTGACGGGTTGACCGTGGTTTTTGATCAGCAGGGCGATTTGCTGGGTCAGATAGTGGCGAAACAGATCCGGCCGCGTCACCGTGGTGGCATAGGTGCCCGGCGCCGAGACATGGCCAAAGCTGAGGCGGCTGTCCACCTGGGCAAAGCTGGAGGTGGTAAAGCGGATCTCGGGATAAAAGGCGCGAATGCGCTGGGTGCCTTTTGTCCCTGTCGCCATACTGGCGATGAACTCATCACATAAGAATGTAGTGGCCTGGGCGTAAAGCTCTTCCAGCCGGGCCACGGCGGCGCTGGCGTCGGAAAAGCTCTCGGGGGCGGGGGCCTGGGGCTGTTTGATCTGGGTGATCGGTGTTGCTGGCGTCATGTGAGCGGCTCAATCACGGGGATCATTTCAAAGGTGCGCACGTCCACCAGCCCGAGGTCCGAGATCCTGAGTTCAGGGATCACCACCAGAGCCAACAAGGAGTGCTGCATATAGGCGTTGTTGAGCGAGCAGTCGCAGGCCTCCATCGCTTCGCCCAGTTTTTGCGCCTTGGCGGCAACCTCGGTGGCGGGGCTGTCGGACATCAGCCCTGCAATGGGCAGCTCGACCAGGGCCAGCTCTGCGCCATCGCGGAAGATGGTGACACCGCCTCCGACCTCGGCCAGGCGATTGGCGGCCAGCGCCATCTGGTCCCGGTCGGTGCCCACCACAATCATGTGGTGGCTGTCATGGGCCACGGTTGAAGCCATGGCCATTTTGCCCTGATAGCCAAAGCCCGAAACAAAGGCATTGGTGACGCCGCCAGTGGCCTGATGGCGCTCTACCAATGCGATCTGGCAGGTCTCGCCCTCGGCGGCCATGGTGGCCTCTACCAGCCCGTCATGCACCGGCAGCTCGGCCTTCAGCGCCTTGGTTGGGGCCTGGTTTTCCACCATGCCAATGACATTGGCGGTGACCGCATTGGCACCCTCGGGGGCCTGGATTTCAAAATCTTTTGCCGTCAGAACATGGCCCAGATGGATGGTGCCACGGGCGCTGTCAGGCCAGTCAAGATGCGGACAATCCACCGTAATAGAGCCTGATTCAGCAACGATCTGCCCGCGTGCTATGACCAGCTCGATCGGCAGCTCGGTCAGATCCGAGGTGAGGATCACATCGGCGCGCCGTCCCGGCGTGATCGAGCCGATATCGCGCTCCAGCCCAAAATGAGTGGCGGTGTTGATCGTTGCCATCTGCAGCGCGATCAGCGGATCACAGCCGCAGGCAATGGCATGGCGCACCACCCGGTTCATGTGGCCGTCATTCACCAGCGTGCCAGAGTGGCAATCATCGGTGCAGAGGATAAAGTTGCGTGGATCCAGGCCTTTTTCGGTGATGGCAGTGATCTGTGCCTCAACGTCGTACCAGGCAGAGCCCAGCCGCACCATGGCGCGCATACCCTGGCGCATTCGGGCGATGGCGTCTGCTTCGCAGGTGCCCTCGTGGTCATCCGCCGGGCCACCGGCGACATAGGCGGCAAAGTCCCGTCCCAGATCCGGCGAGGCATAATGCCCGCCAACGGTTTTGCCTGCCCGCTGGGTGGCGGCGATTTCGGACAGCATCTTGGGGTCAGCATTGGCCACACCGGGGAAGTTCATCATCTCGCCGAGGCCAACAATACCGGGCCAGTGCATGGCTTCGGCGACGTCTTCGGCAGTGATTTCAAACCCGGTGGTTTCCAGCCCCGGCGCCGAGGGCGCACAGGAGGGCATCTGGGTGAAGATATTGACGGGCTGTAGCAGCGCCTCGTCATGCATCAGCCGCACGCCCTCAAGCCCCAGAACATTGGCGATCTCATGGGGGTCGGTGAACATCGAGGTGGTGCCATGGGGGATTACCGCGCGGGCAAATTCCGCCGGGGTCAACATGCCGGATTCGATATGCATATGGGCATCACAGAGGCCGGGAATCATATAGCGTCCCTGTGCCTCGATCACCTGGGTATCCGGCCCGGTGCAATAGCTGGCATCGGGGCCAACATAGGCGATACGACCGGATTTGATGGCAATGTCGTGATTGTCCAGCACCTCGCGGGTGTGGACATTGACCCATTTGCCCTGACGAATGACCGTATCGGCAGGCGCGCGGCCTGCGGCGACATGGATCAGATCTGGGGCGATATCGGGCCAGCTGGGGAATGCTTTATCTGTCATGTGCCAATTGTTCTGATTGCGCGCGTAAGTGCAAGCCCTGGGATCTGTGCTTGGCCTAGAAACACCTATAGACAGGACAAGAGGATGTTTTGTGACAGCTCTCCCGGAGGAGATCGCAGGGCGGGTGCTAATTGTCTGGGTGGGCTTGGGGTGTGCGCTTGAACGCGTTTGGCCACGCCTTACCGCCGCAGTGGTCCTGCGCCATCTCGGCCCGCAGCCAGTTGGCAAAAGCCTGGGCGCCCGGGGCGTGTTCTGCCTGGGGAGAGAGCAGGAGATAGTAGGCCTCTGGCACTGGGGCACGGTGGTCAAACGGGGCAATCAGCTGCCCCTGCCGGATCAAGTCGCTGACCAGGATGTCATGGGCCAGACCCAGGCCGGCCCCCGCAGCCACTGCGGGCAGGCAGGCCATATAGGTGGTGGCATAGCTCACCGGTGGGTTGGGCCAGGGCAGGCCCTGATCCTCGGCCCAGGCGGGGAAATTGGCCATCAGATTGGAACAGTCAAACAGTCGGTGCTGATGCAACTCTGACAGGGTCACCGCATAGTCCGGGGCGCAGACCGGATAATAATGATCGCGGTGCAACAGCTCACCCCGCACCGTATCCGCCAGCCCCAGGGAAAAGCGGATCTCGACATCGGCGCCTTCGGCCATGTCGCGGGGCTCCCAGATCTCGGTAGAGATGTTCAGTAAAACATCCGGGTGCGCATCATAAAACCTGCCCAGCCGGGGCGACAGCCATTGCACCGCAAAGGACATATTGCACTGCACCTGCACCACATTCTTTTGTGATCCGGAAATGGCGCGGGTGCCATTGGTTAGGGTGCGAAAGGCCTCGCGCACCACTGGCAAGTAGGTGGTTCCGGTTGGGGTCAGCTCCAGGGCGCGGGGGCGGCGATGAAACAGGGTTTTGCCCAGATGTGATTCTAGCCCCTTGATCTGCTGACTGACCGCGCTTTGGGTCATGTTCAGATCATTGGCGGCGCCAGTAAAGGACAGATGCCGGGCTGCGGCCTCAAAGGTCCGTAGCCAGCCGAGCGGAGGCAGGGAGGTTTTCATTGCATAAGTTTGGCATAAGCTGAGCTAATGGCAAGGTGCCATTTTTTTCGCTGGTCAAACAGACCTCTGCGGCACAGGTTCTGGGCAATCAGAAATTGTTTCAGGAGCATCAAAATGAGCGTTGCAGAATTGCGCCCCAATATGGACCATTGGCAGGAACGCGTGGACATGGCGGCAAGCTTTCGCTGGGTGGAGCGGCTTAATATGCACGAAGGTGTCGCCAATCATTTCAGCCTGGCGGTGAACGCAGAGGGCAGCCAGTTTTTGATGAATGCCAATCAGATGCATTTTGCCCGGATTACCGCATCAAACCTATTGCTGCTGGACTCCAATGATCCCGAAACCATGACCAAACCCGGTGCGCCGGATCCCACCGCATGGGGGCTGCATGGCTCGATCCATCGCCTCTGTCCGCAGGCGCGTTGCGTGATGCATGTGCATTCGATTTTTGCCACGGTTCTGGCCTCTTTGGCCGACAGCAGCCTGCCGCCGATTGATCAAAACACCGCCACCTTTTTCAACCGCTATGTCATCGACGATGGTTATGGCGGTTTGGCCTTTGAGGACGAAGGCGCGCGTTGTGCGGCGATGCTGACCGACCCCAAACAGAAGGTGATGATCATGGGCAACCACGGGGTGCTGGTGATCGGCTCTGACCCGGCGGATACCCTTAATAGGCTCTATTATTTTGAACGCGCCGCCGAGACCTATATTCGGGCCTTGCAGACCGGGCAGCCCCTGCGCCTGTTGTCGGATGAGATCGCCGAGAAAACCGCGCGCGAGCTGGAGGACTACCCCTCCCAGGCCGAGGCACACCTGCGCGAGATCAAACTGATCCTGGATGGTGAAGGCTCGACCTACGCCAGCTAAAGCCGGTTTGTCAGGCTATTGGTCTTGCCGCTGGTAAGGCCTCTGGCCAGGCCACTAGATCGTGTCACCCCGTGCTGTTGCGCATCTGGCGCGGGGGGACGCCAAATTCGGCGCGATAGGCGCGGGTCATGGCGCTGGGGTCTTCATAGCCGCTGCGCAGGGCGATCTCTGCGATGGACAAGTCAGTCTCTAATACAAGCTTTCGTGCCTGTATGAGGCGCAGATGTCGGTAGATCGCCTGCGGGGTGGCCCCCAGTTGTGCCTTCATGCGCTGTTCCAGATCTTTGCGGTTGCGGCCAATCTGGCGGGCGATTTCCATCACTGAAAGCGGAGCCTCGATATTGGCCTGCATCAGCGCCAGGGCCCTGGCGACAGAGCGGCTGCGCGCAGAGCCTATGGCGAGAGGGGCAGGCTCTGCCTCGGTGACTTCGGGGCTCATGAACAGGGCGGCGACCTCCAGCCGCAGGGCCTGACCGTGGGCCTGACCGATAAGATCCATCATCAGGTCAAAGGCCGCCAAGGCCCCGGTACAGGTGATGCGATTGCCGTCCTGCACATGGCGTAGGCGCTGGGCCTCGATCTGGGGGAAATCCTCGGCAAAGCCTGCCAGTTCCTCCCAGTGAATGGTGGCGCGGCGTCCATCAAGCAGGCCGGCTGCGGCCAAAAGCCAGGCCCCGGCATCAAAGCCTGCCATCACCTCGTAGCGACCTGCAGCCGCGCGCAAAGACTTTTTCGCGGCCTCTGTTGCCAGCGGGCGATAACGATACGAGGGCATGGCAATCAACATGTCGCCGCGACACTTGGCCAGCTGGTCATGGGGGTTCACCTCCATCCCGGCGGAGGAGGTGACAGGCGTACCTTCCAGGGTGAGAAACCGCCAGGCATAGATCTGCCGCCCCGCCAATGTATTGGCCGCGCGCAAAGGTTCGACTGTATTGGCAAGGCAATGGCCGGAAAAATCATCAAACAACAGCAAATCAACCTGCTGCGCTGCGGCGTCTTCTTTTACCCAACTCTGCATGATTTATTCCACCTCTGCATGAAGTAACCCTAGCTCGGCGCTAGACTGTTGGGCAAGTCAAAGAGAAGGATGCGCGCGATGCAGTTTGGCATGACAGAAGAGCAGGCAATGATCGTCGAGACGACTCGTGCCTTTGTGGAGAACGAGCTTTACCCCCACGAGCAGGAAGTCGAACGCTCTGGGCATCTGGACATGGATGTCATCAAGGACATCCAGGCAAAGGCGATGGCGGCAGGGCTTTATGCCGCAAATATGCCCGAAGAGGTGGGCGGCGCCGGGCTCGATACGCTCAGCTGGCTGATGTATGAAAAGGAGCTGGGCCGCGCCAACTATGCGCTGCACTGGACCGGGGTCGCGCGCCCGTCAAATATTCTACTGGCCGGCACCGAAGAGCAGAAAGAGAAGTACCTGTTCCCCTGCATGAAGGGCGAAAAATGGGATTGTCTTGCTATGACGGAGCCAGACGCGGGCTCTGACCTGCGCGGCATGAAGGCCACGGCGCGCAAAGATGGCGATGACTGGATCCTGAACGGCACCAAACATTTTATCAGCCACGCCGATATCGCGGATTTTGCCATCTGCTTTATGGCAACGGGTGTCGAAGACACCCCGCGCGGGCCAAAGAAAAAGATCACCGCCTTTTTTGTCGACAAGGGCACACCGGGATTTGCGGTGCGCGATGGCTACGGCAATGTTTCGCACCGGGGCTATACCAATGCTGTGTTGGAATTTGACGACTGTCGCCTGCCATCCTCGGCCATCCTGGGCGAGGTCGACAAGGGCTTTGACGTGGCCAACACCTGGCTGGGGGCGACCCGTTTGCAGGTGGCGGCAACCTGCCTGGGTAGGGCTGATCGCGCCTTGCAACACTCGGTTGAATATGCTGCTGAACGCAAACAATTTGGCCAGCAGATCGGCAAATTTCAGGGGGTCTCCTTTAAGTTGGCCGATATGGCGCTGGAGCTGAAGGCGGCAAATTTGCTGACCTGGGAAGCCGGTTGGAAATTTGATCAGGGCACGGTCACCGAGTCTGACATGTCGATGGCCAAGCTGAAAGCGACCGAAATGCTGGCCATGGTTGCGGATGAGGCAATCCAGATCCATGGCGGCATGGGCCTGATGGATGAGCTGCCGCTGGAACGCATTTGGCGTGATGCCCGGGTTGAGCGCATTTGGGAGGGGACGAGCGAGATCCAACGGCATATCATCAGCCGTGAAATGTTACGCGCCCACGGAGCCTGATGAACCATGCCAACGACCTCTCCTTTGAAGCCCAAGATCACCATCACCTATTGTATCGGCTGCAACTGGATGCTGCGCGCCGCCTGGATGGCGCAGGAACTCCTGTCGACCTTTCAGGATCAATTGGCAGCGGTGACCCTGGTGCCGGGGGAAGTCGGAGGCATCTTTGAGATCGCGCTCAATGAAGAGCTGATCTGGGAGCGTAAGCGCGACGGCGGATTTCCCGATGTGAAAGAGCTGAAGACCCGCGTACGCGACCGGATCAACCCGCAACAGGACCTTGGCCATCTGGACCGGGCCACAAGGGATGAATAAATCAAAATGAAGTCTCTAAACAGGCTGTTTAGGCCCAAAACCATCGCCGTTGTGGGCGGTGGAGCCTGGTGCCGTCTGGTGATTGAACAGTGTCAGAAGATGGGGTTCGACGGCGAGATCTGGCCGGTTCACCCCAAGGCAGAAGAGCTGGCAGGCCTGCCGGTCTATCGAGATGTTGCCAGTCTGCCGCAGGCGCCGGATGCTACCTTTGTCGGGGTAAACCGCTTTGCCACAATCGAGGTGGTGCGGGATCTGGCGGCGCGCGATGCGGGCGGTGCGGTGTGCTTTGCCTCTGGCTTCCTGGAGGCCCAGGCCGAGGATGCTGAGGGCGCAGATCTTCAGGCGCAGCTGTTGCAAGCGGCAGGTGAGATGCCTTTCCTCGGGCCCAATTGCTATGGCTTTATCAATTACCTGGATGGTGCCCTGTTGTGGCCGGACCAACACGGTGGAGCGCGGGTAGAGAGGGGCGTGGCTCTGATCACCCAAAGCTCCAACATTGCCATCAATCTGACCATGCAGACCCGGGGCCTGCCCATCGCCTATGTGGTGGCGGCGGGCAATCAGGCGCAATCCGGCATTGCCGCCATCGGAGAGGCGCTGCTGGACGATGATCGCGTCACCGCGCTGGGCCTGCATATCGAAGGCTTTGGCGATCTGCGCGCCTTTGAGGCACTGGCAGCCAAGGCGCGCGCCTTGGGCAAGCCAATTATCGCGCTTAAGGTGGGCAAATCCGATGAGGCACAGGCGGCGACCATTTCGCATACGGCCTCACTTGCGGGTGGTGATGCGGGGGCTCAGGCTTTGCTTTCGCGTCTGGGGATTGCGCGGCTTGACGATCTGCCAGCGTTTCTGGAAACGCTGAAACTGCTGCATGTGACAGGGCCATTGGCCAACAACCGGTTGGGATCAATCAGCTGTTCGGGGGGCGAGGCAAGCCTTGCTGCCGATACCGCGCATGATCTTCCGGTGGTGTTTCCGCCTTTGAATGACACCCAGACAGCCGACCTGCGTGCGGCCCTGGGGCCGATGGTGGCGCTGGCCAATCCGCTGGACTACCACACCTATATCTGGCGCGACACGCCGGCGATGACGCGGGCCTGGTCTGCGATGATGGATCCCTCCCTGGCGATGACCCTGCTGATCGTTGATTTTCCGCGCCCCGATCGCTGCTCTGCCAGTGACTGGGACTGTGCCATTGAGGCCGCCATCGGCGCGCGTCAGGCCACAGGGGCAAATGTTGCGCTGGTGGCCACCCTGCCGGAACTGTTGCCTGAGGCGGTCTCCGACCAGCTGATGGCAGCTGGCGTGGTGCCCTTTTGTGGGCTGCGCGAGGCCCTGGTGGCCTGTGCGGCCTCCGCTGCGCCAGAACCAGAAATCGCAGAGCCTGTGTTACTGGCGACCACCGTGGTAGAGCCTAGTCTGGTCTCTGAGGCGGAAGCCAAGTTTCGCTTGGCGCAGTATGGCCTGCGGGTTCCCAAATCCATCCGGGCCAAATCCCCCGGCATGGCGCGGGCGGCAGCGGCGGATATTGGCTATCCGGTGGTGCTGAAAGGCGAAGGGGTTGCCCATAAAACCGAAGCCGGGGCGGTGGTGCTGGGGTTAAATTGTGGCGGCGACGTCAGCGCGGCGGCAGCTGCGATGCCGACAGAGCGGTTCTTGGTTGAGGAAATGGTTGGCGGCACCGTGGCAGAACTGCTGATCGGGGTGGTGAAAGACCCGGCGCATGGCTTTGTTCTGACACTGGCGGCGGGCGGCACTTTGACTGAAATCCTGCAAGACAGGTGCTCGCTTTTGCTGCCCGCCAGCGACGCGGCAATTGATGCGGCCTTGGATGGCTTGAAAATCGCAAAACTACTGGCAGGCTATCGCGGCAAACCAGCCGCGGATCGCGGCGCTATTTTACGCGCGGTGCGATCGGTACAGGACTATGTGCTGGCCGAGGCCGAAGGTCTGGAAGAAATTGAAATCAACCCGCTGCTGTGTACGCCCGAGGATGCGGTGGCGGCAGATGCGCTGATGCGACGAAAGGATATGATGAGATGAGTGGACAGGACATGACGGATGGACCGGTAAAAACCCGGCGCGACGGCGCCATTCTGGAGGTCACGCTGGACCGGCCCAAGGCCAATGCCATTGATTTGGCAACCAGCAAGGTGATGGGAGAGGTGTTTCGCGATTTTCGCGATGATCCGGATTTGCGGGTGGCGATCCTGACGGGTGGCGGCGACAAGTTCTTTTGCCCCGGCTGGGACCTAAAGGCGGCGGCTGATGGTGATGCGGTCGATGGCGATTATGGTGTCGGCGGTTTTGGCGGCTTGCAAGAATTGCGCGACATGAACAAGCCAGTGATTGCTGCGGTGAACGGCATCGCCTGTGGCGGTGGGTTGGAGCTGGCCATTTCGGCCGATATGATCCTGGCCGCAGATCACGCAACATTTGCCCTGCCCGAAATCCGCTCAGGCACCGTGGCCGATGCGGCGTCGATCAAGCTGCCCAAACGCATTCCCTATCATATTGCCATGGAGCTTTTGCTCACCGGGCGCTGGTTTGACGCTGAAGAAGCCAACCGCTGGGGGCTGGTGAACGAGATTGTGCCCGGCGACCAGTTGATGGATCGCGCCTGGGAGCTGGCGCGCTTGCTCGCCTCTGGGCCGCCGCTGGTCTATGCGGCGATCAAAGAGGTGGTGCGCGACGCGGAAGATTGCAAATTCCAGGATGCGATGAACCATATCACCCAGCGCCAGTTGCGCGCGGTGGATGTGCTTTATTCCAGTGAGGATCAGCTGGAAGGTGCCCGTGCCTTTGCCGAGAAACGCGACCCGGTCTGGAAAGGCCGCTAAGTAACAGCGCTAAGAAGAGGCAGGGGGGAGCTCTCGCCCCTGCCGCAGCAGTCAAAGACTGCCGCTTTAGCGTTGACCCTATTCGGAGTGTGCAGGCCGCGCGCGCTACCGACCGGGCGCATACCCCATACATGTTGAAACGGGCCCGCTGGAGAGAGCAGGCCCGCTGAAGCATTTGGAATTTTCAGTCAGTTCCTAGACGTCCTGGCGCGAGATTTCCACGATCAATACATCATAGACGCCCTTGCCCAGCTCCCGTTGTGCGGCCTCGCGTAGGGCGGTGCGCAGCGGGTTGAGAACATCTGAGCGGGTAAAGGCACCACGAAAGCCGCCCATATTGGCATGATCAAACAGCACCTGCAGGAAGGCATCGCGCAGCTTGGGCTCATAGAGGTGGACCTTGTCACTCATGCCGGTTTTGACCTCAAGGCTGAGCGCGATGACCACAAGCGAGGACAGGTTTTCGCGCTCCACCACCGGGATAACAAACTGGTTGTCGATCTTGATGTATTCCCGGTTTGGATCCGGCCCCAGCCCATCTTCGCCAGCCTCTTGGGCGTGCTCAGCCTCTTCGCCATCAGCGTGATCAATGTCATCGCCCATGTCGCCTGCGGCCTGTTCCGCCTTGGGCTCTGGGGAAGGGGCCAGCATGATACCGGCTCCAATCCCAGCAGCAGTGCCGACAATCAGCAATATGACAGGAAGTAATTTAGCGATCATGTGTCACCTCAGAATGGTAGGATCGCGTCCAGCACTTGCTGGCCGTATCGCGGTTGTTGCACATCGGTGATCTGACCACGGCCACCATATGAGATCCGCGCCGAGGCGATTTTGTCATAGGTGATCTGGTTCTGACGGCTGATATCTTGGGGACGCACATAGCCCGAGACCAAAAGCTCACGCAGTTCGAAGTTGACCCGAACCTCCTGTTTGCCGCTGATGGCAAGCACCCCATTGGGCAGCACATCAACCACGGTTGCAGCAACACGCATTTCCAGCTTTTCGTTGCGCTTTACCGATCCGTTGCCCTTGGAGCTGCTGGCCCCGGTCAGATCAACGGCGTTTGCCATCGAGGCACCTTCGGGAAGTTTGCCATCAATGCGCTGCGGCAGGCCAAAGAGCTGCGGAACCCCCATGCTTTCTGCGCTAGAGCGCGAGCGGCTGGTGCCGTTGGAAATTTCGGCCTCTTCGTCGAATTCAATGACAACAGTCAGGATGTCGCCGCGGTTCACGGCACGACGATCCCCCAACAGCGAGTTTTGCGAGCCGCTCCACAAAGAAGCTCCATCCACCGCGCGCTGGTTCTGGACCTCTGTCGGTAGCCCCTGCCACAGCATGGCAACATGTTCCGGCGACTCGGTGGTTTCGGACAGGGTTGGTGGTTTGCCAAGATGATCCATGCGGCCACAGGCCCCCAGCAAGACCAGACCAGTCAGCGCAAGTTTGGTGGCAATTGATTTCGTGTTCATTATTTTACCTCTACTGACCCGTCTGCGTTTACACGCCCGGTCACGGTGCTCCGTGATGCCAAGTTCATAACCTTGATCCATTCCCCTTCGGATCCTCGTCCCAGGGCGCGGCCCTCTGCCATGATGGTCAGCCCATTGCGGCGAAAGGCGAGTGTGACAAGGTCGTTTCGGTCGACGATGGCGGGTGGGCCGATATCGCTGGGCCGCATGGGGCGACCAGGATAAAGCGGCACACGTGCTTCCATTCCCACCACTTCGTTTGCATCTGACAATGCCCCAGCCACATTGACCGGTTTGAAGGTCAGATCGGTGGCAAGGATGATCTCTTTGGCCCGAATGGTCCGTAGGGGCACCAGAATTTCGGCCCAGGCGGTCTGAGCTGTCAGGGCGATGAGAAGGGCGAGAATGTGTTTCATTAGCGGATCTGTGTCGTCGCAGACATCATCTGATCGACTGCAGAGATGACTTTGGAGTTCATTTCATAGCCACGCTGTGCCTCGATCAACTCGGTGACCTCGCGGACTGAATCGACAGAGCTGCCTTCGAGATAGCCCTGGCGGAAGGTGCCAAGTCCGTTTTCGCCGGCGGTTGACACATTTGGAGCGCCCGAGGCCTCGGTTTCGGAAAAGAGATTGCTACCAATGGCTTCCAGACCCTTGGGGTTGGTAAAGCTGGCAAGGTTGAACTGGCCCAGAAGCTGGCCTTCGGCGGTCTCTTCAAAATAGGCGTAAACTTCGCCGGAGCCATTGATCGAGATGCTGATTGCGTCGTCAGGAACGGTCACATCTGGGGCTACCGTATAGCCGTCAGAGGTGACAATCAGCCCCTCGGCCGAGCGTTTCAGCGAGCCATCGCGGGTATAGCCGCTTTGACCCGACGGCAGGGTGACTTCCAGGTAGCCCTTACCCTCGATGGCAACATCCAGGTCATTGCCTGTCTGCTCCGGGGCACCCTGTTGCAGATGCACGGAAATGGCGGCGGGACGAACACCCAGACCCACCTGAACACCGGTGGGCAGGATGGTCCCATCAGAGGCATTCACGGTGCCGGCACGGGTGACTTGCTGGTAGTGCAAATCGGCAAATTCGGCGCGGCGTGGATTGTAGGCCGTGGTGTTCATGTTGGCCAAGTTGTTCGCGATGGTTTCAACACGCAGCTGCTGCGCGCTCATACCTGTTGCGGCGATTTTTAGGGCACGCATGGGTGGTCTCCTATGACTTGATCAGTTTTTCAATGGCGTTGCGGATGCGCTGGTCTTCTGTTTCCAGAAAACTTTGGCCCATTTCATAGGCGCGCTGGATTTCAATCATTCGGCTCACCTGGGTGATGGCATTGACGTTGGATCCCTCCAGAAATCCCTGCACCACTTTGGCGGTTTCGGACTCTACAATTTCGCCCTCGGCGCGGAACATCACGCCATCCTCGCGCATCAAGGTGGTTTCTTCGTCTGGCTGGAACAGGCCAATCTGACCGACGGTATTGCCATCGGCGGTAATGGTGCCATCGGCCCCGACGTGAATGGATTCAGCGGTGCCCGGAATAAAGACCGGCGCGCGGCCTGCATCCAGAACCTTGTGGCCGTCCATGGTCACCAGATCGCCGGCCGCATTGGGAGAAAAAGCGCCTGAGCGGGTCAGCCGTTCCCCAAGCGGGGTTTCGATCATGAAATAGGCGTCGCCCTCGATTGCAAAATCAAAGGAGCCCCCGGTCTGGGTCAGCTGGCCCTGTTCCATGGAGGTGTTGAAAATATTCGCCCGCGCCATCGATAGGGATTGCTGGCCCGGAGAGGATTGGACAAATTCGGAAAAAATCAGCCCTTCAGAGCGGTAGCCCGTGGTGGCAGCGTTTGCGATGTTATTCGCCACCACACGCATTTCGCGCATCAAACCGGTCTGCCGGGAGAGGGTTGCGTAGCCTACGTTTCCCATCAAGAAACTCCTGCGATCAAAGGAATGATATGGCCGTTAAAAAAGGCCACGAGTGTTTGAGTCATGAACCCCATGGACATCCAGAACACGACGACAATCGCCGCCAGTTTGGGGACAAAGGTGAGGGTCATTTCCTGTACGGATGTCAGAGCCTGAAACAGACCAATGGCGAGACCGACGACCAGGGCCACCGCCAGGATCGGCGATGACATGGTGACCCCGGCCCAAAGAGCCTGTCGTAGGGTGTCGTAGAATTGGCCTTCGCTCATCATTGGCTTAGACCGGCATCCGCAGGATTTCTTGATAGGCTTCGACCACCTTGTTGCGCACGGTCACTGCGGTCTCAACCGCCAGCTCGGTCTGGGCCAGAGCCTGAACCAGCGCGTGGGGATCACCACCGCCAGTCATTGACTGAACGGCGGTCTGTTCACCAACCTGCATGGTGTTAGCAAAATTGGCAAAGCTTGAGCGCAGCTGATCGGTGGGGCTGGGGCCAGCAAATTCCGGGTCCGCTTTGGTGGCGGGACGGGCTGCGGCATAGCCTCCAGCGGCGGCAGTGATAGAGCGAATATCCATTCTGGATCTCCTCGGGTGTTAGATTATTTTCTCAGAAGGTCCATCAGCGAAGCTGACATTCCACGGGTTTGTTCGAACATTTTCAGGTTTGCGTCATAGCTGCGTTGCGCCTCGCGGGCGTCGGCGATCTCGATCATCAGATCTACGTTTGATCCCTCGTAGTGACCGCTTTCATCCGCCAGGGGATGCGAAGGGTCATAGACATTTTCCAGGTCACTGCGATCGAGGACGACGCGACCAGTCTTGACCCGTTCCACATCGTTCTCCAGGTCGCGCGCTGCCTCAAACGGCACGCTCTTGCGGCGATACCCAGGGGTGTCGGCGTTGGAGATGTTTTCAGAGACGTGACGCAACCGGGTGGCCTGTGCTTTCAGGCCGCTGGCAGTCACACTCAGGGAATTGGAAAATTCACTCATGGCTCATGTTCCCCTTTAGCGCCCCAAACTGGTGCGCAGAATGTTCATTGATGATTTATAGATGGCAAGCGCCCGGCTATGCTGGCGCTTGACCTCAACCCCATTAAGGATTTCGGTCTCAAGCGAGACGGAGTTGTCGTTGGGGTCGGCGCCGCTGGGCGACGTGGTCACGGCCCAATTCATGTTGGAGCCGTTGATGCCATTCAGATGCGAGCCGCGTGAGGCCACCATATCGCCCGGGCGCGGCCCGGCGGCATAGACCTCTTTAAAAGGTTTGATATCCTTGGCGTGATATCCAGGCGTATCCGCATTGGCGATGTTTTCCGCCACCAGCGCCTGACGCTTACCTGCGTGGCTGGCCATCGAATATGCAATTTTAAAAACGTTCAGTTCGGTGAACACCGGGGCTTCTCCCTCGATCAATTTCAATCAAGGCTTAACCCTGATTCCTTTAGAAATTGTTTCAGGAACTAGTTGGAGGCCTCAGGCCATGATTCCAGAGCTGAAAGCTTTGACCGAACAAATCGCCAGTAAGAAATTGGCAACTTCCATGGGGCGCGTCAGCGGAATTTCCGGGGGAGAAATCGAAATATCCGGCCTGGAACGCGAAGCGCGAATCGGCGATCGCCTGGTGCTTGTGCGGGGGCCGGGTGATGAATTGCACGGCGAAGTCCTGAAGATTAGTGATAGCAAAATCAGCATGTTACCTGATCGTGCGCCAGATCGCGTCGCAATGAACGATCGTGTGATGCTGCGCCCGGCGCCAGCATTTGCCCCGGGTGATAACTGGATCGGCCGAGTGATTGATCCCTTTGGCGAACCCCTGGATGGCAGGCCCATGCTGCGCGGAGAACAGGCGCGGGATCTGATGGCGCCGCCTCCAAAAGCGGCAGGACGGCGTCATATGGGGGCGCGTTTGGAGACCGGGCTGTCGGTGTTCAATACGATTCTCCCCATCGTACAGGGCCAGCGTATTGGTCTTTTTTCGGGCTCTGGTGTTGGTAAATCGACTTTGCTCGCAAAAATGGCGCAATTTATGCAGGCCGATGTCGTGGTCATGGCGCTGATTGGTGAACGTGGACGCGAAGTGAATCACTTTGTCGAAGAGGTTCTGGGGCCAGAAGGCATGAAACGGGCGGTTGTTGTGGCTGCCACCTCTGATCAGTCGGCGCTGGTGCGCCGTCGCAGTGCCTGGGCTGCTATGACCATCGCTGAACATTTCCGCGATCAGGGTAAAAACGTTCTGTTCATGGCCGACTCGGTGACGCGTTTTGCCGAGGCCCACCGGGAGATTTCCGCGGCTTCGGGCGAGGCCCCATCGTTGCGCGGCTACCCGCCCTCTGTGACGCCTCTGATCACCGGGCTCTGCGAACGGGCTGGTCCTGGCGCTGATGGCCAGGGTGACATCACGGCGGTGTTCAGCGTTCTGGTGGCGGGCTCTGACATGGATGAACCCATCGCGGATATCCTGCGTGGTGTTCTGGACGGGCATATCGTGCTGAACCGGGAGATCGCCGAGCGCGGACGGTTCCCGGCGGTTGATGTCTCGCGCTCGGTCTCGCGGAGTTTGCCAGCGGCGGCAACAGAAGAAGAGAACGCTGCCATTCTGGAGGTCCGCAAATTCCTTGGATCTTATGAGCAATCCGAAGTGATGATCCGCGCGGGCCTGTATTCCGAAGGCAATGATGCAGTTTTGGATCAGGCGGTGAAGATCTGGCCGGAACTGGATGCCTTCTTTGGCAAAGAAGATCCTAGCGGGATTTCCAACAGCTTTAACCGCCTGCAGCTGATGCTGCGCCGCGCCACCAGAGGCCGCTAGGGGCAGGTCCCTAGAGAGGGCTGATGTCGAAGGGCAAGAAGTTGAACAGCTTTTTGCCCTTTATGCGGGCGCAAAGCCCTGCATTATTGAGCGTCATGTCGGCCAAAACGGGCTGAAAACAGAAAGAAATGGCGGAAAAAGAAAAAAGGGCGTGTTCCAGTCTACCTGGATCGCCCTCAATTCAGTTTGACCTATCGGTTTCGGAGGCTTTGCTCAGGCTTGCAGCAGCGAAAGCGCCAGGGCTCCAGAGGATGCGGCGCCTGAGTAAGCGTTTAGTTCGGTCCGTGCCAGATAGGTATTGACCAGTTTTTCCAACTGTTCCGGATCCGAAAACATGGTGAGATCGTCAGACCCAAACCGTTTTTTTGCAGCGTCCTGCATGATGCCGACCTGTTGGTCGATATCAAGCTGTGCCAGATCACTTGGCAATCCAAGTGCGGTCTGCATCATGGTTTGAAGCTGCGGCTGACCAATGATGTTGAGCCATTGTCCGGTGATTGACAGTTCTTCGCCTTCGTCATCGAAGGTGACCAGATCCACCAGTTCCCGTTCAGCATAAAGAGCGATCTGCATGGAAACGTCCTGCTGCCCAACCGCGTCTTCAAAAGACTGCACCACATTTTTGTCGGCGACTTCCTGCATTTTGTAGGTCAGGCCGGTCACGGGAGCGAGGCCGGGGCCAAACTTGAATGCATTTGTGAAGTCGATCCAGCGGTCGTCGCCTAGCTTGTTGGCCAAGGCATCATCCGCTTCGCTCCCATCTTCAAGCACTTTCTGAATCATCGCCTTTGAATTGATCTCACTGGCGAGACCAAATGCATTCAAGGCCACTTCCAGCAGGCGATAGTCAGAAACCAGATCCTCTGCGGTTTTGACCTTTTTGATGTTTTCCATGAAGTACTCGTTGTCGCGCTCCAGGACCGGGTCCTTGTTGAAGTGCTCAAACTGGCGGTCGTAGGTAGACTGCAAAAAGGCCCAACCAGTCAATCCGGTCGAAGGGATGGTGGGTGCAAAGCTCATGACGGACGGATCGCCATCAAGCGTTCTTCCCGTGGCAGCAAAGTGCGCAGGGACTTCAGACACCTGTAATGATTGTCTTCCAACAGGGCTTCTGTTGCTTCGGCCAGGGCCGAGCGGCTATCGGCGTCGACAAAGACCTGGCTCAGCTCTTCGATCCGACGCAGCATAGGCAGGCGATCTTCTTCGGGGTCACTATCGCCGGTCAGAACCAGCTGCGCTGCATAGCACACGCGGCGGACAGGTGTATTGGCGTTTTCGGGATGGATGGCATCCCGTAGACGCAGGATATTGGCATCCGGGGTAACGATAGACAGACGGCTCCGTCGGTCACCATTTTCGATGACAGCACCATTTACCAAAACCCGCTCTTTAGGGGCAAGTTTAAGAACAAGTCCACTCATATTTAGGTTGCTCCGCTACGGAGGCCGCGCAGGACGGCCATGTTGACTTCAATCAGCGCTCTCACATTCGCTTTACGCGATAGGACCTTGCTGGTGTGTTGGCGGGTGAACTCGGCTAGGTAAAACAGATTCTCTTTAACATCTTGCGGCAATTGGTTCTCTTTTGCAGCAAGATCAACTGCGAAGATGGTCCACATCTTGCGATTTTTATGCAGTGCCTCGGCTAATACAGCAAAGCCTTCGGCGCCCTTCTTCGTACTAGCGGTCTTGTGGGCGGCAAGTAGGTTTTGGGTCGCACGAGCAACGATATCATACTCATAGTCTGTGGTTGTCTTGGTCGAGGCATTCGCCGCGGTATAGGCACTCTTCGCTTTCAGAAGTGCGTTCACGTGTTTTCCTAACGTATTATTTCTTCAGATTCTCTGAGAAGGGACCCAGGGCGTGAAAGACACGCCCTGGGTTAGGTCTTTTAACGGAACAGCTGCTGCAGAGTTTCCGGAGCCGAGTTGGCAATGGACAGCGCCTGAACACCAAGCTGCTGCTGTGTCTGCAGAGCTTTCAGTCGGGCGGATGCTTCTTCCATGTTGGTGTCGACAAGCGAACCAATGCCGGACTTCATGGCGTCGGTCACTTTGGTGACAAACTCGTTCTGACGCTCGATACGTGCAGCCGAGGCACCCAGAGCCGCAGCGCCATCAACGGCAGCCTGGATCAGGGCTTCGATGTCGTCAATCGAGGCTTCAGCAGTTGTTGAATCAGTCATGTCAACGGTGGTCAGGTCGAGGCCGGCTTCAAAATCAACCGACGCAACGGTGATGTTGGAGGCGGTCACAGCACCAGCTGCATCACGGTCCAGCGAAGACAGAACAGTGATGTCGCCACCGGCGGTGTTCAGCAGGTTAGCGCCGTTGAACTGAGACGCACCAATTACCGAAGTAATCTGGTTTTTCAGCTCATTTACGTCAGCTTCGAGTTTGCTGTTATCAACGTTTTCACCAGTTGCCGCAACAACTTTTTCCTTCATCTCTTTCAGAAGATCGGTGATCTGCTCAGCGCCCGCAGTTGCAACAGCAACAGTGGATTCACCCAGCGACAGCGAGTCGGATACCGCTTCAAAACCCGCAACGTCCGATTCCATAACTTTGGAAATCGCCCAGATGGCAGAGTTGTCTTTGGCAGCGCCGATTTCTTTACCAGTAGAGATCTGGTTCTGGGTGTCTGTCAGGTCGCTGTTGATGGAGGACAACGTCTGCAGAGCAACCATTGCGCCATTGTTTGTCAGAATGCTGGTCATAGCTTTATTCCTTTAGCGAGTGAGACACTTTGGTCTCAGTAGTTTTCCCTGCCCCGAAGGGCGTTTTGGCGTCTTTCTGACAATGCGTTCAGCCTGTCGGCTTTCGCGCCACCTCAGTCGTGAGATGCAAGGAGACATTGCCGCGAAAGGTGCTAAGGGAGTGCTAATGCCGAAATCTACAATCCGTAGAATTTTACTAAACCCTGGCGCGACTTAGCTCGCCTGGCTTAGCTGCGTTTCTCCAGACGTTGACCCGTTATGGTGCCATAGCTTTCCTTGCGCCCGGCGCGGTCATATACATCAAGTCCCTTTTTGACCCGGCGCAGCTCAGCCATACGTGTAGCGACACTGCGGATGCCTTCCATGGCACTGTTGAGCAGTTCCTGGTTTCGTGACACCTTTGTCTGCACCTGCGCGAGGTCCGCGCGTTCGAGTGTGCCGATCTCATTGAGCTGCGCGATGATTGTTTCTTTGCGGGTCAACAGTTCCTGGATCTGGTTCAGTTCACCGCGCACCAGGGCGCTGCGTTCCTGGTCCAGAATTTCGTCCAGCTCATCAATAAGGCTTTGAGGAGTCTGGTGGGTCAGTTGTGCGTTTAGATCAGTCATTCGAGGAATCCTTCATTGCGTGATACAGCGATTCGGCGAGGCCAATGCCGCCGGCTTCGGTAATTTGTTCGGCCTGGGCGCGGATCAGAAAACTGCTGAACTGATCTTCGCCCTCGCCGCCACCGCCAAGTCCTTCGCGGCTTTTTCCAAGCCCGGCAGATTTCAGCATTTCTGTAAGAAAAGAAGCTTCTAGCTGTTTTGCAGCATCGCGAATCGCAGCATCCTGTGATGCCGCCTGAAGCTTAGGCGGCGGTGGGGGCGCCGGATGAACTGTTGTTAGATTGGGCATTCTGCACCTCGTCTCTAGGTTTAATTCAGATTTGCTTGATTTTTTAGAGACTGCCCCAAGAGCGGTTAAAATTACCGTAACTCCTTTGGCCTAAAGCTGGGGATCTCGAGATAGAACGTCTGGAATCCTAATGCTTACAAATCTACTCTTTGGTCAGGTGCGCTCAGGCGCTGCAGACCCAGTTGGCGCCAAGGCGGCAGAAGGCCCGCAGCGGCAGCAAGCAAATCGCAGCTTTTCCGACCACCTGGACGATCGTGCCAGACAGCAAGAGACGAGATCGGCGGCGGAAAGAGATCGCTCGGTTCGGGCGGAGAAGGCAGAAGAGCAGCGGGAAGCAAAAGAGCGATCCAAAGCAGTTGACCAGAACGGCTCCAATGCCGGTAAATCAACTGCAGCTGAGAGCGCGGATGCACCTGACCCCAAAGACGGGGTGAAAACCGCCGAAACCGCTGTAGATTCGGACGCGATCGAAGGCAATATTCCCCAGCAAACTGAAGAATTTACCGAAGGCGCTGCTGCAGAGGGCTCTGAGGCTGATGCAACAGACGGTGACACTGAAGCTGAGACTGCAATGGTGGCTGGTGAAACAGAGAGCGCGGCGCAGGGGGCAGAGGTGCCGCCTTTGGGCCTGCGCCAAGACGCTGACCTGAAACCAACCACTGCAAGCGCCTCAGCAGATCCTGAGACGGCTGGAAAGACCGGCAAGACTGCACCTGTTGCCAATGCGCCTGTTACCAATGCAGCGGCCGCTATCGCGGGTGGTGAAGGCGATGATGTCACCGCGCAGGTGACACTGGCAGAGGCCGCTCCCGAATCGATGACTGAGGCTGTTGAGGGCGAGGCGGTAAATGTTAGCCGCACGTCTGCTCAGCCAGCCGCCGCCGGCCTGGCTGCTGCGACGACAGCACAGACATCGACTGCCGCACAGAAAAGCTCCACCCAGGCGGTAGCGGCACAGACCCAAAGCCCAGCCGATGCTGTGGACGCGGGTCAGGCTGCAAAACCGGACCAGGCGCAGAGTGATACGCCAGAGGTCGCATCCACAGTACTGGCCGGTGCCCGGTCTCAGGATGGCGCTCTTCGTCCAGGCGATTCGCGTACCACCACAGGCAAATCGACACCTATGCCACAAACCGCCGGGGCGAAGGAGGCCAAGGCCGCGCAGGTGGATGAGCCCGCCGCAGAGACCAAAGCCGAGACTTCGCAGCGGGAAACAACTGGAAAATCCGCGAGCTCCGGTGAGGTTCTGGCAGCCGTTGCGGGGCAAACCCGCACCGCAGCTCCCACTGAACCGGGCCGCCGCGCAGAAGGCCGCGCACGCGAATCACGTGAAGCGCAGGCCGTGGTTTCTGGAAATGCGAGTGCCACTCCAGCCACCAAACCGACAGCCGCAGCTGTGCAGATCAGCGCTGTTCAACAGGCCTTTACGGCCCAGATGCTTGCCGGGGATGCCGCAGCTAAGGGCGGGCAGAGTGCTGATTCGCCACTGCTGAGCTTTGAAACCCCGTCGAATTTGCCGGGCCTGTCACAGCTGCTGACCGAAGCCGTTTTTCAGCCCGGAACTGTGCATCGACCTGAAACCCCACGCCTGGTTGCGGCGCAGCTGGCCCAGGCTTTTGTTGCCAAGGGGGAGCGCAACGTTGATGTGGCGCTGAACCCAGAGGAACTGGGTCGGGTCAAGATGCGGGTCTCCACCAGCGAAACTGGCATTACCGTGGTCATCCAGACCGAGCGTGCTGAAACTGGCGACCTGATGCGCCGCCATATCAACGAGCTGGCGGATGAGTTCCGAAAAATGGGTTTTGAAACGGTTTCCTTCGAATTCAACGGTGGTGGCGCCTCGGGCGGTCACACCAGTAGCGAAGGCGATAGCAAATCCGGGCCGGGCGGATCCGGTACAACTGAAATGGACGACCTGTCTGCAACTGAGCTTGCAGAAAAACAGGTACAACATCTCCGGCTGGGAAATGCCGGCGTGGACATGAGGGTCTAACTGATGACAACCGAAGTTTCCGGCAACAACTATAACACCGCAACAACAAACAGTTCCGCCGCTGGTAGCGGTACCAACCTGACATCTGATTTTGACACCTTTATCAAGCTGTTGACGGCGCAGGCCAAATATCAGGATCCGACAGAGCCGATGGACAACACGGAATACGCCTCACAGCTTGCGGAATTCTCGATGGTTGAGCAGCAGGTTCTGACGAATGACAACCTTGGCTCGGCGCTGGAGCAGTTGGGACTGGGCAATATGGCGGCGCTGACCGGCTGGGTGGGCATGCAAGTGCGCGCAGCCACGGCGGCGAGTTTTGATGGCGTCAACTCGGTCAATGTGTCGCCCAACCCCGCAGCTGCGGCGGATGAGGTCACGCTGGTGGTGCGAAATGCCGATGGTGACGAGGTCAACCGCATTGAGCTGCCGGTGAGCGCGGAGCCCTATGATTGGGATGGAACCGATTTCAGCGGTGATATGGCCCCGGCCGGGGACTATACCTTTATCGTTGAGAGCTCGGTGGATGGTGAGGTTGTCCTGTCAGAGATGGCGGAAGTTTACACCACCGTTCAGGAAACCCAACTGGCAGGCAGTGATGTGGTCTTGATCAACGAGACCGGGTTTGCGATTCTGGCAACCTCTGTGACCGCGTTGCGGGATCCAAGCGCAGAAACACCTGCGCCAGAAGAGGCTTGATTCAGCGGGCGTCGCGAGGTCTAGAGAGGGTGCCCTGCGGTTAAACGGGGCACCGACCGGAGTATGATGCCCTGCAAGGCCTGGATATAGATTTTGACCAGCGGTTTTTTCGATCGCTCACGGCGCAGGGGCTAGATGTCTCTGCGCCCTTGCCGTTGCAGGGGGGGCGCTCTAACCGGGTCTGGCGCTGTGGCGACAGGGTGGTAAAGCTCTATCAGCGTCAGCATGACAATCCGCTGTTTGCCAATGATCCCGCTCGGGAAGCCGCCGCGCTTGTGGCTCTTGCCGGAACTGGCATGGTGCCTGTCCTGTTGGGGGCGGGGCGCTTTGAAGGCCATGACTGGCTGATCTATGGTCATATCACCGGAGCGCCCTGGCAGCGCGACAGCGGCCATGCTGCCCAGCTTTTGGGTCGGTTGCATGACCAACCTGAATTCAGCGGCTTGCCGCGCGGCGTCAATGGCAGCGCCGCGCTGGAGGCGCAGGGGGATGCGATTCTCAACCGGTGCACCGCAGACCCCGATCGTGTGGCAGAGCTGCGGGCACTGCGCCCCATCGGTCAGGTGCCACCTTTGCCGCTGCTGTCGCTGATCCACGGGGATCCGGTGCCGGGAAACCTATTGGCGCATGATGGCACGCTGACCCTGATCGACTGGCAATGCCCGCAAATGGGCGACCCAAGCGAGGATCTGGCGCTGTTTTTGTCACCAGCCATGCAGGTGCTGTACCGGGGCGCTGCGCTGTCACCGGCTGAAGAGGAGGCCTTTCTTGCGGCCTATCCTGATACCGGGGTCGTGGGGCGCTACCTGTCGTTAAAGCCTTGGTTTCACTGGCGTATGGCGGCGTATTGCCTGTGGCGCTGCGCGGATGGAAACCCGGTGGACCAGCACGCGTTTGAGCTGGAACGGGCGGCCATGGATCAATCCTGCATTCCCAACAGAGCATAGGCTGGTGGCATGACGATGCGGCGGGCGCGGCCAAAGGGAAACCGGGCCATGCCCTGCATAACCGGCGAATAGGGCAGATCAGGCGCGCGGCCCTGTACCAGATCCGCCAGCAACCGCCCGGCATAACTGCCCATGGCGACGCCATTACCGTGATAGCACAGCCCCGCAAACATCCCCGGAGTATCGGGAACCGGCCCAACAAAGGGCACAAGGTTGCGCGACATGCAGACCATCCCGGACCAGAAATGGGTGCCTTCTACGCCACGCCAGGCCGGAAACATGGTCTCAAAATGCTTGCGCAGAAGTCGGCGAATAGAGGCCTCTGCACGGGGCGAGGCAAACAGCCCGCCGCGCATACCAAACAGGAACCTACGGTCCGGCATCAGGCGGAAATAGTGCAGCAGGTTGCGGGTGTCATAGGCCATCTGATCGCTGAACCAACCCTGTGCCTGCAACTCGTCATCCGTCAAAGGGCGGGTGACCATGACGCTTGATTGCGCGGGCAGATACCGACCTGACAGCCATTTTGGCAGACCGTCCCAAGAGTAGCCATTGGTGGCAATGATCACTTGTTTGGCGCGAACTTGCCCACCAGGGGTGGTTAGGAGATGCCCGTCGGACGCGGCGGTCAGGCGGGTTACGGGGCTGTTTTGGAAAAGACTGGCACCTGCGTTTTCAGCGGCGCGGGCAATGCCAAACAGATACTTGCGCGGGTTGAGGCCAAACCCAACAGGTGCTGTCAGGGCGCCAAAGAAGGTTCCGTTCAGACCCTGATCTGCGAGCGCGTCTTGTTCCAGAAGATGCGCGGTGCCGCCCGCCGCGGTGATTTCCTCGGCTTCGCGACGCAGGGCGGCCATGGCGCGCGGGCTGTGCGCCATCCGGGTTTCCCCCTTGGAATGGGTGTCTGCGGCGATCTCGTGGCGGTCCAGCAGGCCGCGTACCAGATCAATGGCGGCCAGCTCTGCCTCCATATAGGTTCTGGTGGCTTCATCGCCGAACTTGCGCTGCATGGCGCTGCCCGACAGCATGGTACCGCCCAGGCAACAAAAGCCGCCGTTGCGCCCGGAGGCGCCCCAGCCGGGGGTTTCCGCCTCCAGTACGGCCACGCGGGTGCCACTTTCTGCCAGATGCAGCGCAGCTGACATTCCGGTAAAGCCACCACCGATGACTGCCACGTCAACCTGCATCTCTCCGGCCTGCTGAGGCCAGAGAGGGGCGGCTATGGTCTCATCCCACCAGCAATTTTCGCGGGGGCCGGGACCATAGGCATAGGCGGAAAAGATTCGCCGCATCAGCTGCGCTCCGCGGCATTTTCATCGCGTTTTTGCCGCACGATCTGGCGTTTGTTCACCAGCGAGGCGGTAAGGACGCCAATGGTGACAATCGCGATCATCAGGGTCGAAAGCGCATTGATTTCAGGAGACACCCCAAGGCGCACCGCCGAGTAGATCTTGATCGGCAGGGTTGTGGCCGCAGGTCCCGAGGTGAAGGAGGCGATAACCAGATCGTCCAGCGACAGGGTAAAGGCCAGGAGCCAGCCCGACACCACCGCAGGCGCGATAATTGGCAGGGTGACCAAGCGAAAGGCCTCGGCGGGGGAACAGCCCAGATCCAGCGCGGCCTCTTCCAGCGACCTGTCAAAGGTCACCAGCCGTGAAGAGACCACCACTGAGACATAGCACATGGAAAATGTCGTATGGGCCAGCACGATGGTCAGCACACCGCGATCCAACCCAATGCCGATGAACAGCAAAAGCAGCGATAGGCCGGTGATGACTTCGGGCATCACCAGGGGGGCGTAGATCATCCCTGAAAACAGGGTACGCCCCATAAACCGTCCGCCACGCACCAGAACATAGGCGGCCATGGTGCCCAGAACCGTTGCGATTGTTGACGAGACCACCGCGACTTTGATCGTCACCCATGCGGCGTTGAGAAAGGCCTCGTTCTGCATCAGCTCGCCGTACCATTTGGTCGAGAACCCCGCCCAGACGGTGACCAGTTTGCTTTCGTTGAAACTGTAGATCACCAGAATCAGCATCGGCACATAGAGGAAGGCAAAGCCAAGCGTCAGCGAGACCGTATTGAACCAACTCATGCGTTTCATTGTTCGGCCTCCTGCTGTTTTTGCTGATTGCGCTGGAACAGCACGATGGGAATGATCAAGAGCAGCAACAGCACAACTGCCACTGCAGATGCCACGGGCCAGTCGCGGTTGGAGAAGAACTCTTCCCACAGGACCTTACCGATCATCAGCGTGTCAGATCCGCCCAGCAGCGATGGAATGACGAATTCGCCCAGCACCGGGATGAAGACCAGAAAACAGCCGGCGATGATGCCGTTTTTCGACAGCGGAATGGTCACCAACCAAAAGGCCGACAAGCGCGAGCAGCCCAGATCCTCGGCGGCTTCAATCAGCGATTCGTCCAGCCGTTCAAGGGCGGCATAGATTGGCAGGATCATAAAGGGCAGATAGGTGTAAACGATACCGATATAGACGGCGGTATTGGTGTTGAGGATGGTGAGCGGTTCGGAAATCACCCCGGTCCACAGCAAGAACTGATTGAGAAAGCCTTCGTTCGACAGGATACCCATCCAAGCATAAACCCGGATCAGGAAGCTGGTCCAGAACGGCAGAATCACCAACATCATCAAGGTTGCACGCCATTCTTCGGGCGCGCGTGCCATGGCATAGGCCATCGGATAGCCAACCAAGAGCGTCAGCGTGGTCGAGATCAGGGCGATCTTTAGCGAGCTGAGATAGGCTTTCCAATACAGATCATCCTGGGTCAACCAGGCGAAGTTTTCAAAATCCAGCTCGGAGAGGAAGGCCCAGATGCCGGTCGCCCAATCAAAATGAGGCGTATAGGGCGGACGGGCCAGGGCCACATCGGAAAGCGAGATCTTAAACACGATGACAAAGGGCACCAAAAACAGCGCCAAGAGCCAGAGATACGGGACAGCGATCAGGGTAAAGCGGCGCATTATTCAGCCAACAGAACGCCTGCCGTGGCGGTCCAGGACAGCCAGACAGTGTCTTCCCAAGTGAAAGCACGACGTGAAATGCGGCGGGTGTTGGCGCTTTGCGCCTTGATCACCGCGCCAGAAGGCAGTTCGACATGATAGGTGGAGATATTGCCGAGATACGCGATATCGAGGATCTTTCCCTCCACCGCATTATCGACATCATTGGGTTTGTCAGAAGTAATGGTGACTTTCTCTGGGCGTATCGCCAGATGACAGGGCTGACCGTCGGAGAAAGGGTTTGGCGATTTGACATTCAGGGGCGCTTGCCCGTCCTTCCAGGCAATTGAATAGCTGTCTTCGCCATTTGGGGTGGCGGTCCCGCCGATGATGTTCACCTCGCCGATGAAATCAGCAACATAGACCGAATTGGGCGTTTCATAGATACGGTCCGGGGTCGCGACCTGGATGATCCTGCCGTTGTCCATTACCGCGACGCGGCTGGCGACGGTCATCGCCTCTTCCTGGTCATGGGTCACAATGACAAAGGTGGTGCCGGTCTTTTCCTGAATATCCATCAGCTCAAACTGGGTGTCCTGACGCAGCTTTTTGTCTAACGCACCCAGGGGTTCATCCAGCAGCAGAAGTTTGGGCTTTTTGGCAAGTGAGCGTGCCAGAGCAACCCGCTGACGCTGACCACCCGATATTTGGTGCGGCTTGCGGCTGGCAAATTTCTCCAGCCGGGTCAGGCGCAGCATTTCGTCCACTCGGTTGCTGATCTCGGGCTTGGCCATGCCTTCGCGCTTCAGGCCAAAGGCGATGTTTTCCCAGATGCTCAGATGCGGGAACAGCGCGTAGGACTGAAACATCATATTGGTGGCGCGCTTGTTCGGAGGCACTGGCGCCATGTCTTGACCGGCCAGAAAGATCTTTCCCTCAGAGGGGGTTTCAAACCCGGCAAGCATCCGCATCATGGTGGTCTTGCCGCAGCCCGATGGGCCCAAAAGCGCAAAGAACTCTTTCTCATAGATGCCGATGGTCAGGTCGTCGATCGCCGTGAAATCACCAAATCGTTTTGTGACGTTCTGGAACTGGATCAAAGGCTTGGCCTCTGGATCGTTCCAGGGTTCGAATACAGGAATGGTCAAGCTGCGTCCCCCGCAATTTCTGAAAACGCGGGCTGCAAGCTGCGCAATCAGAGGTTTGTCGCAATTAGGCAAAGGCAGGGCGCGCTGGGCGCCCCGCCGGATCAAGCGTCTGAGATCAGGTGCCTGATTTGATTTTGGTCCACATGCGGGTCACCACACGCTGTACCTTGGGGGCATAGGGGGTGGTGGTGAAGAGATTGGCCAGTGTATCCGCATCGGGGTAGATTGCCGGATCGCCGATCACGTCTTCGGCCAGGAACTCTTGCGAGGCCATGTTGCCGTTGGCGTAATACACATAGTTCGATGCGGCCGCCATATTCTGCGGATCCATGATGAAGTTCAGGAAGGCATGCGCCGCATCCGGGTTTGGTGCATCAACTGGGATGGCCATCTGGTCAAACCACATCTGCGCGCCCTCGACGGCTGCATGATAGGCGATTTCGACGCCATTGTCGGCCTCAGCAGCGCGGTCGCGGGCCTGCAGCACGTCCCCGGACCAGCCAACAGCAACGCAGATATCGCCGTTCGCCAGACCATTGATATACTCGGACGAGTGGAATTTCTGGATATAGGGGCGAATGCCCATGAAGACGGCTTCGGCCTTGGCCAGCACCTCGGGGTCATGGCTGTTGGGGTCTTCGCCGATGTATTTCAGCGCGGCCGGGATCATTTCAGCAGGCGCATCCAGGAAGTGCACGCCGCATTCGCTCAGCTTTTCCATATTGGCGGGGTTAAAGACCAGCTCAAGCGAGTTGATCGGCGCATCCTCGCCCAGCAGTTCTTTGACTTTGCCGATGTTTACGCCGATGCCGGTGGTGCCCCACATGTAGTTGATGGAATAGGCATTGTCCGGGTCATATTGTTCGGTGCGGGTTTCCACGACATCCCACATGTTCTTGTGGTTGGGCAGCTTGGACATGTCCAGCTTTTGGAAAGACCCGGCGATAATCTGACGCTGCAGGAATGTGCCACTGGGCACCACAACGTCATACCCAGATCCACCGGCCAGCATTTTGGTTTCCAGCAGTTCATTGCTGTCAAAGACATCGTAGATCAGTTCGATACCGGTTTCAGTCTCGAACTTTTCCAGCAGTGCTTCATCAATATAGTCGGACCAGTTGTAGACGCGTACTTCGTCTGCCATGGCGACCGAGCCGAGCAAGGCGACGGCGGTGGTGGTTGTGAGCATTTTGAGTGTCATGGAAATCTCCCTGTGGGTACCGGTGTGAGCCCGGCTGAACTAGATTTGATCAAGTTTTACCTCATTCGGCAATACTGTTTATGTTTCCACCGGGCAGAACTTCGTGCAAGCTGCTCAAAATTTAGGAGGATAATCGCAAGTGTCGGTGACCAAATTAGCATCTCACGCAGACCAGGCCGCCCCGGATGATAGGCCAAAACTGCCCGCCCATGAGACCGTCTATCAAAAGATGCGCGCGCAAATTCTCTTTGGCGAGCTGGCCCCCGGGCAGGCGGTCACCATCCAGGGGCTGACCGAGTCATTGGGGGCGGGCATGACCCCGGTACGTGAGGCCATTCGCCGGTTGATTTCCGATGGGGCTTTGATGTTTCAGGGCAACCGCCGGGTCTCGGTTCCCTTGCTGCGGTCTGAGGATATAGATGAGCTAATTTTCGTAAGAAAAACAATAGAATCTGAGCTTGCACGCCGGGCTGCTCTGCGCATATCTGCCGATCAGATCGCCCGTTTGGAAGCCATTGATACCGCCCTGGATCAGGCGATTTCTGCGGGGGATGTCACCGGCTATTTGGTGCAGAACTACAGCTTCCATTCCGAACTCTATGCCTGCGCCGACGCGCCGATCATGTCGGATTTGGCAGACCGGCTGTGGCTGCGCTTTGGTCCTTCGCTGCGGGTGGTCTGCGGTCGCTTTGGAACCCAGAGTTTCCCGGACCGCCATAAGGACATCATCGAGGCCATGCGTCGGGGGGAGGCAGAAAAAGTGGCGCTGGCGATGGAAAAAGACGTCGAACAGGGCATGGAACAAGTGAGTCAGGGGCTGGTCAGCGCCAACTGATTCGATTGACAAGGAGAAATTTGATCATATTCTAGGGCCAATCTCTCATTGACGGAGTCTGCCTGATGAACGCGATCACCAATCACATGCCCACGGCCGAATTGCAGGCTTTGGATGCTGCCCACCATATGCACCCCTTTACCGCCAACGGCGAATTGGCCGAAAAGGGCAGCCGCATCATTACCCGTGCGACGGGTGTTACCCTGACCGATAGTGAGGGGAATGAGATCCTAGACGCCATGGCGGGCCTGTGGTGTGTCAACATTGGCTATGGCCGCGATGAGCTGGCCGATGTGGCTGCGCGCCAGATGCGGGAACTGCCCTATTACAACACCTTTTTTCAAACCACCCATGTGCCGGTGATTGCACTGGCCGCCAAAATTGCTGAGCTGGCACCAGGTGATTTGAACCACGTGTTTTTTGCGGGTTCAGGATCTGAGGCCAATGACACCAATATCCGTATGGTGCGGCACTATTGGGCGCTGAAGGGTAAGCCAACAAAATCGGTCATTATCAGTCGCCATAATGCCTATCACGGCTCTTCTGTGGGCAGTGGCTCGCTGGGCGGTATGAGCGGGATGCACGCGCAGGGCGGGCTGCCGATCCCGGATATTCACCACATCAACCAGCCCCATTGGTGGGCCGAAGGTGGCGACACCTCCGAGGATGATTTTGGTTTGGCACGGGCGCAGGAGCTGGAAGCCGCGATTCTGGAACTGGGCGAAGATCGGGTTGCCGCCTTTATCGCTGAACCTGTCCAGGGCGCTGGCGGTGTTATCGTGCCGCCTGCCACCTATTGGCCTGAGATCCAGCGCATCTGCGACAAATATGAAATCCTGCTGATCGCGGATGAAGTGATCTGTGGGTTTGGTCGCACCGGCAATTGGTTTGGCTCGCAAACCATGGGAATTCGTCCGGATATCATGACCATCGCCAAGGGGTTGTCGTCCGGCTATGCGCCCATCGGCGGCTCAATTGTCAGCGATGAGGTTGCAGCGGTCATTGGCTCGGATGAGTTTAACCATGGCTATACCTATTCCGGCCATCCCGTGGCCTCGGCTGTGGCGCTGGAAAACCTGCGTATTCTCGAAGAAGAGAATGTCGTTGGTCATGTTCAGGATGTTGCGGCGCCCTATTTGAAAGAGAAATGGGAAGCGCTGGCAGATCACCCGCTGGTAGGCGAAGCCAAGATCGTCGGCATGATGGGGTCGATTGCGCTGGTTCCGAACAAAGACAGCCGGGCGGGCTTTGCGGCCGAGGCGGGAACTGTTGGGTTTATCTGCCGCGAGCGCTGCTTTGCCAATAACCTTGTTATGCGGCATGTGGGCGATCGGATGATTATTTCACCACCACTGGTGATCACCCCTGAGGAGATTGATGTCCTGATCGCGCGGGCCCGGAGCTCGCTGGATGAGTGTTATGCAATTCTGCAGGAAAAGGATCTGCTGCACAGCGCCTGACCCTGCGCGGCAAAGAACAACCTGGCCAAAGCACCACAGGCCTTGCACCCCATCAGGTGCGAGGCCTTTCTGTTTATGGTGAACAAGAGTTCCCCAGTGTTAGCGGAAACTGCACAAATCTGTCGCAAATCTGTCGTTGGGGGGCGCTGTGAGTCCAAAGTGTCTATCGTTGCGGCCTAAGCTGGTCTGATAATTATTAATGGATGATGCGGTTGCATCCCCCGGCAAGGGTATGCTTACATCACGTCAGAAGCGCAGAACCAATCTGCCGATTATAAAAAAACGGGGAGCCTGCTTTGGCTGATGCGTCTAATACTGACGCGTTCGTAGAATTCGAACGCGTGCAAAAGAGCTACGATGGTGAAAATCTTGTCGTAAAAGACCTGAACCTCATTATGCCCAGAGGTGAGTTCCTCACCATGTTGGGCCCCTCGGGTTCCGGTAAAACCACCTGCTTGATGATGTTGGCTGGATTTGAGACGGCAACCCACGGCGATATTCGCCTTGGTGGCACCTCGATCAACAACATCCCGCCGCATAAACGTGGCATCGGCATGGTGTTTCAGAATTATGCCCTGTTCCCGCACATGACCATTGCCGAAAACCTCTCCTTCCCGCTGGAAGTCCGCAAGATGGGCAAATCCGAGCGTGAGGAAAAGGTAAAGCGCGCGTTGGATATGGTGGAAATGGGCAGCTTTGGTGGCCGTCGTCCTTCGCAGCTTTCTGGTGGACAGCAGCAGCGTATCGCCCTGGCGCGGGCGCTGGTGTTTGAACCCGAGCTGGTTTTGATGGATGAACCGCTTGGCGCGCTGGACAAACAGCTGCGGGAAAAGATGCAGTTTGAAATCACCCACCTGGCGCACCGCCTGGGCATTACTGTGGTCTATGTGACCCATGACCAGACCGAAGCCCTGACGATGTCGGACCGGGTTGCGGTGTTTGAAGATGGCCGCATTCAGCAGCTGGCGCCGCCAGACAAGCTGTATGAAGAACCGCAGAACAGCTTTGTTGCGCAGTTCATCGGCGAAAACAACACGCTCGAAGGCACCGTCAAAGAGATCAACAACGGTGTCGCGCTGGTGCAGCTGGACGGTGGTGAGCTGATCGACTGTCGGCCCGTCAACGTCAGCAAGCCGGGCGAGCGGACGCGTGTTTCGATTCGCCCAGAGCGCGTTGAATACAACAAGGATCGTCTTGCCGAAGGGGTCCATACCCTGAAGGCAGAAGTGCTTGAATTCATCTACATGGGTGACATCTTTCGCACCCGCCTGCGCGTTGCAGGCAACGATGAATTTGTGATCAAGACACGGAATGCGCCTGATCAGGTCCGTCTTAAACCCGGTCAGCAGATCGAAATTGGCTGGTTGCCCGACGACTGCCACGCCTTGGACGCCTGATCCATACCGTACACAAGCACAACTCCCGGCGAGTATGACCGGGAGGGTAAATATTAACGAACGAAATACAACAAGGAGTGACTTCTCATGAAGATGACAAAACTGTCAGCATTGGCTATGACCACGGCGCTGATCGCGCCGGCGGCCTTTGCCGAAAACATGGCAAACGAACTGACCCTGGTATCCTGGGGCGGTGCCTATCAGGACAGCCAGAACAAAGCCTATGTTGAGCCCTACCTGGCGGCAAACGATGGCGTTAGCGCCGTCTGGGACGAAAGCTCGGCTGAAGCGGTTGCCAAGCTGCGCGCCATGAACGAAGCCGGCAATGTGACCTGGGATCTGGTCGACGTTGTTGCGTCTGACGCCATGCGCCTGTGTGACGAAGGTCTCGCTGCAGAGCTGGACCACGACGCAGATCTGGCCGCGGCTCCCGATGGCACACCTGCCTCGGAAGACTTTGGCGACCTGCTGGTTTCTGACTGCTTTGTGCCTCAGATCGTTTATTCGACCACCTTTGGCTACCGCACCGACCTGGTTGGCGCCGAGGCACCTACCTCTGTTTGCGACATCTTTGACCTGGCGAAATTCCCAGGCAAACGCTCGCTGCAGAAGCGCCCAATCGACAACATGGAATGGGCTCTGTATTGCGACGGCGTTGCCAAGGACGACATCTATGACGTGCTGGGCACCGACGAAGGTGTAACACAGGCCCTGGCCAAGCTCGACACCATCAAGGACAGCGTTGTCTGGTGGTCTGCTGGTGCGGAAACACCACAGCTGTTGGCCGATGGCGAAGTGATCATGGGCTCGACCTACAACGGTCGTCTGTTCTCGGCGATTGCCGAGCAGGATCAGCCAATTGGTATGCTCTGGGACATGCAGTCCTTTGACCTGGACGGCTGGATCGTTCCCGCCGGTCTGCCAGCGGACCGCAAAGCCCGCGCAATGGACTTCCTGAAGTTCGCCACCGACACTCAGCGTCTTGCTGATCAGGCGGCGTATATCTCTTACGGTCCTGCACGTGCCTCCTCGGCACCGCTGGTTGGTAAGCACGCAGTGCTGGGCATCGAAATGGCGCCTCACATGCCAACAGATCCTGCCAACTCTGGCAATGTGCACACCTATGACTATGAGTGGTGGGCAGACAACCGTGATGATCTGGACGCAAAATTCCAGGCCTGGTTGCTCCAATAATCTGACCTCGTTGTGATAACGGGAAAGGGCCCGGCATTGTCTGGGCCCTTTCTCCACCAATCAAAAAAGACCCGACGGGGATCCCCACCATGAGTGACACCACCCAAAATGGCCCTGTGCTGGCCGCTGATGGCACGCCGCTAAAGCGTAGCCTCGCGAAGGCACTGCGGCTGCAGAAGCTCAGGGCTTTGATGCTGATTGCACCGCTGCTCCTGTTTATCCTTGTGACCTTCATCCTGCCTGTTGGCGATATGCTGTACCGTTCGGTAGACAACCGAATCGTTCAGGAAATCCTGCCCAAAACGGTGACAGCGCTCGAATCCTGGGATCCCGCCTCATCGGAATTGCCAGACGAAGCGGTTTTTGCCGCGCTGGCGGTGGATCTAAAGGCCGCGGCAGAGATCAAGGTGCACACAAAAGTGGCAAAGCGCCTGAACTACGAGAACCCAGGCCTGTCCTCGGTGTTTCGTAAATCCGGCCGCAAGATCAGAAAATGGGATGTTGAAAACGAAGGCCCCTACAAGGAGCGCCTGATCGAACTCAACGATGGCTGGGCTGATATCGAGCTGTGGCGCACCATCAAGACATATTCCGGGACCCATACCGTGGGGTATTTCCTCAATGCGGTAGACATGAAACTGGGCGCTGATGGTGCCGAGATCCGTCCCGAGACAGAACGCATTTACAACACCATGTTGATCCGAACCATGCGGATGTCGCTGATCATCACCTTCAGCTGCATTATGCTGGGCTATCCGGTTGCTTGGCTGCTGGCCAATATCACCACCCGCAATGCCAACATGTTGCTGATCCTGGTGCTGCTGCCATTCTGGACCTCGCTGCTGGTACGGACATCATCCTGGAAAATCCTGCTGCAGCAACAAGGTGTTATCAATGACGTGCTGGTCTGGATAGGGCTGGTTGGTGATGACAATCGACTTGTGTTGATCAACAACGAACTGGGCACCATCATTGCGATGACCCATATCCTGCTGCCCTTTATGATCCTGCCGATGTATTCGGTGATGCAGACGATCCAGCCCACCTATCTGCGGGCGGCCAAGTCGCTGGGCGCCACCAACTGGACAGCCTTCTGGCGGGTTTATTTCCCTCAGTCCATTCCAGGCATTGGCGCGGGGTCGATCCTCGTCTTCATCCTGGCGGTTGGCTACTACATCACGCCTGCCCTGGTGGGTGGTACCAAAGGGACCTTCATCTCCAACCTGATTGCCTATCATATCTCGACATCGGGCAACTGGGGTCTGGGCGCGGCACTGGGCGCGATCCTTCTGGCGGTGGTGCTGCTGCTGTACTGGGTCTATGACAAGATTGTCGGCATCGACAACGTGAAGCTGGGGTAACCGACAATGAGTGCACTTCCTCCATATGCGACCACTGGCCAACGGGTCTGGTACTATTCCTTCCGGGTAATCTGCGGGCTTATCTTCTTCTTTCTGATTGCTCCGATCGTGGTGATCATCCCGCTGAGCTTTAACGCGCAGGACTTCTTTACCTTCACGCCGGAAATGTTGCGGCTGGATCCTGAAGGGTTTTCGCTGAAACACTATCGCGATTTCTTTGGCAACGATTCTTGGCAAAGCGCGATGTGGAACTCGCTGAAGATTGCCCCCATGGCTACGCTTGTCTCTGTGACCTTCGGAACCTTGGCGGCGATCGGCCTCAGCCAACCCCATGTGCCGTTCCGTCGGGCCATCATGGCGATTCTGATTTCGCCAATGATCGTACCGCTGATCATTTCCGCTGCGGGCATGTATTTCTTCTACAGCCGTATTGGCCTGCAGGGGACATATCTCGGGGTGGTTTTGGCCCACGCGGCCTTGGGTATTCCCTTTGTGATCATCACCGTGACGGCAACGCTGGTGGGTTTTGACCGCTCGCTGACCCGTGCGGCGGCAAATATGGGCGCGGATCCGGTGACCACCTTCTTCCGCATTCAGATGCCTTTGATCTTGCCTGGTGTGATTTCTGGCGGCCTGTTTGCCTTCATCACCTCATTTGACGAGGTCGTGGTGGTTCTCTTTGTCGGCTCGGCTGGTCAGAAAACCCTGCCCTGGCAGATGTTCATCGGCCTGCGTGAGCAGATCTCCCCCACCATTCTGGCGGTGGCGACGATCCTGGTCGCGATCTCTATCGTGTTGCTTGCAACCGTGGAAATGCTGCGGCGACGTTCGGAACGTCTGCGGGGCATGAGCCCAAGCTAAACGCAGCAATTAAAACAATAGTATTAAGGAGGCCCCAGCGATCTTGGGCCTCCTTTTCTATTGGGGTTTCGTGACTTGGGCCAAAGCGCCTATGCTGATCAAACAGATCCAAAACGCGAACTGAGATGATGAAATACCCTTTTTCAAGCCCAGAAGTCGAAGCGGCATATCGCCTGCCGGACGAGACCGCCCGTGAGGGGCTCTTGCTGCTGCGCGACATGATTTTTGACATTGCTCGGGCTCGGCCAGAGATTGGGCAGATCGAAGAATCGCTGCGCTGGGGCCAACCGGCCTATCTGACACCGCAGACCAAGGCCGGAACAACACTCCGCCTGGGCGTGCCAAAATCCGCAGGGTTTGCTCTGTTTGTGCATTGCCAAAGCCGCCTGATACCCGAGTATCTGACAGCCTATCCGATGTGGGATCGGGTGGATGGAACCCGCGCAGTTCTGTTTGATCAGGTCACAGATATAGATCCGCTGCGCCATGGTTGGCTAATCGAACAGGCTCTGACCTATCGGCTGCGCAAAAAGACGGCAGCAAAATAGCAGGTCCCAAGGTCAGCGGCCCAGGGTCAGCGGCGTTTGCGGTCTACCTTGCGTTTGACTTTTGCCGCCTTGTGTTTGGACCTGCTGCTTTTGCGTTTTGCAGTATGCCCTGCGGGGCTGCGTCGACGACCGCCGCCCTTTCCGCCCCCGCCTGCATAGCCGCCTCTGGGCAGGGCTTCCTCTTCGATTGACAACAGTTCCAGCTCAAGCCCGCCAGTGACTGGCGCCGCCTGTGTCAGGCGAACGGTGACGCGCTGGCCAATCGAGATGGTGAATCCGGTATCGGCCCCCATCAAGGTGCCGGCCTCGGCGTCAAAGTGAAAGAACTCCCGCCCAATGGTGCGGACCGGCACCAGGCCATCGGCGCCGGTCTCATCCATTTTCACAAAGGCACCAAAGCGGGCGATGCCGCTGATCCGACCGGTGAACTCACTGCCGACCCGTTCGGACAGATAAGCGGCCAGGTAGCGGTCGGTGGTGTCGCGTTCCGCAATCATCGAGCGACGCTCGGTTTCGGAAATATGAGTGGCGGTTTCTTCCAGGCGGTCGATCTCTGCCGGTTGCAGGCCATCGTCGCCCCAGCCATGGGCGGAGATCAGCGAGCGATGCACAATCAGGTCAGCGTAGCGCCGAATGGGCGAGGTGAAATGCGCGTAGTTGCGCAGGGCCAGGCCAAAATGGCCAAAGTTTTCAGGTGTGTAATAGGCTTGCTGCATCGACCGCAGGGTCGAGATATTGATCAGCTCGGCGTCATCGGTGCCCGCCGCGCCATTGAGCAAGGCATTCAGGTGCTTGGTCTGCAAGACCTGGCCCTTGGCCAACGGAAAGCCAGCAGCCATGGCCGTTTCCCGCAGGGACTCCAGCTTTTCTGGGGCCGGTTCTTCGTGCACCCGGAACAGCAGCGGTGAGCGCTTTTTGATCAGGGTCTCGGCGGCGGCCACATTTGCGAGGATCATGAATTCCTCAATCAACTTATGCGCGTCCAACCGGTCACGAAAGGCCACCGAGGTGACCTGACCATTGTCGTTCAGCACAATTTTGCGTTCAGGCAGGTCCAGATCCAGCGGCTCGCGCCGGGCACGGGCCTTTTTCAGCGCAGTGTAGGCGGCATAAAGCGGTTTGATCACCAGCTCCAAAAAGCGCTCGGTGCGCTCCGTCACCTGACCATCCATGGCGTCCTGGACCTCGGCGTAATGCAGCGAGGCAGCAGACCGCATCAGCCCGCGCGCAAAGCGGTGCGAGATCTTGTTGCCATCGGCATCGATTTGCATGCGCACTGCTAGACAGGGGCGCGGTACGCCCTCGTGCAGCGAGCACAGATCGCCCGACAGCCGGTCAGGCAGCATCGGCACCACGCGGTCCGGGAAATACGAGGAATTGCCGCGTTTGCGCGCCTCGCGATCCAGCTCGCCGCCGGTTTTGACATAGGCGGCAACATCGGCGATGGCGACCCAGATGATATGGCCACCGGGGTTCTGAGGATCGGTATCCGCTTCGGCGTAGCAGGCGTCATCGTGGTCGCGGGCATCGGCCGGGTCGATGGTGATCAGCGGCATGTCACGCAGATCTTCGCGCCCCGATAGCCCCATGGGTTTGGCGGCATCTGCCTCGGCCACCACCGCATTGGGAAAATCATCGGGAATACCATGCTGATGAATGGCAATCAGCGACACCGCCTTGGGGGCAGAGGGATCGCCCAGCCGGTTGATCACGCGGGCGCGGGGCAGGCCCATGCGGCCCTTGGGGCCAGCCTGCTCGGCCTCGACCAGCTCACCATCACGGGCGCCCTGCATGGCGTCCTCAAGCACGATCCATTCATTGGAGGAGGACTTTTCAATCGGCACAATGCGGCCGCCCTCAGCGCCCTTACGGAAGATGCCGATAACCCGTTTGGGGTTCACGCCAATGCGGCGGATGATGCGGGCCTCGTAGTGATGATCGGATCCATCCACCTTACTCAACCGGGCCAGAATGCGGTCACCCTGTCCCAGGGCAGGGCCTGCGGGCGTGGTTACCACCAGCACGATCGGTTCTACCCCTTCGCCGTGCCACTCCAGCGGTTGGGCATAAAGATCGCCATTCTCGTCCGGCGCCTTGACCAGCAGCACCGTCACCGGGGGCAATTGCTCGGGGTCGCGATAGGTTTTGTTGCGCTTTTGCAAATGCCCTTCGGCCTCCAGCTCCTTCAGCAGGCGCTTGAGATCAATCCGGTCGGCGCCCTTGATGCCAAAAGCCTTGGCAATGTCGCGTTTCGATGTCTGGGTCGGGTGGGCGCTGATCCAATCGAGGATCTCGGCCTTGGAGGGAATACGGGTCATATACCCCGCCTAGCATGGCTGGGAGGAGAGGTCATGGGCAAAAGCGCTGCGTCAGATGCAAGCCTGCTATCGGTGGTCGGGCAGATCCGCCGCAGTGTCGACATCCCTAAGCTGATCAGTGAGCGCAATGCGATAGCCGGGCAGGCTGCGCAAGCTGTCCGCCAGCGCCTGTTCGCTGGACCAGCGCACATTGCGAAACAGGCTGCGGGGCAGACGTTTGGGGTGCTTGGCCCCGACCAGCCAATAGCCGCCATCCAGTGCGGGGCCAAAGACTGCGTCATGACCCCCGAGCGCAGCATAGGCGCGGGCAATATGGGCGCGGGTCACGCCGGGGATATCGGCGCCAATCAGGCAGACCGGTCCGGGACCAAATTTGCGCAGCATTGCCCCCATGCGCTGTCCCAGATCCCCCCGCCCCTGCGGCTGACGGGCCACATCGCCAGGCCAGACGCGTGAGGAGACGGCCAGATCTGGCGCAACGGCCAGAACGAGCTCCCAGCGGGGATCACGCAGGCGGCGGATCAGCCGGGCAGATTGATGGCGAAACCACCAGGTGGCGGCAATTTTGCCAATGTCACGCCCAAGCCGGGTTTTGACCCGGCCGGGGCGTGGCTCTTTCACCATGATGATCAGAACCGGCCTCACGCCAGCTCCAACACCATATCGCGGTGATCAATGCCAGCATCATCATAGATGGGTCCAAAGGCCTGAAAGCCGAGTTTTGTGTAGAACCCCAGCGCGTGGATCTGGGCGCCGAGTTTGACGCGGGCGATGCCGGGTGTCTTTTTTGCAATTTCGATGGCTGCGCGGATAATATCCGCCCCGAGGCCAGTGCCACGAGCGCTTTGCAGCACACAGACCCGACCGACCTTTGCCACATCACCCTGAAACAGGATGCGCGCGGTGCCAACCGGGGTGCTGCCGTCCTGTGCCAACAGATGGGTTGCGACTGCGTCAAACGCGTCCTGTTCTTCCGCGACTGGCACGCCTTGTTCTTTGACAAAAACGGTGTGGCGCAGGGCAAGGCAGGTGGCAAAATCCCGGGTCTCGGCGATTGTGATGCTCATGCAAAATAGTCTTTCAGGATACGGGCATAGATGGATTTCAGCTGGGTGATCTGTTCAACCGGCACACATTCATCAACCTGATGCATCGTCTTTCCGACCAGGCCAAACTCAACCACCGGGCAGTGATGTTTGACAAAGCGCGCATCCGAGGTGCCGCCGGTGGTTGACAGCTCGGGTTTGATCCCCGTCTCGGCCTCCACGGCACTTGCAACCAGATCCGAAAGAGCACCGGGCGGGGTGAGAAAGCTCTCACCGGAGATTTTTATCTTCATCTCGATTGAGACGCCAAATTCTGCCGTGACCCGGTCCACCTCGCTCTGCAACCAGCTGCTGAGACTGGCGCCACTGTGGCTGTTGTTGAAGCGGATGTTTACCGTTGCGCGGCTTTGGGCCGGGATCACATTGGTCGCGGGGTTGCCGGTGTCGATGGTCACAACCGCCAGGGTCGAGGCATCAAAATGATCGGTGCCCTGATCCAATTGGTGGCTGGCCAGGCGGTCCACCAGCCGGGCCATGGCGTTGAGCGGGTTATTGGCACGGTGGGGATAGGCGGAGTGCCCCTGCTTGCCGGTCACGGTGAACCAGGCGGACATCGAACCGCGGCGGCCCACCTTGATCATCTCGCCCATGGTTGTGGGGCAGGTGGGTTCACCAACCAGACAGACGTCCATCTTTTCCCCGGTTGCCGCCATATGGTCGAGCAAGGCAGTGGTGCCGTCGATGGCATCGCCTTCCTCATCGCCGGTGATGGTCAGGATCACCGCGCCGTCGGGTGGGGTGTCGGTGACAAAATCAATGGCAGCGGCGGCAAAGGCCGCAACGCCAGATTTCATGTCGGTTGCCCCCCGGCCATACATCACCCCGTCTTTTATCTCAGCGCCAAAGGGCGGCATGGTCCAGGCGGCCTCATCCCCCAGGGGCACCACATCGGTATGGCCATTAAAGCCAAAGCTGCGCCCATGGCCCTTGTCCCCCCAGCGGGCAAAGAGGTTGGAAATGCCACCACGATCCACCCTTGTGCAGGTAAACCCAGCTTGCGACAGCAGCTCTTGCAACATCTGCAGCGCGCCACCTTCTACAGGGGTTACAGAGGGGCAGCGGATCAAATCCGCAGTCAGACGAACCGGGTCGATGGGGGCCATGTGGGTGCTCCTGTGCGGCGTGCGGGGGCACGCCCAAAATAAGGTTTTGAGTGATTTAACGCGCTTTTGGAGCCCGTGCAAACAGAGCCAGATCACGCTGGAAGGCGCAGCCCAACGCCGTCGCGGCCTGTCTGGGGCCTTGTGGCGCAAAAGCTGCGCCCTGATCTAGGGAAAACTTACTAGCTGACACCTCGTAAAAGTGCGTGGTATAGAACAGTTAATAAAAAAGACCAGAGGCAGGTCACCAGCGAGCGGAACCACAAAAATGTGGATTTTGCCAATATATAAAGGGCCAAAAAGGTCCAGGCAGCGCAGCGGATCTTTCGCTGTGGCGTGACGGGTGAGTTGTCTCTCCAATTGAGGATTGGAGCAAGGCAAATGGCGACAGCATCAGAGCTGGGATACGATACAGGTGCGTCTGCGACCGAGATGGCCGAAACGATTTTTGGCGACGGTGTCACCGTGGTCAGTGCCGATTACAGCGGCGACAGCCGATCATCGGCGATCTATTCAAACGGGGACGCCTTGGCCCCCGGCGCCACCCCCGGGGATAGCGGCGTGATCCTGTCAACGGGACGGGCCAGCAGCTACACCAACTCTAGAGGTGATCCCAACCGGGCGACTGACACCTCGCGCAATACCAGTGGCGAAAACAACAACTCGGATTTCAATGCTGCGGCTGGTGCCAGAACCTATGACGCCTCCTACCTGGATGTGAGCTTTATTCCCGACGCTTCGGTCATGACCGTGGAGTTTGTGTTTTCCTCCGAAGAGTTCCCGGAATATCAGGGCTCGATCTATCAGGATGTGGTGGCCGTGTGGGTCAATGGCTCGGTGGTCGAAATGGACGTCGGCGGTGGCGCCGCAAATCCGGGCAATGTCAGTGCCTCGATCAATGAAAATCTCTACCTTGATAACACCGGTGATGACTTCAACACCGAGATGGACGGCCTGACCATCACCATGACGTTGACCATGTATGTCAATCCCGGCGAGGTAAATGACATCCGCTTTGGCATCGCGGATGTGGGAGACAGCAGCTACGATAGTAATCTGTTGATCGCAGCTGACTCGGTGCAGACCGATCTGGTGGCGCTGACCGATGAGGTCCATGTGGCAGCGGATGGCAGCAAGGTTGTCGATGTGCTGGCCAATGACGTCAGCCCCTCGGGCGGGGTGTTGACGGTCACCCATGTCAACGGGGTGGAGGTCTCCGCTGGGTCTGTGGTGACGCTGCCGACGGGGCAGCAGGTCGAGGTGAATGCAGATGGCACCCTGACGCTTCACGGTGACGGGGATATTGAAGATTTCAACTTTACTTATACCGCCAGCAATGGGGACAACAGCGATACCGGCTTTGTAAAAGCCAGCTCGATTCCGTGCTTTGTGGCCGGGACGTTGATCCGCACCCCGGAGGGGGACGTGCCGGTTGAGACCCTGCAGCCCGGCGATCTGGTGACAACCAGAGACCAGGGGCCGCAACCGTTGCGTTGGATCGGATCCCGCAGTGTCCGTGCTGAGGGCGAGTTTGCGCCGATCCTCATCCGTGCGGGCAGCTTTGGCACCCACCGCGACCTGATGGTTTCGCCGCAACACCGCATTTTGCTGCGTGACGCCTATGCAGAGCTGTTGTTCGGTGAGGGCGAGGTGCTGGTTGCAGCAAAGGATCTGCTGAATGGTGGCAGTATTTCCCGCCAGTTTGGCGGTGACGTCACCTATGTGCATCTGTTGTTTGACCAGCATCAGGTGATCTATTCTGAAGGGCTGACAACCGAAAGCTTTTTACCCGGCCCGCAAACGGCTGAGCTGTTTGAACAGCCGGTCCTGCAAGAGATCTATGCGCTGTTCCCCGAACTCGACCCGGAAACCGGCTGTGGCTATGGCGCGTCTGCCCGGCCTGGGTTGAAGGGATTTGAGGGCAGGCTGCTTGCGGCAGTGCAGGCCGCCTGATCTGATGTGCTGGCTGGGCATCATCGATTTTGCGCGAGGGTGTTCGGACCTGTCCGGGCTGGTTCAGGCCCTGCGGGCTGAGGGTGGTGGCGACGCCTTGATGCTGCGCGGCACCCTGGTGGTTGAAATGTCGATCCCAGACAGTCCCCGACTTGAGCCCCTGTTGCAATTTTCCCAGGATGGCGACTGGCCGATCTCCCTGGCGATCCAGGCAGTGCCGGGCGGCGGCGTCAGCCTGATCTTGCAGCAGAGCGGCCGTCTCTCCCATGCGGCGCTCAATCCCAGCGGGGCAGGGCACACCGGACAGGTCAGGCTGACCTATGCCTGGGACAGTCTGGCAGGATACGCGCGCCTTGCCCTGGAATGCGCCGACAGTGATCGGGTACAGATCGCCTTGCTGCCGCCGCCATGCCCCTGGCGCTATCAGGATCTTAAAACTCTGGTCTCCCCGGGACCGTTGCGCTTCACCTCGGCGGCGCTGACCTATTTGGCAGTGTCCAACGCGCTGGAGCCCGTAGGACCGATGCCAGGTCTTGCTCCAGAGACGCCGGTGGCGACACCGCAGGGGTATCGCCCGGTTGACACCCTGCAGCGCGGCGATCTGGTCCTCAGCGAGTCCGGTGACAGCCTGCCGGTTTTGCATGTCTTGCGCCGCGAAGTGCCAGCCATGGGGATTTTTCGCCCGGTTGTCCTGCGAGCTCCTTTCTTTGGATTGCAGCAGGCGATTCAGGTTTCGGCCTCGCAACGGCTGGTGCTGAGCGGCAGTGAGGTGGAATATCTGTTTGGACGGCCCGCAGTTCTGGTACCGACGCGCCATTTAATGGGGACATCGGTGGCAACAGCTGTGGCAGTACCGGATCACTTCAGGGGCAAGGGGATGACCATCTGTTATACGCAGCTGATCTTGCCGGATCACGCGCCGTTGCTGGCTGCGGGCGCGGTTCTTGAAAGCCTGTACCTGGGCAGCCTGCGGCGTGATGCAACGCGTCTCAAAGCCAGCCAGTTGGCGGCAGTGGATCGCACCACGCTGCCGGAACATGGCCCCCCCCAGGTATCCGGTTCTGGGTGCTTTTGATGCTGCGGTTCTTGCAGAACGACGGGTGGCCTGAGGGGTTCAAGCTTGCTTGAACCTGTTGAACCACCTAAGACTTATTCAAAAAGTGACGTATCCTGTTCTGAGGTATTGATTTGCGCGCTCTTCGCTTTATCCTCCCGTTTCTGCTCCTTCTTTGGGGAAATGCGCTGGCGGCGCAGGTGGTCGATGTCAATACGGTGACCCGTCCACCCTTTTCAATGATTGAAAACGGGCGTGAGACCGGCTTTGCCATCGAGCTACTGCAGGAAATTGCCCACCGTCAGGGCTGGGACCTTGCCGTTCACCGCAAGGACACCTTTGCCGAGATGCTGACGGGGGTTCGCGACGCAGAGGTGGATCTGGCTGCGGCAAATATCTCGATTACCTCGGCCCGTGAAGCAGAAATGGATTTCAGTCAGCCGGTGTTTGAAAGCGGGCTACAGATTCTGGTGCAGGCTGCGGACGTGCGGGAACCATCGTTGATGAAAGCGCTGCTGTCCTGGGATCTGGCCCTGGCGATCGGGCTGGCGTTTTTGTTGCTTCTGGTTGGCGGCATGTTCATGTGGGCCCTGGAGCGTCGTGCCCAACCCTATTTTGACCGTCCCCTGAAAGAAGCCTGGTTTCCGTCTTTTTGGTGGGCGCTCAATCTGGTGGTAAACGGCGGCTTTGAAGAACGGGTGCCGCGCACTGCTATTGGGCGGATGTTTGGCGTGATGCTGGTGCTGTCTTCCCTGTTTATCGTGTCGATCTTCGTTGCCAAAATCACTGCGGTGATGACGGTTGACGCCATCAGCGGTTCGATCTCCTCTGTAAATGACCTTTACGGCAAACGCACCGGCACCATTGAGGGGTCCACCGCCGCTGGTTTCTTGCAGCGCCGTGACATCGACTATCAGGGCTTTGAAACCCTGGATGAGATGCTGGCGGCCTTTGAGGCAGGGGATATTCGTGTCGTGGTTTTTGATGCACCAGTTCTGAACTATTATGTGCAGCATGGCGGCAGCGAATATGGCCGCACCATCGGATCAGTCTTCCTGCGTGAATACTACGGTTTTGTTTTCCCACAGGGATCTGAATTGACCGAGCAGGCCAACCGGAGCCTGTTGGAAATGCAGGAAGATGGCAGCTATGAAGCGCTGTATCGCAGCTGGTTTGGTCGATTGAACTAACGGTATCCCCGGCCAGAGCCTATCTCTGGCTTTTTCGCTTTGCGTAGCCGCTAGTGGAAAACGGGTTCTTCGCCCTCAAAGAAGGGGGTCATCTGGGCCACGATCACGGCGTTTTCTTCCAGCGCACGCTGCATCAGCGCATGTTCTTCCTCACCAATCTCGTGGCCTTCTTCCTGACGTTCGGCAAGGGTGCCATAGCCGGTGACATCCAGCGGTGCAGTGTCGGCCTGTTTCAGGATGGCGACAGTCTCGCGGACGGCCTCTGCCTCATCCACGCCAGAGGCATAGATCATCAGGGCTGCCCCGGTTGCGCCTTCGGGCAGACCATCGCCTTCTTTGCGACCGATCTGAACCAGGAGCGTATAGACCTGTTGGCGGGATATCTTCTTTTTTTCCATATCGTCGCCATAGCCCTGTCGGCGCCTTGGGGTCAATCGAATTCAGATTGTTCAGGCTTGCGGCAGGCCTGCAAAGGTTTCAAACCTATAAAACCCGTGGTCAGCTACAGGAGATCCCATGCGGTTTTCGCTTTCACAGATTTCGCCCCAGGTTTGGAAAAACGGTGGTGGCTCTACGCGGGAACTGGCCCGCGAAGACACCGCCAAGGGGCACATGATCTGGCGCGCCAGCCTGGCGCGGATCGACCGGGACGGGGCGTTTTCTAATTTCCCCGGCCTGTCGCGTATTCATTGCATCGTTTCAGGCGCTGGGTTGCAGCTGTCCAACGCCGATGTGCAGCTAGTGGCGGACCCCCTAAAGCCGTTGCATTTTGATGGCGGGCTGGATCTCACCGCGCGGCTGAGGCAGGGCGCCTGCGAGGCCTTTAACCTGATCTATGACCCAGACCGCATGAGCGCCGAGATGAAAATCTGCGACGCGGGCCGACACCACTTTGACGATGGAACCCAACTGATTTTTGTTCTGGAGGGTTCCCTGCGGCTGGAGACTTCTGCAGGTGTTGAGCAGCTCAGCAGCGGCGAGGGATGGCAGGGTGTCGCTGGTGGTTTCGTGGATATTGCGCAGGATGGTAGGGCGGTGCTGCTGCGCTTGGGACACCTTTAGACAGGTCAGTAGGTAGTCACAAATGTCCGACTAAAATAGCCGCTCAAAACAAAATGCGCGCCCCCTTGGGATCAAGGAGACGCGCAGCATGGAACCTCAGCGCGGCGGGATCAGTCGCGCAGCAATTCGTTGATACCGGTTTTTGAACGGGTCTGTGCATCGACGCGTTTGACGATCACCGCACAATACAGGCTGACGTTGTTCTTTGATGGCATCGAGCCAGAGACAACCACCGAATAGGGCGGCACTTCGCCATACATCACTTCGCCGGTCTCGCGGTCGACGATCTTGGTCGACTTGCCGATATAGACGCCCATGCCCAGGACCGAGCCTTCGCGCACGATGCAGCCTTCGACCACCTCGGAACGGGCACCGATAAAGCAGTTGTCCTCGATGATGGTGGGGCCGGCCTGCATGGGTTCCAGCACGCCGCCAATGCCAACGCCACCCGACAGGTGTACGTTTTTACCGATCTGGGCGCAGGAGCCAACGGTGGCCCAGGTGTCAACCATGGTGCCTTCGTCCACATAGGCGCCGAGGTTCACAAACGAGGGCATCAGTACCACGCCGGGGGCGACATAGGCGCTTTTGCGCACGATGCAGTTGGGAACGGCGCGGAAACCGGCCTCTTTCCACTCGGCATCGCCCCAGCCCATGAATTTGCTGTCGACCTTGTCCCACCAGCTGGACCCCTGCGGACCCCCGGACTGCATTTCCATATCCTTGATACGGAAGCCCAGCAGTACGGCCTTTTTGGCCCACTGGTTGACGTGCCAGTCGCCGCTGTCCAGTTTTTCGGCAACCCGCAGCGACCCGGAGTCCAGCGCCTGCAATGTGGCCTCGATGGCTTCGCGCTGTTCACCTGTGGTGGCGGGGGTGATGCTGTCACGGGCCTCCCAGGCGGCTTCGATCGCGGTTTCCAGCTGAGCGTTGGACATTGGGGGGTACTCCGGCATGTGTGTAAAATTAGGATTCGCAGCTTTCTAACGGCAATCTGCGCGCAGGTCATGCCCGGATTACGGCCAAAATGACGCCCTACCCGGCGTTTTGACCTCTTTAGCGTACCCGGCGCAGGTGGCGGCGCAGGATTTCGCAGGCGGCAGGGGCATCCTGGCGCTGCATCGCCTGCACAATGGCGGCGTGATCCTGATCTATGCGGGGGCGCCACTGGTGCCGCCAATTGGCAAACAGATGCCGCGCCGAGGCAATGTGCAGATCATCAATCGAGGCCAGCAACCGGGGCATCTGGCAGGGGGTCAGAATGATGCGGTGGAAAGCCCGGTTGCAGCGCTCCCAAGTGGCCATGTCCTCTGCTTCGTCGCAGGCCAGGCGGGCCGCCTCTGCGGCATCCAGATCCGCCTTGGTGATCCGGGCAAACCCATGGGTGAGCGCCAGGATTTCCAGAGCAACCCGCATTTCGATCACTTCGCGGATCTCACTGGGGTTCAACGCGCTGACACGGGTGCCACGTCGGGGTTCGGAAATCGCCAGCCCGTGGGCTTCGAGCCGCAACAGTGCCTCGCGCACCGGCACGTGGCTGGTGTCAAATTCGCGGGCAATATGGTCCTGTCGCAGCTTTTCCCCCGCCTTCAGCGCGCCGGTAACGATCTGCTCGCTCAGGGCCTGATAGATTGTATCTGCGATTGTTGCGGTCATGACAGGTCGATAGGGCGGCTGCGATGGTGGTGCAAGGCTCAGGCCAGCGGATCCGGGGCAATATTGCCGCCACAGAGCAACACCGCCACTCTTTCGCCCGCGGCGGGCTGATAGGCGCCCGAAATCAGCGCTGCCAGGGCGGTGGCGCCGGCGGGTTCGACCAGCAGCCGGCGCTCGCGCCACAGGGCGGTCTGGGCCGCGGTGATAGCCGCATCCGTGACGGTGAGCGAGGTCAGGTGCCCGGCCTGGCGCTGCTGCTGTGCCAGATCAAAACAGATCGAACCGATCCGCCGCGCCCCCAGCGCATTTGCGGCGACGCCGGAAACCTCTACATCCACTGGCGCCCCAGCCGCCAGGGCCGCATGCAGGGCACAGGAGGTTTCGGGTTCCACCGCGATGATCTTTTTGGCGCCCTGGAACCAGGCCATGGCGCCGGCGATCAATCCACCGCCGCCAACTGCGATGATTACCGTATCAGCCGCCAGACCCTGGTCCTGCCATTCGGCAAAACAGGTGCCCTGACCTGCGACGGTGCCGGGGGCATCATAGGCATGCACCTGTCCGGCGCCGGTGTCCTGCTCATAGGCCTGGGCCTGTTCCAGCGCATTGGCATAGGCGCCAGAGACCACCTGCAGATCAGCACCGGTGTTGCGGATCAGGGCGATCTTGGCGGGGCCTGCCATTTCCGGCACATAGATCCGCGCCTTGTGGCCCAGCTTATGGGCGGCATAGCCGACGGCGGCACCGTGATTGCCCCCGGATGCGGCGACCAGACCGGCGGCTGGCACATCCTGGCTCAGCAATGTGTTAAAGGCACCGCGCGCCTTGAAACTGCCGGTGTGCTGCATGTGCTCCAGCTTCATCTCGATGGGATAGCCCAGGCCAAACCCCAGCGTCTGCATTACCGGTGTGATCTGAATATGGCCTGCGATGCGGCCAGCGGCGGCTTTGATTTCGGTGGTCCAGTCCATGTGCAGTCTCCCCTGGCTGTGCGGGCCAGACCTTAGCGATTGTCGAAGGTGATACAAGCCTTTGCAGTGGGCTACCAATTCTGTTCAAACTGCGACCAGCGAGGCTGGTGCCTGTCACCCCAGGGAGGCTAAGCTGAACCGCAATAGTTCAAATAGGATTGCCTGATACACCATGAGTGATGATCGCCATAGCCGCTTCCCGGATGCCCATTCAGACCGAGATCGCGCCGAACATGTAGAACTGACACCGCAGTCCGCCTCGCGGGCCTATAGTTTGGCCTTTGCGGATGAAGAGTTCCTGTGCCGCGAGGAGCTGCGCCCGGTCCGCCTTCAGTTGGAACTGCTCAAAGCGCAGCTGATGCTGGACGAACAGGGCATTGACAGCACTATCGTCATGTTTGGCGGCGCCCGCATTCCCAGCCCGGCCAACAAGGAAAGCGCCCGGACACAGACGTTGGCGGATCTGTCTCATTTCTACGATGAAGCGCGCGACTTTGCGCGCATGATGACCGAGAGCTCAATGAAGACCGGCGGGCGCAAGAATGTGATCGTCACGGGCGGTGGCCCGGGAGTGATGGAAGCAGGCAATCGCGGTGCGCTGGATGCGGGGGGGAAATCGGTGGGTCTGTCCATCGTGCTGCCCCACGAGCAGGCTCCCAATGGCTATGTCACACCCGAGCTGAGCTTCAACTTTCACTATTTTGCCATCCGCAAGATGCATTTCCTGATGCGGGCGGCGGCGATCACCGTGTTTCCGGGTGGCTTTGGCACCCTGGATGAGCTGTTTGAAAGCCTGACCCTGATTCAGACGGGCCGGATGGAGCGGGTGCCGTTTATTTTGTTTGGTCGGGCCTTTTGGGAGAAGATCATAAACTGGGATGCGCTGGCGGATGCCGGCACGATTTCTGAGCAGGATCTTGAGCTGTTTAAATTTGTCGAAACCGCCGAAGAGGCGGCCGAGATCATTCATAACTGGTCGCCCGAACCTGCCCGCGACAGCCTGCCTGGTCGCGAGCGTTAGGGTCCAATCATGGTCGGTGTTTCCCTCGATCGGAGGGAGGCGCCGGACTAGGCGAATTCTGCTGGCAGAACGCCAATCTCGATGCCCTTGGGCAGGCTGGTCACGATCCGGGCGCCATCGACATCTTTGATCGCATAGCCATAGCCGCGCAGGCGGAACTGCCATTCGCGGGGGCTCAGCGCTTTTTCGCGCTCTTCGCGGATCAGGTCGAGCACATAGGGCTCAAGATTGCTGTTGGCGGCCTGCGGTACCTGTGTTTCCAGTTTCATGCTCAGTCCTCATGGATTCTTTTGATTGTTCCTGAGGGTGAAACTGTCGGTCGGCTGTGGCCGGAATATATCCGGTTTGAGGAAAGAATGTGGCAGGGCGGCAGTGTCGCCGGAAGGCCACATAAAAACGCCTCGGGCGTAAGACCCCGAGGCGTCAGTGTATCAGGACTGCGCGGGGCAGGTTCGGCGTTTAGGATTTTACGCCTGTCTCTGCCTCGATCTGCTTACGGCTTTTGCGGGCGCGTTCGGTTGCGGATTTCAGCTGACCACAGGCGGCCATGATGTCTTCGCCGCGGGGTTTGCGGATCGGCGAGGCATAGCCAGCATCGTGGATGATATCGGAAAAGGCGTGAATGCGATTGCCAGAGGAACGTTTGTAGGGCGCGCCGGGCCATTCATTAAACGGAATGAGATTGATCTTGGCCGGAATGCCTTCGATCAGCTTGACCAGACGGTGGGCGTCTTCCTTGCTGTCGTTTACATGATCCAGCATCACATATTCAAAAGTGATGCGTTCGGAATTTGCCAGCCGGGGATAGGCGCGCAGGGCCTCCAGCAGAGTCTCAATGTTCCAGCGTTTGTTGATCGGCACCAGCTTGTCGCGGACCTCATCCGTCGTGGCGTGGAACGACACCGCCAGTAGGCAGCCGATTTCCTCCGCTGTGCGGGCGATTTCCGGCACCACGCCTGATGTCGACAGGGTGATGCGGCGACGGCTGAGCTGGATGCCTTCGGGATCCATGGCGATCTTCATCGCGTCGCGGACATTGTCAAAGTTATACAAGGGCTCGCCCATGCCCATCAGCACGATGTTTGACAGCAGGCGGGCCTCTTCGGTGTTGCGGGTGCCGGGCACGGGCCATTCGTCCAGATCGTCGCGCGCCATCATCACCTGACCGATGATTTCGGCGGCTGTCAGGTTGCGCACCAGTTTCTGGGTGCCAGTGTGACAAAAGGAGCAGGTCAGGGTGCAGCCCACCTGGCTGGAAATGCACAGGGTGCCGCGATCGGTTTCGGGGATATAGACCACCTCAACCTCGTGACCGCCGACAATGCGCACCAGATATTTGCGGGTACCATCCTCAGAGACCTGTTTGCTGACCACCTCGGGGATGGCGATCTCAAACCCGTCTTCCAGCTGAGCGCGCAGAGCCTTGGAGAGATTGGTCATCTCGGCAAAATCACGTTTGCCCCACTGGTAGATCCACTGCCAGATCTGGCCGACTCGCATTTTTGCCTGCTTTTCAGGGATGCCAATATCAATCAGCGCCTGGCGCATTTTCTCGCGGGTCATGCCGACGAGATTGGTCTTGCCGCCCTCGGGCAGCTTGCGGGGCAGGGTCAGAACGTCTTGGGTGATCGGCGCGTTGGCGGTCATGGCAGCGTGACTCTAAATCAGGAGGGTGGATGCGGCTCTATATAGGAATTTGTTCAAAGATCAAAAGGAATCCGATGTCGGTTTCGGCACTGGGGCAAAGCTGCAGGCGGCAAAAAGGCCGCCCAGCGGGTGCGGGGCGGCCTGATCTTAGCGCTGAATTTGATATTTCAGGCCCTATTCTGTGGCCGGTTCCCAGGCAAAGACCTGAAACGGCGCGTCCACTGGGGTGTCAAACAGCGAGTTGGTGAAATTCGACAGGATTTTCTGGGCATAGATCACCAGGAGGTCCATCATCGCCTTGTTGTCGTATCCGGCCTTGATGAAACGCGAGGTTGCGGCCTCGCTCGGGTGACCATGTGTTTCACGGATGGCCAGCGCAAAGCTGCGCAAGGCTTCCAGTCGGTCGCTTGGCAGTGGGGTTTCATCGCGCAATGCATCAATGATTGCAGTGTCGATTTTCTCGGCCTGCGCGATCATCGTATGGGCTGGCACGCAGTAGTGACATTGGTTGGCAACATTGATTGTCAGCCAGACGACTGTGCGTTCTTCCGGGCTGAAGCCGGAGGCCTCTGCCAGTCGGTGGAGCTGAAAATACCCTTCCAGCAGGGAGGGGCTTTCGGCCATGACGGCATAGAGGTTTGGAACCATGCCATAGGTCTTGATGGCCTCTTCCAGCCGGGGTTTTGCGGCCTCTGGGGCGGTTTCAAGGGTATGGAGTGTGGCGGTGACCATGTCGTTAATCCTCTTGATTGGGTTTGCGATAGCTAGGGGCGCAGCCAAAAAAGGATAACTGGCAGTAATCAACAAAGGTATGTGCAGCATAGAACCAACTTCCCGAATATGTGTTTTGGCGTGAATGTTCTGTGGGTTAGCGTGATCTAATCGGCGCACGACAAGGTTTCCCCAGGGCGGGCGCAGCGCGCCTTGGGACGCACTGCGTTTGGTCGGTCGGTTGTGGGGGTACGGGTGGAGCGAAAGCATAGAAAAAGCCCGGTCAAAGGACCGGGCTGAAACGGAAAAGATAGATCTTTAAAGATGTGCAGCGGTTAGCTGCCGCAGCGCTTTTCGGCGTCTTCAATGGCTGCGGTAAACCCAAGCAGCGAGAAGGTGTCCTTGGTCTGGGTGCCCCGCGCTGAGCGCGCCGTCAGCACCGCACCAGCGCCACGTTTCATGGCGGTGATGATCTTGGCATCATCTGCCGCCGTCGCAGGCCAGGCCCATTCGCCCTCGGTGAAAAGTTCAAACTCGCTGTCGCCAATTGTCATGTTGACCGTCGATCCGGGCGCAAAGGGGTAGCCACCGGTAAAGGTCACCTGACCATTGCCGCCATTGTCGGGGCGGAAAAAGACAAAGAGCTGAATTTCACTGCGGCGCACGGCGACCACGCGGCCATCGCGGGTATTGACGGTTTCTTTGGGGGCAGACACGCCCCAGCATTCTTTTGGGCTGTCACCCTGAAAGACGCTCCAATCCACATTGGCACCGACGCGATTGTCGGTGGTGGTTTGCTGCGCGGTTGCAGTTGTGGCCATAGCGGCCAGACACAGGCCCGCGATCACACGGGCGAGTTTCGATGCCATTTGTCCCGACTCCAAGACTGTCTCTACCTCAATTTCTGTGAGAGCGAGCAGCGTTTAGACCGCCGTCTCTACCAGATGCTCTCGCTTGCCATACACAAGCACACTAACGTAACAAGCGCTACGGGCGAAAGTGCGTTTGGCAGGAATTCGCCAAGAAAAGAGGCTGAAACGATGACAAAACCAGTTCCAATGGCAGAAGTTTGGCGCGGATCCCTACTGGAGAGCCTGCATCTGGGCCATGCGGTGATCTGCGATGACAGCGGTCAGATTGTGCGCAGTTGGGGCGATGCGGATGCGGTGATCTACCCGCGCAGCTCGGCAAAGATGATCCAGGCGCTGCCGCTGGTTACCTCTGGGGCGGCCGCCAAATATGGGCTCAGCTCAGAACAGTTGGCACTATCCTGTGCCTCCCATAATGGCGCCCATATCCATACCGACCGGGTGAATTCCTGGTTGGCGCAGCTGGAGCTGGGCGATGATGATTTCCGCTGCGGGCCGCAAGAGCCGGATGATATTCCGGCCCGCAACGCGTTGATCAAGACAGACACCAGCCCCTGCCAGGTGCATAATAACTGTTCCGGTAAACACGCCGGGTTTTTGACCCTGAATCAGCACCTGGGTGCTGGGCCGGACTATGTCGAGATTGACCACCCGGTGCAGCAGGCCTGCCTCACGGCTTTTGAAGAAGTTACGGGCATGGAGAGCCCCACCTATGGCATTGACGGCTGCTCGGCGCCAAATTTTGCCACCACGGTGCATGGACTGGCACGGGCGATGTCGTGGTTTGCCTCGGCTGCGGATCGCTCTGATCGGGCGTCGGATGCGGCGGCGCAGCTGGTTTCAGCGATGGCGACCCATCCGGATCTGGTGGCGGGAGAAACCCGCGCCTGCACCAACCTGATGCGGGCCATGGGCGGCAAGGTTGCGGTGAAAACCGGAGCCGAAGCGGTGTTTGTTGCCATCATTCCCGAAAAGAAACTGGGCGTTGCGGTGAAGATCACCGATGGCGCCACCCGCGCCAGCGAATGTGTCATTGCCTCCATCCTGGTGGGGCTGGGAGTGTTGGAGGCGGACCACCCGGAGACCCGTAAATATGTCAATGCGCCCCTGTTGAACCGGCGCGGCATTCATTGTGGCTCGGTGCGCCCCAGTGCCGAGATGCTGTTCTAGCCTGAGCCACCTGCCAGGGGTCTGAAAATAAAGGGGGGGCTCCCGCCCGTCGGCGTTTCGGGGCCGAAACGCCTCCCGTTGGGCCCGGCGCCGCGCTGTCGCGCGGCGCGGCAGCGCCTGGAACCGGGGGCGCGGCGATGGGGTTAGAGCATGTCCCAGATCAGTTTGATCGCCAAGGCAACCGAGGTAAGCACCAGCAGGGGTTTGATCAGGCCCGCGCCTTTGGTCTGGGCCAGAGTGGCGCCAGCCTGTGCACCGGCAATCTGCGCAACGCCCATGCACAACCCGGTGATCCACCAGGGCGTTGCCACCAGGGCAAAGGCGCAAAGCGCCCCGGCATTTGAGGCCAGGTTCAGCAGTTTGGTATGGGCAGTTGCCTTGAGGATACCGTAGCCCGCAAGCGAGACAAAGGCGAGCATATAGAAGCTGCCAGCCCCCGGTCCCAGCAGCCCGTCATAGGCCCCACAGAGCGGCACCATGGTCAGGGCAAAGGTCGCGGGTCCAAGGCGGCGGGTACGATCCTGATCGCCAAGCCCCTTTTTGAAGGCAAAAAACAGAGCAATGCCGATCAGCAAAACCGGCAGGATCATCCGGATCCAACCGGTGGGCAAGATGGTGATCAACAGGGCGCCAAGGATGGAAGCCACAAAGGCAATCAGCGCTGACCCCGCCTGATCCCGCAGTTTCACATGGCCGCCTTTGGCATAGGCGCGAGCGGCCGTGGCGGCGCCAAATAGGCCCTGGATCTTGTTGGTGGCCAGCGCCGTGACCGGATTGGCACCGGCCAGCAGCAGCACAGGCACGGTGATCAGGCCACCGCCCCCCGCAACCGCGTCGATAAACCCGGCAAAAAATCCCGCTGCCATCAGCAACAGCAGGGTCTCAATACCCACTTCCAGCATCTGGAATTATCCTTTGAAATCGGCGCGGGCATAGCCCTGAATGTACAACAGTGCGGTCAGATCACCATGGTTGATGCGGATCTCACACTGGGCCGCGACCGAAGGTTTAGCGTGCAGCGCCACGCCGGACCCGGCGCGCAGCAACATGCCCAGATCATTGGCGCCATCGCCCACAGCAATCACATCCGCCTCGCTGATCGAAAGCTTGGCGGTGATCTGCTCGAGTGCTTCCACTTTTGCTTCGCGACCGAGGATTGGCAGGCCTGGCTTGCCGGTGAGTTTTCCATCCGCCACCAGCAATGTGTTGGCGCGGTTCTCATCAAAGCCGAGCTCAGCCGCGATACGGGCGGTGAAGGCGGTAAAACCACCAGAGACCAGGGCGGCATAGGCGCCTTCGGCTTTCATCGTGGCCAGCAAGGCCGGACCACCGGGCATCAGGGTGATGCGGGTGTCCAGAACCTGGCCTATCACCGCTTCGGGCAGGTCTTTCAGCAGAGCGACCCGTTCCGTCAGGGCGCCATCAAAATCAAGCTCTCCGTTCATGGCGCGGGCGGTGATGTCTTTCACACGGGCGCCAACGCCGGCCTCTTCGGCCAGCTCGTCGATGCATTCTTGCTCGATCATGGTCGAATCCATGTCGGCCAGCAGCATCTTTTTGCGTCGGTTGGCGGCGGGCTGCACAACCAGATCCACGCCAAGCGCCTGCAGGTCTTCCCAGACTTTCCATTGATTGTCTGGCCGGGCTTCAAGCGGGAATTCTGCTGCGATATCAGGGGCAAGCCAGAGGGCTTCGCCGCCGCCCCAGGCATTGCGCAGGGAGTCGACCAGGGCCGGGTCCAGGCAGGGTGTGGAAGGGTTGCAAAGCAGCGTGGCAATATACATGAGACAGTTCCATCTGGCGCGTGGGTCGCGCTCTCATAGCCTCCGGAGCCGTTGGGAGCCAGCCCCCAAACTTTTCACCCGGCGGGATTGCCGTCAGAGCTCACCCTTTTCGGACATCATCACAGCGATCCAGCGGGAGTGGGGTATTTCCGCCAAGATGATCATTACCATGGCGGTGAGGGGGACCGCCAGAATGGCCCCGGTCATGCCCCAGAGGGCGCTCCAGATGGCCAGGGCCAGCAACACGGTAAACGGGCTGAGGTTGACAGAGCGGCCAAGGAGCCTTGGTTCGAAATAGTAGGCGACCAGAATCTGCGGGATCATCAGCAGCACCAGCGACAGGCCCGCATGTGCAAAGGAGGTGAACTGGATCAGGCTCATGGTGACGGGAAAGACCACAGCAATGACAGAGCCAATATAGGGAATATAGTTCAGCAGGCCGATGATGATGGCCCAGAATGCCGGATGCGCAATGCCCAGCAGTTTCAGCAGGGCAAAGGACACCAGCGCAAGCACGACGTTGACCAGAGTCTTTGCCGCCAGATAGCTGCCGATCTTTTCGTTGATCTTGCGGACCAGTTCCATGGTATGTTCAGACTGCGCATGATCGCTCAGCGCTCGGCGAGTTTTGTCGGGGAGACTGTCCAGCTCTGCCAGGATGAAGATGGCGTACAGGGCCGCCGCAATGATGAGCGAGCCGCCATTTCTGATGGTGGCCAAGGCCGCCGGCATCAACGTGGTGGCATCGACCATATCCAGCAGATGCTCCCCCAGATTGCCCCAGTTGGGTTCCTGTTTGATACCGACAGCGGTCAGGAACTTGCTTTGCAGAGCGTCAAAATTCGCGGCGTATTGCGGCAGCGCCGCCGACAGTGAGGTGGCACTGGCAGTGATAAAGGAGGTCAGGATCAGAAAGCCCAGCGTGATGAGCACCAGAGCCAGCAAACGGCGTAACCGGCGGGGCAGTCGCCCAATGAGCGGCACCGGCACCAGGGCATCGGCAGCGGTGGTGAGGATATAGACCGCAATGATGCCGACCAGCACTGGTAGCAGGATTTCCTGACCCGCGACCAGCAGCCATCCCACCATTAGGATCAAGGCAAGGGAATAGGTCACCAGCGCGAGTCTGCTTGTCATTGAATACCTCGAATCATCAGGTCTCGTCGGGGCCTGAAATAAGCAAAACCATAGGCATCTGCCTTGGGAATACCACCAAACCCGGCAAGACTTTGGTAGGGAAGTTTCCTAAAGGCGTCAAAGCCTGTCGCAAAATTCCACCAAAGCGGCGTTTGCTGGCAATTTTTATGGTTGCACCTCAGGTCACTGCGCCCTAGCTCTGGCGGCGGGACACCCTTCCCCAACGAAGGGCAGATATCTGTAAGGATAGCATCTATGGCTACTCAGCAACCGGCGACGCGGCCGGGTAATCCGCGTTTTTCTTCTGGCCCCTGCGCCAAACCCCCTACATTTGAATTGTCCAAACTGGCCGACGCCCCTCTGGGTCGCAGCCATCGCGCCAGCGTCGGCAAGGCCAAGCTGAAGGATGCCATCGAGGGCACCCGCGAAATTTTGGGCATCCCCGCAGATTATCGTATTGGTATTGTTCCCGCGTCTGACACCGGCGCGGTCGAAATGGCCCTGTGGTCGCTTTTGGGCGAACGCAAGGTGGAGATGCTGGCCTGGGAAAGCTTTGGCGCGGGCTGGGTCACCGATGTGGTGAAGCAGCTGAAAATCGACGCCGAAGTGAAAACCGCCGACTATGGCCAGATTGTCGATCTTGCCTCGGTGGATTGCAGCAACGATGTGGTCTTTACCTGGAACGGCACCACCGCCGGTGTGCGGGTTCCCAACGCCGACTGGATTGCCGATGACCGCGCTGGTCTGACCATCTGCGACGCCACCAGCGCCGCCTTTGCGATGGATCTGCCCTGGGACAGGCTGGATGTGACCACCTTCTCCTGGCAGAAGGTTCTGGGCGGCGAAGCGGCTCATGGTGTGATCGTGCTGTCGCCCCGCGCTGTGGAACGGCTGGAAAGCTACACCCCGGCCTGGCCCCTGCCCAAGATCTTCCGCATGACCAAAGGCGGCAAGCTGATTGAGGGTATCTTTACCGGTGCCACCATCAACACCCCGTCGATGCTGGCGGTTGAGGACTATCTGTTTGCGCTGGATTGGGCGCGTTCGGTTGGCGGCCTGAAGGGCCTCATCTCCCGTGCTGACGCCAATGCGCAGGCCGTGTTTGACTTCTGCAACGCCAACGGCTGGATCGCCAATCTGGCCGAGGATGATGCGACACGCTCCAATACCTCGGTCTGCCTGAAGTTCACCGATGACCGCATTCAGGATGGTGCTGCCTTTGCCAAGGCCGTGGCCAAACGTCTGGAAGCGGAAAACATCGCGTTGGACATTGGTGCCTACCGCGACGCGCCTGCGGGTCTGCGGATCTGGTGTGGTGGCACGGTGGAAACCGCCGACATCCAGGCCATGTTGCCCTGGCTCGCCTGGGCCTTTGAGGCAGAGATCGCCGCACAGGCCTGATTTCAGGACTGATCTTGTCGCCCGGCGGAGACGCCGGGCAGCGCCCGACGCTCCCCTAAGCCAAATCCCCATTCAGGCCGCATTCGGCCCCCGATATTCAAAGGACCGCACCAACATGGCTCCCAAGGTACTCATCTCCGACAAACTCTCCGAAGCCGCCGTACAGATCTTTCGCGATCGCGGCATCGACGTGGATTTCCAGCCTGACCTGGGCAAAGACAAAGACAAGCTCGCCGAAGTCATTGGCCAGTATGATGGTCTGGCGATCCGCTCGGCGACCAAGGTGACGGACAAGATCCTCGCCAATGCCACAAACCTCAAGGTCATCGCCCGCGCCGGCATCGGCACCGACAACATCGACAAGGAGGCCGCGTCGAAAAAAGGTGTGATCGTGATGAACACGCCCTTTGGCAACATGATCACCACCGCGGAACACGCGATTGCGATGATGTTTGCCGTGGCGCGTCAGATCCCCGAGGCCTCCACCTCGACCCATGCAGGCAAATGGGAAAAGTCCAAATTCATGGGCACTGAGCTTACCAATAAAACCCTGGGCGTTATCGGCGCCGGCAACATTGGTGGCATCGTGTGCGATCGCGCCCGTGGCCTCAAGATGAAGGTCGTGGCCTATGATCCCTTCCTGGGTCAGGAAAAGGCCGACAAGATGGGCGTCGAAAAGGTCGAGCTGGACGAGCTGCTTGCCCGCGCCGATTTCATCACCCTGCACGTGCCCTTTACCGATGCCACAGCAAATATCCTGAGTCGCGAAAACCTGGCCAAGACCAAAAAAGGCGTGCGCATCATCAACTGCGCCCGTGGTGGTCTGGTGGACGAAGAGGCCCTGGCCGAAGCCCTGAAATCGGGCCATGTCGCTGGTGCCGCCTTTGACGTGTTCTCGCAAGAGCCCGCCAAGGAAAACGCCCTGTTCAACCTGCCCAACGTGGTCTGCACGCCGCATCTGGGCGCGGCAACAACCGAGGCGCAGGAAAACGTCGCTCTGCAGGTGGCAGAGCAGATGTCCAACTACCTGCTGACCGGCGCCGTTGAAAATGCGCTCAACATGCCAAGCGTCACCGCCGAAGAGGCCAAGGTCATGGGCCCCTGGATCAAACTGGCCGAGCACCTGGGCGCCTTTGTGGGTCAGATGACCGATGAGCCGATCAAGGCGATCAACATTCTATATGATGGTGTCGCCGCCGAGATGAACCTGGACGCGCTGAACTGCGCGGTTGTGGCGGGCATCATGAAAAAGGTGAACCCGGATGTGAACATGGTCTCCGCCCCCGTGGTGGCCAAGGAACGTGGCATCCAGATCTCGACCACCAATCAGGACAAAACCGGCGCCTTTGATGGCTATATCAAGGTGACAGCCGTCACGGATAAGCGCGAACGCTCGGTTGCAGGCACCGTGTTCTCCGATGGCAAACCCCGGTTTATCCAGATCAAAGGCATCAACATCGACGCTGAAGTAGGCGCGCATATGCTCTACACTACCAACAACGACGTGCCGGGCATCATTGGTGCGCTGGGCCAGACCATGGGTGAACACGGCGTCAATATCGCCAACTTTACCCTGGGCCGGTCTGAGGCCGGTGGCGAAGCCATCGCGCTGCTTTATGTGGATGACATCGTCCCCGCCGACGCCCGCGCGAAGCTGGCCGAAAGCGATCTGTTCAACCAGATCAAACCGCTGCAGTTCGACGTCGCCTGATTAGGGCGATACCGCTCTTGAAGTAATAAATGCTCCCGTCTTATCAGGCGGGGGCATTTTTTCTTGTCGCTGTATCGTGTTGTGCTGGATTCGGTTTTATCACTACCCAGGCAAAAACCAGCATCGACGCCAGAAAAACCAAAGATCCGATTTTGGCGAGTGTTTCGTTGAGCTCCAGAATGGCCAAGGCGATACCCGGCACTAGGATCAGCAGGGCGATAAGCGTGAGAGCGAAATGCGTCTTTGCCAACCCTGTCACGGCGGCACGTGGCATCAGGTGATAGTAAAAAGCAAAGAGAGCGCAGCTTACCCACCCCAAGAGATTAAGATGGCCGTGGGCTGGCGATAACAGGTGGTTCTGGCTGGCTGCCATGACAATGCCCCAGACTATGCCACCTAGGGCAGAGAAAATCGCCATGATCATGAAGCTACGGCTTAATCCTGTCATTGGGTGTTTCCTTTCCTTTGTCCGCAGATGAAGTCTGCCAAGTGTTCAGGAATTTTGGAAATTTATTGTTTGTATGATATATATAGATCGCATGAATTTGTCCGGATTCGATCTTAACCTTCTCAAAGTGCTGAATGCCCTGTTGCACACGGGATCGACGACGGGTGCTGCAAAAGAAGTTGACCTATCGCAGCCTGCGGTTTCGGCCGGGTTAAAACGCCTGCGGCACGCGTTGCAAGATCCGCTTTTTGTGCGCCAGGGGCGTATGCTTGCGCCAACTGAATTCGCCCAGAACCTGAAAGTACCTCTGCGTGAGGTGCTTGACCGTACCGAGGGAATCCTATCGGGGAGCAACTCATTCTCCCCCAAGACAACCGAAGCAGTCTTTCGGCTGTTGGGAAGTGATTTCTACGCTGAACTCTTATTGCCGCCGTTGGCCTGCCTGCTGGCAAAAGAGGCACCGGGTATCAAGGTGCAGCTGGTTGATTCCAGATTGGACCAAGATATCGAGGCTTTGGAAAATCGAGGTTTGGACATGGCCCTGGTTCCGCAAACTATGTTTCCCAAATGGGTCGAGACGCGTGATCTCTTGTCCTCGCAGTTTCTGGTGATTGCCCGGCAGGGGCACGCTGCCCTGTCCCGAAGGGGGACAGTACCGGGTGGTGTTATGCCCCTGGATCTGTACTGCGGGCTCAATCATGTTCTTTTCTCAGCTGCCGGGAAACTGCAGGGTCAGGGCGATCAGGCCCTTGCTGCACTTGAACAGCGGCGAAACGTTGTGATGACTTTGCCCGGATTTTCAGGTGTTTGTAACGTGGTATCCCAAAGTGATCTGTTGGCTTTGGTGCCGGAACAGTTTGCGCGACGCGTGGCCCCCAAGCTTGGCTTGGATATCTATCAGCCACCGTTTCATGTAGAGCCGGTGCAAAGCGTTCTGGCCTGGCATACGCGTCTGTCCACTGCGCCGGCTCATCGTTGGCTCAGAGATCATATCAAGGCGTTGCTTGAGGCTGTGTAGTTATTTTAAGTGTTTATTCTTGTTATTTTAGGGCAGCAAGGCTGCGATCATAATAGATACTATATGTAAGGGTATTGAATGCTGAATCAGATTTACGCGATTGGTGATATTCACGGCCAGCTGGAGATGCTGGAACAGGCGCTGGCGCGGATCGAGGCGGATGGCGGGCCGGAGGCGCGGGTGGTGTTCCTCGGCGATTACGTCGATCGCGGGCCGGACTCGCGCGGGGTGATCGAGCTGTTGTCGCAGGGGCTGGCGGCGGGGCGCAACTGGGTCTGCCTGCTGGGCAATCACGACCGGATGTTTTCCATGTTCATGGAGGATTACCCGCGCAATGACGACCGGCTGCTGGTGGGTTACCACTGGCTGCATGATCGCATTGGCGGGGTCGAGACGCTGCAGTCCTATGGGGTCGAGGTGCCGGAACGCACCCGAATATATGACGTCCATAGCGCTGCGCGACAGGCGGTGCCGGATCACCACCGTGCCTTTCTGAATGCGTTGCCGGATTTTCACCAGGAGGGCGAGCTGCTGTTTGTCCATGCCGGCATTCGCCCCGGAGTGGCACTGGAAGACCAAATCCAGAATGACAAAATCTGGATTCGAGAGGAGTTTCTGGAATATCAAGGCGCCCATCCCTGGTTGGTGGTGCATGGGCATACGCAGATCCCCGTAGCGGAACATCGTGGCAATCGGGTCAACCTTGATTCCGGCGCCGGCTTTGGCCGTCCGCTCACGGCCGCCGTGTTTGAAGGGCGGGACTGCTGGGTGCTGGATGCGGAGGGGCGCAGTCCCTTGTTGGCCCCCTAAAAGCGCCCGCAGATCCGAAAAAAGACAATTGTGCGTAATTTGCACATATTCAGTAAAGAAATTCCGTGTATGCTGACAGTGTGATCGGCGGTTCGGTAATGAGTTCCCTTTGGGCGTAAAGCCCGCGTTGTCTGTGTTGCCGTCGATTACCCGTTTTTGCTAGGCTTAGGGCTGATTAATCTGGTTCCAGTCCAGGACCACCTTGCCGCTATCTCCCGATTTCATCGCCGCGAATCCCTTGGCAAACTCATCGACACCAAACCGATGGGTGATGACGGCGCTCACATCCAATCCGTTTTGCAACATGGCGATCATCTTGTACCAGGTTTCAAAGATCTCGCGGCCATAGACACCCTTCAGCGTCAGCGCCTTGAACACGATGCGGCTCCAGTCGACGGGAGATTTGCCCGGCGGGATGCCAAGCAGGGCGATGCGTCCGCCCATCACCAGGGCTTCGACCATCTGATCCAGCGCCGCCTGGTTGCCCGACATCTCTAGCCCCATATCAAACCCCTGGCGCATGCCAAGTTCGGCAATGACGTCCTGCAGATCTTCGCGGGCCACATTGACCGGGCGCACATTGGCCACTTTGGCGGCCAGTTCCAGCCGCCCCGGGTTCACATCGGTGATCGCCACATGGCGGGCGCCAGCGTGGCGGGCCACAGCAGCGGCCATGATGCCAATGGGGCCGGCGCCGGTGATCAGCACGTCTTCTCCCACCAGATCAAAGCTGAGCGCCGTATGCACCGCATTGCCTAATGGATCGAGAATCGCGCCGATGTCATCCGAAATGTCATCGGGCAGGGGCACAACATTAAAGGCCGGCAGCGCCAGATACTGGGCAAAGGCGCCCTGTTCGTTCACGCCGATACCGCGGGTTTCGGGATCCAGATGAAACTTTCCGGCGCGGCTTTGCCGGGAATGATGGCCAATCAAATGCCCCTCGCCTGAGCAGCGCTGGCCAATCGCCAGATCGGTGACATTGCGTCCCAGCTCGACGATTTCACCGGCAAATTCATGCCCGGTGATCAGCGGCACGGGCACCGTCTTTTGCGCCCAGGCGTCCCAGTTCCAGATATGCACATCGGTGCCACAGATGCCGGTTTTGTTGATCTTGATCAGCACCTCATCCGGGCCAATCTCTGGCACCGGTCCCTGCACCATCCACAGGCCTTCTTTGGGATGGGATTTTTCCAGCGCTTTCATCGTGTTTGGACGGGTCATTTCAGGATCCCCAAGTCTTTGCCCACCTTGCCAAAGGCCGTCAGCGCGCGGGTGAGTTCGTCCCGTGTCAGGGCGGCGTTCATCTGGGTGCGAATACGGGCCTGGCCGCGCGGCACCACGGGAAAGAAAAATCCCGAGACATAGACACCCTCGTCAAACAGGGCTGCCGCCATGTCCTGTGCCAGCTGCGCCTCGCCCAGCATCACCGGCACGATGGGGTGTTCACCGGGCAAGAGGTCAAACCCCAGATCGGTGAGGCCTTGGCGCCAGAAGCGGGTATTTTCAAACAGCTGCGCGCGCATATCGGCGCCTTTTTCAACCAGCGAGATGGCTTCCAGCCCGGCAGCAACGATAGAAGGCGGCAGCGAATTGGAGAACAAATAGGGCCGCGCCCGCTGCCGCAGCAGGTCGATCACTGGCTGCGGCCCGGCGATATAACCGCCAATGGCCCCTCCCAATGCTTTGCCCAAAGTCCCGGTGACGATGTCCACATCGACGCCAAAGTGATCCGGTGTGCCAGCGCCCTTTGGCCCCATGAACCCGGTAGCGTGGCAGTCATCCACCATCACCACGGCGTCATATTTATCCGCCAGGGCGCGGATTTCCGGCAGCTTGGCCAGATAACCATCCATCGAGAACACCCCGTCGGTGGCGATCATGATATGGCGGGCATCATCCGCGCGGGCCTGTTTCAGCCAGGCCTCCAGATCATTCATATCACTGTTGAGATAGCGATAGCGCTTGGCCTTGCACAAGCGCACCCCATCGATGATCGAGGCATGGTTCAGACTGTCCGAGATAATGGCATCCTCTGGTCCCAACAGCGGCTCGAACAGCCCGCCATTGGCGTCAAAACAGGCGGCAAACAGAATGGCGTCATCCTTGTTCAGGAACTTTGCCAGGCGTTGCTCCAGTTCTCGGTGGATGTCTTGCGTGCCGCAGATGAACCGGACCGAGGCCATGCCAAAGCCCTTGCCCTCCATCACGCCGCGCGCCGCTTGGATCAGATCAGGGTGATCTGCGAGACCCAGGTAGTTATTGGCGCAGAGGTTGATGACCTCCTTGTCCCCCACCGTGATCTCGCCCCCCTGTGGGGAGGTGATCATTCGTTCCCGCTTGTAGAGGCCATCGGCCTCAATCTGGGTGAGCGTCTCAGAGATATCGTTCAGAAATGCAGTGCTCATAGCGGGAAACTCCTTATCCGTGGAATCGCATCTACCATAGCGGAAAAGATTCCCAAATAGAAGATTTCACTATCCCGGAAAAAAATCCGCAAAGGTGGATTTTTGCGCGAAGGATCCTGCCCGACTCTGGGTGGGCGTGAAACTACAAATCAAAGGTCGTGCTAGGCGGCACCTCCAAGCGGCGCCCGGCCTGCTCCCGGAGGGCACGCTTGTTCAAATTGTTAGAGGGGTGCCAAATACTGCACCGCTCATAATTCGATAAAAGAGAAAGCTGAAGAATACGAAGACAATCGCCAGTTTGAGCCTCCTGCTTCAACAAGCGCTAAATCACTCTTGCTGAACTCGGCTTCGTTATTCAGCTAGAGCAGGTCACTCATGCGTTCTTCACAATCAGAAAAACCCGTGCTGCCCCATTGGGTGCGGTGATCGCATGGCCCACGTCGGCAGCGTAGCGGGCGGTGTCGCCAGCCTGTAGGCTATCCTTGGCACTGCCGGATGTGACCTCGATCTCGCCGTCCAGAACCGTCAGCTGTTCCATCGCGCCGCGGGTATGGGGCTGGCTGGTCAGGGCGCCGCCTTTGTCGAACCGAATGTCATAGACCTCATGCCCGCCGGCCTCTTCCGGCGGCGACAGGATGCGGATGCGGCAGCCTTCGCCGATGTTTTCGATCTTGGGCACATCAACGGCGCGCAAGACCTCGATGTGGTCCTGCTGGTCGCCGGATTCCAACAGGCCGGCAAAATCCACCTGCAGCGCCCGGGTGAGGTTCCACAGCGTCGCAATGGTGGGGGAGCTTTCGCCGCGTTCGATCTGGCTGACCATCGAGCGGCTGACACCCGAGAGGTTGGCCACCGCCTCAAGGCTGAGCCCCTGGGCGCGGCGGGCCTCTTTCAGGCGGGCGGGCAGCAGGGTCAGGATATCGTCTGGGTTTTCCGTCATAACAGATGTCCTGCGGGTCCTGAGGCAATTTGTCAATGACGGGACGTTCAGTTGTGGCCCAGGCCCGTCAGGGGCAGACAGCGCATGCTGCATCTGCATAATGCGCGCAACTGACTCGTGAGGAGAGAGATCATGACTGATATCGTCATTCTGGATGGTGCCCGCACCGCAATTGGTACCTTTGGTGGCGCGCTTGCCAATACCGCGCCTATTGATCTGGCGACAGTGGCTTCAAAGGCCGCGATGGAGCGCTCTGGCGTTGACCCGGAACAGATCGGCCATGTGGTATTTGGTCATGTGATCAACACCGAGCCGCGGGATATGTACCTGTCGCGGGTGGCGGCGATGCAGGCGGGTGTGCCCCATGGCACGCCAGCGATGAATGTGAACCGGCTCTGTGGTTCGGGGGCGCAGGCGCTGGTTTCGGGTATTCAGTCGCTGATGCTGGGGGATGCAGATTACGCCCTGGCTGGTGGTGCGGAAAACATGTCGCGCAGCCCCTTTATCATGCAGCAGCAGCGTTGGGGCGCCAAGATGGGCGATGTGAAATCGCTGGATATGATGCTGGGGGCGCTGAACTGTCCCTTTGGCACCGGCCACATGGGGGTAACCGCAGAGAATGTCGCGGATGAGCACGATATTACCCGCGAACAAATGGACGAATTTGCCCTCGCCAGCCAGACCCGTGCGGCGGCAGCGATTGAGGCTGGCTATTTCAAAAGCCAGATCGTGCCTGTCGAGGTTAAGGTAAAGCGCGATATGGTGCCTTTTGAAGTGGATGAGCACCCCAAAGGCAGCACGATGGAAGCGCTGGCCGGGCTGGGGGCGGTGTTCCAGAAGGACGGTCGCGTCACAGCGGGCAACGCCAGCGGCATCAATGATGGCGCGGCCGCCCTGGTGATGGCACGGGCAGAGGCGGCCGAAAAGGCAGGCCTGAAGCCCAAGGCGCGGGTTCTGGGCTATGCCCATGCGGGGGTACGGCCCGAGGTGATGGGCATTGGCCCGGTGCCGGCGGTGCAAAACCTGCTGGCCAAAACCGGACTCAAGGTCTCTGATTTTGACGTCATTGAAAGCAATGAGGCCTTTGCCTCGCAGGCGCTGGCGGTGAACAAGGAGCTGGGCCTGGATCCGGCGAAGGTGAACCCCAATGGCGGTGCCATTGCCCTGGGTCACCCGGTTGGGGCCACAGGCGCGTTGATCACCGTGAAGGCGCTTTATGAGCTGGAACGGATTGGTGGATCCAAAGCGCTGATCACCATGTGTATTGGCGGCGGTCAGGGAATTGCCCTGGCGATTGAACGTCTGTGACATTGAGACGGGGTAGGGGGGCTTTGCCCCTCTGGCCCTTTGGGCCATTCACCCCAAGGTATTTTGGCTAAGATGAAAGGGGGGCGCCGTGCTTGCGGCGCCCGTTCTTGTTCAGCTCAGCAACTGACTGATGAGGAGCGTCAGCAGGATCCCAGCGGTCGCGCCAGCTGCAGTGGGGATTTGCCAGGTGCGATTCTTTTTATCGCCACTGGGCTGTTGGGATTGGGCGATCAGCGCCTGTTCCATCAGGGCGGGCAGGCGCGGGCCAAAGCGGGCCATGACCTTGGCGGTTTTCATCAGATCCGAGGCAATGGCGCGGGGGCCGATGCTTTTCTTGATGTAATCCTCGACCACGGGCTGAGCCACTTCCCAGATGTTGATCCTGGGATCCAGCGAGCGGGCGACGCCTTCGACCACCACCATGGTGCGTTGCAGTAGGATCAGCTCGGTCCGGGTTTCCATGCCGAACCGTTCGGTGACCTCGAACAGGTAGTTCAGCAGGTTGCCCATAGAGATCTGGCTGGCATCCATGCCAAAGATTGGCTCACCCACGGCGCGAATGGCGCGGGCGAATTCATCGACATCGCGATCTGCGGGCACATAGCCGGCCTCGAAATGTACCTCGGCGACGCGTTTGTAATCACGTTTGATAAAGCCAAAGAGGATCTCGGCGTAGACCCGGCGGGTGTATTCGTCGATATGGCCCATGATGCCAAAATCATAGGCAATGATATTACCATTGGCGGCGACCTTGAGGTTGCCCTGGTGCATGTCGGCGTGAAAATAGCCGTCGCGCAGGGCGTGGCGCAGGAACAGCGACAACACCCGTTCCCCGAGCGCATGGCGATCATGGCCCGCAGCGTCCAGGGCGGCATTGTCGCCCAAAGCCACCCCATCGGCCCAGTCCAGGGTCATCACCCGGCGGGCTGACGCTTCCCAACGGATACGGGGCAGTTGGAAGCCTTCGTCGGCGCTGGTGTTGGCGGCAAATTCGGAGGCGGCTGAGCTTTCAAGCCGCAGGTCCAGCTCACCCTGTACCACCCCGTCAAAATGTTCGATCACATCCATCGGGCGCAGTCGGCGGGCGCCGGGGGCAAAGAGGTCAACAATGCGGGCGGCAAAGTAGAAGGCATCGACGTCTTTGTTGAAGGCGCGTTCAATGCCGGGGCGCAGGACTTTGACCGCGACGTCTTCGCCTGTTTCGGTCAGCCGGGCGCGATGCACCTGCGCGATGGAGGCGGCGGCAATTGGCTCGCTGAATTCGGAAAACACCTCGGCCAGAGGGCGGCCAAGCGCGCGCTCGACCTCGGCCATGGCTGCCGCGCGGGAGAAGGGCGGCAGCTGGTCCTGTAACACCCGCAATTGCTGGGCCATATCTTCACCCACCACATCCGGGCGGGTCGAAAGCACCTGACCAAATTTGATATAGGCGGGCCCCAGCGCTGTCAGGGCGCGTGTTGCAGGGGGCATGTTTGGATCGCCCTTGTAGCCAAGCCACTGAAAGGGCCAGCCCAGGGTGTAGGCCAGGGCGCGCAGGGGGGCGGGCGCGTCAAAGGCGTCCAGCACCACGTCCATGGCGCCAGTGCGCACCATGGTGGCGCCGGTGCGGATCAGGCGGATGATATTATGAGGGCCGCGCATGGTTCAGATTTTCCAGCCGGAATGCAGCGCCGCGATTCCCAGCGACAGGTTGCGGTATTTGGCATTGGCAAAGCCTGCGGTTTTCACCATCTGCAGGAAGGTCTCCTGATCCGGGAAATTGCGGATCGATTCCACCAGATACTGATAGCTGTCGTAGTCATCTGCGATGAGCTTACCCATGCGGGGGATGACGTTGAAACTATAGAGATCATAGAGTTTCTGCATGCCGTCGTTGGGCAGCTGGCTGAACTCCAGCACCATCAGGCGACCACCGGGTTTCAGCACCCGGTAGGCTTCATTCAGGGCCTCCTGCGGGCGGGTGACGTTTCGGATGCCAAAGGAGATGGTGTAGACGTCGAATGTATTGTCCTTAAACGGCAGGGCCATGGCGTCGCCGGTGACCCAATCGAGGCTCTCGGCCATCTGTTCGGCCTCGGCGCGCTTGCGGCCCTCTTCCAGCATTGGCGCGGTGAGATCCAGCACGGTGGAATGGCCGTGGCCGGCGCGCTTCAGGAAGCGAAAGGAGATATCACCCGTACCACCGGCCACATCCAGCAGGCGCTGGCCCGGGCGCGGCGCCAGCCAATCCATCATCGCGTCTTTCCAAACCCGGTGAATCCCGAGGCTCATCACGTCATTCATGATGTCATATTTGGAGGCCACGGAATTGAAGACGCCCTGCACCCGGCCCGCCTTTTCGTGTTCGGGGACGGTTTCAAAGCCAAAATGAGTGGTGCTGTCTGATCTGTCTGCCATGGGGACTTGCCTCTGCCGATACCGCCCCCTCTTATAGAGACCAAGGCCGAGAAGACAATTGGGCGAATATGCAGCAGGGGGCGGGGATGAAGAGATTAGCCAATGCGGCGACTGGCCTGGATCTTTCATTCATTTGGGCCACGGCTTTGGTTTATTTGCGCTGTCATGGATGGTTGGATGCGGTGTCTGAACTGATCTTTGTGCTGCTGGCTGCTGTACCGGTTATATTTTCGGTTTCAAAGCAGCGCTATAAGAGGTTCGGCGTTGCCAGAATTTCCAAATATTGCGAAGGCTATGGAGAGATTATGGAACTTGCCGAAAGTAAGCTGAACAATGCCTGAACTGCCCGAAGTTGAAACCGTGATGCGGGGATTGCAGCCCTCGATGGAGGGCGCGGTGATTGCGCAGGCGCAGGTGAATCGGCCTGATCTGCGCTGGCCCTTTCCGGAGCGGATGGCAGAGCGGCTGACGGGGGCGCGGGTTGTGGCGCTGCGGCGGCGGTCCAAATACATCCTGGCGGAACTGGACCGGGGTGAGACCCTGCTGGTGCATTTGGGTATGTCGGGGCGGATGACGGTGTCGGGTGATCCCTTGGGGCAGTTTGTGCATGATCACCCGCAGGCGGCCAAACATGACCATGTGGTCTTTGATATGGAAAACGGCGCGCGGGTGACGTTCAATGATCCGCGCCGCTTTGGCGCTATGGATCTGATCGACACAGCTGGCCTGGCTGAGCACAAGCTGCTGCGGGTGCTGGGGCCAGAGCCGCTGGGCAATGATTTCCACGAAGATCACCTGATTGCTGCCTTCAAAGGTAAGAACTCCCCGGTGAAATCGGCACTGCTGGATCAGGGAATCATCGCGGGTCTGGGCAATATCTACGTCTGTGAGGCGCTTTTTCGTGCTCAAATTTCACCCAAACGCAAAGCGGGGCAACTCGCCGCAGCCCGTGTTGCGGCGCTGGTCCCGATCATCCGGCAGGTGCTGGAGGAGGCCATCATAGCCGGGGGGTCTTCGCTAAAAGATTTCCGCCAAGCCAATGGGAAGCTTGGATATTTTCAGCACAGCTTTGATGTCTATGGCCGCGAGGCAGAACCCTGCAAACGACAGGGGTGTGGCGGGACTATTGCCAGAATCACCCAGTCGGGGCGATCCTCTTTCTACTGTGGCAAGTGTCAAAGATAGCTTGAATGCGATGTTTGTCGTGGTAATGACTCGGTTCTGAACGGAACAACGAAAGCAATAATTATGGCCTATGAGACGATCAACGTCGATGTGCAGGACCACGTTTGTCTAATCAAACTGCATCGCCCCGAGGCGTTGAACGCACTCAATGCAGCGCTCGTGAGCGAGCTTTGCACTGCTTTGGAAGAAGCCGACGCCAGCGACAAGGTGCGCTGCATTGTGCTGACCGGATCGGAAAAGGCATTTGCCGCCGGTGCTGACATCAAAGAGATGTCGGAGATGAGCTTTACCGATGTCTATACCAACAACCTGTTTGCGCAGGTGAATGATCGCATCGTGGCGATTCGCAAACCCATCATCGCAGCCGTTGCAGGCTATGCGCTGGGCGGTGGCTGCGAGCTGGCGATGCTGTGCGATTTTGTCATTGCGGCGGAAACCGCAAAGTTTGGCCAGCCAGAGATCAACCTTGGCGTTGTGGCCGGCATTGGCGGCACCCAGCGTCTGACGCGGTTTGTTGGCAAATCCAAATCCATGGACATGAATCTCACCGGTCGTTTCATGGGCGCCGAAGAAGCCGAGCGCGCCGGTCTGGTGTCGCGGGTGGTGCCTGCCAAAAAGCTGATCGAAGAGGCCATGGGCGCGGCACATAAGATTGCCGAAAAATCCCTGCTCACCGCGATGGCAGTCAAGGAAACGGTCAATCGCAGCTACGAGCTGCCGCTGAGCGAAGGCATGTTGTTTGAACGCCGGGTGTTCCACTCGATGTTTGCAACCGAAGACCAGAAAGAGGGCATGGCGGCCTTTTTGGAAAAACGCGAAGCCCAGTTCCGCGATAAGTAACCGGTTGGGGCCAGTCCTCCTGGTCTGCTCCCAAGGTCGGGGCGGTTCTTTGGGATTGGCCCCGGCAGTTTTGCGGTGGTTTGGCTGCCCCCGTGAGGCGTTCACATAGGTATTTGGCAATGTGCTTGCATATTGCAGCCCATCCCATTAAAGACCGCAGCCATACATGCGCGTGCAGCCCGCTTGGCTAGAATCACTCCGAGATCCGATCCGGGTTTGGCTGGCCTGCGCCGACATATAAACACGAACCCGAAGATAAGGTCACAGAGACATGGCAAATACCCCCCAAGCAAAAAAACGCGCACGTCAGAACGAAAAGCGTTTTGCAGTAAACAAAGCCCGCCGTTCGCGCATCCGCACATTCCTGCGTAAAGTTGAAGAAGCTATCGAAGCTGGCAACAAAGAAGATGCAGCCGCCGCTCTGCGTCTGGCCGCTCCTGAGCTGATGCGTGGCGTGACCAAAGGCGTCTACCACAAGAACACCGCTTCGCGGAAAGTGTCCCGCCTGACCGCACGGGTCAAAGCGCTGGGTTGATTCCCAACCGGGAATTTCCTGCAAGCCGGAAATTGAAAAAACTGAAGGCGTCGCATTTTTGCGGCGCCTTTTGATTTTCTCCTTATCCCACGGAGACCTTCTGCAGCTGCGAGAGATTCTTTGTCAGCAAAGCATGAGTCAACATCATAGTTTCATTGCCGCTGCCCCCCGCAAATTGCTACCACATATACAGCGATTCACTCGCTGGGGGACAGGCTGCTCACGGTAATCTTGACGGGCATCAAGGTTACTAGAAGGCGTAGAAGTTCACGGGAGGCCAGTTTGGCTTCTTAATGATTCTACGCCCTGCTGTATTGGATTTTCAATCAGCAGCCTTGTCTCACTTGTGTGCAGAAACGGTTTATAGTTTCGGGATCAGGGCCGCTGTGTGTTTGTGGCTTTTGTTGAACAATCCGTTGCCCCACAGGGGAGTGTGGTCAGGAAACCCCTGTCCGCAGGCGCAGAAGTTATGGGTGAAACGCAGCTCTGAAATGGGCGAAAAAGAATGATAGGCGAAAGATAAACAGGCCGCTGCTTGTTTTTGGGGATGCATGAGGCGCAGCACATGACGGAAGAAAAATGGGGACAGCTCAGAACACGGCTTTTGAAGACTGTCGGCCAAAATAACTTTACGACCTGGATCGAACCGTTGGAGTTCAATTCAGTTGACGATGGTGTGGCGGTGTTTCACGTGCCAACCAATTTTATGGGCAACTACGTTAGCCAGAACTTTGCCGATCTCATTCTGCATGAGTTCAGCATCTCTGGCGAACCGGTTCAACGCCTGGCGTTTCGGGTTGCTGCCAATTCACCTGCACGCCCCGTGCGTCAGGTCGAACAACCCGCAGAGCCTTTTGCTGAAATGCAGGGCGGCTCTGGCCAGGAGAACAATGAGTCTCAGTGGCACCAGGAGCCTGCGCGTTCTGCAAATACTGGTTCTGCAAATACTGGCGCGTCTTTGTCTGCCAAAGCAGCTGCCGCAGCGCCAATGGACACATTGCAGGCGGCGCCGCTTGATCCACGGTTTACCTTTGACAACTTTGTCGTTGGCAAACCAAACGAGCTGGCCCATGCCGCAGCGCGCCGGGTTGCCGAAGGCGGCCCCGTGACCTTCAATCCGCTGGTGCTGTATGGCGGTGTCGGGCTGGGTAAAACGCACCTGATGCATGCGATTGCCTGGGAAATCAGCGCCCAGAATCCTGGTCTGAACGTGCTGTACCTGTCGGCTGAACAGTTCATGTATCGCTTTGTGCAGGCTCTGCGCGAACGCAAGATGATGGATTTTAAGCACCTGTTTCGTTCGGTTGATGTGCTGATGGTGGATGATGTGCAATTCATCGCTGGCAAGGATTCCACTCAGGAAGAATTCTTCCATACCTTCAACGCTCTGGTGGATCAGAACAAACAGATCATTATCTCAGCCGACCGCGCCCCGGGGGAGATCAAGGATCTGGAAGACCGGGTGAAATCGCGTCTGCAATGTGGCCTGGTGGTGGATCTGCACCCAACAGACTATGAGCTGCGTCTGGGCATTCTGCAAACCAAGGTGCAGCTGCAGCAAAAGACCTATCCGGATCTGGAAATTGCCGATGGGGTGCTGGAGTTTCTGGCGCATCGGATTTCCACCAACGTACGTGTTCTCGAAGGCGCGCTGACCCGGCTGTTTGCTTTTGCATCGCTGGTGGGGCGCGAGATCGACATGGATCTGACCCAGGATTGCCTGGCGGATGTTTTGCGCGCCTCTGAGCGCAAGATCACCGTCGAGGAAATCCAGCGCAAGGTGTCAGAGTATTACAACATCCGGATGTCGGATATCATCGGCCCCAAACGTCTGCGCTCTTACGCGCGGCCGCGGCAGGTGGCGATGTATCTGTGCAAAAAGCTCACCAGCCGCAGCCTGCCAGAGATTGGCCGCCGCTTTGGGGGTCGGGACCATACAACGGTCATGCATGGGGTGCGCCGCATCGAAGAGCTGAAGTCAACTGACGGTCAGATCGCCGAAGATGTGGAAATGCTGCGCCGCGCGCTTGAATCCTAATCTGCCGACCCGGCTATGATTAAAAGAGACGGTCCCGGATTTCCGGGGCCGTTTTTTGTTTGACGCCCAGTCTGTCGGCCAGTCTGCGGCCCGGTCTGTTGTTCGGCGTCTTGTCCTGTGCAGCCGCCTGTGTGTCAGCCTGTGTGTCAGCCCGTACAGCTGCCTGCGTTTCGCCTGTGGACCGGGTTCAATCGCAACGATTCTGTGGCTTTCAGGCTGTTGTGGGATCTCACCTCTTGACGCTGCCGGGAATCCCTTAGAAAACTCAATAAAAGCCTTGTGCATGAGGGGCAAACCGCTACTTTGCTTGTCCCGACCCTTGCTCTGTCAGGGCCCGGGGCGGGAGCCCGCAGGGACAGCGAAACAGCTTTGACGAGACGGGCGCGACGAAGAGGAAAGCGACATGAAGATCAGCATCGAACGCGGCACACTGCTGAAGGCGGTTGCGCAGGCCCAGTCAGTGGTGGAGCGTCGCAATACCATTCCGATCCTGGCAAATGTCCTGATCGAGGCCGAAGGCGAAGTGGCCCAGTTCCGCGCCACCGACCTGGATATCGAAGTTGTCGACAAGGCCCCGGCGCAGGTTGAACGCGCAGGTGCCACCACCGTCGCTGCCACAACCCTGCATGAAATTGTGCGCAAGCTGCCGGATGGCGCCTTGGTGACGCTCACGGCGGATGCGGCAACTGGCCGCCTGACGGTTGAGGCCGGGCGCTCGAACTTCTCGCTGGCCACCCTGCCACGGGAAGATTTCCCGGTTATGGCCAGTTCTGAATACCACTCGAACTTCACCGCCAATGCGGCGATGCTGCGTCGGCTTTTTGATAAATCCAAATTTGCCATCTCCACCGAAGAGACCCGCTATTATCTTAATGGCGTCTATATGCATGTCTCGGATGCGGCGGAGGGCGGCAAGGTGTTGCGCTGCGTGGCCACCGATGGTCACCGTCTGGCGCGGATTGATGCGCCGCTGCCAATGGGCGCCGAGGACATGCCGGGCGTGATCGTGCCGCGCAAAACCGTCGGCGAGATGCGCAAGCTGCTGGATGATGACGACATGGATATTGCGGTCTCCGTCTCCGAGACCAAAGTCCGCTTTGCTACCCCCAATATCACCCTGACTTCCAAGGTCATTGATGGCACTTTCCCGGATTACACCCGGGTCATTCCGGTCGGCAATACCCGCCGGCTTGAGGTGGACGCGGATGAATTTGCCCGCGCGGTGGACCGGGTTGCAACGGTTTCGTCTGAGCGGTCGCGCGCGGTGAAGCTGCAGCTGGAAGAAGATCGCCTGATCCTGTCGGTCAATGCGCCCGACAGCGGTGCCGCCGAAGAAGAGCTGGCGGTGGCCTATGCGGATGAGCGCCTGGAGATTGGCTTTAATGCCAAGTATCTGCTGGAAATCGCCAATCAGGTTGATCGTGAGAACGCGGTGTTTATGTTCAATTCCTCTGGCGATCCGACCCTGATGCGCGAAGGCAGCGACGAAAGCGCGGTTTATGTTGTCATGCCGATGCGCGTATAATTGGTGGTTTGCGGCTGCGCCGTGTAGCAAAAGGCGCGCCCATTCATGTTGGCCTTAACTGAATTGACTTTGTCCCACTTCCGCTCGCATCTGCGGGCGGAACTGCATTTGGACGGCCGCCCCGTGGCCATTCACGGCAATAACGGTGCAGGCAAGACCAATATCCTCGAGGCTGTTTCGCTGTTTTCTCCGGGGCGTGGCCTGCGGCGGTCCAGTGCCGCCGAAATGGTGCGCCGTCCCGAAGGGCTGGGCTGGAAGCTGAAAGCGGTCTTGCAAGCGCCGGATCAGGCCTATGAGATAGAGACCTGGTCGGACGAGGGTTCTGCGCGCCAAGTGCGGATCGACAACAAGGCGTCGAACCAGATTGCCCTGGGGCAGATCTGTCGGGTGGTCTGGCTGGTGCCGGTGATGGACCGTCTGTGGGTCGAGGCCGCCGAGGGGCGTCGCCGGTTTCTGGACCGCATAGCGCTGAGTTTTGATCCCAACCATGCTGAGGCGACACTGACCTATGAAAAGGCCATGCGCGAGCGCAACAAGCTGTTGAAGGATCAGGTTCGCGATGCGGCCTGGTACCGGGTGGTTGAGGCCCAGATGGGCGCAGCTGGACATCGGATTCACAGCGCGCGGTGCGCTGCGGTGCAGCGGCTGGCGGCGGCGCAGGCCACCGCCGAGACGGCCTTTCCCACGGCGCAACTGGAGCTGGTGCAGTCCGAGGGCGAGATGCCGACAAGCGAAGCGGATCTGGTTCAGGCTCTGGCTGAAGGGCGGATGCGGGACATGGCGGTTGGCCGGACCCTGGTTGGGCCGCACCGAAGTGATCTGATTGGCACCTATGCGCGCAAGGGGATTGCAGCCAAGGAATGTTCCACCGGGGAGCAGAAGGCACTTTTGGTCTCGTTGATTTTGGCCAATGCCCGCGCCCTGGCCGCCAGCGAGGGGGCGCCGCCAATCCTGCTGCTGGACGAGGTTGCAGCGCATCTGGATGCCGATCGGCGCGCCGCATTATATGATGAAATCTGCGCGCTTGGGGCGCAGGCCTGGATGACAGGCACCGGGCCGGAGCTGTTTGCAGAGCTGGGAAGCCGCGCTCAGACTTTTGAAATCGGTGAGGTGGACGGGGCATCGCAGGTGGTCAGCGAATGAGCCTGTCTGTCTGGGATCTGCTGCTCTATGCGGGTGCCCTGTTTGTGCTGTTTCTGACGCCGGGGCCGGTGTGGCTGGCGCTGATGGCGCGGGCGGTCTCTGGTGGGTTTCAGGCGGCCTGGCCCCTGGCTGTGGGCGTGGCCATTGGAGATCTGATCTGGCCGTTGGTGGCGATTGGCGGCATGTCTTGGCTGGCCAGCAGCCTGGGCGAGGTGATGCTGGTGCTGCGTTGGGGGGCCTGCCTGATGTTTGTCATCATGGGCTGTCTGGTGATCCGCGGGGCGGGGCGAAAGGTTGCCGAGAACCGAGCCTTGACCCGGCCGGGTGCCTGGGCCGGATTTGTGGCGGGGGTTGCTGTGATCATGGGAAACCCCAAGGCAATCCTGTTCTACATGGGGCTGTTGCCCGGCTTTTTTGACCTTGGCGCGCTTGGCTGGGTCGATGTTGTGGTGATCATTTGCCTGTCCTTTGCGGTGCCGCTGTTGGGCAACTTGGCGATGGCGGCCTTGGTGCATTCCCTGCGGGCGGTGATTGCCTCGCCAGAGGCCATGCGGCGGCTCAACCTGACCTCGGGCGCATTGCTGATCGGGGTTGGGCTGCTGCTGCCCTTTACCTGATTTCACCCACGATTTTCGGCGAACTGACAGCGGGTCGGCGGCTTTGTTCTCGTCCCTGTTCGGGGCTAAGAAAAAGCCCCATCGTGGGTGACATTAGGGGCCAAGTTGCGTATAAAATCAGAAAGTTAAAACAGGAAGTCGCGAATGTCTGATAACGAACAGAACCCAGCCGAATATGGTGCCGATTCCATTAAGGTTCTCAAAGGGTTGGAGGCAGTTCGCAAACGTCCTGGCATGTATATCGGTGACACCGATGACGGCTCTGGTCTGCACCATATGGTCTATGAGGTGGTGGACAACGGAATTGATGAGGCCCTGGCCAATCATGCCGATCACGTTCGGGTCACAATTCATGCGGACAGTTCCGTTTCCGTCTATGACAACGGGCGCGGGATTCCAGTGGGCATCCACGAAGAAGAAGGCGTTTCAGCGGCTGAGGTCATCATGACTCAGCTGCACGCCGGCGGCAAATTTGACAGCAACTCCTATAAGGTGTCCGGCGGTCTGCACGGGGTGGGTGTTTCGGTTGTAAACGCCCTGTCCGACTGGCTGGAACTGCGGATCTGGCGCGAAGGCAAAGAACACGTCGCGCGGTTTGAACATGGCGATACTGCTGAGCATCTGAAGGTTGTGCAGGACTGTGGCGATCGAACCGGCACCGAAGTGCGATTTATGGCCTCGACCGACACGTTTTCGAACCTGGAATACTCGTTTGAGACGCTGGAAAAGCGCCTGCGCGAGCTGGCCTTCCTGAACTCGGGCGTGCGCATCGTGCTGGAGGACGAGCGCCCCGCCGAGGCGCTCAAGACCGAGCTGCACTACGACGGCGGCGTCAAGGAATTTGTCAAATACCTCGACCGGTCCAAGCAGCCGATGATCTCCGAGCCGATCTTCATCTCGGGCGAGCGCGACAATATCGGGGTCGAGGTCGCGATGTGGTGGAACGACAGCTACCACGAGACGGTGCTGCCCTT
>CAJQNB010000018.1 GCA_905479575.1 uncultured Pseudophaeobacter sp.
GGTTCGGCAGGGTGACCGCCAGGCGCGCGGCCTGCACGGGCGACAGCTCGGCCGCCGTCGTCCCGAAGCGTCGCCGTGCCGCCGCACCGACACCGAACAGGCCTTCACCGGTCTCGGCCACGTTCAGGTAGACCTCCAGGATCCGCCGTTTCGGCCAGAGCACCTCCACCAGCGGTGTCAGCCCCGCCTCCAGGCCCTTGCGGACCCAGGAGCGGCCCTGCCACAGGAAGACGTTCTTGACCACCTGCTGGGTGATCGTCGACGCCCCGCGCACGTTATCCCCGCGCGAGCGCACCGCCTCAACTGCGGCGGCGGCAATACCACGGGCATCATAGCCATTGTGGGAATAGAAATTCTTGTCCTCAGCCGAGATAAACGCCTGTTTCACCAAATCCGGTATCTCCGCCGAAGGGGTGAACAGGCGCCGTTCCTTGGCAAATTCATCAATCATCCGCCCCTCGCCAGAATAAATCCGGCTGATGGTTGGTGGCTGATACTGCGACAGGGATTCATGACTGGGAAGGTCACGCCCATAGATCCAGAAAATCGCTCCCAGTGTCAGCGCAACCATGGCAATGCCCAGGGTTACGGTGCTGAAGATCGAACCAAAGAAGGATAGAATAAACCTGAGCACGGATGCTGCCTTTCTCGCGGGGTGCCGTCTATATAGGAGGGCGACGGCCTGGGGTCAAAAGCGGAAACAGCGGAAAGATGCCGTCACAGGGGGAAAAACGCCATGCAATGCCCCTCGGGTCTTTGCCTTTTCTCTTCAAAACCTGCAACCACCGGAAACAAAAAAATCCATGCAGAGCCCGCTACGTCTGTCGCAGGGCTGTCATCAGGTCTGACGACAGCGCATTTGGCCTATTGGCGTACCAAAGCGCGACGCGCGTCGTCCTCTATGCGCCAATCAATCAGACCTTTCAGCATTGCAGTTGCGGTTTGTCGACGCCAATCAGGGTCTTGCAGGTTGGCCAGGTCGCGAGGGCTGGACAAAAACCCGACCTCCACCAGAACTGATGGGATATCGGCGGATTTCAGCACCGAAAACCCGGCAGATCGCAACGGCTTACGATTAAGCGGCCCACCCTGAGCCTTCAGCCCGGCGACCAGGGCCCGTGCCAGGGCTTCGCTGCGAGGCTGGGTTTCCTGTCGCGCCAGATCCAGCATAACCCCGGCAACCAGATCATCTGTGTGGCTCAGGTCGGTGCCCGACAGCAGATCGGCGCGATCATGGCGCTCTGCCAGGCTGGCCGAGGCCGCATCCGTGGCCTCTTGCGACAGGGTGTAGACGGTAGAGCCATGCGCGTGCCCCTGTGTCAGCGAATCCGCATGTAAGGAAATAAACAAATCCGCTCCTGCCTGATGCGCCAGCGCGGTGCGCCGCTCAAGCGAGACAAAATAATCCCCATCCCGGGTGACCTGAACCGCAAACTGACCCGAGCGCACCAAAACCTCGCCCAGCTCCAGCGCAAACTGCAACATCAGATCTTTTTCGACGACACCGTTCGCAGCCTTGGCCCCAGGATCAATACCACCATGCCCCGGATCCAGCACCACCAGCAGCGGCGCGTTTTCATCCCGGTGGGGCGCGACGTCCAAAACCTGTGGCGCTGGCAAATCCCAACGGGCATCCTGCGGCGCGCCCGCCGCTTTGGCAAAATCTTCTGCTGTGCTGGCCTGCAAGTCCAGCTTGAGCACCGCAGCCGCGGTCACCGGATCGACCTCCAGCGCCGCCGCGGCAACCACCATCGGTTCAGAGAGTTCCAGCACCAGCCGCGACCAGCCGGGCACATAGGTGCCAAATTGCACCGAGGCCACAGCCTCGCCGCTCAAAAATGCTTCCGGGTCGAGCCCGCTCCAGTCGACCTCCTGAAAGTCCAGCACCAGCCGCGCGGGCTCATCCAGGGTGAACAGCCGATACGGCACTCCCTGGCTCAGTCCCAGCTGCAGGCGCGCGCCGTCACCAGTATCGCTGATCTGCGAGACCTCGCTGGTGACGCGTGCCAGGCCGCTAAATTCCTGCGCTGAGGCCAAAGACCCCATAACGCATAGCCCGCCCAACCAAAGGGCCGTCACCGCCGCGTTCAATCTGCCCATGTACTGCCCCTGCCCTGTGTTTATGGCTTTGTCCTATCCTAGCTCCCGCGCGGAGGAGAGATCAAACTGCCTGCCTAACCGTTTGCATGTTTCAGCCACGCGCCGCCATAAAGGCCTTGAGCCGGGAAAGGCCCTCTTTGATATCCGCCGTGCCGCGTGCATAGGAAAACCGCAGCGTGGTGGCGCCGCGGACCGGATCAAAATCCAGACCCGGCGTCACAGCTACACCCGCCTTTTCAAGGATTTCAGCGGCAAAGCTACGGCTGTCTGTGGTCAAGTCAGACACATCAGCATAGACATAAAAGGCACCATCCGGCGGCGCGATCTTGTCAAAGCCAGCTGCAGGCAACCCCTCCAGCATCAGCTGGCGATTGCGGGCGTAAACCGCAAGGTTTTCGCGCATCTCGTCCTGGCAATCCAGCGCCGCAAGGGCTGCGACCTGGCTGGCATGTGGGGCGCAGATAAACATATTCTGCGCCAGACGTTCGATCACCCGCACTTGATCTTCGGGCACCACCATCCAGCCAACCCGCCAGCCGGTCATGGAAAAGAACTTGGAAAAGGAGTTGATCACATAGCAATCATCCGTCAGCTCCAGCGCGGTGACCGCCTTGGTCTCATATTCCAGGCCGTGGTAGATCTCATCCGAAATGAAAGACGCGTCCTGCGCCCGCGCCGCGTCGATGAGGCTGCCCATTGCCCCGCGATCAAGCATCGTTCCCGTGGGATTGCCCGGCGACGCCACCATCAGCCCGGCCAGGTTCAGCCCTTCCAGATCAGCGGCCACTGGCTGCAGCCGATTTTCCGGCGCGGTCTCGATATCGACAGGGGTCAGCCCCAGCGCCGATAGGATCTGACGATAGGAGGGGTATCCCGGGGCGCCAATGCCAACCCGGTCGCCGCTGTCAAACAGGGCGGTAAAGCCCAGTAGAAAAGCGCCGGACGACCCTGGCGTAACCACCACCCGGTCCGGGTTCAGATCAACATTATACCATTCGCCATACAGCCGTGCGATGCGGCGGCGCAGGGCGGGCAAACCCAGCGCCACGGTATAGCCCAGACTATTGTCCTCCAGCGCATCCGCCAGAGCCCGCCGCGCCGCCATCGGCGCCCCGGTCGAGGGCTGCCCCACCTCCATATGGATGATGTGGCGCCCCTGCTCTTCGGCCTGGCGGGCTGCCTCCATCACATCCATCACAATGAAGGGATCGACGTTTGATCTGCTTGAGTTTCGCATGATGATCTCCCATGGTGCGCGCATGACTTTTGACCGTTTCTCTCGGCTGGCGTCAATCCCGGCCGTGGTGTTTTGCCTGCTCGTCTATACCGCCACCTGTGTCCAGGCGGCGACGATCACGCTATTGCGGGATGCGGATATCGAACAGGGCCTGTCCAGGCTGGCCGCCCCTGTGCTGCGCGCCGCTGGTCTGAACGCAAAACGCCTGCGCATTCTGGTGGTAAATGACTCCCAGTTTAATGCCTTTGTTTTGGACAGCCGTGCAATTTTTATCAACTACGGCCTGATCCTAAAGGTCTCCAGCCCTGAAATGCTGCAGGCGGTGATTGCCCATGAGGCGGCCCATATTACCAATGGGCACATTGCCCGAAGAATGCAAAACCTGCAATCCGCCGGCACCGCTGCCGGGCTGGGTCTGGCCCTTGCCGCCCTGGCCGCTGCTGCAGGCGCCGGTGAGGCCGCAGGCGGCATCGCCATTGGCACGCAGACCTCTGCCTTGCGGGGGTTTCTGTCCCATACCCGCGCCGAAGAATCCTCAGCGGATCGCGCCGCCGCACGCTATCTCAAGGCGGCTGGTATTGATCCACAGGGGCTGGTGGACCTGCACAAGATTTTTGCCGGCCAGGAAGTGCTCAGCGCCGCGCACCAGGATCCCTACATGCGCTCGCACCCCTTAAGCCGGGACCGGATCCGCGCCGCCGAGGCCTTTGTGACCTCCCATGGCCGCGTGAGCGCCCCTGACCCTCAGGACGAGTATTGGTTTGCCCGCATACGCGGCAAGCTCTCTGCCTTCAAACGCGCCCCCAAATGGAGCCTGCGCCGTGCCAAGGAAGAGCCGCACAGGGATATTCGCCTGATGCGTGAGGCCGTTGCCTACCATCGGCGCAGGGACCTACAAAAGGCACTGCGCGGCATTAATGGCGCCCTCTCTATCCGCCCCAATGATGCCTTCTACCATGAACTCAAAGGTCAAATTCTGTTTGAAAACCGCCGTTGGAACGCGGCAAAAAACAGCTTTGCCCGTGCGGTGCAACTTGCCGCTTCTGAACCCCTGGTTCTGGCCAGCTATGGGCGGGCGCAACTGGCGGCTGGAGCGGCAACTGCGGCCTTAAAAACAATGGAGAGGTCCCGCAGTCTGGATTTTCGCAATGCGCTGTTGTTGCGGGATATGTCACAGGCCTATGCCAAGACCGGACAAAACGGTATGGCAGCTTTGGTGACTGCCGAACGCTACGCTCTTGCCGGGCGTTTTGAAGATGCAGGCCTTCACGCAAAACGTGCAGTGGCGCTGCTGCCACGTGGCTCTGCCACCTGGCGCCGCGCGCAGGATGTTGTGCTGGCCTATGAACAAAGTCAAAAAAGGAAACGACGATGAAACCTCTTTCGCGCATGGCCACCGGGGTCGCAACTGCTGCGGCGCTCGCTTTGGGCAGCCTTCCGGCGCAGGCCTTTGAACTGGGTGCAATGACCGCAGAGGAACGCGCTGCCTTTGGGGCCGAAGTGCGGGCTTATCTGATGGAACACCCCGAGGTGATCCTGGAGGCTGTCAATCTGCTGGAACAGCAACAGGCAGCAGACGAGGCCAACCGGGATGTAGCCATGGTTGCTGCCAATTTGGAAGAGCTGCACAACGATGGCTATTCCTGGGTCGGTGGCAACCCTGAGGGCGATATTACCCTGGTTGAATTTATGGATTACCGCTGTGGCTACTGCCGCAAAGCGGCACCAGAAGTTGCCAAGCTCCTTCAGGCTGACGGTAATATCCGGCTCATCGTCAAAGAATTCCCCATTCTGGGAGAGGCCTCGGTCTTTGCCTCCCGGTTTGCGGTTGCCACAAAACAGGTGGCCGGGGATGAGGCCTATGAACAGGTCCATGACGCGCTGATTGAAATAAGCAGCGAATTGAATGAAGTCACCCTGCGCCGCTTGGCCGAAGGGCTGTCGATCGACGCGGATGCCATTTTGGCCGCGATGGATTCCGATGCCGTCACCGATGAGCTGCGCCGCACCCGCGCTCTGGCACAGAACCTGGCCATTTCCGGCACGCCGACCTTTGTGCTCGGCAACCAACTGCTGCGGGGATATCTGCCTGCGGATCAGATGAAAATCCTGGTGGATGAACAGCGCGAAGAAAACAGCTGATCTAACCGGACAAACAAAACAAACAAGGGCGCCTAAACTGGCGCCCTTTTGCATGTGGAGACAGGCCCGCCCGGGCCAACTGGGAGCGGGATCAGTCCCCCGCGGCCTCCAGCGCCTCTTTGGCGGCGATCTCAGAAGCCTTTTTCTCCACCTCTTCGACGATGTGATCCACCATGGCTTCGTTGCTCATCTTGTGGCTGGCCTTGCCTGCCAGATAGACCATGCCAGAGCCAGCACCGCCGCCGGTAAAGCCGACATCGGTCATCAGCGCCTCACCTGGTCCGTTGACCACGCAGCCGATGATCGACAGGCTGAGCGGCGTGTGGATATGGGCAAGCCGCTGTTCCAGCGCCTCGACGGTTTTGATCACGTCAAACCCCTGCCGCGCGCAGGAGGGGCAGGAGATAATATTGACGCCGCGATGGCGCAGCCCCAGAGATTTGAGGATCTCAAAACCCACTTTCACCTCTTCGACCGGATCCGCCGAGAGGCTGACGCGCAGGGTGTCGCCAATGCCCATCCACAACAACTGGCCCAGCCCGATGGCCGATTTGATGGTGCCGGACACAAAGCCGCCGGCCTCGGTCACCCCAATATGGATTGGCGCATCGGTGGCATCGGCCAATTGCTGATAGGCCGTGGCGGTCATAAAGACATCGGACGCCTTGAGAGAGATCTTGAAATTGTGGAAATCATGATCCTCAAGGATCTTGATGTGGTCCAGACCGCTTTCAACCATGGCGGCGGGACAGGGCTCACCATATTTTTCCAGCAGGTGTTTTTCCAATGAGCCGGCATTGACGCCAATACGGATTGCACAGTCATGGTCGCGCGCCGCCTTGATCACCTCGGCCACCCGTTTTTCGTCGCCAATATTGCCGGGATTGATCCGCAGGCAGGCCGCGCCCGCCTCGGCGGCCTCGATGCCACGTTTGTAGTGAAAATGGATATCCGCAACAATGGGGACCGGGCTTTCGGCGACGATCTCCTTCAAGGCTTTGGAGGAGGCTTCATCCGGCACCGAGACCCGCACCAGATCCGCCCCAGCCTCGGCTGCGGCCTGAACCTGGGCAATGGTGGCCGCAATATCCGTGGTCAGCGTATTGGTCATGGTCTGCACCGCGATGGGAGCATCCCCGCCAATGGGGACCTTACCGACATGGATCTGACGGCTTTTGCGGCGCTCAATATTGCGCCAGGGGCGAATGTGATTCATCGACATGCAGGCTGATCCCGGTTGACCCTCGTTGAGGTTTAACTAAGGGCTCTGCACTGGCGCTGCAATGGGTGGGGGCCTACCGCACCCACAACAGACGGGTTTTCTTTTGCCGGGAAGATGTCAACGCAGGGCAGATCGGCGGTAGCCGCCAATATAGCCGGGTTTTATGGTCTCTACTCAGAGACAGGCTGGGTTTGCAGGGCCGCAACCATAGTTGCAAGGGCGCTGTTTTTCCCATCGCTCAAATCAGCAACCTCAAAGCGGTCCAACACGCCACCCACCGATAGATCGACATTTTTGCTTACCTGACCACGGTTGCCAACCGGACCAAAATGATCACCATTGACAGCAAAATAGATTGCGCCGCTTTCGCCGGTGCGCAGCTTAGGCGCCTCTTCTGTCAGCGGAACCGAGAAACTGTCGCCTGCATTCATGATGGCTTCAAAGATAACAGAGCCATCTGCGGCAGTGACCTGCACCCAAGAGGGACGCACGGCCACCATTTCGACGCCAGGCGATACCGGTTCAACAACCTGTGGAACTGCCAGTCCAGCTGGTTCTGACGACGACAGGCTTGCCTCTGCCAGTGTGAAGCTGGGCAATTCCGGCACGGCAAAATTGCCAAGGCTACCAGGGTTCAGCGTCGCAATAGGCGCGTCGCGCGCTACCAGAACCGGCACATCCAGCGCCTGTGGGCGATACAGACGGTCCAGCGCGGCCGCCGCGATATCTGTTTCATCCACGGAAACGGACGACGCATCGGAACTGCGGCGCGCGCCCTGAAGCGGGTCAACATCGGCCAAAACCAGTGGCGTTTGCTCAACTGGCGCAAATTGCACCTGCTGCACTTCTTTCAGGATGCTCAAACCGCCGTATCCAATCCCGGCGATCAATCCCACCAGCACCATCAGCGAACCAATGGCACGTGGTTCAATCTGGGCAAAAACACCACTCGCTGCGGGGGCAAAAGGCGTCGTTGGCGACGTGAAGGCACCGTTTCCCAACCCACCACTCGTGGTAATCGGAGCGGCAACCACCTTGCGCGAAGAGGCCTCGGAAGACATGCCATGGGCAACGGCAAAGCCGCTTTCGCGGCAGAAGGTATCAAAGGCGACTTCGGGATCCATATTGAGATACCGCGCATAAGACCGCACATAGCCCGCGATGAAACCGGGTGTATCAAAAACGGAAGGATCTGAATTTTCAATTGCGGCTATATAGGACGCCTTGATGCGGAGCTCGCGCTGGACGTCCAGAAGCGATTTCCCCATGGTCGCCCGTTCGCCACGCATCATATCACCGAGGCGCAACTCATAGTCATCAAAACTCTTCGGAGCTGAGATTTGCTCATGCTCCTTCGACTTGCGCAAAGTGAGGCGCCTAATCATGCCCGCTGTCCCATCATAGCCTGCCGCATTCGACATCTTCGGCGCTAAACGAATCACCCCGCGATTCGTTCGCACCTTTTCATTAATGGAAATATAACACACTCAAGTGCTTTGAACACAAATCTGTGCTCTAGCCCGCCAATTCGGCACGATTTAGCGCACAATGCGACCAAAGACTGTCCATCGCCTGTACCAGGTGGTCGACTTCGGAGGGTCCATGGACGGGTGACGGGGTAAACCGCAGCCGTTCGGTACCCCGTGGCACGGTGGGGAAATTGATCGGCTGCACGTAAAGACCGAACTCGGAGAGCAGCATATCGCTGAGCTTTTTGGTGTGAACAGGATCGCCGACAATTACCGGAACGATATGGCTGCCGTGATCAATAATTGGCAGTCCCAGACCTTTCAGGCGCAGTTTCAGAACCTTGGCCAGTTCCTGGTGTTTCTCACGCAGTTCTGGGTGCTCTTTCAGATAGGCCACAGAGGCCGCCGCCCCAGCTGCAACCGCAGGGGACAAGGATGTGGTGAAGATAAAGCCCGGCGCATAGGAGCGAATCGCGTCGCACATTTTTGCTGAGGCCGCAATATATCCGCCCATGACGCCAAAGGCCTTGGCCAGAGTTCCGTTAATAATGTCGATGCGATGGGCCAGATTGTCCCGCTCAGCAACGCCACCACCGCGGGGGCCGTACAAACCCACGGCATGGACCTCGTCGATATAGGTCAGAGCGCCAAATTCGTCCGCCAGATCGCAGATCTCTTCAATTGGGCCAAAATCACCGTCCATCGAATACACAGATTCAAAGGCGATCAGTTTGGGCGCTGCAGGATCGTCCGCCTCCAGCAGCTCCCGCAGATGCGCAACGTCATTGTGGCGGAACACCCGCTTGTCGCCGCCATTCCGGCGCACCCCTTCGATCATCGAGGCATGGTTCAACGCGTCAGAATAAATGATCAGGCCCGGAAACAATTTTGGCAGCGTCGAAAGCGTCGCATCATTGGCGATATAGGCAGAGGTGAACAGCAGCGCCGCCTCTTTGTCGTGCAGATCCGCCAGTTCGGCCTCCAGACGTTTATGATAAACCGTGGTGCCGGAAATATTGCGGGTGCCGCCAGACCCCGCGCCGGTGGCATCGATGGCCTCATGCATGGCCTGCAACACAACCGGGTTCTGCCCCATGCCGAGATAGTCGTTGCCGCACCAAACCGTGATGTCCTGGCTGCCGCCGTCAGGGCGCGTCCAGACCGCGTGGGGAAACTGGCCATTCTTACGTTCAATGTCGATAAAGGTGCGGTAGCGCCCCTCTTCGTGCAGACGATCAATGGCGGCATCAAGTTTCGCGGAATAGTCCACCGGCTTCTCCATAGCTATCTAAGGCGCCGATCGTTAAGCAGCGCGGGCTGTGTATATGTCACGCAGTTTGCAGGTCGCTGACCCATTCGCATTCGTGAATGAGTAACAAATGCGCACTCTTATATCAACCGGATACGCACCGCAGCCCTGCACTACTTTGATACAGGTCAAATAGACCTATAACCAAAGATCGACAAGAAGCCCCGCGCCCCCTTTACCGCCATTTGCGCCACATCGGCTGCGACAAATGGTAGGCTTGCTGCCTATTGGAAACCAAATCCCCGCTGCTGCGCCCCATGATCCGGCGCATGTCCGCAGGATAGCAGCCCTGAAATTTGGCACAATCCAGGGCAAAACCAGGGGATTCGCGCTCCCTTATCAGGGCTGCGATGCCTGAAAAAAGCGCCGCCCCCTTTCTGACAGAATCCGCTCCCGCTTATCCCCCGCGCAGATCTGGCCCCCCGCCTGGGAGGCTGCTAGGGTCCGATCAATCGAAACTTTGAACCACCCTATTTGCCGGAGACCCGAATGTCGCTCAACGACGTGCTTGACCGAATTGATACAGACCTGGACGCCGCGACCCAGCGGCTGCTGGAACTTTTGCGAATCCAGTCCATTTCCACTGACCCCGCCTATAAGGCAGAATGTGACAAGGCAGCCGACTGGCTGGTTTCGGACCTGAACAGCATTGGCATCAAAGCCGAAAAACGCCCCACCCCCGGCCACCCCATGGTGGTGGGCCACATCGGTGAGGACAATACAGATGCCCCACATGTGCTGTTTTACGGCCACTATGATGTGCAGCCCGTTGACCCGCTGAACCTGTGGAAAACAGCGCCCTTTGAGCCCCAGCTGGAAGAGACCGAAAACGGCACGGTGATCCGGGGCCGCGGCGCTTCGGATGACAAAGGCCAGCTGATGACCTTTGTCGAAGCTTGCCGTGCCTGGAAAGCCATTCATGGCACCCTGCCCTGCCGCATCACCTTCTTCTTTGAAGGCGAGGAAGAGAGCGGCTCTCCTTCGCTGATCCCCTTTATGCAAGAGCACGCGGCAGAGCTGAAAGCGGACCTAGCACTGATCTGCGACACCTCGATGGTTTCCCGCGGGGTGCCATCAATTTCGTCGCAGCTGCGCGGTATGCTGAAGGATGAATTCACTCTGGTCGGCCCGCGGATTGATCTGCATTCCGGCCATTACGGCGGTCCCGGCCTCAACCCGCTGCGGGAAATGTCGCGTATCATTGCGTCGTTCTACAACGAGGAAACCGGCGCCGTTGCGGTTGATGGCTTTTATGAAGGTGTCGAAAAGGTTCCCGCCGAACTGCTGCGCCAATGGGAAGCATCGGGGTTTGAGGCCAAAGACTACCTCGACAATGCGGGCTACACCCAGGCCCATGGCGAAAAGGACTATTCCATCCTTGAACAGCAATGGGCGCGCCCAACGCTGGAAATCAACGGCATCTGGGGCGGCTACAATGGCGCCGGCTCCAAAACCGTGATCCCCTCCGAGGCCCATTGCAAGATCACCTGCCGTCTGGTGGGGGACATGGATCCGGATGCCCTGCGCACCAAGCTGCGCAATCACGTCGAGGCCCAGCTGAAACCCGATTGCAAGGTCATCTGGGACAATGACATGGAAGGCTCGCGCGCCTCGGTGATGGATATCACCCGTCCTGAATTTGAAGCCGCGCGTGGTGCGCTCAGCGACGAATGGAACCGCGAAGCCGTGTTCTGCGGCATGGGTGGATCCATCCCGATTGCCGGATTTTTCAAATCCATTCTGGGTATGGAATCAATGCTGGTGGGATACGCCAATGAAGATGACGCCATCCATTCCCCAAATGAAAAATACGACCTCAAGAGCTTCCACAAAGGCACCCGTTCCTGGGCCCGCATCCTGGACGCCTTGACCAAGTAATCAAAGACGCGCAGGGGCTGGTGTCCAAACCGGCCCCTGCAAACAGGTGATCCGACACGAATTTGTCAGCTTGCCCCCGCAGAAACCAAATTTACGCGTGATATACGCTCGCCCTCTCCCGCCAAATCAACCTGCTTAAGACAAGTTTAGCCAGTTCTTGCGAGACTGCGCTGAACAGCACAGATCGATGCGAATGGAGAAACAGGTAATGCCACATAGCAAATACAAACGTCCCGCCGGCTTTGAAGGCATCCAGAGCGATCCAGAAGAAAGCTACCGCGCGGGCTATCAACATGGGGTGCGCGTATTGCTGCGCCACCTGGAAAGCGAACAGAAACTGGATATGGAGCGACTGACCAAATGGGTCAATTCCGATCTAACCGCCTGGCGCCATGACACTGAGGCCGAGCCCACTCCTCCCACCCCCTAAGAGGCGCGAGAGATTCGCGCACCAACATCAATGGATCGCCATACTGCAGCCCCTTCGGGGGCTGTTTGCCGTTTCGCAGGCACGAATCCTTGGTCAGACCAGATCGCGCCCACGCAACAGGAGTGGCCAATCTAGACATTCAAAAGTTCAACACGTGATGAATGAGAAAAGTGGCGCGGTTGACGGGGCTCGAACCCGCGACCCCCGGCGTGACAGGCCGGTACTCTAACCAGCTGAGCTACAACCGCGCATTTTCTTCATAGTGGCCTTAACCACCACCCTCATCCGAGGCGGCTCCATCCGGAGCGGGATTTGGTATGCCCAAATCAGACAGGCAGCAGTGGCGCGGTTGACGGGGCTCGAACCCGCGACCCCCGGCGTGACAGGCCGGTACTCTAACCAGCTGAGCTACAACCGCGTGCTGCCCATCCAGCATCGCTGCTGAATGTTGGGCTGTAATATTCCCAGCGCTCGGGGATCGTCAAGCGGTGTTTTGGTATTTTCGCTGCTTTGGTCGAAAAAAATGCCAAAAACAATGTAACTATTTGATTTTCATCATTTCAAATAGGGCGCCCCGGCCGAAAAGGCATCCACCAAATCCGGCGCCCACCTGTGGCAGCCCTGCCCTGCCAGCGTCGCGCGCATTTCACAGCCTACCTGCAGCAGCAAAGCGGCCAAGGATGTGCAGCCCCCCCCGGGAGAAACACAAAAGGAAGGGTCAAAGCCCCCCCAAGATGCAAGGTTTGACGTTGATCTTGTGCCGCAACAGCGTCTCACTGCCCGCCTGGAGAGCGACAACATACGGCCCCGCCATTTACCGCAAGACACCGCCCCGAAGGGTGGGGATATTTTGTTCATTTCTTGGGGGGGGAGTATGGTGGGTGATGAGAGGCTCGAACTCCCGACATCTTCGGTGTAAACGAAGCGCTCTACCAACTGAGCTAATCACCCGATAAGCGGGGATTTAGACAAAGACCGAGGCAGGCGCAAGAGGGGAAAAGGCATTTTTTGCAAAAAAGTCAGATTACTGCAAAAGCTGTTCACGCCCCTCCTCCAGAACATAGATACAGCCCTGCTGGTTTGACAGTTTTGCCATCTCCTGGCGCGACAGCCCCAGAACAATTCCGCGCATCACCTGGCCCAGCAATCCATGGGCAACCACAACCGACGGCTCGGTCAATACCTGCATGAAAGACAGGATGCGGGCATGGAAGTTGCCATAGCCTTCGCCATTGGGGGCGGCGCAGAACAGATCCAGATGAGAGGGGTTTGCCGCCCAGATTTCAGGGAGCTGCGCCTCCACCTCTGGCAAGGTCATGCCCTGCAGATCGCCGGCATGGGCCTCAGCCAGGCGTGGGTCGATGATGCACTCAGCCCCGCCCAGGGCAATCTCCGCCGTTTCCCGCGCCCGCCCCAATGGCGATACGTAGCAGGTCGGCTCCTGTGCCAATATGGGCCGCATCAGCTCCGCCTGCTGGCGCGCATGGGATCGCCCCAGGGGGCTCAGCTGCGATTCCAGCTGCCCCTGAATACGTTTCTCGGCGTTCCACTCGGTTTGCCCGTGACGCAAAAACCAGATTTTGGGAAAGGACGTCATGTGACCTCAGATCCTGTTATTAATACCGTGGTGAAAATCCCGTCATATTTAGCGCTGCACCGCCTGGAAGGAAAGCCCCGGAGAAACCTGCCCCGCCCCAAGAAAACTGCCTCTCGACAAGGCGAAAAAACTGCGGCCTTTTAGACAGGATCAAAGACCTGCTCTTTACCAGAAACAGAAAACGCAGCTGCCCATGACCCACACGCTCTATTCCTTTCGCAGATGCCCCTACGCCATGCGGGCACGCCTCGCCCTGGCCTCGGCTGCACAGCCTGTTGAACTGCGCGAAATTGTGCTGCGCGACAAGCCTGCCGCTTTTCTGGCGACCTCGCCCAGCGCCACGGTGCCCTGTTTGCAGACCGCTGAGCAGGTGATTGATGAAAGCCTCGACATTATGGTCTGGGCACTGCGTCGCAACGATCCAGAACAGTGGCTGGCAATGCCCGAGACTGGCTGGGGCTGGATTGCCAAAGCCGATGGCCCCTTCAAACAGGCCCTGGACCGAACCAAATATGCCAGCCGCTACCCGGATGAGGACGCAACCGAACAGCGCCAAAAAGCCGCCGGGTTCCTCTCAGATCTTGACCAGACGATTGACCGTTGGATCTTTACCGAGGCCTCCCTCGCGGATTACGCCATTTTGCCCTTCGTGCGGCAGTTCGCATTCATCGACAAGCCCTGGTTCGATCAACAGCCCTGGCCCCACCTTCAGGCCTGGCTGGACCGCTTTATCAGCAGCAGCAGGTTTGAAGCGATCATGCATAAGTACCCCAAATGGCAAGACGGCGACGCGGCGACGCTGTTTCCCGAGGCACCGACCAAGCGGTAACGGGGGCTGAGGAGGGTCAGACCGCGGTCTGGCCCCCGCGCGGGCATAGCCAAGCCCGCAGATAGACCACCAGCCTGGCCTCCATGCTTTGATCCTCATGCAGAGCACAGAAATACAACGCCATAGCCTGCGTAACAAAGCCCTGCATGCCCTCAGCCTGTAGCTCGGCGGAAATATCCTGGCGGAACTGCCCTTCTTCGAACCAACGGGTTGTGAGCTCCAGGTATCGGCCAAAGGTGGTGGCGATTGTGCCAATCTCTGCCACGGCGGCGGCGCCGGACAATCGCAAAATCACATCAAAAACATAGCGCTCCTGCGTCATGTAGCGCAGCAACGGTTGCTGCAACGCAACCAGCTCCTCAACGGTTCTGGGCGCAGGCGCCTTGGCCAGCTGATCCAGCTGCTGATCGATGCCAGTCCCGATCAACAGGTCCATCAACGCATCCTTGTCTTTGAAATGCGCAAAGAACGTGCCCTTGGCAACACCTGCGCCTTGAACAACCTCTTCTGTGCGCAGGGCACCATAGCCGTTTTCCGCCACCAAAGCCGTTGCAACAGCGACAAGCCGGGCCCGCGTCTCCAGAGTTCTCTTTTGCATCTGTCTCACCATGCTCTCCTGCTGCCACGTTCGGTTGGAATGGTCAAATTCCAAACCCAAACCTCACGCAAAATTGACCGCAGTCATTTTTTAATTGACCGCAGTCATTTTTTACACCAATAAATGACCGCAGTCAATTATTAGCCAGTTTGGAGCCCCGAATGACCCGAATCTTTATCTTGAACGGCCACCCCGCCGAGACGTCTCTCAACAAAGCGATGAGCCTTTCCTATGCACGCACCGCAGAGGCACATGGCCATGAAGTACGCATCCTGCACCTGCATGATCTGGATTTTGATATCGACCATGGCTATGCGGGCTATACTGAGGTCAAACCACTTGAGCCGGATTTAAATAGCTTTTTCAACAACCTGGAATGGTGCGAGCACTTTGTGATGACCACCCCTATGTGGTGGGGAGGATTGCCGGGAAAACTGAAAGGCTTGTTTGATCGCGCCTTATTGCCGGGCAAGGCCTTTGACACCCGCAACACCAAGATGGGCATGCCGGCCCCGATGCTAAAAGGGCGCAGTGGTCGCGTCATTGTCACGTCAGACACCCCCAAGTTTCTCATGTGGCTGCTATACAGCAACGCCATGCTGCGCCAAACCGAGCGCCAAATTCTTGGGTTTATTGGTCTAAAACCGGTCAAAAGCAGTTTTTTTGCAGCTGCATCCCACCCAAAACCCACAACTTTAAAACGCTGGCTTACGCAGATCGAAAAACTGGCCGCAAAGGCCACGTAAGGTGGACAACGGATTGGGGCCGGATCTTGCCACATCACGGCGTAGCGATCCTCCGGCCCCCTCTGCCTACTGCGCGGCCTTCAAGCGAAAACGCTGGATCTTGCCGGTTTCGGTCTTTGGCAACTCCTTGGCAAAAACCACCGAGCGGGGATATTTGAACGGCGCGATACTGCCCTTCACGTGATCCTGCAACAGCTTCACCAGGGCTTCTGATGGCATATGCCCCGCGGAGAGGACCACATGGGCCTCGACGATAGAGCCGCGCGCCTCGTTTGGCGCCGCAATCACCGCGCATTCCGCCACCGCCTCATGGGATAGCAGCGCGGCCTCCACCTCCGGGCCCGCAATATTGTAGCCAGCCGAGACGATCATATCATCATTGCGGGCGGCAAAATGCAGATAGCCCGCCTCATCCATCCTGAAACTGTCCCCCGTCACATTCCAGCCATCCTGCACATAGGCGGCCTGGCGATCATCCGCCAGATAGCGACAGCCGGTCGGGCCTTTGACAGCCAGCCGTCCAATCTCTCCGCGCGGGGCCTCAGTGCCGTCGCTGTTGAGGATGCGGACCTGATAGCCGTTCACAGGCTTGCCCGTACAGGCGGGGCGGTGGTCGGAAAACCGGTTGGTGATAAAGATATGCAGCATCTCGGTGGCACCGATCCCGTCCAGCATCGGCTTGCCGGTCTGGGCAATCCAGGCCTCATAGACTGGCGAAGGCAGGGTCTCGCCCGCCGAAACCGCCGCCCGCAGCGAAGACAGATCCGCCCCCTCCTCCATCGCCTGCAACATCACCCGGTAGGCCGTCGGCGCGGTAAAACAAACCGTCGCGCGGTATTTTTCTATGATCTCGATCAGATTGGGGGGGGACGCATTCTCCAACAAGGTTGCAGCAGCGCCAAACCGCAGCGGAAAAATCGCCAAGCCCCCCAGCCCAAAGGTAAAGGCCAAAGGAGGCGAACCCACAAAGACATCATCGGGCTGCACATCCAACACTTCGCGGGCATAGCCATCGGCAATAATCAACAGATCCCGGTGAAAATGCATCGTCGCCTTGGGAGAGCCGGTGGTTCCCGAGGTAAAGCCCAAAAGCGCCACATCATCGCGCCCGGTCTGCACCGCCTCATAGTTCACCGGCTTTTCCAGCGCCAAACGGTCCAGCTCGGCGTCATGGTTAGAGGTGCCATCAAAGCCAACAACCGATTTCAGATGCTCCGAGGTTTTGGCACAGGTCACCAGCTCATCCATTAGCCGGGTATCACAAAGCGCATGGGTGATTTCGGCCTTGTCGACGATCTGCCCCAGCTCTCCGGCGCGCAGCATCGGCATGGTATTGACCACCACCGCCCCAGCCTTGGTGGCAGCCAGCCAACAGGCGACCATGGCAGGGTTGTTGGCAGAGCGGATCAACACACGATTTCCGGGTTTTACCCCCAGATCCTCGCTCAGCACATGGGCCAGCCGATTGGTCCAGTCCGCCAGCTCCTTATAGGTGCGCCGCCTGCCATTGCCGATCAGCGCGATGTGATCGCCAAATCCTTTGGCCACCATGGCATCTGTCAGCTCAACCCCGACATTCAGCCGCTCAGGATAGTCAAACCCCGCCAGCATGAACTCCGGCCATTGCTCCTCTGGCGGTAGGTTATCGCGGGTAAATGTATCGCTATGTGCCGAAACTCCCAACATTTTACGCCCCTCCTTGATAGGCACCAAGGGTCTGCCGGGCAATCACCACCCGTTGCACATCCGAGGCCCCCTCATAGATGCGCAAAGCCCGGATATCGCGGTACAGCTCCTCGACTTTCTGACCATGGCGCACACCATCGCCGCCATGCAACTGCACCGCCTTGTCGATGACCTGTTGCGCCTGATCCGTGGAAAACAGCTTGGCCATGGCGGCCTCGCGGGTGACACGCGCCGCGCCGCTGTCCTTGGCCCAGGCAGCGCGGTACACCAGCAACGCCGCTGCATCCACGTCCAGCGCCATATCGGCGATATGTCCCTGCACCATCTGCAAATCAAACAGCGGCGCCCCTTGCACCTGCCGGGTTGAAACCCGCTCCAGCGCCTCATCCAACGCCCGCCGAGCAAAGCCAAGCGCCGCCGCCGCTACCGTCGAACGGAACACATCTAACACCGACATGGCAATTTTGAAACCACCCCCCGCTTGGCCCAACAGGGCCGACCTGGGGATGCGACAGTTGGTAAACCGCAGGGTCGCCAGGGGGTGCGGCGCAATCACCTGCTGTCGCTCCACCACCTCAAAGCCCGGCAGTCCTGCAGGCACGATAAAGGCAGAAAGCCCCTTGGCCCCCGGCGCTTCACCACTGCGGGCAAACACCGTGTAAACATCGGCAATGCCGCCATTGGAGATCCAGGTCTTTTCCCCGTTCAGCAGATAGTCATCACCATCCAGTGTCGCGGTCATGGTGGAATTGGCCACATCCGATCCCGACTGCGGCTCGGTCAAGGCAAAGGCGGAAATCGCCTGACCGCTGCGGGTCAGTGGCAACCATTCCGCCTGCTGGGCCTCAGAGCCAAACAGCGAAATCGCCCCGGTGCCAAGCCCCTGCATCGCAAAGGCAAAATCAGCCAACCCGTCATGGCGCGCCAGGGTTTCCCGGATTAGGCAGAGGCTGCGCACATCCAAGCTCTCCCCCGCCATCGCACCACTGTGCTGCGCCCATCCGGCCTCCCCTAACCCAGCAACCAGGTTGCGACAGGCCGTGTCCACATCCGCGTGATCAATGTCACCCAGATTCTGTCCAGCCCAAAGGTCCAACTCATGCGCCAGCTCCCGGTGCCGATCCTCAAAGAACGGCCAGCTCAAAAACGTCCGGTCTGCCATCTGTCACCCCTTCTCTTCATCTTACCTAAAATACCTCCGCCGGAGGCATCCAACCACCGCACCACGCGCTGCGGCTTGCGGATTAATCGCCCTCAAAAACCGGTTTTTCCTTGTTTACAAAGGCATGATAGGCGCGCTCAAAATCAGCGGTCTGCATGCAGATCGCCTGGGCCTGTGCCTCGGCCTCGATGGCCTGCTCAATCGACATGGACCATTCCTGCGCCAGCATTGTCTTGGTCATCATGTTGCCAAAATTCGGCCCTGCCGCGATGCGCCCCGCCAGTGCATGCGCCTCTGCGTCCAGATCAGCGGCGGCAACCAGCTTGTTATGAAACCCCCAGGCTGCTCCCTCTTCTGCGCTCATCGAGCGGCCCGTATAAAGCAGCTCTGCGGCGCGTCCCTGGCCGATGATCCGGGGCAGAATTGCACAGGCGCCCATGTCACAGCCCGCCAGTCCAACGCGGGTAAACAAAAAGGCCGTCTTGGCCTCCGGCGTGGCAATCCGCAGGTCCGAGGCCATGGCAATAATCGCCCCTGCGCCCACACAGATGCCGTCAATCGCTGCAATAACTGGCTTGCCGCAATTGACGATCGCCTTGACCAAATCTCCGGTCATCCGGGTAAAGGCCAGCAGCTCTTTCATGCTCATCTTGGTCAACGGGCCAATGATATCATGTACATCGCCACCGGAGCTGAAGTTGCCGCCATTGGAGGCAAAAACCACCGCCTTGACCGCATCATCATAGTGCAGATCACGAAACCAATCGCGCAGCTCTGCATAGCTGTCAAAGGTCAGCGGGTTTTTGCGCTCCGGCCGGTCCAAAGAAACGGTGGCAATACCGTCTTCGATCTTGCAGAGAAAATGTTTGGTATCGACCTGGGTCATGGCGCAGTATCCTTGTTGTCCAACCGCCGGGCCACTGCATCCAGCGCCTCGGCCATAGTCTGGGCCGCCTCAGGAGCGACACCAGTAAAAATCTGATCAATCCAGCTCTCATGGGCACTGGCCTGACGGGCAAACTCCGCGTCACCGGCTGAGGTCAGCCGCACCCGGCTGGCCCGGCGATCTCCGGGAACTTTTTCGCGCAGCACATGGCCATCCTCGACCAGGCGTTCCACGATGCCCGTGACATTGCCATTGGAGACCTTAAGCACGCTGGACAGCTCGCTCATCTTGAGCCCCTGCTGGTGCTGGGACAGCGCCGCCATCACATCAAAGCGCGGCAACGTTGTGGTAAACTCCTGCCGCAGGTTCTCGCGCAAAGCGCTCTCCACGCTGCGCGTCGCCTTGAGCAGCCGCAGCCACAGCCGCAACCGATCCTTTGAAATATCCGTCTCGCTCAAATTTCACCTCCAGAAATGGGCAATGCTGTGCCATTCACCGATCCCGCCCCGTCGTCAGCCAGCCAAAGCGCGGCCGCAGCCACCTCTCCTGGTTGGATAAAGCGATCCTGTGGGTTGCCGCGACGCAGCGATTTAGCCGCCTGTTCTCGCGACATGCCGGTCTTTGCCACAATAAGGTCCAGCGAAGTTTCCAACAACGGCGTCTCGATAAACCCCGGGCACAGGGCATTCACCGTCACCCCGGTTTTTGCCAGCTCAAGTGCCAGCGACCGGGTCAGGCCCAGCACACCGTGTTTTGCCGCGCAATAGCCCGACACATAGGGATATCCCTTGAGCCCGGCAGTGGAGGCCACGGCGAGCAACCGCCCCCAGCCTGCCGCCTTCATCCCCGGCAGGCAAGCCTGCCAAAGATTGAAAACCCCCAGCAGATTGACCCCCAAAGCATCGGTGAAGTCCTCCACCGCCATCTGCTCAAATGCCTTGGAGGGCGCTGCCCCTGCATTGGCCAGAGCAATCGCCACCGCACCGTTTGCAGCGCTGGCCTGTGCTATCGTCTGATCAAGGCTCTCCCGCAGGGTCACATCACAAGCCAGCGGCAAAGCACCTGTTTCTGTTGCAACCTGCTGCAGCGCCTCCAAACGACGGCCAAGGATTGTCACCTTGGCCCCCTGCGCGGCAAACTGCCGGGCAAGCTCGGCACCGACACCGGACCCTCCGCCAGTGATGACAACATGTTTGCCGTGAACGCTCATGCCCGGATCACCTCTGCCTCACGATCCGCAAGCCGCCAAGCCTGATCGCGCCCCGCCTCATAGGGCAAGGGCCAACGGCCAGAGCGGTCACCGATCTTGCTGGCCTCATGGAGTGTCCAGTACGGGTCCGCCAGATGCGGGCGGCCAACGCAAACCAGATCGGCGCGTCCGGCCATCAGGATCGAATTGGCGTGATCCGCCTCGTATATGTTGCCCACCGCCATGGTCGCGAGGCCTGCCTCGTTGCGAATGCGGTCAGAAAAGGGCGTCTGGAACATGCGGCCATAAACCGGCTGGGCATCAATCGACGTCTGTCCCGCCGACACATCAATGATATCAACCCCCACCTCCGCAAAGGCTCTGGCAATCTCCACTGCCTCGTCGGGCGTCACCCCGTCCTGCCCCAACCAATCGGTTGCAGAGATCCGCACCGACATTGGCTTGTCCGCTGGCCAGACCGCCCGCATGGCCGTAAAGACCTCAAGCGGATAACGCATCCGGTTGTCCAGAGACCCGCCGTAAGAATCCGTCCGAATGTTCGATTTTGGCGAAATGAACGAAGAAATCAGATAGCCATGAGCCGCATGCAGTTCGATCATATCAAACCCACAGCGCGCCGCCATTTGCGCTGCGGCCACAAACTCCGCCTTGACCTGGTCCATTTCCGCCAGACTGATCTCACGCGGGGTGGCGTTATCCGGCGACCAGGGTAAGGGCGAGGCCGAGACCAAATCCCAGTTCCCATCCGTCAGCGGTGCATCCATGGTGTCCCAACCAACCTGGGTTGACCCCTTGCGCCCCGAATGGCCGATTTGGCAACAGATCTTTGCATCGGTTTCCTGGTGGACAAAATCCACCAGCCGCGTCCAGGCCGCCTCATGCTCTGGTGCATATAGCCCGGGACAGCCCGGCGTGATCCGTCCCTGGGGACTGACGCAGGTCATTTCGGTATAAACCAGCCCTGCACCGCCTTTGGCCCGTTCCCCATAGTGGATCAGATGCCAGTCGGTTGGGCAGCCGTCCACTGCCTTATACTGTGCCATCGGCGACACCACGATACGGTTTTGCAACCGCATATCCCGCAACTGATAGGGCGCAAACATCGGTGCCCGCACAGGCGCATCGCTTGGCGCGCCCGCATTTTCCTGGAACCATTTCTCTGCCGAGCTGAGCCACTTAGGATCCCGCAGGCGTAGATTTTCATGGGAAATTCGCTGACTACGGGTGAGCAAAGAATAATTGAACTGTACCGGGTCCATGCCCAGATAGCGTTCGACATCCTCAAACCATTCTAATGAGTTGCGCGCTGCTGATTGCAGCCGCAACACATCCAGACGCCGCTCCTCCTGATAGCGCTCAAAAGCGCGTTCCAGACTGTCTTCGCTGGTGATCAGCTCCGCCAGGGCAATGGCACTGTCAAAGGCCAGCCGTGAGCCGGAACCGATTGAAAAATGCGCAGTCGCCGAGGCATCGCCCAAAAGCACCACGTTTTCATGGTGCCATTTATCACAGAGCACCCTGGGAAAGTTGATCCACACGGCCGAGCCCCGCAGGTGATCAGCGTTGGACATCAGGGCGTGACCGCCAAGGTGATCCGCAAAGATCTCTTCGCAGGTGCGAATGATCTCCTCCTTGGACATGTCTTCAAATCCCCAGCGCTCCCAGGTCTCGCCAGAGCACTCGACAATCACCGTCGCGGTCTCATCGTCGAACTGATAGGCGTGGATCCAAACCCAGCCATGTTTGGTTTTTTCAAATACAAAGGTAAAAGCATCATCAAACTTCTGATGGGTGCCCAGCCAGATAAACTTGCAAGGGCGCACATCAATATTGGGTTTGAAGTGATCGGCAAATTCGCTGCGCACTGCCGAGTTCAGACCATCGCAGCCAACCACCACATCATAGTCTTGCTGATAGGCCGAGGCTGGTTTGGCCCGGGCTTCAAAGCGCAGGTCAACGCCAAGCTCCCGTGCTCGCTCCTGCAGGATCAAAAGCATCTTTTTGCGGCCAATTCCCGCAAAACCATGCCCTTGGGAGACGGTCCTCACGCCCTCCTGCACCACTGCGATATCATCCCAATAGGCGAAACTATCTTTGATCGCCTGCGCGGTTTGGGGGTCATTGCGGCTTAGGTTATCCAGGGCGTCATCAGACAGAACCACCCCCCAACCAAAGGTATCGTCCGCCTTGTTTTGCTCAAAAACAGTAACCTGGGCCTCAGGTTGCCGCAGCTTTAGCGAGATTGCAAAATAGAGCCCCGCAGGCCCCCCTCCCAAACAAGCAATTTTCATGACCGTTCTTCCCTGAAACCAGAATATGAGATCAGGATAGGCCAGCCCGAAAAACTTTCAAGCTTAAAGTTTTATACTTGAAGTTTTATTCAGACACTTTTTACGATCTGCTGCCAAAATATGCAGACACCTCAGCGATCAAACCAACAGCATCTCGGTAATTAGAATATTTGTGGGGGAAACCAAACTTCATCATATTAACAAATAATTAAGATCTATTTATGATGTGGATAACCCTGTGAACATCCAGAGGGTAAAGCGCCCAACGCGGGTTATTCTTAACAGTTGATCCGCCCTAAAACCCGTATCAGCCACGGCTCCGGGACGCCAAATTCCCAACATCAGGCCTGCAGTCATTGCCACAGGGCACCAAAGCCTCGCCGATAGAGGGTAAAAGTTGATAAATGTAAATTTTATGGATGATCTGTCGAATTTTTATTCATTTTTGACGACTATGTGAAACGGGAAATTTTAGAAAATCCAACGAACCAGAGGTCGACGGAAACTCATCAGACCTAGCGCCACCCTCTGTTCTTCCCTTAAATGCTGTGGAAAAGCGGCGATACAATCTACCCAGACAAGAGATGCTAAAAACGGATGGCGCTCTACTGTGAAGAGATTAGGGCGTCATGTCTCACGCAGGTAACGCATCACAGCCCCGCGTACGGACTGATCTCCACGGTGGCGAGACTCAAAAATAACCTGCCGCAAGTCCTGAAGGTTCACACGCATTAACAAAGACTTAACAGGCCCAATTGAAGCCGGCCGCATCGAAAGCGTGCGCATCCCCATCGCCGCAAGACAGACGGCTTCAATGGGGCGCCCGGCGTCCTCGCCACAAAAACTCAGCGGGGTCTTTGAGACAGAGCAACGCTCCACAATCTGTTCAATAAAGGTGAGAAAGCTCACATTCAGACTGTCATACCGCTTGCGAACGCGCTCATTTTCACGGTCTGCGGCAAAGAAAAACTGCTTCAGATCATTGCCGCCGATAGAGATAAAGCCAACCTCATCAAAAAACTTTTGCGGCGCAAAAGCCAGCGAGGGAGTTTCGAGCATGGCGCCAATCTCCAGACTTTCAGGCAGCACATGTCCCAGGATACGTTCCCGCTCAAGGGTTTTGGTCACCTCATTTCGCGCCGCACGAAACTCTTCTGCCTGCGCCACAAAGGGAAACATCACTGTCAGCGGACGTCCTTCGGCGGCACGCATCAGCGCCTGCAATTGCATCCGCATAATGCCGGGCTTATCCAAACCCACCCGAATGGCACGCCAGCCCAAAGCCGGGTTAGGTTCGTCATTTGGCTTCATATAGGGCAGGACTTTATCCGAGCCGATATCCAAAGTTCGAAAGACAACGCGCTTCCCCTGCGCAGCATCCAGCACCCGTTTATAGAGCGCGACCAATTCTGATCGGCGCGGCATCTGGTTGCGCACCAGGAACTGCAGCTCGGTACGGAACAGGCCAACGCCCTCAGCACCGGAGCTTTCCAGAGAGGGGAGATCGGCCATAAGGCCCGCATTCATCACCAGGTCAATTTTATGCCCATCCAGCGTCACGGCCGCCTTGTCTCGGATCGAAACATAGCGCTCCTGCGCCTGGGCAAGCATGGCAATCTTGTCACGAAAGGCGCTCACGACGCTGTCATCAGGGCGTAAATGCACCACGCCCTGTTCGCCATCGACCATGATGTGGTCGCCGTTCAGGGCCTCATTGGTGATGCGTTTGGCATTCACCACCAGCGGAATCGCCAAGGCGCGGGCGACGATGGCCGCATGCGAGCCAACCGAGCCCTCTTCGAGCACGATGCCTTTGAGATTGCGGCCATATTCCAGCAGTTCCGCCGGGCCAATGTTGCGCGCAACCAAGATGGGATCATCCGGCAGCTCAGCGCCGGTTTCGGCCCCCTGCCCGGTCAGAATACGCAGCAGACGATTGGACAGGTCGTCCAGATCACTGAGCCGCTCGCGCAGGTACGCATCCTGCACCTGCGACAACCGTGCACGCGCCTGCGACTGCTCCTTCTCCACCGCAGCCTCGGCACTCAGCCCGCGGGAGATGTCCTCTTCCATGCGCCGCATCCAGCCCTTGGAATTGGCAAACATGCGGTAGGCCTCAAGCACTTGCAGCTGCTCTTTATCGCCGTTTTGCGAGATCTCAAGCATCTTGTCGACACCAACGCGCAGCTGCTCAACGGCCTCACCGAGACGCTCCAGCTCTGTTTCCGGGTCATCGGCAATTGGGTTGGTCACCAGCACGCGCGGCTCATGCAGCCAGACATGGCCCTCTGCCGCGCCTTCCTGCGCCGCCGTTCCAGGCAACAAAACCGGCTGCTGGTGCAGCGGTGACAGGCCGGACTCTTCGCCAACAAAGGCGCCAAGTTCGGTCATCTCTGCGATGACCATAGCGACCACTTCTAAGGCATAGACCGCATCGGCAGAGAACTCGCGCGCCTCTTTGGACTGCACAACCAAAACGCCCAGCATTTCACCAAGCCGTTGAATTGGTACGCCTAAGAAGGAGGAAAACCGCTCTTCGCCGGTTTCCGGCATATAGCGAAACCCCTTGGAGTTGGGGGCATCAGGCGTGTTGATCACCTTGCCAAACTTGGCAACCCGCCCCACCAGACCTTCGCCAATGCGCATCCGGGTTTGGTGAACAGATTCGATGTTCAAACCTTCACTTGCGCAAAGCTCCAGCGTCTCATCATCGCGAAACAGATAGACCGAACAAACCTCGGTCCCGATGCTGTCCCCTATCAGATGGGTAATCTTGTCCAAACGGGCCTGGCCAGGGTCTTCCCCAGCCATGGCCTCACGCAAGCGGCCAAGCAGCTTGCGGCTTTCAGATTCAGTAGATTCGACCATGGGTCCTGTTCACATATTCTTTTTTTGTGGCAGGCAATCCAAAGGTATCAGGCTGCCTTGTCCAGTTCAAAAGCATCATGCAGTGCTTGCACGGCAAGTTCCATGTATTTTCGATCAACGAGCACGGAAATCTTAATCTCTGAGGTTGTAATGACCCTGATGTTGATCCCCTCATCCGAGAGTACCTTGAACATTTTGGCGGCCACACCTGATTGCGAGCGCATGCCAATGCCCACAACCGACACCTTGGCGACCTCGGTATCGGCAACCAGGTCGGCGTAGTTCAACCCGCCTTCTCCCTTGATACCCAACAGGGCCTTTTCGGCACGGGCCACCTGATCGGTAGGACAGGAGAAGGTCATATCCGTGCGACCGTCTTCTGAAATATTCTGCACGATCATGTCGACATTCACCCCGGCTTCAGACAGGGCGTTAAAAATGATCGCAGCAATGCCTGGGCGGTCAGCAACCGACATCAGGGTCATCTTGGCTTCGTCGCGGGAATAGGCCACACCGGCCACAATATTGGATTCCATGATTTCCTCCTCGTCGCAGACCAGTGTGCCGGCCTCGTCGGATTGTTCTTCAAAACTAGAGAGAACGCGCAGTTTCACCTTATACCGCATGGCCAGCTCAACCGAGCGGGTCTGCAGCACCTTGGCCCCCAGTGAGGCCAGTTCCAGCATTTCTTCAAAGGCGATCCTGTCGAGCTTACGCGCCTTGCCACAGATGCGCGGATCGGTGGTGTAGACCCCGTCCACATCTGTGTAGATATCACAGCGTTCGGCGTCAAAAGCGGCAGCAAAAGCTACAGCGGTGGTATCAGATCCGCCGCGCCCCAGGGTGGTGATGCGGCCCTCGGGGCTAATGCCCTGGAACCCGGCAACCACGGCCACCCGCATGCCTTCACCAAACTTGGCATTGATGTTTTCCGGCGGGATCTCTTCGATCCGGGCCTGGCTATGGGCGCTGTTTGTTTTCAACGGCACCTGCCAGCCCTGCCAACTGCGCGCCGGCACATCCATTTCCTGCAGCGTCAGCGCCATCAGCCCGGCGGTGACATTTTCACCAGAAGACACCACCGCATCATATTCACGGGCATCAAACATCGGCGAGGTCTCCTTGACCCAGCCGACCATTTCATTGGTTTTACCGGACATGGCAGAGACAATGACGATAACATCATAGCCCTTGGCTACTTCGACACCAACGCGCTTGGCTGCGCGCCGGATCCGGTCGAGGTTGGCGACCGAAGTGCCGCCAAATTTCATTACTAGAACGGGCATGGGTAAAAGTCTCCGTGCGCTCGCAGTTTCCGATCACAGCCTCATAGGGGGTCAGGGTTTCAAGGGCAAGGCTGCGTATTGTAGCGATACAAGCGCCCAGCCCTGTTCGCGCCTTATTTAATGGGGCTTCCACCGCCAAAAAAGCAATAAAAACAGGGTCAGGCGCGCCAGAACCGCAGCGTCAAAATGGCATAGACCGCCATCAGCTCCAGCCGCCCAATCAACATGGCGCCGCTCAGGATCCACTTGGCTGTATCATTGAGCGAGGAGAAATTCCCCGCAGGTCCGATGGTCTCTCCCAGGCCCGGCCCCACATTGGCCACCGCCGTGGCAGCGCCTGAAATGGCGGTAACAAAATCCAAACCCGTGAGCGCCAGTGCCCAGGCGACGATGCCCAAGGTCACAATAAAGAACATAAAAAAGGAAATTACCGAGCTCAGAACATCCTGCCCCACTGGGCGGCCGTCAAACCGAGGCACAAAGACCCCATGCGGAGAGCGGATGCGCTGGATTTGCACCCGGATCGAGGCAAAAAGCAGCTGGTAGCGAAAGATCTTGATCGAACACGCGGTAGAGCCCGCACAGCCACCAATCAACCCGATAAAGAAGAACACCATAATGAGGAAGCTTCCCCATTCCATATAGTCAACACTGGCATAGCCTGTGCCGGAAATAATGGAGGTGATGTTAAACAGAGCCTCGCGGACAGCCTGTTCGGGATGATGGGGGAAAATCGTCACCAGAACGCTGGCCGTGACAACCACAAGAACAACAATCGTTCCGAGAAACGAACGTATCTGGCTATCGCGAAACAAAGGTGTTGCCTTGCCATTGATCAGCTGTACGTAGCGCACAAATGGCATGGCCGCGAAGATCATAAATATGGATGCCGCGTATTCGGCGGACCCCGAGAAGGTGCCAAAAGAGGCATCATAATTGGAAAATCCCCCCGTCGACATGGTGGTCATCGCATGCACAAGCGCATCAAAAAAACCCATGCCCAAGGCCAGATAAACCACCATGCAAGCGATCGTGAGCCCGAGGTAGATCAGCGAGATCTGTTTGGCGATAGCTTGCGCGCGCGGGAGGATTTTACCAAAGGTATCAAAGGCTTCGGATTTAAAAATCTGCATACCACCAACGCGCAGTTCAGGCAGGAAAACCATCGCAACAACAATAATACCGATCCCGCCCAACCATTGCAGGATCCCGCGCCACAGCAGCAGCCCCTTTGGCAGGTCGTCCAATCCCGAAATCACGGTCGAGCCGGTGGTGGTCAGGCCTGACATCGCCTCAAAAAACGCGTCCGTAAAGCTGAGATCCGTCGCCCCCAGCATCAAGGGCAAGGCGCCAAAAAGTGGCAGCGCCCCCCAGACAGAGGTGGTCAGCAAAAACGTCTGCTGGATGCTCAGCCCCCGACTCGTCCCACCACCGCTGCCACTGCCGCAGCTGAGCGCCAAAAGCGCCCCGAACAACATGGTGATAACACCGCTTTCAAGAAACACCGGCCATTCCCCACGCCCCTCGATGAGGTCAGCGAGGAACGGGAACACCATCATGGCGCCCAGGATCAGAACCAGCAGGCCGATCACATATCCAATGGGTCGAAAATCCAACATAGGCGCGAGCGTTGGCCCGCCTGACGGAAACTGTCAAGCCAAAGCCCATGGAGAGCGCCCGTGACGTGCTCGACAAACAACGGTTTGTGTCAGCTGCGCCAGGTTGCTCTACTGCTTGGCCCGTCAGTCCGCCTGTCAGGGTTTGTCAGCCCTGGTGAATCAGGGTGGAGAACAGCTTGGGATCCAGGCTTTTGTTGGCAAAAAGCGGGCCTTGGGTCAGGACGCTGATGGCATCATGGCTGTGGAGGCTTTCCTGATGGCTGGCAACGATGCGGAAATCCTTGATTCGGGCGTCCTTCTGCAGGGCCTCGCAGAACAGCCGCGCCGCATCCTCGACAAAGATGGGATTGGCTGCGTTCAGCTCGGCAAAGGCCTGTTCATCCTCGCGCTTGACCATCACCTGGGTTTCGGTCGGCACCGCACCGCGGCAATGCTCAATCAAATCTTCAAACCACAGACACGCGCCGTCAGGGTCGGTTGCGACCGAAATCCGCGCCACCGAGCGCTGCGAATGCGGCGTAGCCAATTGCCCGCGCGCCTGGCGCGCATGTTCACTCAGCTCCAGCGAACACGGGCAGGTCGAGGAATAGACATAGTCCAGATGCATCACCTTGTGGCGCAGGCCCTCAGACTGCACCAGTTCCAGCGCGATATCGTAATACTGATACCCAGACAGGCCAGAGCGCAGGCTTTCGATCCGCAGCGGAAAGGAAAACCGCATCTGCAGCCGCGCATCCATGCTGTCCAGATCCTTGAGGTAGTCGTTCAACGCTGCCTCCATCACCTCAAAACTAAAGGTTTTTTCTGCGTGCTTGTAAAAAGACCGCATAATCCGGGACATGTTGATGCCCTTTTTATCGGCCTCCAGACTGACAGAACCGGTGATGCTGGTTTCCAGTGTTTGATCGCCACCATCACGACTATGGAACCGAATCGGCAGGCGGAAATTCGAAATCCCGACGTGCTGGATCTGCTCCTTGGCCCCACGGATGAGGCTGGCAGGCCCGTTTTGCAGATCTGGCAGGGTGGCGCGGTAGGCCTCATCGGAGACAAAATCTGCCGGATAACTGCGGGACAGCTCGGGGTAGTTGCCCAGGTCGCGCCCCGGCAACAGGCGTGCAACAGCCGGATCCAGCAGGGCCACCTCGGTGGGGTCTGCGGTTTCGACCCACTGCCGCAGCAGCGCCAAAGCCGCCTCGGCGGCTTGACGATCAGGAACCTTGGACAGATCACGCGTAGGAATATTCATGGCAAAATGCACTCCGGTAGCGCCGCCCTGCAGGGGCCGCGTTAAACTGTTTAGACCTTTACGGCTCAAAACTCAAAACGGATCACTCAAATACGTCAGGTTTGTCCCCGGATCGGACGAAAGCATCCAATCCGGGAGCCCGAAAGGTCAGATCCAGCCCTACCCCTGTGCCGCCGCAAGCGCCTGGGTCAGGTCCGCGATCAAATCAGCGCTGTCTTCCAGCCCCACTGAAAAGCGCACCAAACCGGGGGTAATCCCCAGGGCGGCCTTTTGATCATCCGGCAGCCGCTGGTGGGTGGTGGTCGCCGGGTGGGTGGCAATGGATTTGGCATCCCCAAGGTTGTTGGAAATCACCGGGATTGTCAGCGCATTGAGGAAACGAAACGCCGCCGCCTTGCCGCCTTTTATATCCAGCGACAGCACGGTTCCGCCATTGCCGCCCAGTTGGCTTTGCACCAGCCCATGCTGCGCATGGGTCGCCAGCCCCGGGTATATGGTGCGTTCCAGCGCCGCGTGATCGGCAAAGGCCTGGGCAATCAACAGCGCGCTTTGCGCCTGCGCCCGGACCCGCAGGTCAATGGTTTCAAGACCTTTGAGCAGGGTCCAGGCATTAAACGGGCTGAGCGAGCCGCCAGTATGTTTCATATAGGGTTCCAAGGTCCCACGGATATAATCCTTGCTGCCCAGAACCACACCGCCCAGCACCCGGCCCTGGCCGTCGATATGTTTGGTGGCTGAATAAACAACCACATCGGCGCCCTGGGCAATGGCCTTGGAAAACACCGGGGTGGAGAACACATTGTCCACCACCACCGTGGCGCCGACCTCATGCGCGAGCGCCGAAACCGCCGCAATGTCGATGACCTCCAATGTGGGGTTCGACATGCTTTCAAAGAACACCGCCTTGGTGTCCGGGCGCAGCGCCGCGCGCCACTGATCCAAATCGGTGCCGTCCACAAACGTCACCTCAACCCCATAGCGGGACAAGACATTTTCCAGAATGTACAAACAGGACCCAAACAGCGCCTTGGCAGACACCACGTGATCGCCCGCCTTGAGCAGCGAGGTCAGCGCACCGCTGACAGCCGCCATGCCAGAGGCGGTGGCAAAGGCATCCTCGCCCCCCTCCAGCAGCGCAATACGCTCTTCGAACATCGCAACGGTTGGATTGCCATAGCGCGCATAGATGAACTCATCCGGGCCGGTTTCCAAAAACCGCGCCTCTGCCTGCTCAGCGCTGTCATAGACAAAACCCTGGGTCAGAAAGATCGCTTCGCTGACTTCATTGTATTGGCTGCGGCGGGTACCGCCATGCACCAGTTTGGTGCGGTTGTTCCAAGTCTCACTCATCTCAAGTCCTCCGCGCTGATCGCGCAACAAAAAACCCCCGTCCGGCCAAGCGAAAGGGGGTCCTTCACATCCTGACCTCTTTAGCGGAATATTTAGCGTGGCCCGCAATCCGGTTACAAATCTACCACGTTCAGGTGGATATCTCCTGAAATTTCAACATGTTAGCCCGATTTCATAACTAAAACCCGCCTAAAAACTCGCATCTTTTCCGCCCATTTTCCAGCGTTTACGAGTATTTCCCTTTTATGGTATGCCCCCAAGGCATACCTGAGCACTCAGGGCATACCAAACAGCAGGGTCACCATGGGAACAATTGCAGAGCGCAAGTTATCCAACGGACGCACCGCCTATAAGGCTCAGATTATTCTGAAACGCAAGGGTGAACCAACCTTCAGAGAGTCTCGGCAGTTTCCGCGCCGGGCCACAGCAAAGGCTTGGATGCAACGGCGCGAGAAAGAGTTGCGCCAACCTGGCGCTTTGGAAAAAGCCAGAGCACCACGCCCCACCCTATCTGACGCCATCAACAGGTATGTTGACGATCACAAAAAGAGCTATGGGAAGTCAAAGGCCCAAGTCCTTGCAAAACTAGCACAAACCGATCTTGCCCAAATTGCTTGCGAAGAAATCACCAGCCAGAAAATCGTGGATTTTGCGAGAGAGTTCGGGCGCAGCCGCGCGACCTCCACCGTGGGGAACTACCTTACTCACCTCTCCCCGGTCTTTAAGCTCGCGCGGCCTGCATGGAACCTAGATCTTGACCCCGCCGCTATGGCGGATGCACTCGTCGTGTGCAAACAGCTCGGCATAATCTCGAAATCGAATCGTCGCAACAGACGCCCTACGCTAGATGAGCTGGATAAGCTCCTATGCCACTATGAAGACAGCGCCAGACGCGGGCACATGCCCATGCACAAAATCATTGCTTTCGCGATATTCTCCACGCGCCGACAGGAAGAGATTGTAAGGATCAAATGGGAGGATCTTGAACCTGAAAACAGCCGGGTGTTGGTAAGGGATATGAAAAATCCGGGTGAAAAAATTGGGAATGATGTTTGGTGCGAACTTACCCCTGAGGCCCTGAGGATCATCAAATCCATGCCCACCGGTCCTGCGGGCGCTTCAATATTCCCCTACCGAGCAAACAACATTTCTGCGTCCTTCATTCGGACCTGCGCTCTCTTGGGAATCGAGGATCTGCGCTTCCATGATCTGCGGCATGAAGGGGTTAGCCGCCTGTTTGAAATGGGCCGCACGATCCCGTTGGCCGCTAGCGTTTCCGGCCACCGCAGTTGGCAAAGCTTGCAGCGATACAGCCACATTAAAACGCCGGGTGACAAGTATGATGGTTGGCCATGGCTGGCGCGAGTGTGCAGCGAGCCCCACTGTTAGGAGAGCCAGGACCGCTACAGATTCCGCATGCCCGCAGCTGCACATCACTGAGAGCTTGGTTCCGCCGCGCTTTAGCATGTGCGGTAAGTAGATCTCAGGGCAGGTTTTGGCTAGCCCCCTCCCACGCGAGATCACCAAGGCGCAGAGCTTTCACACTGCCCTCTAGTTGGACTTTAAGGACAAACCAGGAATCAATGAAACAGCATCCGCCATTGAGCATTCTGTTCCCTCAGAAATCGGCCATACAAGTTCCACAAACATCACGTGAACAGGGAGTACAAAGAACAATAGAAGAGCACAAAGACCCCCCTGCGCAAGCCGTCGTCTCCGAAGCATCCCCAAGAGCGGGCCCACCGAAATATGGAACATGAGAAGAACAAGGAACAAATGAATCAGTATCGCCCCAACCTGAGCGATAACCACCAACAAACCACTGTAGCACTGAGAAAAATGAAAACTGGCTCCAAGGGCCAGAAATGCTCCTGCATATAAGAATACAGCGCTTTGCAGATTTCCTGGCAATTCCTTTACAATACTCGCCCAATCCTTCATCGATTTCTCCTAAGATGCCAACCCAACACCATCTAAACCACCCCAATTGCCTCCGCAAACGAAGAAAAGCCCCAGCTTTCACCGGGGCTTTTCGTCGTTCAGTATTTCGCCAATAGTGGCCAGCTTTGCGTTTGCCGCTTGCCGCCCTCGGCGCTCCGCAATCAGCGCATCCGATAGCTGGCCCTCAGTCTGGGGCACCGGCCCGGTGTAACCTAGCACCGGCTGCAGCAAATCCGCCGGCACTTTTTGCGGGGGTTGGATTAGCTCACTGTCCCGCCCGAAACAGCCGGTCAGCAGTAGCAGACAGCAAAGGGGATAAAGGCGCATCGCGTCCCTCCATTTGTTGCAGGTCATTGGAAAGCGCCACCCAGGCGCGCGCCTCTTTGGCAGCTCGGCTCAGGTGATCGCGGTGAATGCGGGCGGTCTCTTCGGCTTGCTCTAGGGTGGCTTGCGCAGCCGCAAGATCCGACTGCACCGCAGCCAGTTCGCCGCGCAGCCGGGCGCGGTCATTGAAGGCATCGCCAACAAACCAGACCACTCCAGCCAGCATCGCCACCAGGGCAAGCCCTGGCAGGTTGCGCAGAACCCAGGCCCAAAGCTTGGCCTGCATCATGCCGCCTCTTTCAGCGCGGCATGGCACATGGCACGTTCAGCACCGCGCCGGTTGCTCAGCCCCCGGATCACCCGGCCTCCACCACGGTTCCAGCGGGGTAGCTCATTGCAGGCCCCCACCAGATCCCCGGCATTGGCCTTACGCACTAGAGTCGATTTGCAGGCGGCCCCTCCCCCAACATTGTAGGTCCAGGAGACGAGGGCGATTTTCATACCGATGGGAACCTGGCGCGTTAGACAGCGGTCAAGCTGCGCCTCATAGGCCACGATTTCGCGCGCCAGCATCGCATCGCATTCCGCCTTGCTGTAGCTGTCACCGCGCTGCACCCCCTTGGTTTCGCCATAACAAACAGTCCAGATGCCAACCACATCGCGATAAGCCTCAGTGCGCAGCCCCTCCCACTGACCGACAAAACCGATGGCCGTTGAAAGCGCAATGCCACCGCCCGCAATGGCGCCAACTGTGCGCCGGCGGATCGCGCCGCTTTGGTCCCGACGGAAGGCTGCAAGCTCAGATAGCCCGTTCTGCAGCACCAGCCGCGCCGGGATCGCCAGCACCTGACATGTGGCCGAGGCCATGGCAAAATACAGCGGATCCCAGCCCAGCATGCCGGGTTGAACCAGGGCCAGAAAGTATCCGCCCAGCAGAACCAGGCTGGCCAAAATGAGCCAGACAGACCAGGACTTGCCAAGCGTGGCGCGCCAGTTTGAGATGAGTTTCATTGCGTTTGCTCCAATGCAAAAAGCCCCGCCGCAGGCAGGGTTGGGTTCAGGTTTTAGGTTTTTCAGAGGTTTTAGCTGGGCAGCTTGCCTGTCAGCTTCAGCTGCAACTCACGCTGCTGCAGCCGGTAGGTGGCAACCTTGTGCCACAGGTTCACTCCAAACCCAGCCAGTGCCAGGATAAAGCCGCCAATCGCCAACCACTGGGTCAGGGTCAGCGCCCCAAAGCCCGCAATCGCCGCGCCGCTCAGGGTTGAGATATTGGCAACGCCTTGGATCTTGTGCTCAATCATCATGATGCCTTGTGTCTAAATATTTGCCACATCTTCTGAACATGCAGCCTCGGTAAGATCGGCATCTGGCACTACCCTGGCCAGTGCCTGCCATCAGAGAAGTCAGCGGCTGCGTCAGAAAATCACCCGCTGCTTGTGCAGAGTTCCGTCCTCGATCAGGGTGGTCAGCTTTCCTGCAAAGCGCTGACCCGCCCACTCGAAGAACTCTGCGTTCGGATGATTGAATTGGACACCGGGCGGCGTCACCCAGTTGAACACGCTGTCAAAGAGCTGCGTCGTGGTCCATGTCGGATTTTCCGCAAGCCTCTTTTCCATGAAAAGATACTGCGCCTTTTGCATATCCCAGAACATCACGCCCGCTTCATCGCAGACTTGCTGCGTTAGCTGGTTCACCATGTCGGTTGTTCGCCAGCCCATCAACTCCACACCGTTCCCGGTGCGATCTCGCGATACTAACAAGTCACTGTTTGCGGGCCATATCACTCGCTCATCATCGACCTCCACGTTTTTCGCCAAGACGGTGTATGAGCCGGTGTGAGGGATGGCCTCAACAAAGGTGATCCAATTGGTGTCCCAGTCAATCGTATCGACGGTATAAGTCCCCGCACCTGGACCGGATGCAAAGTAAATCTTATCCCCCGCCGCTAGAGTGTAGCCGTAAAGCCGCAGGTTGATCATCTTGACGCGCCCGCCCGCTGCATCAAATTCGTGCGACCCGTTTACTTCGTACGTTTGGTTGCTATCCGGCCAGTTTGAACGATAGGTACTTGGGAAGGATTGAGGATAATCGACGTGGTTGTGATAGCAGCCCACATAGATTGGCATGGCGTTGCGAACATCGCGGATTTCAGTAAACAGATCCAGTAACTGACCTCTATAGTTGTCGTAATCATTCGCGCCAGAAATCGCCCCGATGCCCACAGAGTTAGTAAGCTGACCGCCCATTACAATATCGTAATCACCCGCCGCCGCGCCTTGAATTTGAGCAAGGTACTCATTCAAAAACGCGCCGCCCACAGCACGGCTTGTCCGCGTGAACTCCAAGTTACGAAGGTATGAAAACGCACTGGTAAGACCGGATATTGCCAGTGAGGAAGGCGACTTGCCCACATGCAAATCGGTGTCAGAAGAGCAACCGAAATTCAGCACCTTCAAGGTGGTCGGGGCCGCCTTTGCGCGTACACCATCGGTCCACGTAAAGAAGTTGCTAGGGTTGCGCGGCGATGCTGCGTAAGCAGCATCAGACGGCACCGGCCCGTTGATCTTGTTCATCAGGGCAAGGGCCTCACTAGCAAAAGCCTCACCTCCCACTCGCCCCTCTAACTCACCAACTAGACCCTCTACCTCCTGCACTCGCGATTGCAGCCCCTCCACATCCGCGACAATTGTAGAGATTTCTCCACGAGATACGCCAGAGGTCAGCAAAATCCATGGGTGACCACCAGAAGCGTCATATCTGAGCAAACACCAACTTCCAGCCTTGATATCGCCAACAAGCAAAGGCGCACCCGCTGCCCCCCTGATGTAGAAAGGCGCAGACTCATTCAATGAAAGTGTAACATTTACGGAGGTATTGTCGTAGAGCGCCTTAAATGCAAGCAGGGTACCGTTTACGTGCCCATGGTCAGCCAAAACCTCAATTTCATTCTCTGAACCGGCCACACTACTAGCCACTGCGTAAATTGATCGCAGCTTCCTGGTGTCCTGACCCATAGTCGTCAGTCGCCACTTGTTTGCTGGTCCAGCATCCCAAACTACCTCATAGTAGTATCCTGCCTTTAGATCCCCCTCAGAAAGCGGACCACCCCACATAGTAATCAATCCAAAAGAGCCACCGCCATTTAGGGAAATGGTGACTGCGCCTGAGTTATCAGAAACCGCACGAAACCTAAGTCGCGTCCCTTCGGAGAATCCTGTCAGGTTATCGTTGCCCAGCTCGATTGCATCTTCCGTCCCACCGACAGAGCAGAAGATCGAACCCACGGTTCTTAACTCAGTCACATCCAACCGACCGGACAGTCCTGTATTTCCAATACGAACCCATCGGCCCCATGCATCATTCCAAGAATATCGCCCCGAATTGTCTACAGATGCACCGTCATATCCCGTCTCAGAAGCTGCTAAATGTGTGCCGCCATCACTGTCCAACACCTCCCCCCCCTGCCCGTCTCCACCACCGACTGCAGTAAGAAGATCAGACCAAGTAGGTTTTACAATTTGGCTAAAAACCTGACCGACCTCTAACAGCTCCGCCCGCTCCTCCAGTGCTGCAGTCCGCCCATCGGCCTCAACAGCTGATATCTCCAGAGCTGTAGCTCGCTGAGCCACGGACTGAGTCGCCTCAGCGGCACCCGTCATCCAATTTGCAATATCCACTCTTGAGGGGCGGTGTTCAGAGCTAGGCGGATTGCCAAGCATTACTGTTTGCGGATTATCGGCAACCATAGGCGCCTCCTGTTTTATGCTGTGAATGTTTCAGATGCAGACCAGTCGGACAGCCCGAGACCTGCACTGCGGTTGCGGATTTCCACCGCGTAGTCTGCCCCGGCAGTCAAACCCGTGAGCGCAAAGGTGACCGCCCCCTCATCAGCCTGAACATTGGTCCAGGGCGAGGACGCCGCCGTGAGCTGATAGCGCAGCTCCTGGCTATAGGCGCCGCTTTGAGCATCCCACCCCACTGTCGCGCTGCCCCCACCTGCCCCGGTGACCACCAGACCCGTTGGCACCGGAATGCCGTTGTCACCCTCGACGCTGTCATAGATCGGGCGCCTTGGTTCCTCTGCTGCAGCGTCAAAGGCAAAATCCTCCGGGCTGACCGAATTGGCGGTGAGCGAGAACACCCCCGAGGCCTCGCGGGTCAGCTCCCCCACCTCAAAGACCGCATCGATCTGCAGTTCCGGATGCACAACCCGGAAGAACCGATGCGCCCTGCCGTCACCGCTCTCACCAGTTCGCCCACCAAGGATCTCATAGCCCTGAAAGCCGATGGTCGCGGTGAGCTGGTATTCGGCCAGTTTTGTGCGGGCGAGCCGCTTGTTCAGCCGCGAGATCTGATTGTGATTGGTGACCATGAAGAGCTGCGGCTCATCCCGGCTAGGCTTGGCCACCTCATTCTCGACCCAGGCTCCGCTGGGGGTTTCGCGCCAGCCGTTTCCCGGCTCAGTATAGACGCCGGCCACCTCATCCGGCGCATCGGCGCCAAACTCACCGCTGTTCAGCTCCAGCGACAGAAAGTCATCCGGCCCCAGTGTCAGATCCGGCGCAATCCAGCGTCCCACGGTAAAGCCCACCTTGCCGTCCGTGCGCTCATATAGAAAGGCATCACAGGCCGCCGCCAGAGAGACCCGCTGGCCCTCAAAATCCTGTTCATCCGACAGGGTGCCGTTCAGCTCCCAGCGGTTCTGCAGATAACCCTCTGCGTTCAGGATCTGCGCGTCACAGGCTTCGGCCTCATCAGCCACCTCATCCCAATCCACCTCGCGACCCAGGATCTCCACCACCCAATCCGCCAACACCAGGGCAGCATTTGAGGTGAAGCGCCGCCCACCATCGCGCGGGTCAAAGAGATCCTTCTTGCCATCGATCACTGGCGTATAGGCCCATTGGCGACTTTCCGGGTAGATCTGAGTAAACGAAGACGACGGAGGCCGCGCCGCCCAGAGCACAGCCCCTGACAGCGTTGCAAAATCGAATTCCTCGGTGATCTCGACAAAGGCATCATTCAGCCCAGGATCAACTTGCTGGCCCGCAGCGCCATCAAAGACATTGATCCGGCCATAACCCGCAATCGGGGTCTCTGCGATATTGCTTTTGTCCTGGTCTGCCTCATCTGTCAGCGTCACCAGTCGCTCATCAAGCCAGTGCTGCACCACACCCTCAATAGGATGCGCCGCCAGAATGGGCACATAAAACCGTTTGTCCTTTGCAAAGCCGGTGAAGCCCAAAAAGCCGCCCTTGCGGGTGCGCCCATAGACCCATTCTGCATAGGTGACCGGCTGGGCAAAATTGGCCATCTGGACGCTGGGCGGTGGCGATGTGGGCTTGGGCGCAAGCTGCGCTGCCAGTGCAGACAGACCAATGGCCACAACGGTTTTGACAATGAAGCCACCAACCACCGAGGCCGCAAAAGTCGCGCCTGCAGCATAGGCCGCCGTGGCGGCAAGCGCAGTACCGCCCGCCACGGTCAAAGCGCCAGCGACCCAGGCCACCACCGGCGCGGCCTGCGCAGGTTGCGGCGTCAGCATGGTACAGCCCAGCAGGGCGGCAAAGAGCAGGCTACGCTTCATAGCCCACTCCCCAGATTGCCAAAACCTGCGGGATCAGAATGGGCTTGATGGTGATTGCCCCCCTGCCCCCGTGATCCTCATTGCGGGTTTTGAAGCCCCAGGCCTCCCCCAGCCACAGCCCCCCACAGGGCGACAACCGCCCCTTGGCATCATAGGCCATGACAATACCGATATCACCCGGCGCAGGTGTAGCAACGCGGGGCAGCCCGCCGATCGTGGCCAGGCAGGCCTCGACCGTTGCCACCGGATTGCGCAGAAAGCCGGTCTCACGTTGGCAGGATCCGCGACTGTCATAAACACCGCGCAGCGCCGCTGCCGGGTCTTTGCCCTTAACTTTCCCGACCCAATCCGCAATCGACAGAACGCAATCCATTTCGCCCCAGATAAAGGGCGCGGCGTTCCAGCGGTGCAATTCCTGATACAGCGGTGACATCATCCGAATAGCTTCTCTTCTTCAAAAGCGGTTGTAGGGGCAAACTTCAGTGAGGGATTGGGCGCGCCGGTTAGCCTGGCGTGGCCCTCAGTATTCATCACCAACCGCCCGGCGGCCCGGCGTTTCTCGGTCCAGGCCTCAAAGCCCAGAGAGATCAAGCGATCCTGCGCCCCACTGGCCGAGAACCGCAGGCTGCGCATGGTGCGCTGCATCCATTGTTTGGGCGGATGCTTGGGCTTGTAGAAGTCCGCCATGCTGCCGATGGGCTGGAAGAAGAACCGGATGGCGCGGCCTTTGATATAGTCAACACCGAGAGCTTTCACCTCAGAGATCAGATCATCCGCTTCTGGGTCCTGAAAGTAGGAGAGCGTGATCGACCCCTCTGGCGCGCGACCCTCAAGAGCGCTCTCAAGCGAGCTGACACTGGCAAGCTGGGTGCCGTACCACTTGTGACCATTCACATCCGTGAAGACACCATCAGCCCCAATCATGAAGCGCATCGGCCCATCTGGTGTATCCATCTCGCACAGGTCCAGCGCCCCAAGGATCTCACCTTGAGGATCATACCCTTCAGGGAAAAAGCTCATCTGTTCAGAACCTCACGAAAGTTCAGTTTCACCTGGGCGGCGCGGCTGGTGTCATAACGCACCCGCCCCATGCCGCCCTCAACCGCTTCAAACAGGCCCATGGCTTCCAGCCGGATCGGATCACCCGCTGCCAGCGCCTCTCGCAGGGGCATCTGCACCCCAAGGTCATATACACCCGCCGAGACCTCCAGCACCCAGGTCACGGTGAAGGGCCATAGCCCCTGGCTCATGATCTGGCCGATACGCGGCGCGGCATCCAAACCCGTCACCCGGATCTGTTCTGCGCCACGATCAGCAGCCTGCGCAGCAAAGCACATCGGCTCAGAGGCAAAGCCCTCACCGGATGCAAAGCTGGTACCGTCTGCAAAGGTTTGTTCCGCACCGGGTGCGCCAGAAAACCCGATCGGATCCACCATGGGCAGGCGGTAAATTCCCAGCCTCCCCTGCGCCATGGCCCGGATCCCGCGCCACTGCGCCAACTCCGCCCCTTCCAAAAACACCGAAGGCGCGCCGGTCCAGCGTGGGAACCGGTTGAACACCGTCGACGAGCCGCCCCCGGTGTTTTCTCCAAGACCCTGGCCGCGCCAGTCTATATCCCAATCCACCTGCAGGAACTTCAAAAAGCCATCGGGAAGGGTAACAATAGGTCGCTGCATCAGCCCTGCCTCGCCAGATGGGTTGCAAGATTGCTGGACGTTTTGCGGTCCTGCATCGCCATCCCCGCAGAGACATGCTGGGCCGAGACATTGCCGCTGACGTCTTGGATGAGCGGAACCAAATAGCCGCTATCATCGACGCCAACACTCACATGCAGCCGGTTTTGTGCCGCCCCCAGCATCGACCTGGTGGCCTGCGCTGTGTTCACCTGCGACCCGCGCGGCAGATTCACCAGCTCCGGCCCCCGCTCCCCAACCAGCGCCAACCCGCCAGGTGCTGACAGGGTGCCATTGGCAAAGCCAAGAATCCCAGAAAGCCCCTCAAAGGCATTGCCAAACAGCGAATTGAACGCACTGTTTGCCAGAGCCGTAGCCACGCTGGACAGCATGTCTGCCAAAGCCTCCTTTGCGCTCTTGGCACCCGTCACCAGCCCCGCAAAGGCAGACTTGGCCGAAGATTTCACCGACTGCAGACCCTCAGACAGCCCGTCAATCTCTTCCTTGATCGGTTTAACTCCACCAGCCCCAGCGCCGCCGAGGTTGCCCAGAGCATCTCCGAGGCGATTGGCTGCCGTGGTGCCATCCTCTGTTTCCTCTGTGGTGCCTTTCAACGCAGCCCGCAGCGCTTCAATGCTTTTCAGAGGCGCATTGGCCGCCTGCGCCAGAGCATCAGCACGCGCACGCCCGGAAGCTGCCGCCCCACTGTATCGCTCAGCGACCTGTTCAGTGGCAGAAGACCTTGACAGCAATTCAAACGATGAACCGGCCAGCTGGTTCGATAGGTCCCCCATTTTAGGGACGTTTCTGATCGCACCCGCCAGTGTCCCAAGGAAAGTTGCCCATCGCTCCTGCAGGGAGGCCAGCATAGAGATGAATCCGCCCTTGATCCCGTCCCAGGTCGCAGACAGAGAGGCCGCCAGAGAAGACGCCCCCAACATCATCCGGTCCCAAACCTCTGCCGCGACACCTTTCAGCAGCGACAAGGCCTCACCAAAGCCCCCGACCTTGGTCACCATCCGCGAGATCTGATAGACCAATTCCCCCGCAATAACGACCAACGCACCAATGCCGGTCCTGATCAAGGCACCGCGCAGAAACACCAGTGCCCCGGACAGCGTGGCCGTTGCCAGCTTCGCCGCCACCAGCGCCGCCACATAGCGCACCCCAAAGCCGGTGACCGCCACCGCCAAATAGGTGGTCAACCGCTGCACATTGGAGGCCAAACCGTCCAGAACCCCGCGCAGTGCGCCACCTGTGCGCAGGCTATTGGTGATCCCCTGCGCCATCTGCCCCAGGGCAGGCACCAATTCCAGCGCCAGACGCTGGCCAAGGTACTGCGTCACCAGGCCCAGCCGCGCGATGCGGTCATTGGCCTGCTCAATCTTGCCCGCATCAACTGAGTTGACCGCAAGCCCGTAGTCCTCGATATCGCGCCGCGCCGTGCGAATGGCCTCGCCGCCGTTCAGCATCAGCAGAACCATTTCCCGATTGCGCACTCCAAGGTCGCGTAAGATCGAAGAGGTCTCGCCGGTAGTCAGCCCCAGCGCCTGCACCCGATCGGCAATCAGCGCCAGCTTCTCATCTGCGTCTGACCCAGAGAACTGCTCAGCCGAGATCCCCAGCGCATCCAGTGCCCGCTGCGCATTGCCAGATTTCCCGATCGAGGCAATCTCGCGGTCAATGGTCTGGATGTCATTGGTCATGCTCGACAGGCTCACACCCGCCTCGCCAGCCGCCAGCTCCAGCGCCCGAAAGCCCCCGATCGAGGCGCCGAGGCGACGCGCGGATTTAGCCGCCCGGTCGAGATCCCGCGCCCCCGCCAGCGCCATGGCCGAGATCGCGCCCCCCGCAGCAGCAGCCACAGCGGCCACCGCAAGGAATTGCTTTCTCATCGCAGCCAGGGGGGATTTCACCCGCTTGGCACCACGTTCAAACTTGGCGCTGTTCAGCCCCAGATTGACCCGCAGCGCCCCAATAACAGATTTGCCCATCAGATCTCCTCTGCTCCCCAGCTCCGCGCCAGGAGTTCGCACATCGCCTGCAGGGTCTCAGGCGATTGGGGTTCAACAGGGCCAGCGCCCAGGAATTCATCGAAAGAAGGCAGCGCATCGACCCGGCTCAGCGCCGCGATATGCCAGACCTGCCAGGCGCGATCCTTATGCTCGCGCTCCAAGCGCTGACCCGCCCCCTTCATCAGGGCCAGGTACAGGCGCGGCGTCAGAGACCAGAAAGCCGCCGGATCCGGGAACCCAGCGGCCACATAGGCTTCTAACATTTTGATGTAGTTCAGCCCGGCGCCGTCACCGGGGCTGTCACCGGCTGGCCGTTTCCCAACTCTGCGGCCTCGCCACTCGTGGGCATTGCCCCCTCAATCAGCCGCTGCACCACGCTCAGATCATGGCTCAGCACATCGCCCGCATCGCACAATGTGGCGTCGGGATGGTGGCGCAGCAGACAGGCGCGCACCAGGTGCCGCAGATCAAGTATAGAGACATCGCCCTGCTCCGCCGCCTCAAAAGCCGTCATGGCATCCTTGCCAGTCGCCTCTTCAAACGCGGCCATCGCGTTAAAATCGCAGCGCAGGGTCCAGCTCTTACCATTCGCCTGGGCAGTGGTCTCACCAATGAAACGGTTGGCCATCATGCCACCGCCAGAACTGGCTTGCCGCTGGGTTTCACCGTCAGCGTTGCCGTCATCTTGTCATTGGTCAATTCGCCAAATTCCAGCCCGGTGATTACCGCGTTGAAAGTGAGCGTGGAGGTTTCATCCGGGAAAGTGATCTGGCACCATTTTGTCCCAGCCTCAAAAGCCGCATCAAGTGTGGCGGCAACCGAGGGCGCAAAGTTCAGACCGATTTTGGCCTCGCTGCCATCCTTCATCCCGGCAATGAATTCCTTGTAACGATCCGGGCTTTTGAGGTGGGTCTTCTCAACCGCATCCCGCGATTTGCTGGGCGGGGTAATGCTGACCACCCCAGCGATTACCGGGAATGGCCCCGCTTGATCATCCGCCATTCCAAAGTCGGAGTTATATCCGATATCTGCATCTACCTCAGGCATTGCTCTCTCTCCAGTTCACCAAAAAATCCATTGAAACACGGGCGGCCCGGTCAGGCTCATTTGATCCGCGTTCTGTGTTGTCGCGCGTGGCCTCCAGGAACACGCCCCGAAAGCCACCGCCGCGATATCCATCCAGGGCATCGCGTACCGCGCGGGCCACTGCTGCAGCATCGCCATAGGTCTCTGCGTAGCAGTCAACCTGCACCCGCCCCTGTGACAGCCCATCAGCCCCCTGCAGAGTGTGGCCTTCTCGATCGCCAATCAGATGCAAGCAAATGGCCGGGTACGGATCCCCCTGGGGCCGCTTGCCCCAATCCACCCGCACACCGCAGAGCGCGGCCACCGTCGGCACTCCGCGCAGAAGTGATCGCAGTTCAATTTGCATGGGCTATCCTTTCGCGGCCTTGCGCTGCGCGCGAGCCAGTGATTTCTCAAACTCCGCCCAGAGATGACCGCCAAGCCGATCCAGCAGCGCCTGCTGATCCTGATCCCAGGCAGGCCGCGCAAAGGGCTGCGGCGCCTGATGCTCATTGCCAAATTCTGACTGGGTTGCCTGCGGCAATGGCCCCGCCCCCACAAACATCTCCACCGCAGCCCGCTGATCCCGGAACAACGCCCGATGCTCTGCCGCCTGCCGTTTTGACAGCTTGGTGCTGACCGCAATGCTTTCTTGCAGATCGCCCTCACCGTGCGGCGCACCACTGCGCATCAAATCCGCCATCGGCCCTGCCGCCTTCATCAGGGATCGGCGTAACACACCCCGCCCCGCTGATTTGCTCAGCTCGTCCAGCGCATCTTCCAATTCGCTGAAACCCTCCAGCTTCATTTCCATGCTCATGGCTGCATCTTCACAACGGCGGTGATTTCAAGGATCCGGCCACGGCCAGAAACCTCCTTGATGCCCAAGATCTCAAATTCCTGCGCCCCGGACCTCAGGCGATGCGCCGCAGTGATCGATGAGGTGAAGGCGGTTTTCTTAACCTTGAACCGCGCCACCAGGTGCGCCGCATCCTGCCCCGCCCGAAACACCTCATCAGCGCTTGCATCCTCCTTAGAGGCCCAGACTTTTTGGCCGTGCGGCTGATACACGTCTTCGCGCCGCCGCCCATCATCCACCTGCGCTTTGCTCAGAAATTGAATGCGTGTGTCCAAACGTCCGCCCATATCAAGCCACCTCGCAGGGGCGACGGTAGCGCGCCTGTTTCATCAGCATGCGCACCCCAAAGGACATGCGCGGCACGTCCTCATTCTCGATCGAGATCCCGGCTTCCAGCCATTCCTTGGCCAGCAAAAAGATCGCCTGCCGCAAACGCTTCGCAGTGGGCGCATCTGCGCCGCCAACATTAGCCTGCACCCGCAGCAGTTCGGAATGCACAGCATGCCCCGCCCAGGCGTTGCCCAGAACAAGCTGCGGCTCATCATGCGCCTGCTGCACCCAGACCCCGGCCAATGGCTGATCAACCCAGCCACCTGCACCGTCATCCAGCGCCAGCCCAACCAGCTCCTGCACCGGCAGCACAGGAAACCACCACCGCCGCCACGCGCTACGCGTGACAACAAATTCCACCCGGCGCGGTGTAAGCGGGCGACCGGTTGCGGTTGCCACAGTGGCCTCCGCCGATTCCAGCGCCAACTGCGGTGCCGCATCATCCCCGGCATCCTCAGACTGAAAGTGGATCGACCGCTTGAAGTCAGCCAGATCCACACCAGCAGCAATTTCACCCGCTTCAATCACCCGCATAACTCGCGCCCCTTAGCTTTTTGCGCCCTGTTTGGGCGGCGCACCAGGCGCTTTCCCTTTGCCCTGCGTTTCAGGTTCAATCTGTTCAGCGGGGGTCTTTGCAGGTTCTTCTTCAGAAACGGATTCAACCGCAGCATCCAGTGCCGCCTGCAGTTCTTCCTCGCGCCCCAGCAAAGCCGCCTCCCGCGCGGCCAGATCCCGCGCGCGCGCTTCAAGGCCAGACAGACCAACCAGCAACTCTTCTTCGCGGCGCTCAACACTCGCCAATTGATCCGCCATATTCTCGCCAGCCTGGGCCAGCTCCTGCCGATCGCTTTCCAGCAGATCGATGCCTTCACTAGTGAGAGCAGTCACCTGTTTCACAGGCCCAACAAGCCGCGCGACAGCGCTTGCCCCAGCGCAGAGCTGTTTGGCCTTTTTCTCATCAAACGCTGCGGTTTCACCTTTGTTGTAGCGGGAATATCCCGCAAGGAATTGCACCAGAATGCGTGTCATCTCACGTCTCCAAATCTCAGGAATAGAAAAGGGCGACCGCTAGGCCGCCCCGATTGTCGTGCTGTTCAGAGGGGTTTAGAGACCCCAGCTGGTGCCAGTCAGCACCGAGATCGCCTCATCATGGGCAGGGGCGAGGTCATGACGCGAGACCGCCCGCATCAAGGTCAGATCCCGCTGAAAGGCCGAGATCGTATTACCACCAACATCCACAAACGAGGCCTCAGTGGAAGACGCCACCCGGATTTCCTGATCGTCGCCAATCATGATCTCACCAAAGTCGGCAAAGGTAATTTCGGTGTCATTGCCCGTGCCCAGATTGTTCGGCACCTGCGAGGTGGTCTCAATCGGGTAGCCATGCAGCGTATTGCTGGCCTCGATCGAAGGGTACATTTTCGCCCCCGATGGATCGCGCAGACTGGCCAGAAAATGCTTGGTTGCGCCCCGCATGATCCAGCCGGGCTGTTGCATGGCCACATTGGCATCTTCCACCACGCTGACCATCCAGCGCAGATTGGCTTCAACAACCGCCGCTGTATTGGCCACGGCCAGACGGACATTTGCGGGCAGGCACCAGTTGCGCAAACCCTTGGGGGTTTCGCCTGTGCCATCGCCGCGAATGAAGGCAAGATCTTCGCGCAGCGCCATATAGTCCAACAGCAAATCCCGCACCGTCGCGCCAATGCTGGCGCTGGAATGCGATAGCAGCGCATTGCCGATCGGCACCAGAGCGGTCAGGGTTTTGAAGTCCTGATCCACTTTGTCAAAGCTGGGTTCACTTTCAACAATCGGGGCGTTTTCCCCGATATAGCCCGCCGTGGGGGCCGAGGCGACACGCCCCATGCGCAGCTTGCCCGCGGGCATATCATGCACCCGTGCCCCCAGCTTGCGCACCACAACACGCGGCTTCAGAAGACTGATCAAAACCGCGCTTTGCGCCCGTGGGATCAGCACCCCGCCAGCCCCATCACTGGCCCCAGACAGAGTGGCCGCAATACCGCTGTGCCCCTCCGCCTCAAGGAAGGTGACAGCCTGATCCTTGTTGCCCTTGGAATTGGCCAGCGCCGCCACCATCAGGCCGGTATCAGCGCCCTTGTCATCCGCCTTGGCAACCTGCCCCGGCACAGAGACGCCAAGGCCACCAGGGGTCAGCTCAGAACTGGCAGTGCTGGCCTTGGCAGCCTCGACCTCTTCAGCCCGTGCAACCCGCACCTTCAGGCCTTCAAAGTCCGCCTTGGCCGCATCAAAGGCAGCAGTCGCCGCTTCGATCGCGCTGACCTCGGCAGTGCCGCTGGCTTCCAAATCATCCAGCGCCTGCGCCGTGGTTCCCATGGTTTCAGCCGCCGCCTTCAGCATGCGGCGCAGATCGTTGATATCCATGTTGGTTTCCTTTTCGTCATGGAAAGGCTGCAATAGCGCAGCCCAATTGGCCCCGCCGCAAATGCGCGAGGTGAACACAGGCAAGGTTGCCGGTGACTAATCGTGAGTTTTAGAGGGTAGCTTGCGCCTGGGCGGCTTCAGCCAGGGCCATGGCCGCCCGCGTTTTGGCACGCGGTTTGGGAGCGTACAGCGCGCCGATGCGCCCCAGAAAATCAGGCAGGGTTTCCTCTGCATCCACCAGCCCGCGGCTGATTGCATCCGCTCCCCAAAACACGTCGCCGCCATCCTCGGCATTATCCGTGCGGCTCATCCGCCCAGGAAGATCTGCAACGGAAATTTTGCGCCCCTCGGAAACCCCCGCCAGGAATTCGCCTTCCATTTCATCCAGGCGCATCTGGGTCAGTTGTTTGCCCTCATCTGTTGACGGGTCAGGCCGCTTGGCCCCGGCATGGGCAGAGGTCTGAATAAAGATTTGATCGCCACCGGATCCCGGCTGCATTGGTTGAGCCATTGTGGCCATGGTCCCAACCGAGCCAACCCAGGAGCCAGGGGTGGCGCTCAAATCGCTGCACTGGCTGGCCAGCCAGTAGCCTGCCGAGGCCGCCAACGGATGCACCAAGCCATGCACCGGCTTGACCGAGACTGCCGCGCGAACCGCCTGCACTGCGGCCTGAATGCCCATCACTGAGCCGCCCGGCGTGTCAAACAACATCACCGTGGCCTGCACCTCATCGCTGGCAGTGACTGCCGCCATGGTTTCTGCCAACCCGTGATAGGTGGCCCAGCCCAGATAGCGCTCCAGCATGGCCGAGTTTGGCGTAAGGATGCCCCGCACCGGAACAAAGGCAACGCCGCGATGCACCGCAAACCGCTGGCCACGTTCAAACTTGATCGCATCACCACCCATGGCTGACACATCAACCGAGGAAACAGCCTCTTCCTTTGGCAACCCCATCGACAACATGGGCAATCCATGCTCGGACATTGCCAGCGGCGCGGCCCCCAACAGGGCTGCAATAGTGGTCACTGTCATTGCTCTTTTCCTTTCGGCTTTGCCTCTTCTTTGCGGGTCATGTTGGGCGCAGGGTTCATCTTGTTGCCATTTTCCGTGGCCGGTAGCCCAACCTTTTTGCGCCCCTCATTCGGGGTATAGATCGGCCCGCCAACCGCCTTGGTCACCGCCTCGATCTGATCTTTGATTGTGGGCTGCAGCAAAGCGCCAAAGTCATGGCGCAGGAACATGCCGCTATCTCTTTCGCCCCGCGTCAGCACCGACATCGCCATGGCTTCCTCTGCCAACCCCGACCAGTGCAAGAGGCAATCCGTCAGATAATCGATCGCCTGCTGTTCGCCGTTTGCCTTCACTCCGTTTTCCAGCATCTGCAATTTGCTGGGCGGCATCCGGTAAATTGCAGCCAATTGCTCGCGGTCAAACTTGCGGCTGGCCAGTAGCTCCTGATCTGCCGCTGTCAGATCAAGGCTTTTGATATCATCCTCCGGCCCCAGAACCGGAATGCCATCCGAGTTCGGATTGGTGATGTGATCCTTGAGCCGCCGCGCATTGCGGGTCCGCGCCGCATCGTCTTCATAGCCTTCACCTAGTTTCAGAAAGGCCTTGGCATGGGCGCCAGAAACAGACCGGCCCGCCGCCTCTTGCCCGGCAAAAGCCAATCCAACGCTCTCAGTTGCGACCTGCAAAGGAGACCGGCCCGTCCAGCCATCCAGCGCCAAATAGCGCAGATGCACCATCGACCGGCTGGGCGCGCGACGCTGCACGTCTGCCCCATCGGTAAAATCATAGAACCGCGACCGGCCAGAGCGCAGCATCGTGCAGGCATCCTGGTTGATTATCTCGATCAGCTCCAGCTCGCCACCGCCATCACGAGGACCATAGGCATAGCTATTGCCGCGCAGCGCCCAGGCATAGATCAGAGCAAGTCGCATCACCTTGGCCGGCACACCCTCCGAGGCCTCGACATTCAGCAGATAGGCCGCTGGGTGATCGCGCACCCGCACCTCTTCCCCGTCGCCTTTACGCTGCCAGAGCTTCAACGGCACCTTGGCCAGATCCCCCGCGATATTGTTGCAGCAGGCAAACACCGTCGCATGCTGTTCGCCCCGCTGGGGCGAGACGCGCGGCAGATGTTTCGCGAGCCGCCCACCAGATCCGCCCCAGCCGATATCGGACAGCCAAGGCTCTGGTGCCATGGTACCAGAGGTCGCGGCCTCGGCAGACATCACCGGCGGCTCGACCCGCTGCACAACAGTCTCATCTGAACCGCGCGCAATATCCCATCCAAAGAACCTCATACCACTTCAACTTCCCGTGCTTTACGTTTCTGTTCGCCCGCCTCGGCGCGCCCCAGCGCCATAATCGCGGCCACAGCCGCATCGATCCGGCCCGATGATTTCTTTTTGTTCGGCTTAACATTCTCCGAGGCGTCCTCATCCCGGTGCACATTGCCAACCTGCCAGGCCAGCATGGGATTGCCGCCGTGGCGGATCTTGTTTTCCATGACCTTCTCTTCAAACCGCTTCATCGGGTTTGACATCGACTGATAGCCCTGCCGATGCTCCACCATCGGAAACCGGCGCTTGTCCAGCTTGTCGGCCAGATACTTCATGCCCCAGGGGTCATAGGCCACTTCCTGCAGATCAAAGTGCTGGCGGATCCATTCCAACCGGGTGGCCAGCTCATCCTCATCAATGGTTCCGCCTTTGTGGATCTCCAGCCACCCCTGATCACGCCAGCCGACATATTCCCGCTTTTCCGATTGCGCCCGCTGAATAAATCCCTTGGGCCCTTCTGGCAGGAAGGTGAAGGCGACCAGGTAGATCAGCCCATCAACTGGCACCGCGATCACAATCGCCGTAGTGTCGATCTTGTTGGACAGATCCAGCCCGACCCAGGCTTTGCGGCCATACATGCGCTCTATGTCAAACGGCGCGCTGGCCATGCCCTTGTCCCAGATATCCCGCGCAATCCAGGTCTCTGCCCCTTCAGTCCAGAGGTTCAAGTGAAAGCGCTTGAAGTTGGGCATGCGCCCCGCGATCGCCAGAGCCTTTTTCAGCGTCGACTGCATCGCATCGATCTTTTTGCTCACCCCCAGATTGGGGTTGCCCATGGCCCAGAACTGCGGGTCCGCCGGATCACAATCTGCGGGCGGCTCTGCGATGTAGCCAAAAAAGGCATCATCCTCGACGCCGCCGCGCAGCACACTTTCGCCATAGTCGCGCAGCTCACCGCAGAGCGATGCGCGGTCTTGCCCCGCCGTGGTGATCACCCAATCGATCGGCTGCGCACGTGCGATCATGCTCTCAACAATCGTGTCCGCCAGTTCGCGATCGGTCCAGCGGTGCATTTCGTCGCGCGCCAGAAAGCTGGGGTTAATCCCATCCGAGGAATCACCGTCCCGGCTCAGACAGGCAATCAGCCCGTCTGTTTGGTTCGTCTCGATCGCGGTGCGTGAGACATCCATGAATTCGCGCAAGAGCGGTGATCGCTTGATCATCCGCTTCATTTCTTTGAATAGCAGCCCCGCCTGGTTCTTGGTGGTCGCCGCGCAATAGCCCTGCGGCGCCGCCTCACCATCAAACAACTGGGTATAGAGCATCGGCACCGCCGTATCCGTGGTTTTGCCGTTCTTCTTGCCCACCTGGTGATAGGTCGACTGGAACCGCCGCAGACCGGTTTCCGATCGCTTCCAGCCAAAGACAGAACCATGCCTAAATTCCTGCCAGGGTTCCAGCTTCAGAGGCTGGCCAGCCATCGGCCCGGTTGTGTGCTGCAGCATGCCGCCCCAGTTGATAATCCGGCTGGCGGCCTGGCAATCAAAAAACAGCCCGCGATCGGCCCCGGTTTCCAGATCCATCAGGTGGCGCTCGCAGGCCATCCGCACCAGATCGCCCGCAACCAGATCCCCCTCAACAACCCCCAGCGCATAGCGGCTGACAGGGTGGTCAATTGGTTCCATTGGTTCCAGTAGGTTTATTCAGCTGCGCCATTACTTGATCAAACAACTCGCCTTGGCTTCCAGCCCCCAGCCGAGCCTCATCCACTGGGCTCAAACCAAACAGAGCAGCCTCTCTCCGCATCGTGTTTGCCGCCGTTTCCTGCAAGGTCAGCGCTGGATGCTTGCGCTTTTGATTGCCGTTGCGCCCCTTGCCAGTGTCATAAAACTGGCCTTCCATCGCCACCGTATTGGTAGAGGAAATGAAATTTGACACCGCCACGCAGTAGCTCGCAAACTGATATTTGAAGAGCAGTTCCATCCGTTCTTTCTTCACCAGTTCCGGCACCAGCTCATCCCAGACATCACGGGCGAGATCATCCATGAAGTCCGGCGCCGCCGGTATTTCTCTTTGGATATCCCCCTTCATGGGGATGACATTTTGCAGATCCGGCTTGCGTCCCTTCATTTCTCATCCCTCCTCTCAAAGTGGGTTTTTCTCTCCAATTTCCCGGTCGCGTAAAAAAAGGTTATCCCTCCGGTTTGTATTGTGGGGCCTCAGTTTTGAGATACCCCCCTTATCGGTGGAACACCTCACGCGCGGTCTTGCGGCTGTGACAAGAGTGGCAAAGGCTCTGCCAATTCTTGCGATCCCAAAACAGTTTTCGATCGCCTTTGTGCGGCATGATGTGATCCACATCCGTTGCCGCCTCGACCACGCCCAGCTCATCGCAATCAGCGCAGATCGGATTGGCGCGCAAGTGAACCAGTCGCGCGGCTTTCCATTTCGGATCTGCATACAAACGCCGAGCCGCAATGGCCGCTGGCGAGGTCTGCGCCACCGCGCGCCGCGTCTTCAGCTTTGCCTTGCGCGCAGCCTCGTGCTCTTCGCAATGCGACAGCCCAGGCAATGCGAACTCATCACAACCTGCAGCAACGCAGATCTTTAGTCGCGCCATCGGGTAATCCCAACTCTGTTTGAAAGCCACCAACGCAAAAGCGCCCGCCAGTTTCCCGTGGGCGCTTTTGTAGATGATGCACTATTCATGCTCTGCGGGTGGGTTAAGTGTCAACACCCTTTTTCATTTTGGCCAAATCATATCCCTGCATTCGATCAAGAGCCGAACAGAGAGACAGCCGTAAAGCCTTTGATGCGCCACCATCTTTTGACCATCCATGCGAATGAAGAACCTGAAGAATTGACATGTCACCCAGACAAACCATATCGACCAACCGACGAACATAGATGGCCCGGCGCTTCACCCCACCATTCTTTGATGGCCGGATGCGTCTAACCTCCTTTGCCAGCCCATCGCCAATGCGGCGATGCAAAGCCCGCAATCTCTGGAAGTCCCGAAAGATCGCAGCCTCTCGATCACCACCACCGGCACCGCCGGAATGAACAGCCTCAAGAGACGAACATTTGACGCCCGACGCTGTGACCCGCTCGACCAGCGCCGCATAGTCGCGCGCCGCGCTGATCTGCCCCGGCGTGAACAATGCGCTATAGGCCTGCGGTTCCTGTCCAGCCGAGGCCCGCCTGACCTCTGCCGCCCGATGCGCCTTTAGTGAAGCCCGCTCCATCGCATCGAACGCATCTGCAACCCGTGCCGCATCCCGGCCCGCCTCGCCAGTCTTGACCGAGACAAAGCCGCCACATTCGGTCTGGCGCATCTCGCGCGGCGTGAAGCGCATCATTGGCCCTCGGCCTGGGGCCATCGGTATCTCTGGACCGCATTCAACAGGTACACAGCCTCGCGCCCTGATCTCTGCAATGCGCGCTGCCTCATCCTGCAACCGGGCCACCCCAGCGGAGGTTACAATCACCACCTGCTCATTCATTGCTGCACCTCAATTTCCTGCAGAATTCGGCGGCACCTTTGAGCCGCCTTGCCACGCATCTCTTTCAGCCTCTGGTCTTCTGGCGAGGCAACAAAACCACGGCCCGCCAGTTCCTGCGCCTTGGCAATCCTGCGCCGCGCATCATCAGCCCGCCCCTTAATGGCGGCCAAGTCTGGTGACTTTGGCCATGTCCGGAACTTTCGTATATGCGACAGCAATTCAGGTGCCCAATCTTCTGCCACTGCCTCCTGACCGATCGGCCCGGAAAACACTGCAATCATTAGGGGCGAGGCGGTATCCTCCGGCCTTTGGATCTCCGCCGCCCATGCGAGGATCTTGGCCGCAATCGGAAACCGCGACCCATCCCGGCCACTAGGTCGCACTGCTGCCTGTTCTGCCAAGGCGTCCAGGTTCAATGCCGTCATGTAGGACAACCGCCCACACAGCTCATCGACCATTTCATCGAACTGCCTAACCGTCATTCCCGATGGCCGACGCAGCCCCAATCGCAGCAGAGGATCCACCAGATGCGCCCTGACCCGCTTCTTTGCTTCCTTCAGGTCTGTTGACCCCATCGCCCCTAACCTTTTCTCTGCTCTTTCCCACTTATCCACAGCCGAAACCGGCTAATTGCGTCACGCCAACGGTTATCTTTTCATTATCATTTTCTTCTCTTCTCCTTTCAGAACCGCGTTTTTTGGAAGAAAAAAAACTTCCAAAATCTTCCGGCGGAATTCCGTTTTCTTCCGGCGGAAGAATTCTGGAAGAAAATCACTCACGCGCGGACAAGGCATTCAGCGCCTCCTTCACCCGCGTCACCGTGCAACTGCCGCCAGGATACTCGCCCTCTATCCAACCACTGATCTGCTCAACCATAGACTGGCTCTCTGCAAACCGGGCACCGCCTGGAATATCGCGCACAAGGATCTTTCGGATGCTGGCAAAGCGTTTGCGTTCGCGATCATTGGCATTGGCGGCCGCATTGCGTTTTTTGGAATTGACCGCCTTCAGAGCGATTTCGGTCACCACGGGGTGATGCAGCCGCTGAACCCCATCACACAGGCATGGTGCCCAATTGTGCAGCGGGCCGACTTCGCGCTTGCACAGCCCATCAAATACTTCCTGCGATAGCCCGACCAGCTTTGCCAGCAGCTTGGGATTGGTTGGCAACGTGCCGACCGGGGATTGCGTTTGGGCAAGGCAGATTAGATCAAGGAAAACTGACCGAACCTCAAGGTCAGCCAGCAGCCGCGTGTCGCTTGTCAACCAGCGCTGATAGTGAAATTCAACAAAGTAGTGGCTTTCCAGCCTCTCACCCGCCTCAATCGGATATACTGGCAACTCGCAAGCATCGACCGGCTGCAAATGATTGGCCTGGATATTCATCCGCGCGCCCTCGCCATGGCCCGCTCGCCAACCGCCTTCTGAACCTTGGACAAGCGCCCCTCAAAGCCCGTCAACTGTGCACTAATGTCTGAGGCCTGCTGCGATACTTCAGCCAGTTTCGACACAAGATCCGCAACGCGCCCGGCCAAATCGTCATAGCCACTCTGCAAGGCAGCGATTTCGTCATTCCCGCCCGCCGCACCAAAGAATTCCTCGCGGATGGCCGAAACCCAGCCTGGCAGAACATTCAAAACCGTTGCGATCGTCTCATCGGTTTCATGACCAGAATAGCGCTCGGCCTCAACGTCATACGAGACCTCAAGCAATCCCATGATCTCGCGCCGTTGCGCTCGCGTAGGCTGCCTCATCAGAGCATCAGATGCCGGTGCCACAGGGACCGGTTTAGGTTTCCTTGCCGCCATTTTTTGTGCCTTCCTCTTCGCCCTGCAGGCAGGGCATCGCTCGGATTTTCCGGCAACTTCCCACCCCATCTGTTGAATTTTCTTGCGAGCCTTGCCCTCATCCCCTCGCGGGTTGGCAAAAACCTCATCCCGTTCACAGTCATCGCAGATGGCTTTCATGCGCGGCTGGCCCTGCGAGCCGAGCGAAGTAGAAACATCAAGTAACGACATTTATCGATCCGCCCTCAGATCCTACAGCACCGCGCTCTTTTGCCAATTTCATGACTGCCAGAAGGATTTTATGCTTTGCCTCGACCCGATTATACTTGAAGGCCCTGAACACATATTGGTGCCCAAATCCCAGCTCCAAACTTGCCGAACGCATAGAAGGCCAACTCAATCCACCGACAGAAAATGGCTTACCCTTCTTCCTTTTAGGACTAGGCAAACCAACCTTATCGATCCGCCCATGGTGCAGGGCATTATGAATTGCAGATCGTGTAACCCCGAGAACCTCTGCGGCTTCGGATGAGTTTTTATAAACGGTACCTCGAACTGAAATCGGCATTCGCCACCCTGCCGCGCAGCCAAGCCCAACGGTATCAAGGCGCTCCAATTTGATCGCTCGACAGATAGTGCCCTCAGTCAAGGAAAGAGCTTTCGCTGCCATCTGAACCGTCGGGTATGTCTCACCACGAATTACAATGTTTTGGTACTTCCGCGAACCCATCACACACAGCCCTCCACCAGATAGACCGGTTTGACAGACGCCAGCGCCAGGCAAACAGCAGCCCAAACATCGGGGGCCTCTTGCCAGCCGACAGCAGGGGGAACCACCACACATGCACTAACCCGGACAGCAGGCGCAGGCTGAGCGGCCTTGAGCCCACCCCAACCGGCCAAAAATGCGGGCGAAATCGCCATGATCCCGGCGGTGGCGAGGTCTTGCATCCATGCGCCCGCACAATCCGCACCCAGCACCGGGCCGCCCTCGGAATAGCTATAGGGCGTTGCCAAACAGGCCAGTTGATCCTTTGCGCGCACCGCTATGTCCGCCAACGGCACCCCCTCATGCAGGCAAGGCATGCGCTGCCAATGCCACCGCAACCATGTCCAATCTGGCTGCGTAGGAAACTGGAGCCGCTGCGTCGAGAGAGGAACGGGGAGCGCGGTCATTCGGCTGCAACCCGCATCGCTTCATCGCGGCGCTTTTGATTTTGCTTGTGCGTGACCATCTCCAGATGATCCGGGTTCACACAGCGCCGGTTGCGGCACCTGTGATCGATCTGCTTTTTGCCAGGAATGAAACCATTGGCGTTGGTGAACATCACCCGATGCACCGCTACGGTCTGACCATCCAAACACATGCGAGCATAGTCGCCACCGCGCCCATTGCCCGAGGTTGGACCAGCCCACTCCCAACAATAGCTTTGCAGGCTTTCGCACCAAACCTCATTGATGCGCGCCTTGACTTTGGCCTCAATTTCAGCCCGGCGATCACCCATGAAACACGCCCAAAAAAGCGGGGCGCGCGACACAATTCGCGCCAACACGCCCCAAGTTTGACAGGGAGGGATTGGGGGCCACTTGCAGGCGCGCCTGCCCCCGATCGGCGAAGGTGACGGATGGCACTCCACCGACTGCAGTGTTTCTTTTTGAGGGATTGACGGTTGCAACCAAAGCGGAAACCATTGCCACAAATTGACAACCCAAGGACATTCCATGAGACGAATTGCACTTTTGGCATTTCTCGCCATTCCCGCCTGCGGCTTGATCAACGCAGAACTCTATGACACCCGCCCCTCGCAATGGACAGAACAGGAGCTTGCCATCGCTAGATCTGCCGACAACGCCTTTACCGACCTCTGCCGCATCTACGACCTCGGCGCCCAAGGCTCCGGTCTCGGCGAGGCAGACTTTAAGGTACTGAACCGCACCCTGCGCCACTATGGGCTTACTAAACGCGACCTTGAAATCCTCCGAGATCCCAAAGCTGATATCGGCACAGGGCAGACGTTCCTTGGCCTGCAATGCCAGAACATCAATGATGTGGAAATCGTCAATCGGGCTTACTACCCCGGCACCGGGCACCAGTGGCAGGTCAAGGTCGGAGGCAGTTACGTCTACCTCGAAGGAAACAACACAAATGCCGGTATGACCGTTTACGCCTGGAACTGAACTCCAGCGCAGTCGATCTCCGCATTCTGGACCGAGGGCGCTCATTCAGCGGCCTCGGCTGGAAAGTCATCCAGTTTGGGAAGAAGAACTCCCTTTTCGTCCGCCTCTTTCTCACACCGCTTGTAGATTTTACTCGCTGTGTCCAAACGCAAATCGTGCTGCATGCCTTTCACAAACTTGGATACAGCATTGACAGGAACACCCGCCCTAACTGCCAGGGGGTACTCTTTCACATCAAGAGCATCCATTGCAGCAATCAGCCAAGACCTGAAACGATTTGCATCGGGGATATGAACTAAGGGATGTATCAATCTAAACCTTGGTGGTTGTTTTCACCTTTTAGGGTTATATTCACCGCCCTATGTGTTGTCCAGCTAACTTTTTGGGATATTTATTTTCACCTAATTAGGTGAAAGGATACACAGTTAGACATTAGGAGACTTCAAATGGATATCTGGGAACTTCGCAGGAGAAACCTGAATGTCTTGATGACACTCAAGGGGCACAACAAGTCCACCCTAGCAAAGGCCTCAAGCAAGTCAGTCAACACGATTGGAAAATTCCTGCGTGGCGAATCCAAGACCATGCGTTGGGACACGCTTGACGCAGTATGCAAAACCCTCGGCTTGGATAGTCCTGCAGTGCTAGACTCAGAGAACCCATTTTCTGACACCAAGAACCAACTCTACGAACTCATTAGAGGCATGAGTGACACAGAAGCATCCGAACTGCTCAACCAGGCGCGCAAAAGCAGGGACTAATCGCCCTTTTTGCGTTCAACCAACGCCTTCGCTTGCTCAAGCAGCTGCCCGGCCTCGGCTTCTGTCATCCGGCTGATCAGCTCCGCTAGCGCTGGTTTTGGTGGTTGAACTGCAGCAGACATAAAAAATTCCTCATACCGAATACATCGTCAAGTTGCACAAAGCAAACTTGCAAGTCCAGCTCATTTTGGTTAATTTCACCCCATTAGGTGAAGTATTCAGAGGTGACGATGTGTTGCAAATTCAGTCTACCAACCAAACAATAGGCGACATAGCTGCCAACGGGTTCGCTATAGGGTACGGAAATTTTGCCTGCGGAGACATTACCGCGCAGTCAAGTTACCCAGAAGAATGGCAAGGTCTGTATTTGGAAAACAACTGGCTTTTTGATGACCCCGTTGTGAGAACCGGCCTAACGACCCCCGGTCTATCCAGTTGGTCAAGACAGGACTTTGATGATCCGGCATTCCGAGACGCAGCAAGTGATTTCAATTTAACTACAGGCACCGTTATCTCGCACGAAGTAGACGGGCACCGCTGCATTCTTGGAATCGCCCATACTGGCCAGCTAACTGAAGCTGCAGAAGACGCAGCCCAGAACGCCCTCCGAGAACTGCACCACACACACTTACGCAACCGCGCCCTGCAGCTCTCAACTACACAAAGAGAGTTAGTTTATCTCTTTGCAAATGGACACAAAGCAAAGAGGGTCGCCGCTCACTTCGGCGTGTCAGAGGATGCAATCAAACAGAGAAAGCAAATTATTCAGAGGGTTGTTGGGGTAAACTCCTTTATTTCAGCAGTGAGCATTTGCGCCACTGCTGGTCTAACGATTCACCCAATAAGCTAGAAGCGCTACACCACCAATAATGGCACGATGCACCAGACATTCAATCTGGAGAACATCGTGGAAACGAACATTATCAATTGGTCCAGCATTCACAAAAACGGGGATCTCTGGTGGCAGCACCTCAAGCTCAGAAAGCGACTTTTTGTTGATCAGGAGGCTTGGGAAGTGCCCCACAATGAGGTGGCCGAATGGGATCAATACGACACCGCAAACTCAATCTACGTTGTAACCCACGATCAAGGCAGAGTTCTCGCCGCTTCCCGGCTGAACCCCTGCAGCTTTGAAGGTGGCGGCTGGTCCTATATGATCAAGGACGCAATAGAGGGTAAGCTGCCGGGCATCCCTCAAGACATCCTTTTGCAAGCACCTGACCGAGCGGGCACCTGGGAGGCCACAAGGTTTACTGTAGATCCAACTCTATCCAGCCAAGATCGCAACACCTACCTAGCCGCAAACGCTCAAGCCCTCAAACTTGAGGCAAAGTCGCGCGGAGCAAAAGAGCTTATCGCGCTGATGCCGCCCGCATACGTCAGATGGCTCACCAGTAACGGCCTCCCAACAAAGCGCCTCGGCCCCACAAAACGCGACGGGACAGGATCACGAATTTGCGTAATTGGAATGGATCTCAACAATTAGTGTTGATATTCACCTTTTAGGGTGATATTCACCACCTGCAACAAACAGGTGATGTGATGCAAAACAAGACGCAACTACTAGCGCAAAAGCTGATTTCGGACCAGCTTTTGCGCGATCTTGCCAGCGGCGATCCAATGCGAGCTTTGGGCGAGATCTCCGCAAGGGATCAGGCCATCCTTTGCATGGCCCTCCCTGAGATCTGCAGCGAGTTGCTGGAATACCGGCAGACAGAACACGCAGCACAGACAGAACCCAAGACATCCCCCATGCGCCGCCTCCTCCTGGCGCTGCAGCGCGGTGGCTGGCTTTCCTCCTCCCGCCCAGCCACCGCGCCCATTGCAGGGGATCTGTGATGCAGGCCCCCACCCCAGAAATTCATTTCGCCGCGGATGAAATCGCAGCCGCCCAAGGACTTTGTAAACTTCTGAAATTTCAGGACCTCGGCGGCAGTCTAACCCCGCCCAGCGATGATCCGCAGGACTGGTGGGAACCGGAAAACCTGACCCACCGCGCCGAATTGAACGGCATCACGGCGAGCGCCGCCAACTTCTTTGACGCCATAATCTCCTGGACCAAAGCCGCCCAAGCCGCAGGCATCCGTAATCGCCGCGCCACAGATGGTCGCCCAGATTGCCCCTACAACGGCCAGGGTCTCGCCCCCGGCGCAACCCCCAACCCAGCAGCGTGAGCGCTGCACAGGGGCGCGGCAAGCCCACCACTCACGAACAACAGTCGCGCCCCACCCAGACAACAGGAGGCACCCATGCAGCAGATCACCCAGGACAAGGCCCCCATGCGCGCCGCCATGCTGGCCAATGACGTGGCCTTTCAGCGCTACGCCGCCACCCGCAACGGCTTCCCCGGCCACCAGTTCAGCCCCACCGCTGCCACCGAACATCTGCGCACGGTTTGCGGTGTCTTCAGCCGCCGCAATCTGGCAACTGACGCCGCAGCCTTTAAGCGGTTTCAAGAAATGCACACGGACTTTCTGCTTTGGTCGGGTCGCCTGCAAGCCCCTAGAGAAGCTGGATAAATGACCATGAAACACGTTTCAGAGGCTCAAATAAGGGTACTAGCAGCAGGTATACAAGATTTGCCAACCCCGGCGGAATTGGAAGAGCCATTTGGCCTTGGCGCCCCATGGACCCACCACGCCAACCAGAAAGAGCTGGAGGCGCTGGCAAAGCTGCACAACCGGATCATCCGCAAACAAAAGGCCCTAACCCTAATGATCGAAAACCGCGCCGCCATCCGCCGCCGCTGCATCAAACGCATGCGCCGCGAGGCTGGCAGGAACTGAGAAGGAGGCCGCAATGGCAAAGCCAGTCAAGATTGATATCGACCCGATCACCCTAGCAGACCGGCTGCGCAAGTCTGCCAACACCCTCACAGGCCACAACATGCACACCGAAGCATTCCTGGCCGAGATGGCAGCCGAGATGATTGCCGAGCTGAGCCAATCCAAGACATCCAGCTAACCCCGAAACCGCACCGCACCCCTACCCCTTTTGATGGAGCTTGATATGCCCCTCCCCCTAATCATTGACAGCTTTGCAGGTGGTGGCGGTGCCAGCACCGGGATCGAAATGGCCCTAGGCCGCAGCCCGGACTATGCCATTAACCACAGCGCCAAGGCTCTTGCCCTGCATGAGGCCAACCACCCCGACACGATCCATTTAGACAGCAATATCTGGGATGTGGAGCCGACCACAGTAACCAAAGGGCGCCCGGTGGGCCTCTTGTGGGCATCGCCAGACTGCAAGCATTTCAGCAAGGCCAAGGGTGGCGCGCCCCGCGACCGCAACATTCGGGATCTCGCCTGGGTGATCGTCGATTGGGCCGAGAAGGTAAAACCGGACGTGATCCTGATGGAAAACGTCGAAGAGTTCAAAACCTGGGGGCCGGTCGGAGAAGACGGGCAGCCTCTGAAATGGGCGGCAGGCCAAACCTTTGATCTTTGGACCAAGCGGCTGAAAAAGGCTGGGTACAAGCTGAAATGGGGAGAGCTACGCGCCTGTGACTACGGCGATCCGACCATTCGCAAGCGGTTCTTTCTGATCGCGCGACGTGATGGCCGGCCAATCGTTTGGCCCAAGCCGACGCACGGCGCCCCCAAGAGTAAAGCGGTAAAATCCGGCAAGCTAAAACCATGGCGCACCGCGGCAGAATGTATTGACTGGTCACTGCCTTGTCCGTCGATTTTCGACAACGCCGCTCAGATCAAAGAAAAGCACGGCCTGCGCGCGATCCGTCCGCTAGCCAACAACACCCTGGCCCGCGTGGCGCGCGGTATGCAGCGCTATGTCTTGGACGCTGAAAACCCCTTTGTGGTCGAATTGCCAGATGGACAGACCGCCGCACCCTCGGTTCAAAGGTTCAACACCGGGGCAACCGGGCAAGATCTGCGCGAACCACTGGCGACCATCACAGCCAACAGCTACATCAAGAAGCCCGGCGGCGCCGCCCCCCTTGGCTTGATCTCACCTCACCTGCTGAGCCTGAAAAACACGGCGCGGCGATCCTGTGACGCGCAAGCGCCGCACCCAACAGTTCTGGCCAGCGGCACCCATTCGGCACTCATTGCCCCGCACATTATGACGATGCGCAACGCTCAAAAGCCTTTCAATGGCGCTGGGGAGCCGGTGCACACAATTACAGCCGGAGGCGCGGGCCTCACCATTGTGGCACCAGTTCTGACCTACGCCCAGCAAGGCGGCCGGAATCGAGATGTGACTAATCCTCACCACACCATCACGGCGAGCCAAAAGGATCAGAATGCAGTGATTGCACCGGTTCTGATAGGATGCGGCGGGCGCGCAGCGCAGAGCCGCCCACGCGCCGGGAATGAGCCAGTCGCGACCATCACGACAAAGGCTGACACTTGCATTCTGGCGCCCTTCCTGGCGCAACACAACAAGGCGCGCAGCGGTTTTAATCCCGGGCGCACCCTTGAGGCCCCGATCTCAACAGTGACAGCCACAGGCTCACAACAGAGCCTCATCGCCCCATGGTTTGCCAAATATTATGGCACCGGCGATGGAGCCCGCTGCAACGACCCAATGCACACGGTCACCGTTAAAGATCGCATGGGCCACATGCAGGCAGAGCTGGCCGCGCCGACCTTCTCCCCAGAACATGAGGCCCGCGCCCGCGAGGTGGCCGATTTCCTACGCAGCCAGGGCGTCTGGGATGGGGGCGAGTTCGTCACTGTCACCATCAAGGGGCAAGAATTCGTCGTGGTCGATATCGGCATGCGCATGCTGACACCGCGCGAGTTGTTCAGCGCCCAAGGCTTCCCACCTGACTACGTGATTGAGGGCGTCTGGTCCCTCGATACCAAAACTGGGGAATGGTCGTTCCACGCTTTCACTAAGAACGTGCAAGTGAGCTGCTGCGGTAACAGCGTCTGCCCCGGCTTAGCCAAGGCACTCGCCGCAGCCAATTGCGGACACCTGATCGCGACCGAACAGCAAGGCATTCAAGTTTCGACTGCATGACCCGCCCCGATACACCCCGAACCCCCACCCCTTTGATGGAACCCGATAATGAGTGAACCCTCGTACTACGACCCATGGAATGAGACAGGTCGCGTCGCTACCGGGTGCCATGAAAGCACCAAGCCAACGCACTCACAGATCCTGGGGCCAGACGGAAAACCGCTCGCGTATAAGCCAAACCCCATTGGCTTCGACCTTCGACCCAGAGACACCAACCGCCACCATACCGAAACCGCACCCCTTTGATGGAGCCACCTATGAAGACCCGAGCCCAACTAGAATTGTCAGAAATTCGCGATGCCATCCGCCAGTACGTAGAAGAGAAGACAGGCGGAAAAGTTCAGGACAACGGCATCCACCTGCGCTTCAGCAAGGCCGACCCTGACGACCCACGCGAAAGCGACAGCTTCTCCGCTTCAGTCACCTACACGACTTAACCGCACCAAAAAATGAACAGACCAACAAGACTGAGAAAGGAGATCCCCGATGAACACTCTTTGGCTTCTGACGGCAAAATATGAAGGCAAGCCCGTGGTCTCTGCTGATGATGTCCGTCAAGACTATTTTGGCGGCATGAACCGGGAAGTGTTCCTTAAAAAGGTGGACAGCGGAGAAATCCCCCTCCCCCTCACAAGGCTGGGGTCCGGTCAGAAAGCGGCTAAATGCGTCCACATTGCAGACTTAGCGCAGTACATCGACGCTTGCGCCTTACAGGCAAGAAAAGAGCTAAAACGGAAGATCAGCTAGGCAATTGGTTGCAATAGTATGCCTCAAAGTATGCCTTTCTGTTCTGAAAATTTTTTATTATTATTTATCAGATACTTGCACTTGCACAAATCCGGTTACAAATCGCCACGGTGGTGATGCAAAACCCGATACGCCTGTTGCGACGCTCGGTCAAGAATTTTGCGCGCCCTGAGCACGCAATCACACGGCTGTGACCTATCGCCTTCGCAGCTAGGCTTGCTTGCATAGGGTCACCATGCTGTTATCGGCCAGAGACTGTCGCACACAGATCATACAAAGGGCAAAGCATGCAGGACCCAATCGCGTTACATTACTGGCCGACGCCAAACGGCTGGAAAATCGCCATCGCGCTGGAAGAAATGGGCCTGCCCTATGAGGTCAATCTGGTTGATATTTCCGCTGGGGATCAGTTTGCAGCGAATTTTCTAGCGATCGCACCCAACAATCGCATGCCCGCCATTACCGATCCGGCTGGCCCCGATGGCGAACCCGTTTCCCTGTTTGAAAGCGGCGCAATCCTGCAATATCTGGCGCGCAAAACCGGGCAGTTCTACGGCGAAAGCGAACGCCAGCGTCTGGTGGTGGAACAGTGGCTGATGTGGCAGATGGGTGGGCTGGGGCCGATGGCCGGTCAGGCGCATCATTTCCTGAAATATGCACCCGATCCCATCCCCTACGCCAAAGATCGCTACCGCACCGAGGTTGCCCGGCTTTACGGGGTACTGGACCGGCAGTTGGCGCAAAACCAATATGTGGCTGGCGAAAGCTTTACCATTGCCGATATGGCGATCTGGCCCTGGGCCTCCTTGTGGGAAGGCCAGGAACAGTCGCTGGAGGACAAACCGCATATGGCGCGCTGGCTGGACCAGCTTTGGGCGCGCCCCGGTGTTGTCGCCGGGCGCAGCCTGGAGGCCGCGCGGCGCGGTGATCGCTCTGACAGCCGTGCACAACAGGTGATTTTTGGCAAAGACAGGGCGGGACAATAGCCCCGCCTGTACCAGTGCTCAGCCCCTGCTGATCAGACCTCGTCTTCGTCCGGTATCCCGTGTTTCTGGAACACCTGCCCCTGGAACATAAAAAATGCAAACATCGCCACCGGCAGGCCAAAGGTTTTGAAATAGACCCAGGTGTCAGTGCTAAAGCTGCGCCAGATCACTTCGTTCGCCACTGCCAGGGCGAGGAAAAACAGACAGATACGTCGGGTAAGGATCATCCAGCCCTCATGCTCCAGCGGCATCAGCTCTTCCATCACCAACTTGAGATAACTTTGGCCGCGCAGCAGCCCTATCCCCAAAGCCCCGCCAAACAGCAGGTAAATCAGCGTCGGCTTCATCTTGAAAAACCGCTCATCATTGAGCCAGACCGACAGCCCCCCCATAAAAACCACCAGCACCAGTGTGGCCAGCTGCATCTTTGACAGATGGCCGGTGAGTTTCCACAACGCCAGCGTCGACAGCACCATCAACGGGATGAAGGCCGCAGTAATGATGATAAAGCCTTTGTATTCTTGGCCAGCGATCAAAAACACCTCTTCGCGCAGTTTGATATAGCCGATGAAAAACAAAACAACAGGGCCAAGCTCCAACACCATTTTGAGGGTTGGATTGATCTTCTTGGCTGCACTTGTGTCGCGCGTCATGGAATCTCCTGTAGCTCTTTGCCGCTAAGGGCCTTTTGGCAGGCTGTTGTCAGCCGCCCATCTCCACTATCACGGCGCCCAGCGCGATCAAAGCCATCAAGGCAATGCGGCGGGGACCAACGGTTTCTTTCAGCACCAGCCAGCCGATGAGGGCGGCAAAAACGGTGGAGGTCTCGCGCAGAACTGCGGCCTCACCGACCTTGTCCAGCCGGGTGGCCAGCATCACCGCGCCAAAGGAGGCAAAGGCCACAAATCCGCCAAAGATGCCTTTGATGACCAAAGGCGTCAGCTCCGGTTTTTCGGCCATGCGGCGCCAGCGCATATAGGCATAGGGCGGCATGGCCAGACCGTCGATCATGAAAAACCAGGCGAGAAAGGTAAAAGGATCGGCGGTGGCGCGGATACCATAGGCGTCATAGGTGGTATAAAGCGCCACAAACAGCCCGGTGATCAGCGCCAGAAACATCGCCAGCCCCAGGGTCTCGCGGTGGGTTTCCAGGTAGCGGTAGTTATAGGCGGCAAGACCAAAGATGCCCAACAGCAGCACCCCGACCCCGGCCCATTGCGCCAGCGTGAAGACCTCTCCAAACAGATAGTAAGAGCCGATCACCGTGAACAGTGGCCCGGTGCCGCGCACCACGGGGTAGACCACCGTATAGCTGCCTTTGGTATAGGCCAGCGCCTGCAAGACCTTGTAAGCCACGTGGATCACCCAGACCACGGCGAAGATCGGCCACATATGGGGTTCGGGCCAGGGCACCACAAAAAGCGCAAAAGGCGCGGCCATCAACCCATAGGAGGCATCAATGGCGCCGCGTGACAACCAGGGGTCGTGCCGCCCCTTTTGCAACGCGCCAAAAACCGCATGCAGGAAGGCCGCCATCAAAGCCAGGCCCAGCGCAGCTTGGTGCCCGGCTTCTGTGCCTTCCAGGGAAATTAACCATTCGCTCATTTGGGCAGCTCAATCTGTTTTGCAGGGGCAGAGTTGGGAGGGACGCCCCCAAACCCCCAGAGAAAATTTACTGCCAAATGAACGGCGGCGGGGAAGGCTGTCAGGATTGGTCCAGACCGGTCAGGGCAGCGGCGAACTCTTCCGGATCAAAGGGCCCAAGGTCGTCAATCTGTTCGCCCACGCCGATGGCGTGAATGGGCAGGGCAAATTTATCAGCCAGCGCCACCAGCACGCCGCCTTTGGCGGTGCCATCCAGTTTGGTCATCACCAGCCCCGAGACATCCGCCAGTTTCTGAAAGATCTCAACCTGATTGAGCGCGTTCTGACCAGTGGTAGCGTCCAGCACCAGCAGGGTATTATGCGGCGCGGTCTCGTCCTTTTTGCGGATGACCCGAATGATCTTGGAGAGCTCCTCCATCAGGTCGGCCCGGTTCTGCAGCCGCCCAGCGGTGTCGATCAGCAGCAGATCTGCGCCGTCTGCCTGGGCCTGGGTCATGGCGTCATAGGCAAGGCTGGCGGGATCGGAGCCTTCGGGGGCGGTCAGAACCGGCACCCCGGCACGCTCGCCCCAGACCTGCAGCTGTTCAACAGCCGCAGCGCGGAAGGTATCCCCAGCGGCGATTACCACGTTTTTTCCCGCAGCTTTGAACTGGCTGGCCAGTTTGCCAATCGTGGTGGTTTTACCAGAGCCATTGACCCCGACCACCAGCACCACCTGGGGGCGATGGGCATAGATCGGCATCGGTTTGGCCACCTGCTCCATCACCCTGGCAACTTCGGCGGCCAGCAGCTCCTTGATTTCGCGCGCCGAGAGCTTCTTGCCCAAACGACCTTCGGCCATATTGGCAGTCACCCGCAGCGCCGTGTCCACCCCCATGTCGGCAGCGATCAGCAGCTCTTCGAGCTGTTCCAGCATGTCGTCGTCCAGGGTTCGGCGCTGCTCATTGCCGCTGCCCCGTCCAACAAGGCGCCCCAGAAGGCCAGCGGGCTTTTCTGCTGTTTCGATGTCTTGCGCAGGCGCAGCAGGCCTAGCGGGCGCTGCATCCGTCACAGGGGGCGCTTCGGCGGTGGGCAGCGAAGAAGCCTCGGCCGGGCTGCCCTCCTCGACAATGGCTTCCAGCCCCTCGTCCAGTTTTGACGAGGATTTGAACAAGCGCTCCTTGAGCTTTGAGAAAAACGCCATCAGGGCCTCCGCAAAAGGGTTTCCCCCTCACCTAATGCGGATTGCACCCGGTTGCAAAGCGGATGCAGCACCACAGTCAGGAAAAAGACAGATAAAACCCCGCCTGAGCACCCCAATAGAGCGGCCAGACCAGATAGGGAGCGTATCGGCGCAGGGCGTGGTTTGTCGGCAGGACAAAGGTTTCAAAGGCCAGGATCACGTCAGAGGCCATAAAGGCCAGAGCTGCAGGCACAACCCAGACCAGCGCAGGACCAGTCAGGGTGAGTGCGGCAAGCCCCATGGACAGAATGATCGGTACATACAGCAGAACCGGGAGTTTCAGATCCCCCGCCCTGGGAGCTAGGATAGGCATCATCACCAGGCCCAGCGCAAAAATGGCCCCCGTGAGCCCCAGGCCGGGCATCACCCAGATCTGGCCCAGGTCACTGCTGGGGTGCCCCAGGAACAAAACCACATAGGCCAGGTGTCCAAGGGCAAAGGCGCCGACCCCGCCCATAAAGGCTTTTTCACCCTCTCGAGACAGGAAGTAATCGCCCAAGGCACAGAGCGCCAATCCCAAAATCAGCCAGAGTGGCGCGCCTTGATCCAGGGCAGCAATCGCCAGGGCTGCCACTGAAAAGGTTTTGAGCACACTGCGCAAAGCACTTGGCGCGCGGGCGGTAAACCCAAGATAGCCCAGGGCCGCGCACAGCGCTGTGACCTCCAAAATGCCTGTAAAAATGCTTGTACCTGTCATCGACCTGTACCTGTCATCTGCCGCCCCCCTGTCCAAACCCCTGTCTGAGCTGCCACTCTAGGACGGCTGCCGACCCATGCTTGCCCCCATTGTCCGGCCCAGTCAAAGGTGACCCGAGGAGAGGCAAAAGGCAGCGGCGGGTGCAACCGGGTCCGAAGGTCTTTGCCTATTGGTAGCGCTCTGTCACAGTCCCAGACATGCGACATTTTTTGATTCTTTTTACCGCACTTGCCCTATTGCCGCTCTCCAGCCGCGCTGCGGATCCCATGGGTGCTGAGGAATTTGACCGCTATACCAAAGGAAAAACCCTGTTTTACGGCTTTGCCGGCACAGCCTACGGGGCGGAACGGTACCTGCCTGGCCGGCGTGTGCTTTGGTCTTTCCTCGATGGCCATTGCCAAACCGGGATCTGGTACGAAGACGCTGGGCAGATCTGTTTTGTCTATGAGGACAACAACACGCCACAGTGCTGGAGCTTTTCACTGACCCCCGATGGGTTGAACGCCCAGTTCCAAAACGACCCGCAAGCCACCGAACTCTATGAATCCGGTGACCTCAATGAGGAAATGCTCTGCCTTGGGCCCGAGGTCGGGGTTTAACGGCGCAAAGCCCTCCTTTTGTTATTTTGCGGCCGTCTCTTTTGCATCCAGATCCAGCACCCCGTCTGAGAACTCAATGCTGAGCGCGGGTGCTGCAGCAGCCTGCGCCCGGGTGGTGACAACCTCTGCGCCGCTGCGCACAACCGCATAGCCACGCGACAATGTTGCCTTGTAGCTGAGAATATCCAGCTGACGCCCCGCAGCCTCCAGCAGTTGGCGGTGCCGGGCAATGCGCACGCTTTGTGCTGCTTCCATGCGGGCGTTTAGCTTTTCCAGATCGGTCTTTTGCCGCGCTATTTCTCGCGCAATTGGATAGGGGGATAATTTGGCAATCGCCGTCTCAAACTGGCCGCGCCGTCTTTGCACCAGGCTGCGCAGGGTGGCAGGCCGCAGCCCGGCAGAGGCTCTCCCCAGCCCCAACTGCCGCTGGTGCACCGCCGACATCAGGGCGCGCGGCAGATTATAGCTGGCCTGGTCCAGGCGCTGACGTGGGGTTTCCAGCAGGCTGTCGGGGCGCGGCATGGCACGGGACAGATCATTCAGCCGCTGGCGGCGCTGCTGCACCGCCTGGCCGGTACCGCGCAACAATCGCGCGCCTTGGTCTTCAACCCAAGCCATCAGCTCCAGCCGCACCGGCACCGCCAGCTCTGCCGCCGCTGTCGGGGTGGGGGCACGACGATCCGACACAAAATCGATCAAGGTGGTATCTGTTTCATGGCCCACCGCCGAAATCAGTGGAATATCCGAAGCCGCAGCGGCGCGGGCCACCACCTCTTCGTTGAACCCCCAGAGATCCTCAATCGCGCCGCCGCCACGGGCGACAATGATCAGATCCGGGCGCGGCAAGGCGCCCCCCGGTGTCATCTTGTTAAACCCTTCGATGGCACGCGCCACCTCTGGCGCGCAATTGGCTCCCTGCACCGCCACCGGCCAGACCAGCACCTTGCGCGGAAAACGCTCGCGCAGACGATGCAGAATATCTCGGATCACCGCCCCAGAGGGCGAGGTCACCACGCCGATGATATGTGGCAAATAGGGCAGTGGTTTCTTGCGCTCCGGCGCAAACAGCCCCTCAGATTCGAGCTGCTTCTTGCGCTTTTCCAGCAGCGCCATCAGCGCGCCCTGCCCGGCAACAGCCACCTCGTCGACGTTCATGTTGTATTTTGACTGCGCGCCAAAGGCGGTGAGGCGTCCGGTGACAACCACCTCCAGCCCCTCTTCCGGCACCACCGACAGGTTGGAGATCTGCCCCTTCCAGGTGGTGCAGGCCAAAACCGAACGGTCATCTTTAATGTCATAATACAGGTGGCCCGAGCGCGCCTTGAACACACGCCCCACCTCACCGCGCACGCGAATGCGGCCAAAGGTGCCTTCCAGCGTGCGCTTTACCTCACCCGAGATTTCGGAAACGCTGAATTCCGGCGCGTTCTGGCCCGTTGCTTGGCCGGGTGTAGGATCATCAAATAGGTCGGACACGTCAGCAGAGCTCCTGCGGCAAAGTTGGTGTTCTGAGCCTGCATTGAGCGCAGGTTCTTGTTTTGCGGGCTCGCGCAGCATAGAACCCGCCGCAAGCAAGGCAAGCCCCGACAAATGGCTTTGGGGTCCACGGGTACAGCTGATCTTGTCCTCTACGGTAGGCGGGATCATCAGATCGGAGACGACACGATGAATATTCTTATCCTTGGCAGTGGCGGGCGCGAACATGCCCTGGCCTGGGCGGTGATGCAGAACCCAAAATGTGACAAGCTGATCGTTGCGCCCGGCAATGCCGGCATCGCCCAGATCGCCGAATGCGCCAGTCTCGACATCATGGACGGGGCTGCGGTCACCATCTTTGTCGAACAAAACGCCATTGGCTTTGTCATCATCGGCCCCGAAGCACCACTGGCCGCAGGTGTGGCGGATCGTCTGCGCGACGCCGGCGTCCTGGTCTTTGGTCCCTCCGAAGCCGCCGCGCGGCTTGAGGCCTCCAAAAGCTTTACCAAAGAGGTCTGTGATGCGGCACAGGCCCCAACTGCTGGCTATGGCCACTTCACCGAGGCCGAGGCCGCCAAGGCCCATATTCGCCAGCACGGCGCGCCGACCGTGGTCAAGGCGGATGGCTTGGCTGCGGGCAAGGGCGTGATCATCGCCATGACCGAAGAGGAAGCCCTGGCGGCGATTGACGATATGTTTGGCGGTGCCTTTGGTGGCGCTGGCGCCGAAGTGGTGATCGAGGAGTTCATGGAGGGCGAAGAGGCTTCGCTCTTTGTGCTGGTCGACGGGGAAGAGGTGCTGTCGATTGGCTCCGCCCAGGATCACAAACGCGTCGGCGAAGGCGATACCGGCCCCAATACCGGTGGCATGGGGGCCTATTCTCCGGCGCCAGTATTGACCCCCGAAATCGAAGCCAAAGCGATGGAAGAGATTGTCAAACCCACCATGAAGGTAATGGCAGAACGCGGCATGCCCTATCAGGGTGTGCTCTATGCTGGTTTGATGATCAAGGAGGGTCAGCCCCGTCTGGTGGAATACAACGTGCGCTTTGGCGATCCTGAATGTCAGGTGCTGATGATGCGCTTGGGTGCCCAGGCGCTGGACCTGATGCAGGCCGCCGCCGAAGGTCGCCTCGCCGAGGCTCGGGTCAACTGGGGCGATGACCATGCCATCACCGTGGTCATGGCGGCCAATGGCTACCCGGGCTCCTATGAAAAGGGCACCGTGATCAAAGGCTTGGATGCTCTGCCTGAAGACAGCTCCAATATGGTTTTTCATGCGGGCACTGCCGCAAAGGATGGCACCATTGTTGCCACAGGGGGACGCGTTCTCAATGTGACCGCACGGGGCAATAGCCTGAAAGAAGCCCGCGACCGCGCCTATGCCATGGCAGATCAGATTGACTGGTCCGAGGGCTTTTTGCGCCGCGATATCGGCTGGCGCGCGCTCGACTAAGGGGGCGACCGCAAGAAACTGCCCTCCAAAGGCCCGGGTCTCCCGGGCCTTTCGCCTTTCCGCCCCAGCTGCGCTATTTCTTGCTGCGTCAAACCCGGTTCTGTGTTTCCCGAAACTGTGTGTTCGGGGGACTTTGGCCCGCAATCGGCAACTTTCGCCCCCTTTCGGCAACTTTGGCCTCCATTTGGCAAGTGGCTGACGGGAATGGGATATTTTTGGACGCCTTTACGAGGTGCGGGCAGCTTTGCTTAGGGCTTAACTGCGCTGAACTCCTCTTTTCAGAATGGGCCTGCCATGATTATTCGCGAAAAAACCGGCCTCTTTGAGCTGCTATTTGCCACCAAGGGCTCGGTTTTGCCCCGTATTCTGCCACGGATCCTTGCTGTTTCCCTACTGGCCCTGATCGTCGTGTTGATTGATGGCTGGGTCACCTCGCTGCCCCATCTTGATGCAGCACCCTTTGCGGTCTTTGGCATCGCGCTCTCGCTGTTTCTCGGCTTTCGCAACAATGCCGCCTATGAACGTTGGTGGGAGGGGCGCAGGCTCTGGGGACAGCTGGTCGCAGATATGCGCGCCCTGGCCCGTGACTGCAGGGTGTTCTTGCCAGAGGACGCCCCCCGCCAGCAGGTTCTAAAACTGGCGCTGGACTTTTTGCATCTGCACCGGATCAATCTGCGCAGGCTTAAAGCGCGCGACAGCACACAGGCCTGGTCCGGAGAGGATTTCAGCCAGGCAGATCATCCCCCCTGTGCGGCGCTCAACGCGGCGAATGTCGCGGTGGCCGAAGCCGCCCCTGATGGCTTTGCCCGCAAGGCCCTGTCAGAGCGGCTGGTCTCAATTGCACTGGCTCAGGCCGGCTGCGAACGCATTGCCGCCACCCCGCTGCCCTATGTCTATTCGCTCTTGGTTTTTCGCACCACCTATCTCTATTGCCTGCTCATCCCCTTTGCACTGTTAGAAGATGCCGCCTGGATCACCCCGATCTTTGTCGCCATCATTGCCTATGTGTTTTTTGGCCTGGCAGAGGTCACCGAAGAGCTGGCCCATCCCTTTGGCGAGACGGTCAATGGCCTGCCGCTGGATGCGATCTGCCGCACTGTGGAGATCTCTTTGGCGCCTCATCTGGACATCAAAGCGCCACCAGCGCTGCAGCCGCAGGGCTTCTATCTCAGCTAACGCGCCGTAACACCTGTGCTTTCTAGAGACCTATCAGCGTCAAAGCTGTTTTCATGCAGCGCCTCCAGAGCTACAGTCCTTGCAAGATCTTGGAGGCACGATGGAACAACAGCCCTGTTCGGACACGCTAGACCAGCTTTTCGGCGCAGGAGATCTGGCCAAGCTGGCCTTTGAATTTGCACCTGTTGGCATTGTGGTCACGGAAAACCGGGTTCTGCGCGAATGCAATCAGCGCTTTTGCCAGATGTTTCGCTATACCCATGCAGAGCTCGTGGATCAGCTTTTTGCCTTTCTCTACCCTTCTGAAGAAGAATTTCAGAACCTAGAAACCCGCGGCGACAAGATCCTCAGCCAGGGCAATCCCTATTGGGATGAACGGGTCATGCGGCGCAAAACAGGAGAGCTGTTCTGGGTCAGGGTGCGCGGCCATACCTTTACCCCCGACACCCCGCTTGGGCGTGCGGTCTGGAGCTTCGCCGATCTCTCAACCCAGCGCCCGTATCTGCCACTGACCCGGCGCGAACGCGAAGTTTATTCGCTGCTGGGCGAGGGACAGACCAGCAAGGAAATTGCCCGCACCTTGAACCTCAGCTACCGCACGGTCGAGGTGCATCGCGCCCGTTTGCTCAAGAAGATGGGGGTGAACAATACCGCCAGCCTGTTTTCCTCGCTGGGCGACATCGGCGGCGACCATGTTGTGCGCAATGCCCCCTCGTAAGGCGCAGCACTGTTCCTCTCACACTGCGCCTTTCTGCCTTGACTGCAGGCCTATAGGTCAGGCCTCTTTGATAGCAGCCTGGTCGTTCTTAGCAAAAAAAGGGGGGCTCCCGCGCGCTTTGGCATTCAAAGAATGCCACACCCTTGGGCCTGGCGCCGCGCTAAGGCGCGGCGCGGTTGCAGCTATCGCATCGATAGCAAGAGGTGAAACTTACTGGCAGTCCAGCGCGGCCTCTAGGCTGGACTGTCCAACAAAGGGGCCAATGTCGCGGCGGCTGATCTCGCCCGCCTCCAGCCGCGCGGCGATCAGCCTGTTCCAACCGGCATCAACGAGGATCAGCTCAGGACCGTCCGCGCAGGTCCGCAGGCCTGAGGTGATAAAATCGTCACCAATACGATGGTTGGTCAAGCCCACCTGCGCAGCAACCGGGGTGAGCGTTCCCGCCTCAAACCGCCAGATCCGCAGGGTTTTTGCCAGATGCGGCCGATCCACGTAGGCAAGCTCCACCCGTCCGTCACCGTCAAGGTCACCCGCAGCGACTGGCGCCAGCCAGCGGTTGGCCCGGCCAATATGAGGTGTCTCGGCAATCTTGCCCTGGGCCCCATAAAGAGCCAGCGCTGCGCCCAGCGCTATATCGGTCTCAACCACCATTGCCGCATCAGGACGCCCATCCAGATTGAGATCAACCAGCCGCGGCTGCAAATCCTCAAAGACGTGATCGGCAGGTAGCTCTATCTCGATTGCCCAGGGGGTCTGCCCTGGCCCGGCAAAGGAAATTCTCAGACCAGACCACTCCACCGCATCCCCTAAAACCCCGTGGCCATAACGGGTGGTTGGCGTGATGAAGTCTGCTTGCATTACTTCTGCGGGCCACACCGGCGGCGGCGGCCTATGGCCAATGTCATTCGGCCCCATTCCCTCGTCCGCGAAAGATGGGCCCAGAGCGATCACTGGCCACAACAGCGCCCCTTGCCACGCGCGGCGGATGGTCCCGAACCAAAGGCGCGACATCAGACGCCGCGCCATGGTCCGCGGGATCATCAGATCTGTTTTTCAGGCATCTGGACAATCAGGCCGTCCAGCGCATCTGTCACTTTGACCTGACAGGTCAAACGCGAGCGCGCCGAATCCGGTTCAAAGGCAAAATCCAACATATCTTCTTCCATGTCATCCTTCGCCGGAAGCTTTTCCACCCAATCCGGGTGAATATAGACATGGCAGGTGGAGCAGGCGCAGGCCCCGCCACAATCTGCTTCAATCCCCGGAACATTGTTGTCACGGGCACCTTCCATCACGGTCAGGCCATTGGCTACTTCCACAACATGCTCGGTGCCATTGTGTTCGACATAGGTAATCTTTGCCATCGTTTGCTCTTCCCCTTCTCAGTACTTAGCTGAATATGTAGCCAAGCCCCTGCGCCTGCACCAGCCCAATTTGCACAGATCGCGAACAGGGGTGACCCGCCACGGCAAATGTTCGCTATTTGTTCGACGCATCCCGCTTTTGTCCGGCGCCTGCCGATCAAATCCATAGCTTTTCAGCGACCAACACCACACCTTGCCCCCGCGCTCCCAAGCGCAAACCTCAGCCAGGGGGCACCCTGCGGGCCCCTTTCTGCACATCAGAAAAGCCTCGAGGATGATCCTGCCTTTGCGCCCGCTCAGGATCTGGTCTAGGCTGTCGCCAAACGGCCGTGCAAAAGGACGGCCCAAAGGATAGCCAAAAGAAATCGAGCACCAGCCAGGCATGACCAAACCCTCCGCACCCCTTGTTGCGCGCCTGTCGCTTGTGTTGACCATTGGCCTGGGCGCCTGCATGCCCTTGGAACCGGCAGTCGGCACTGGCACCAATGCTCCAGAGGCTCCGCCTGGTGCACCGCCCGGCACCTGTTGGCACCGCAACACCAGCCCTGCGGTCATTCAAACCGTTACCGATCAGGTTCTTGTCACCGCCGCTGTGGCAGATGCAACGGGCCAAATTATCCAACCGGCGGTGTTTCGCACCGTTACCCGCCAGGATATCGTCCAACCCCGGCGTGACACCTGGCTCGAAACCCCCTGCCCGGAGCAACTGACACCGGAATTCACCGCCTCGCTGCAACGCGCCCTTGCGGCGCGGGGCTATTACCGTGGTGCAACAACCGGGCAGATCAATCGCGCAACCAGACTGGCCATCCGCCGCTACCAAAAGGAAACGGGACTGGATAGCAGCACCCTATCGCTGGACACCGCCCGACAGTTGGGACTGATCGCCATCGCCCACTAGCGCTGCCCCCTGACCTTTCAGAACGGCGAAACGGTGAGCGCTACACGCGATACAGCAGAGGCAAAGTTCAGCCCAGAGTTCCCCAAACTGCTCTGCTCTGCTAGAACCGCCAGAAAAGGGCTGCATCCAACCGCTGGGCGCCCCCTGCGCCGCGCCCTCACCTGGCACAAAACGACGGAGACCAGAGAGATCATGCGAAACGACCGCCTGCCAAAGACTGGATTTTTGTCTGCCGCATCGGCCCCGCTGCGGGAAATGCTGGAAAGCCAGGCCAGCGAACTGCGTCTCTCTAACGGGGAGGTTCTGTTTGAACAGGGCGATACCGGGGACGCCTTTTACGCCATCACCCAGGGCTCTCTTGAGTTCTCCATCCTCTCGGCCTCGGGTCGGAAACTCTCGCTTGATCTGATGCGCCCCGGTGCCGTCTTTGGCGAGATCGTTTTGTTCGACCCCGGCCCGCGTACCGCCACGGTGACCGCGGCAGAGCCAAGCCGTTTACTGCGCCTGCGCAACCGGGATATTCTGAACCAGATCCAGCAACATCCGGAACTGGCCGGGGACCTGCTGCGGCTGGCTGGACAACGCATGAGATGGATGAATATGCAGCTGAACGAGCAGGTGTTCCTGCCGATGCCGGTACGCCTGGCACGGAAGCTGCTCTATCTGGTACCGGACACTGGCAATGGCCGACTGGCCCTATCGCAGACCGAACTGGCAGAATATGTTGGTGCGACCCGCGAAGCCGTGTCAAAGACCCTGTCGAATTGGAAACGCAGCCAGTTGATTGAAATCAGCCGTGGCGGCTTGCAAATTCTGGACCGCAGCGCCCTGGGGCTGCTGGCCGAACCAGAATCGATCTAACACCACAAGAGGTTATGCAGACAGCCCCAGTGGGCTATCCCCCTGCAGCTGTCCAGTCGCACAGAATATCCAGACGCACAGTCTGGTCCTGTTACCTTCCTAGTCCTGTTGCCTGCGCCAGTCAGAAGGCGAAGGCGTCTCTGCCTGCCAAATCCCGCGGCTGGCGGCCTGCGCCTGGGCAGCTTCAGGTTGGTAATACCCCTGCTCTTGGTCAGGCCAGACCAAACCTTCGGCCACCAATAGCCCCCCCACATCCAGCCCGTCTGCCTTGCAGGAGGCCAGGTAGTGACCGTAGCTGTCGCGATCATTGCTAAAGCACTCAATACGCTCGGCGGTGCGCAGCACGTCCCGGATACGGTCCTCAGCCTCTGCAGCGCATTCCCAGGAATCGCCCTGCGCAGAATTGCACAGTTGGGCAACTTCTGGCGCTTCAATGCCGACCAGACGAATGCGCAGATTGCCGAGTGCCAGCAAATCCCCCTCAACAATGCGAAAAGCACCACCTGGCACCGTCAGCAGGGGAGTCAACACCCCCGAAAGACGCTGAATGCTGTGCAGTTCCATAAATACCCTTGCCGATGCGGAATCGCCCTTGGGGAAATCTGCGGCGGACACTATGCCGGCCGCAAACGCAAAGACAGCACTTACAATGGTTCGTTTTATCATCATCAGGTGGCCATTTTGGTTGTGAGAGTGAGTAACATCTGCACGGAGTGTGCACGCAAAGAGGCCAAGAATATGTTAACTCTCGCCATTTTTTCCCGCGTCACAGAGGCCGAATTCGCAAACTGGCTGGCCGACAAGGGGAAAAACAGGTCCAACTTCCCAAAAATTCGGTTCTTTTGCGCTCCTGTGAACTGGTTCACAGACCCACGCCACAGGTGCTGCGATGGTCGCCACATGGCAGCATTATCATTCCATCCCGATGGTTGCCTGTTCCATAAAAGAGCCATATGCCCGCCAGCATATGGCTCTTTCCCTTTTTGCCGCCACGCTCTGTTCGCCGCCACAGCCCGCACGCAAAAAAGGCCGGGGATCCCCCGGCCTTTTGTTTATTCATGCACTAATGGGGAGTGCTACTTCAGCAAGTTCAAAGCGACAAACCGCGGGTCGCCATTGCGGCGCACCAAAAGCAGGAGCGACTTGCGCCCAGCCTCTTTGGCCTCGGAGATGCGGGTTTCCAATTCGCTGATGGTCGCCACCTTCTGCTGACCTGCTTCGGTGATGACATCCCCCGCGCGCAGGCCCTTTTCCCAGGCTTCGGACACTTCGTTGACGGACAGAATGACAAGCCCATCGGTGCCAGCAGGCAGGTTCAATTCGCCGCGAATCTGGTCGGTCAAGAGCCCAACAGACAGACCAAGAAGCTCTTTCTCGGTGACTTTTGGTGGCTCACTGTTGTCACCTGTGGTGCTGTTCGCCTGGCGTTCGGCATCTTCGCGACGGCCAAGAGTCACTTTCAGGGTCTCGGTTTTGCCTTCACGATAGACAACCACCCGAACCGTCTTGCCAACTTCGGTATTGCCAACGGTACGCACCAGGCTGCGAGTGTTTTCGACCACTGCCCCGTCAAAGCTGAGGATCACATCCCCCGCCTGCAGGCCTGCCTCTTTGGAGGGGCCATCGGGCACATCCGTCACCAGTGCGCCCTTGGCTTTGTCCAGGCCCATGGCTTCGGCCACATCGTCAGTCACATCCTGAATGCGCACACCCAGCCAGCCGCGACGGGTCTCCCCGAATTCCTTCAGCTGCACCACAACCTTGCTCACCACATTGGACGCCATGGAAAAGCCAATGCCGATGGAGCCGCCATTGGGAGACAGGATTGCGGTATTCACCCCAACCACTTCGCCTGCCATGTTGAACAAGGGACCACCAGAGTTCCCTCGGTTGATCGCCGCATCGGTCTGGATGTAGTCGTCATAAGATCCCGAAAGCTCGCGGTTACGGGCAGAGACGATCCCGGCAGAGAGCGAAAATCCCTGGCCCAGCGGGTTGCCCATGGCCACAACCCAATCGCCAACGCGGGCGGTATCGCTGTCGCCAAAGCTCACAAACTTCAGCGGTGCTGGAGCTTCGACCTTAAGCAGGGCAATATCGGTATTGGGATCGGTGCCAATCACCTTGGCGGGCAACAGCTCCTTGGGCTGGCCATCGCCGGGGAAGAATTCGATCTCGATCTCATCGGCATCCGCAATCACGTGGTTGTTGGTAACGATATAGCCATCTTCCGAGATGACAAAGCCCGACCCAAGCGCCGAGGAGCGCTGCGGGCGATTGCCGTTACCGCCATTGTTGCCACCGTTGCGGTCCTGGAATTCGCGGAAAAAATCCTCAAAGGGTGAACCTTCGGGCACTATGCCCTGAGGACCTGTTCGACCTTCGATTACTGTGGTGGTGGTGATATTCACCACCGCCGGGCTGACCTCATCCGCCAGGGGGGCCAGGCTTTCCGGGCGGGCCTGCGCAGATAGCATCTGCGCCATAACCAACACCAGGCTGAGCATCCCCAGCCAAAGCACGCGCCACATAGTGGCCTGTCCGTTTTGTTCTCTTGAAACTGCTATTGCCTGAGGCTGCACGGAACTACTCCTTGTCATCGCCATTCCTGTTTTCGCCATTTTCTTGTACTGCCCTCATCCCCAAATCTGACCATCAAGACCTGTAGGATACAGACCCGATCCAAATACAAGCTGAATCCTACAGTGGCGTTATCTCAATGTAGGGGGAGAATTTGGTTTCACAACACCTGCAAGCGCCAATCAATTTGTCGTGAAAAAAATCGCTCATGTCTTCGCGCTCCAAACTGTCAGGCTGCTGATTACAATATTAGAATTTTTACCGCCGATAACAGCGCGGAAATACGACCCCGGCGGAGAGCCGCGCATAGAGCAAAGGCTCACACAATCAGCGCCCTATGGGTCGCAAGGCCAGGCCTGCGGACAAATGAAAAGGGGCCAACCGCTAGGTCAGCCCCTCTTGATGTCTTGTCAAATCCTTACACAGGCAGTGATTTACTGCGCTGCAGCCGCACCGCGCGAAGACTTCAGATAGTTGAAAAACTCAGAGTCCGGTGACAGCACCAGCGATGAGTTGCTGCCCTTCAAAGCGCCCTCATAGGCATTCAGGCTGCGGTAGAATTCAAAGAATTCCGGGTCGCGACCATAGGCCTCGGCAAAGATGGCGTTACGTTCCGCATCGGCTTCACCGCGGATCACCTCGGCTTCACGTTCTGCGTCAGAGACCAGCTCTACCTCAGTCCGGTCTGCCAATGCACGCACCCGCTGCGCCGCCTCGTCACCACGGGCGATCTCATCCGCGGCTTCGCGTTCACGTTCTGCACGCATCCGGGCAAAGGTGGCTTCCAGGTTGGCCTGCGGCAAGTCGGTGCGCTTCAGACGCACGTCAACAACCTCAAGGCCAAAGCCCTCAGCCTGGTTGATCGCCCCGTTGCGGATCCGCAGCATCAAAGCCGCCCGATCTGACGACAGGATATCATTGGAGCTGACAGAACCCAGAACCTCACGGGTTGCGGCCCGCATGATCTTGTCCAGACGGGTTTCACCACCGTTAATACCGCTGGCGCCTACCGCTTGGCGGAACTGTTTGACGTCGACAATCCGGTAGCGTGCAAAGGCATCCACCACCAGACGACGATCATCCAGCGGGGTGATTTCCAGCGGACCGACCTCAAGGCTGAGGATACGGTCGTCATAGCTCACCACCTCGTCGATGACTGGCACCTTAAAGGCAAGACCTGGGTCTTCCTTGACGGCAACCACACGACCAAAGCGCAGAACAAGCGCCTTTTCAGTTTCTGTCACGATAAAGATCGAAGACATTATACCAACAACGGCAAGCACCAGAACTGGCAGAAGGAAAGTTGTCTTATTCATCAGTTGCTCCCTCCCGAACGGCGCACTTCATTGAGCGGCAGATAGGGCACAACACCCTGGCCACCTTCGCCAGTGGATTGATCGAGAATGACCTTGTCCACATTGCCCAGAACCGTTTCCATGGTTTCCAGATAGAGCCGCTTACGTGTGACTTCTGGCGCCTTTTGGTACTCGGTCAGAACCGCAGTGAAACGGCTGGCTTCACCCTGGGCCTCGTTGACCACCTGGGCGCGATAGCCTTCGGCTTCTTCCAGCGTCTGGGCCGACTGACCACGGGCTGCCGCCAGTTTACGGTTGGCGTAGGCATCCGCTTGTTTTTCCAACCGGTCACGTTCCTGACCGGCCGACTGCACGTCGCGGAAAGCGTCTTTTACAGGCTCTGGCGGATCGGCACCGTCAAAGTTCACCCGGACGACATTCACACCGCTGTCATAGCTGTCGAGTGTCGACTGGACCAGCTGTTCCAGGCGGGCGGTAATGGCGCCACGATCCCGGTTCAGGATTGGGGCCAGTTCGGATTGCGCAATGATTTCGCGCATCGCCGATTCAGACACCGCCTGAATGGTCGCCTGTGGGTCGCGCAGGTTGAACAGATACAGGGCCGGGTCGTTGATATTCCAGACCACCTGGAAATCCACATCGATGATGTTTTCATCGCCGGTCAGCATCAACCCAGCGTCGCTGCCGCGCGAGCCTGCCCCGATGTTTTCGGTTTGCTCAACCCGTACCGGGATCACCTCGTAGGTGACAAACGGCCAGGGGGCAAAGTTCAGACCCGGCAAGCCGGTTTTCCAATACTCACCCAAGAACAGCTCAACAGATTGCTCTTCGGTTTTGACCGAATAAAAGCTGTTCATGCCCCAGAGCACAGCACCAACAACCGCAGCAATTGCCACGGTGCCTTTGGTGAACAGCGGCGAGCCGCCGCCCTGGCCGCCACCAGTGCCGCCGCCCTGTCCATTGCCACCACGACCGCCCATCAAGACGCGCAGTTGCTCCTGGCCTTTTTTGACCAGCTCATCGATTTCAGGGATCTGGGGGTCTTCGGGACGTCGGCCACCGCCGCCACCGCCGTTGTTGCCACCGCCATTATTGCCACCCTGGTTGCCACCGCCGCCAGAAGAGCCTCCGCCCCCCCAGGGGCCACCGCTATTGCCCGCCATATGTCTCCTATCCCTTTTCTGCCGCATGTCGCGGCATGTTCTTCAAACCTGTGGTCAAACTTTGAGAATTCAAGTTGTCCGGCTTGGTTGTTTCATTGTGACCAATTCTTCCGACATGGTGGGGTGAACCGCAACCGTCCGATCGAAATCTTCCTTGGTTGCCCCCATTTTTATCGCAATACCGGCCAATTGGATCATCTCGCCAGCCCCCGGCGCCACGATGTGACAGCCCAGAACCTTGCGGTTTGCCTTGCTGACGATCAATTTCATCAGCACTTTCTGCGCCCGCCCGGCAAAGCTTTGCTGCATCGGCTTAAAGCTGGCGGAATAGACCTCGATTGGTTCCTGCGCCGCCGCCTCTTCCTCAGACAGACCCACAGTGCCCATTTCCGGCTGGGTAAAGATCGCCGTCGGGATCAGCTCGTGATCGGGGCTGGTGGGGTTGCCTTTGAACACTGTCTCGACAAAGGCCATACCTTCGCGGATCGCAACTGGTGTCAGATTGGCGCGGTCGGTGACATCACCAATGGCATAGACCGAGGGCACACCTGTCTGGCTGTATTCATCGACCAGGATTTCACCCTTTTTGCCCCGTGCAATGCCCAGCGCTTCAAGCCCCAGATTGTCGGCATTGGGGTGACGGCCAGTGGCATACATCACCTGATCAAACAGGGTCTCATTGCCCTTGGTATCGGTGACCCGGATCTTGTCGCCGTCCTTGACCATGGACACCACATTTGTTTCCAGCTGCAAATCAATGCCGCTTTCGATCATGCCTGCGGCGACCACGTTGCGGGCCTCTTCGTCAAAGCCGCGCAGAATCTGGGTGCCGCGATAGAATTGCGTGGTCTTTACCCCAAGCCCATTCATAATGCCGGCAAACTCGGAGGCGATATAGCCACCGCCCACGATCAGGATCGCTTCTGGCAGTTTTTCCAGATGGAACATCTCGTTCGAGGTGATCGCCAGATCCGAGCCGGGGAATTCCGGCACCGTAGGCCAGCCACCTGTGGCGATCAGGATATGTTTTGCGGTCTTTTGCGTGCCATCCGCCAGCGCCACCGTATGGGCGTCAACCAGGGTGGCGCGGCTGTCGTAATTGGTGACCGCGTTGTTTTTCAGGATGCCACGGTAGATGCCTTCCAGCCGGTCCAGTTCGGCGTGCAGCTTGGCCTTGAAGCTGTCCCAATCAAAGGCGCCGCCCTTGATATCCCAGCCATAGGCCTGCGCATCCCCCACCATGGCAGAATACTCAGAGGCAAAAACCATCAGCTTTTTGGGCACACAGCCGCGAATGACACAGGTGCCGCCATAGCGGTCTTCTTCGGCCAGGGCGACCTTGGCGCCTTCCTGTGCGGCCACACGCGCGGCGCGCACCCCGCCAGAGCCACCGCCAATAACAAAAAGATCGTAGTCAAAGCTCATCTTAGTTCTGCCTTTTAATCGGAGAGGTCGGAAAACAGATTGTCGGTTTCGACAAAATCCAGTTTTTCCCGCTCTACCGTGCCTTCGTTGATATCTCGCACTTCCACATTGCCATCCCCATAGCCGATGATGACGGTGTCACAGATATCAATGAACAAGCCGTTTTCAACCACGCCCGGGATCTGGTTGATCACCAGCGCCAGCTGCCGTGCGTTGCCAATCCGGTGCAGATGAAGGTCCAGGATATGGTTGCCCTCATCGGTCATAAAGGCCCGATCCCCATTCATCCGCAGGCTGGCAGACCGCCCCAAAACATCCATGGAAACAAGGGTTTCCTCGATCAAAGCCTGGCTCGTCTGCCAACCAAAGGGAATGACCTCTACCGGCAGGGGAAAGGCCCCGAGGTTTTCGACCTCTTTGCCTGCATCAGCGATCACCACCATTTGATCAGAGGCGGTGGCGACGATCTTTTCCTGCAACAAGGCGCCACCGCCGCCCTTGATCAGGTTGAGATCCCGGTCGAACTCATCAGCGCCGTCAATGGTCAGGTCCAGCCATTTGGCCTCATCCAGCGAAGTCACAGGGATGCCCACCTCGCGGGCCAGCTCTGCGGTGCGGGTCGAGGTGGGCACAGCGGTGAACTTCAGCCCCTCTTCGCGCACCATTTCCCCAAGGCAGCGCACCAGCCAGGCCGCGGTAGAGCCCGTGCCCAACCCAACCCGCATACCATCCTCAACCAAGCCCGCCGCGCGTTTGGCCGCGACAAATTTTGCCTTGTCGATAGGGGACAGTTCTCCGGTCATTGGCTGGGCTCCGTGATTAGCTGTTTGCCAGCCTTATAGGCAAAGCCCAGCCCTTAGGCGAGCAGCAATTGGGCGCCTTTACCGCCCGCAGCCCCTCCGCGCCGGTAAACATGTCGCTGAAAGGCGTGTTTCCTATTGGAAACGCCGGAATCGGGCGCTATTTGCATTTCAGCGAGATTTAGAAAGCTCCCATGACAGATCAGTACCGCCTCCATTACGCCCCTGACAACGCCTCGCTGGTGATCCGGCTGGTGCTTGAGGAGCTTGGCCTGCCCTACGAGACCTGTCTGGTGGATCGCCGGGCCGGGGCGCAGGAAAGCGCCGCATACCGGGCGATCAATCCCAATGGGCTGATCCCTGTTCTCGAAACCCCCGATGGGGCGATTTTTGAAACCGCCGCGATCCTGCTGTGGTTAGCAGATCGCCACGGCCAGCTTGCCCCCGCCCCCAACAGCCCAGAGCGCGGCGATTTTCTCAAATGGCTGTTCTTTGCCTCCAACACCCTGCATGCGGATCTCAGGATTTCGTTCTATCCAGAAAAATACATTGGCGCCGCGCCACAGGATCAGACGGTTCTGACCCGCAGTATCCAGCAGCGTCTTGCGGTGCATCTTCGCCATCTCGACGATTTGGCCGCCAGCCAACCCAGCTGGTTTGGCCATAAGGTGCCCTCGGTGCTGGATTATTATCTCGGCTGCATGATGCGCTGGATGGCGCTTTACCCAGCCCAAAGCGATCGCAGCTGGTATCGGTTGACAGACTACCCGCATCTGCGCCAGCTGTTGCAACAGCTGGAACGCCGCCCTGCCACCCAGACCGCGCAACAGGCCGAAGGGCTTGGCGCCACGCCCTTTAGTCAGCCAATTCTCGCCAATCCCCCAGAAGGATCTGCTACCTGATGTTCCTCTCCGTTTTTGACATGTTCAAAGTGGGCATTGGCCCCTCTTCTTCGCACACCATGGGCCCTATGGTCGCGGCAGCGCGGTTTCTCGACATGATGCGCGCCTCGCCCTTTGAATTCCACGGGCTGCGTGCCTCGCTGCATGGCTCACTGGCCTTTACCGGTGTCGGCCATGCCACCGACCGCGCCACCATTCTGGGCCTTGGGGGCTTTGTGCCCGACACCTATGATGACGAAAAGGCCGAGACCTTTTTGGCAGAGCTGGCCAAGACCCATTCGCTGCAGCCCGAGGGCCTGCCGCCACTGCATTTCAACCCCAAAGCCGATATGGTCTTTGACTATGACCACGCGCTGGAAGGCCACGCCAATGGCATGATCCTGATGGCTACGGATGCCCAGGGCGATGTGATCCTGCGGCAGGTGTTTTACTCTATCGGCGGTGGCTTTGTCGTCACCGAAGAGGAACTGGCCCAGGGCAAGGACACTGACGAGGGCGCTCCGGTTCCTTTCCCGTTCAAATCCGCCAATGAAATGCTGGCCATGGCCAAATCCAGCGGCAAAAGCATTGCCCAGATGAAGCGGGCCAATGAAGTGGCCCGTGGGTGCCCTGAAAGCCTGTCCAAGGGAACCGCACGCATCTGGCAGGTGATGAATGACTGCATCAATCGCGGGCTGGAGCGCGACGGCATCCTGCCCGGCGGTCTGTTTGTGCGCCGCCGCGCCAAGGGCATCCATGACAGCCTGATGGCGGAACGTGGCATGAACCAGAGCGCGCCCCATACCATCAACGACTGGATGAGCGTCTATGCCATGGCGGTGAACGAGGAAAACGCCGCCGGTGGCCAGGTTGTCACGGCCCCCACCAATGGCGCGGCCGGCACCCTGCCTGCGGTGATCCGCTACTACCTGGACCATGTGCCCGGTGCGTCAGACTCTCACATCGAAGATTTCCTGCTGACCGCCGCCGCCATTGCCGGCTTGGTCAAATTCAACGCCTCTATCTCTGGTGCCGAAGCTGGCTGCCAGGCCGAGGTTGGCTCGGCTGCGGCAATGTCGGCCGCTGGGCTGTGTGCGGTGATGGGCGGCACCCCCGAACAGGTGGAGAATGCCGCCGAAATCGCGCTGGAGCACCACCTTGGCATGACCTGCGATCCGGTCAAAGGCCTGGTGCAGGTGCCCTGCATCGAGCGCAACGGGCTGGCGGCAATCAAAGCGGTCTCGGCCGCCTCGCTGGCGCTGCGTGGTGACGGGCAGCATTTTGTGCCACTGGATGCCTGTATCGAGACCATGCGCCAGACCGGGGCCGATATGCACGAGAAATACAAAGAAACCTCGCTGGGCGGGCTGGCTGTCAACGTACCCAACTGCTGACCACGGTTTAATTTTCCGTTCTCAGGCAACCAGAACTTGCACCTTTCTGGCGCCGCCCCTAGCGTGGCGCCATGACACAAAACAACGCCCTAGATCGTCCTCTGCTCGGCATCTCCTTGATGCTGGGGTTCTGCATTCTGATCCCGCTGGGGGACGCCATTGCCAAACTGCTGGCCGAAAGCGTGCCCGTTGGGCAGATCGTTTTTGTGCGCTTTGCTTCTCAGGCGCTAATTTTGGTGCCTGTCTCGGTGCTGCTGGGGCAAAGCCTGCGGATTTCGCGCCGCCTGCTGCCGCCTGTGCTGCTGCGCACCGTGCTGCAGATGGCTGGGATTACCGCCATGTTCAACGCTCTGCGCTACCTGCCGCTGGCGGATGCGGTGGCGATTGCATTTGTGATGCCCTTTATCATGTTGCTGCTGGGTAAATACGTGTTGGGCGAAGAGGTGGGCTTTCGCCGTCTTGCCGCCTGCGTTGTTGGCTTCATTGGCACGCTTTTGGTGATCCAGCCCAGCTTTGCCGTGGTGGGGCTCAACGCGCTCTGGCCCCTGGCCGTCGCGGTGATCTTTGCCCTGTTCATGCTGGTCACCCGCAAGATAGCCAAAGAGACCTCTCCGATTCCACTGCAGGCGATGTCCGGTATCATCGCTTCGGTGCTAATGCTGCCGCTGTTCTGGCTGGGCCATAGCTGGGAGATTGCCGTTCTTAGTCCCTCTCTGCCCTTACAGGACAGTTGGACCCTGCTGGCCATGGCCGGTGGGCTGGGCACCCTGGCCCATCTGCTGATGACCTGGAGCCTGCGCTACGCGCCCGCTTCGACGCTGGCCTCGATGCAGTATCTGGAAATTCCCATTGCCACAATTGTGGGCTGGCTGGTCTTTAACGAGCTGCCCAACACCCTGGCCAGTCTTGGTATTGGCCTCACTGTGGCGGCAGGGCTGTATGCGATCCTACGCGAGCACAGCGTCGCAAAAGGCGCCGCCCTGGCCAAATCGCCGCCCCCTGTTACATAAGCGACCGTTACGTTAGTGCCCGTTACATTAGTGCCTGTATAAGCGCGGGCAAATGATGACGTGGCACCAACCCCAACAGCCCCGGCCCATCAACTGTGAGCGTCACCGGGCCAAGCGCCCGGTTGGAGGTGCCGATCTGCCCGCCCGGGCGCATCACCAACCCCTCAAGCGGCCACTCCAACCCGACAGACTCTGCGCGCACTTCGCGTAAGGGAAACAGGGATACGGTCTCCCCCGCCTGCAGCGGCAACGCGATCCGGGCAGGCAGGTGAAAAATCACCTCCTGCGCCCCCAACAGGATGCAGGGCGGGCCAATGTCCCGCACCAGCGCATTGAGAACCGCAAGTTGATGATCGACCCTGCCACCCAGAAACCCAACTGCCAGAACCAAAGGCGCGCGGATTGCCCGCAGGGCTTTTTCAAAGTCCGTGCTGTCCTGCTCGGTCACCCGACACAGCCGATCTGGCGGAATCTGTGCCAAAACCTGCGGTGAAATTGAATCAAAATCTCCGATCACAGCACTTGGCAGGTGATTCAAAGCCAGCGCATGATCGGCGCCCCCGTCTGCAGCGACTAAAAAATTGGTTAATGAAAGCGCCCAATTCAGGTCGCCTTCCCCCAGATCACCGCCACCAACCAGAGTCACTGGTCCCATTTCGTCTACAATAAGCTCGTTCATGCCGAGATTAATCGCAGATATAGAAACCAGCCACAATCTAAACACAAAATGATACGATCAATTGCACGGATTCGAGCAGAATTTGACGAGCTAGCCCATATTGTAAATGACAATTACTTTGGCGAGGACGAGCAAACCGATGGTACACAACAACAAAGTTCTGACGGTTTCCTATGGAACCTTCTCCTGCACCTTGGAAGGGTTCGAGGATTCCTTTGGCACGATGAAGGCCATTGCCGAGTATTTCCGTGATCTGGCATCCGATGACCGCTACTTTGGTGCCGAGCCACCGCAGCCAGACGCAGAGATGCTGGCCCGCATCGCTCAGCGCGAAGTGGCGCGTCAGGTTGAAGCCCGCACCAGCAGCGATGGCATCCACCTGCGCACGACAACCCCGGATGCGGCCCCATCGCAGCCCACGATTGCCCCCCAAACCGCCGAGCCCGCAGCAGAGCCTGAGCAGGCACCTGCGGCAGAGCCAGATCGTCCAGCGCGCCTGGCGCAGGACACCATTGATGTCGCCCCCAGCGAAGTTGACCTGTTTGAAGAAGACGAAACCCAGTCCGAGGCCACCAGCGAAGCTAATACCGCTGCCGAAGCCAATGCTGCTGTCTTGGAAGATGACCCTGCTCAAGCAGCCCCCGCAGAACAGTCCCAAACAGGCAGCACCGTGGAAAGCCCGGCTACCTCAGTTGATCTGGCCACCATTGCGGCCATTTCCGCCGCCGTTTCCGATTCGCCAGCCTCCGAAGATCCGACCGAAGCTGCGACCATGGATGACAACACCGCAGAAGAGGTGGCGGAAAAGGTCGATTTCTTTGATGAAGATCTGCCCGCAGAGCCCGTGACCTCCGCGCCGCGCAGTGACACCGTTCCAGCCGCTGACAGCATCGCGGCCAAGCTCCTGCGCATTCGCTCCGTGGTGGCCAAAGCCCCGGAAGAGGAATTCTCTGAGGACGAGCACGCCGAGACCTTTATCGAAACAGCCCGGGCGGAAATGGCGCAGGTTGAAGACGAAGACCTGGATGATATCGACGCCGAAAGCGATGAAATTTCGCGGGTTCTGGATCGTATTGATCTGACCGGCAAGCGCGCCGACGCGGCATCTGCGGCACAGGAAGCAGAGGCCCCATCGGAGCCGCAAACACCAGCCCCCTCCAGCGAGGCACTGATCAATTCCGTCTTGCAGGAGACCGCCCCTGATCCAGTGGCGGAACCCACCGCTGCTGCCCAGCCAGATGCCCAGCCCGTCACTCAGGCAGACACCCAGGCCGACTCACAGGCAGACTCTCGGGCGGCACAAGAGCCCCCTGCCCGCCCCAAACGCGGCATGCGCCTGGGCCGTCCCAAAGCCTCCGAAGATGTGGCGCTCAACACTGCGAGCGACACTTCGGCCCTAGACACAACGGCCGCGCCAAGTCCTGCTGAAGACGCTGCAGCAGAGCCTGCACCAACCGCCCCCGAGACCGCACCCCAGACCGCAAAACCGCTGCGCGCCCGCATCGTCAAGGTAAAGCGCGCCGATCTGGAACAAGCCATGAGCTCCGGCAACCTGGAAGAGGTTGTCGAAACACCAACAGACGAAACGCCAGACAGCACGCCCTCTGCAGAAAGCTCACTGGACGCCGATGAAGAGGCGGATCTGATGCGCGAACTGGCAGAGGTTGAAGCTGAGCTGCTTGCCAGTAATCAGGACAGCGCGCAGATCTCTGAGGTACAGGCAGAAACAGATGCCCCTTCGCCAAAAAGCGCGCCCGAACAGGCCGCTGATTCTGCATCTGCCCGCGAAGTAACCAGCAGAGCCAACCCGCAGACCACTCAGCCCGCAGATAGCGATGTCACCCGCCTGATGGAGGCCGCAGAAAGCAAGCTCGGCGATCCCGACAATGCAACCTCGCGGGAAACCTACAGCCATCTGCGCGCCGCTGTCGCCGCCGCCGAGGCAGATCGCTCGGCCAGCCCGACCGGCGCCAAAACGGATGAGGCCGAACCCTATCGTGAGGATCTCGCCAGCGTGGTTCGCCCGCGTCGCCCCGAAGCGGGAGAGGCCACACGGTCGCGCAGCACAGGCAGCCGCCCCGCGCCGCTAAAACTGGTGGCCGAACAGCGCATTGAACCGGAGGTAAAAACCTCGGCCAAACCGGTGCGGCCACGGCGTATTTCCATGGCTGCTGACGATACGCCCTCGGCGCAGGCCGAAGCCTTTGGCAGCTTTACCGACTATGTTCAGGATCTCGGCGCCACCGAACTGCACGAGATGCTGGAAGCGGCCGCCTCCTACCTCAGCTTTGTCGAAGGACGCGATAAGTTCTCGCGCCCCCAGCTGATGAACAAGGTGCGCAGCGTCGGACATGGCGACTTCAATCGCGAAAACGGGCTGCGCTCAATTGGCCAGTTGCTGCGGGAGGGCAAGATCGAACGCTCCGACAATGGTCAGTTCACCGCCACTGACGATATTGGCTTTCGCCCCCGCAAACGCGCCGCAGGCTAACCGCAGGCAGGTATGATCCGCTTGTAGGGGCAAGCCGAGACAGCTGCCAGACATAGAAAAGGCCCGACCGGAGTGATTTCCGGTCGGGCCTTATTTTAGCTAAGCGCCCGCGCTACTGGTCTTCGGCCTCTGGGTCTTCCTTACCAACGCCGCGAAAGACGAACTTGAAAGGCAGCACCCAAAGCACCCCCAACACCGCGTAGATCAACAGCTCCAACAGGATTGGTGGCCGTTCAAACAGGCTCACCACGTTGACCGCAGCGATGATATAAAGCGGCATGCCAACCAGCAGGATGATCAACGCCCAGCGACGACGCGCCTTGTAGCTGAGCCCCGGCTTATCCGACATCAGTCAGCAAAGGGGTCGGTCACCAGAATGGTGTCGTCCCGCTCCGGGCTGGTAGAGAGCAATGCCACCGGGCATTCAATCAGCTCTTCCACGCGTTTTACATATTTGATGGCATTGGCAGGCAGATCGTTCCAGCTGCGCGCGCCCTCAGTGGATTCAGACCAGCCGGGCATTTCCTCGTAGATCGGGGTGCAACGCGCCTGCTGATCAGCAGCGGTGGGCAGATAGTCCAGACGGGTGCCGTCCAGATCATAGGCGACACAGATCTTCAGGGTTTCAAACCCATCCAGCACGTCCAGTTTGGTCAGCGAGATACCAGTGATGCCCGAAGTGGCACAGGTCTGGCGCACCAGACAGGCATCAAACCAGCCACAGCGACGCTGACGGCCCGTGGTGGTGCCAAATTCATGGCCACGGGTTCCCAGACGGTCCCCATCGGCGTCTGGTTTGCCATCGGCATTCAGCAGCTCGGTCGGGAACGGGCCTTCGCCCACGCGGGTGGTATAGGCTTTGACGATCCCCAGCACATAATCAATCGAGCCCGGACCGATGCCGACACCGGTGGCGGCCTGACCTGCAATCACATTTGACGAGGTGACAAAGGGATAGGTGCCAAAATCAATGTCCAGCAACGCGCCCTGGGCGCCTTCAAACAGGATCCGTTTGCCTGCTTTGCGCTTTTCATTCAGCACTTTCCACACAGGGGCGGCAAATTTCAGAATCGCGGGCGCAACCGCGCGCAGCTGGGCAATCAGCGCATCGCGGTCAACCGGCTCAAAACCCAGACCTTTGCGCAGCGGATCATGGTGCTGCAAGGCGCGGTCAACGCGGGCCTCAAGTGTGGCGTCATCGGCCAGATCGGCAACCCGGATAGCACGGCGGCCAACCTTGTCTTCATAGGCGGGGCCGATACCACGCCCGGTGGTGCCGATCTTGGTGCCCTTGGAGGCTGCCTCTTCGCGGGCGCGGTCCAGTTCACCATGGATCGGCAGAATCAGCGGCGTATTCTCGGCGATCATCAGGGTTTCGGGGCTGATATCCACGCCCTGCGCCTGCACGGTTTCGATCTCTTTCAGCAGGTGCCATGGGTCCAGAACCACACCATTGCCGATCACGCTCAGCTTGCCACCGCGGACAACCCCCGAGGGCAGCGCGTGCAGCTTGTAGACTTTGCTGTCAATGACCAGCGTATGGCCGGCATTGTGACCGCCCTGAAAACGCGCAATCACATCGGCGCGTTCGCTGAGCCAGTCAACGATCTTGCCTTTTCCTTCATCGCCCCATTGGGCGCCGACTACCACGACATTGGCCATCTCAGGTCCTTTGTATGCTGGTTAGAATGTATGCTGGTGGAAACCAGAGCCCCGTATAGCGATGCGGCGCGCGCGAGGAAACCGTTAAATCGACGCAGACCCGTTACATTCGGGCAAGACCCATGATGCAAGGGCCAGGATTAACGCGGCAGATGCACAGGTTCGCCGTGCGGCGTGCTCAGATAGGCCTCTTCCCAGTCGCGCCGCACCAAAGCCACCTCTTGCGGGCTGGCATTGCCAGCCTCTGCAAGAATCGCCTCCAGCGTTTCCAGCCAAGCGTTGAAATAGTCGGCGCCACCATCCAGTTCCCGGCTCAGACCATTGCGGCGCAGGGTTGCAGAAAACTGCGCAACCCATTCCGCCCAGCTAAACCGCCCCGCCTCATTCAATGAAACCGTGAGCGCAAAGACCTGCGCATGCCAGGGGTCCAGAAAGACCGGCTCGGGCGCCGAGTGGTTGATGCAATCGCTCATATCTGCGCCCCCGGCTCCAGCGGTTGCAGATAGCTTTGCCACAGATCCAGCACCACCTCATCATGGGGGTGTTCCGGATGCGCCCAAAGCTCTGACGCCGGGAAAGCCACCGCATAAAGCGGCTCTGGTGCTTCACCCAGCCCATGGGCATTGCTGTCCGGCAGCACATGGGTGCCGTGTTGGCGCAGAATCTGACCACAGGCGCCGGCCGCATAGTCTGGCAGGCGGGTGTGACCACCATCCACCAGGGCGCTGCCACCGGGGTGGTGGGTTTTCACCCGCTCACCGGGCGCAAAAATCGGCGCGATAGCGCTGGGACGATTGGCGGGGCCGCCCTTGGCCAGAACCGCCGCCACGGCCTCCGCCCTGAGCGCCGCTGAGGCCAGCGCATGCAGCCCCTCCCCGCTGTGACCTTTCAGATCTTCACGGGTCAGCACCCCGGTCTCAACCAGCAGATCCGCCAGCGCCGAGATCCATTTCTCATAATAGGAGAATCGGGTGTAATCCTTGGGCGATAGGCATTCCCGGGCATGGCGCGAGACATCAATGTTCCATTTTCCCAAGGCGCCGCAGGCCAGGGTGACGGCCAGGGCGCGGGCGTGCCAGTCTGTGGCAAAGACCGGCGCATCCGGGGCGTCCGGCACCACGGCGCCATCGCCGAATCGCCCGCCCATATCGTGCAGGCGGCTCATGTAAGATCCCCGCCTGTTAGATCACCGGCGCCGCTGGGCGCGGTGGCCAGCGCGGTGCCAATCATCGAATCGCGGGACACCAGCGCGGCAAGCGCGTCTTCATCCAGCCCCTCGCTGCCAGCCGGGCGCATGGGCAGCACCAGATAGCGGACCTCTGCGGTGGAATCCCAGACCCGCACCGCGGTCTCGCTGGGCAGGGTCACGCCAAAATCAGCCAGCACCTTACGGGGTTCACGCACGGCGCGGGCACGATAGGCATCGGATTTATACCACCCCGGCGGGATGCCCAACAGCGGCCACGGGTAACAGCTGCACAGGGTACAGACGACCATATTATGCCGCTCAGGCCTGTTCTCGACGACCACCATATGTTCGCCCTGGCGCCCATAATAACCAAGCTCGGCCAGAACCGGATCTGCATCTGCAAGCAGTGCTGCCTTGAACGCCGGGTCGCTCCAGGCGCGGGCAACAACGCGGGCGCCGTTTTGTGGGCCGATCTTGTTTTGATAGGTATCGATGATTTCATCCAGCGCCGCCGGATCAATCAGCCCCTTGCGGGTGAGAATCGTTTCCAGCGCTTTGACCCGCAAAGCAGGGTCAGAAGGCAGAACGGCGTGCGGGTGGTCAGAATGATCATGAGGCATGAGCGCAGCCTGCCCCAGCGCCAGCGCCCGCGTCCAGTCACTTTTCCTCTGTTTCCCCACAGTTTTACCGGGCTTGTTCCCCCTCCTTTCCCGCTCTGAACCAACAATCGAAACTGAGCCCTTGCCCCTGTCGGCATTCTTGCCTATTTACCGCCCGATAGTTTAGCCAACAGCCGCAGGAACCTATGGAAAACGTTGTTCTCATCATCCATCTTCTCTTGGCTCTTGGCCTAATTGCCGTGGTGCTGCTGCAGCGCTCCGAAGGCGGGGGCCTGGGGATGGGCAGCGGCGGCGGTGGCGGGGCCATGTCTGGCCGCTCTGCAGCGACCGCCCTGGGCAAAGTGACCTGGATCCTCGCGATCTGCTTTATCTGCACCTCGATCACCCTGACCGTACTGGCCGCGCAGAAATCCGCTGGATCTTCGGTTGCCGATGGCATCGTGCCTGCCGCGACTGAAACGGGTGATGCGCCGGAAGCACCAATCGCGCCGCTGGGCAGCGATCTATTGCCGCCAGCCGAAGGTGACAATGCGCCGCTGGTTCCCAGCGCCGACTAACACCTACAAGACCTAGAATTCTGAGAGAGAACCGTAACAGCATCTTGCGGTTCTCTTGCGCATGTCGCGCGAATCCTTTATATGTGTAGCCCCGTGGTGCAGCGGTTTTTCACAACCGCCGGGCAGCTATTTTCTGACTTCTCACGGGGGCAGCCGAACACTCATGGCGCGTTTCATCTTTATCACTGGTGGTGTGGTTTCATCGCTTGGCAAGGGCCTGGCGTCCGCCGCTCTTGGGGCTCTTTTGCAGGCGCGTGGCTATTCCGTCCGCCTGCGCAAACTGGACCCCTATCTTAACGTCGACCCCGGCACCATGAGCCCCTTTGAACATGGCGAAGTCTTTGTCACTGATGATGGCGCGGAGACCGACCTCGACCTTGGACACTACGAACGTTTCACCGGTGTTGCGGCCCGTAAAACCGATTCCGTATCGTCCGGGCGCATCTAC
>CAJQNB010000019.1 GCA_905479575.1 uncultured Pseudophaeobacter sp.
CCACCGCCTCAACGAAACGCCGCGCAAGTGCCTTGGCTACCGGACGCCCGCTGAGGTCTTTGAAAGCAACCTGATGGAAATTCAGAACCGGTTGGAGTAAAACGAGATATCAAGAACTGCACTTCACCGTGAGTTCACAGACCACTTGTTCGGATCATGTCTTTGCGCCCATCGCCGAGGCCTATTTGCGACTGCGCTGTGACCCCGCAGCGGTCTCTCCCTCGACCACTACGCAAACCCGAGCGCAGACATCCCCAGCCCCCCAGCCCCCCGCGGCGGTGACACCCGCGCAGCCAGATCCTGCGGCAGAGGCCCCCAGCCAGGTGGACCAATCGGCAGCAAACCCGGCTGCAGATCAGTTTGCGGCGCTGCTGTCCAAAGGAAAGGGCAATCGACCAGAGGTCGCAGTCCCCCCCCCTGCCTCTGCAGCCGCATCTGTTGCGCCCAGTTCGCCCTCGCCTGCTGCACTCTCACCAGCAGTGGCGACGCCGGCGTTCTCGGCCCAGCAGGCAGCCCTGCGGTCCTGCGCCGATGCCGCCGGGCATCCGCGCCACCCGCAGCTGATCAGCCAGCGCATCCAGTCTTCTGGGGTGGACTGGAAAGAACTGAACGCATTCTCTGCGATCCCGGCCTGCAAACGGGCGGCAAATCTCAACCCTGACACCCCTGCGGTGCAGGCGTTTTTGGCCCGGGCCTATGACAAGGCCGAAGATCTGCAGCAGGCCCTGTCCCATTACCGCACTGCAGCGGCGGCGCAGGATCCTATGGCGCAAACCAATCTGGCACTGATGTACCGCAAGGGTCAGGGCGTGACCCAGGACGATCAGATCGCCGTAAGCCTGCTTAAACGCGCCGCAGACCAAGGCTACCCCATTGCCGAAACCCAGCTTGGCTGGATGTATGAAAAAGGCCGCGCCGTGCCACAGGATGATGCCCTGGCCCTGTCCTGGTATCGTAGGGCCGCCAACAGGGATCACCCCCGCGCCCAGTATAATCTGGCCTGGATGTATGAAAAGGGTCGCGGCGTCAGCCAAAGCTATTCTCGCGCCTTCAGCTGGTATCAAAAGGCGGCGCAGGCGGAGCATCTGAACGCATTGTACAAGCTAGGCATCTTTTACCGCGAAGGGCATGGCGTGTCCCAGAACGACGTCGAAGCGGTGCGCTGGTTCCGCAGGGCTGCCAATCGTGACCTGGCAAAGGCCCAGACCTCGCTGGGGTGGATGTATGAAAAGGGCCGGGGCGTGCAGAAAAGCTACAGCCAGGCCCTGGAGTGGTACCACAAGGCGGCGGCGCAGGGACATGCAACCGCGACCGTCAACATCGGTGTCCAGTATGAGCTGGGGCGTGGGGTTTCGCAAAACGACCAGCGCGCGGTGTCCTATTACATCGACGGTCTGAAACTGGGCAGCGAGACCCCGTTGGGCTGGTCCAGCGATTCCTGGCGCCAAAGCACCCTGATGGCGATGCAACGCAGGCTGCGCGATATGGGGCTGTATTCGGGGGCGATTGACGGCAAGGTCGGCCCCGGCACCCGCTCTGCCATGCGCGCGCTCATAAACGGGTAACTCTTCCCCGCGTCAGCGCGCCGCCCTTGCTCTTTTGGGTCAGGATGGTACCCCATGCCCGGGGAGGCACCATGAATACATCCGACAAAACACGCGCCGCGATGACCACTGCCGGGCTGAACCTGATTGCCCAGGCGATCTCGATCTATGACAGTGAGCTGCGGCTGGCGGTTTGTAACAACCGGTTTCAGGAAATGTTCAACCTCCCCAATGATCTGGTCAGCCCCGGAGCGCATTTTGAAGACACCATTCGCCATATCGCCGCCAGCGGTGAATATGGGCCAATGGAGGATATCGAGGAATTTGTCAGCGCCCGGGTGGAACAGGCGTTGGATTTTGAACCCCACTATATCGAACGCACCCGCGCCAATGGTCAGATGATCTCGATCGAAGGCGCACCGCTGCCCCAGGGCGGTTGGGTTGCGGTCTACACCGATATCAGCCGCACCAAACGGGTGGAGCAGTTGTTGCGGGCCAAATCTGAGGAAATGTCAGACCGGTTGATCTCTCACACCGAAGAGCTCTCGGCGACCAACCGCAAGCTGGCCGCCACCATCACCGCCCTGGAAGAGGCAAAACGCCAGCTCACCGAAATCGAAGGCCGCACCCGGCTCACCACCGAGATGATGCCAGCCCATATCGCCCATGTCGACGGCGATGGCTATTACACCTATACCAACAGGCGGCTAAGCTCGGTGTTTCCCAGCCGCCCCTCTGAAATTCTGGAAATGCATATCTCCGAGGCGCTGGGGCCACAGGCATTTGCCAAGATCGAGCCACATCTGATGGCGGCCTACAAGGGCGGCAGTCCGGTGTTTGAATTCACCGAGGCCCATGACAGCCGCCGCATCCGGGTGGCCTTTACCCCCGACAAAAGCGGCGGCGTTTATATTCTGTCGATGGATGTCACCGAGGAAACCCAGGCCCGCGTTGCCCTGCAACAGGCGCGCAGGCGCGAAATGGCAGCGCAGATGACTTCGGGGCTGGCGCATGATTTCTCCAATCTCCTGACCATCATCCTTGGCATGCAGGGCAAGCTCGACAAGATGCAGCTGCCGCCCCAGGCCCAGGACATGATACGCGGCACCCTGGCCGCGGCGCGGCGCGGTGGCCGGTTGCTGAACCGGATCGCCGAGATGACCGGCCAACGCAGCCTGCGCCCACAGGCCACCAATATGCACGCGCTACTGTCCGAGCTGAAAATCCTCGCCACCCCTTCGTTGCCGCAGGGCATGGGGTTGAGCGTGCTGGACAATACCCCCGATGTCTTGTTGCTGCTGGATGCCGGCAAGCTGCAGGACGCGCTTCTGAACCTGATCCTCAACGCCCGTGACGCCTGCGGCATCAACGGGCAGATCACCGTAAGCGCCCATGTGGTGGGTCAAATCTGGCTGGAAATCAGCGTCACGGACACCGGCCCTGGCTTCTCCAGCGAGGCGCTCAAAAACGCTCTCAACCCGTTTTTCACCACCAAGGGCAGTGAAGGGTCAGGCCTGGGTCTGCCCATGGTCTATGACATGGCAAAATCGGCAGGCGGCGACATGCGGGTGGGCAACACGGTGTCCGGGGCCAGCATCACCCTGCGCTTGCCCTATCGGGTGGCCCCCGATGCCAAAGGCGGCCTGGCGCTTTTGGTCGAAGACAGCGAAGAGCTGCGCGCCACCTTCCGCGATATGCTGATTGATCTTGGCTATTCAGTGATCGAGGCCACCAGCGTCGACGAGGCCTCAGCTCTGGCCGCCGACCTGCCGGATATCGCATTGGTGCTGTCAGATGTGCGGCTAGAGGGGGAGGCAACCGGCATTGATCTGGCGCAACGCCTGAAAGGCACCCACCTGCCTATTGTATTGATGACCTCTTTACCGCCCAGTGATCCGCAGTACCGCATGGCTCTCAAGGCTGGACCGGTGCTGCAAAAACCCTTTACGACCCAGCAACTGTCGGCCCTCATCACTCCGGAGACACCAGCATGACCGCGCCCCTCGTCACCATTCTGGACGATGAACCCGAAATTCGTCAGATTCTCACCGATTGCCTGCAGGACGCCGGGTTCCGCACCCAAAGCTTTGCCCGCGCCCGCGAGTTTGAGGCCTCCCTCAAACGGGTGACACCGGATGTCTGCCTGGTTGACCTGTCGCTGCCGGATGTGGATGGGCTCGCCCTGGTGCATCGCCTGGCGCTGGAACAGGGCGCTGCCGTCATCATCATTTCGGGCCGCGCCCAGGTGCAGGATCGCGTCACCGGGCTGGAACTGGGAGCCGATGACTATATCACCAAGCCCTTTGATCCCGCCGAGGTGGTTGCCCGCATTCGCGCCCGCCTGCGCGCTGGCCCCCGCAGCCAGCCAGTCAGTGGCAACGCCGCCGAGTTTGCCGGCTGGACCGCATATTTTGACCGCTATCTGCTCGAAGATGACAAAGGCGTCGAAGTGCCGTTCTCCCATGCCGAAGGAGAGGTACTGCGGCTGTTTCTCGACAGTCCAAAGCGGCTGATTTCGCGGGCGCAGATGCAAGAAAGCCTTGGCGGTGGTGCTGGTGACAGCTTTGACCGGGCCATGGATGTGCGGGTGTCCCGCCTGCGGACCAAACTGCGTGAAGATCCCAAAAACCCGCGCCTGATCAAAACCATCTACGGGGCGGGTTATATTTTCCTTGGGGATGTGACCTGGCGCTAACAGGCATTAAGCCAGAACTGGCCCGGGGACAAACAACCAAGGGTGACGCGGTGCCAGCCTCTCACGGGTGCGGCGGGAAATCCTGACAGACCGCTCTTGCCGCAACGATTCGCTCTGGTATAGAATCACCCTATGGCCACCTGTCTGCTTTATTGCCAAACCCAAAACCGCCGTTCCCGGTTCTACAGGATCGAGCTGGCGTTGAACCTGTTTTCCGAGGTTTCGGTCCTCCGGGAGTGGGGCGTTGCAGGCCGCAATGGCCAAAGCACCATCAACATCTATGACAACCTGCGCGAGGCCTCGCTGGCGGCGGACAAACACCGCAACCGCATGCTGAAACGGGGCTACGCCCGCGACTGACCACGGCCAAAAGCTTAGCTCACAAAGACAATGCCGCCTGGTTCAGAACTTCCAGCCCCTTTACCAGGTCCGCCTCTTTGGTGTCCTCATCAAACGCGTGGCTGATGCCACCAATCGAGGGCACAAAGAGCATTGCACTGGGCATTACCTGAGACACATTGGCCGCGTCATGCAACGCCCCTGACGGCAGGTCCAGCCATTTTCCTGGCGCCAGATCCTCTGCTGCGGTGCGCAGCGCCTGTTTGAGGCGCGAATCCATCGCCGCGGGTTCAATACCGCCAACCTCCCCCAGTTCGATCTTGACCCTTTGCTCGCGGGCAACCTCTGCCGCCACCTCACGCATGATCTGTTCCATTTGGATCAAACGTTCCCGATCGCCATCGCGCCACTGCAATGCGAACCGCGCCAGACCTGGAACAACAGAGGAGGCATTCGGGCTCAGCTCCGCATGGCCCAGCGTCCAGACGGTTTCAGGCGTCGCCACCGCCGAGAACCGCTCGTTGATCCGCTGGTTAAAAGTGGACAGCGCCTGAAACGCATCCTGACGCAGCGCCATCGGCGTGGTGCCTGCGTGGTTCTGGCGACCCGTTATTGTGACCCGAACCTCGCGAATGCCAACAATGTCGCTGACCACGCCAATCTGATCCCCCGAGACATCCATGCCCGGCCCCTGTTCGATATGCATCTCGATAAAGCCGGTGAACATGTCATGGGGCAAAAACTCGCGGTTCCGACCGGCCATACGCGAGCGGGCCACGCTCAGCGTCAGGCCATCTGTGTCGGTCAGGGCATCCGCCTCTGCCAGCGAGATTTTTCCAGTCCAGACATCAGAGCCGGTAAGAATGCCAAACCGCCCCTCTTCGTCCTGAAAATTCACCACGGAAATAGGCGGGCCACCTGCTTCTTTGGCAGCGCGGGCGATTTCCAGCCCTGCCACCACCCCCAGCGCCCCATCGAGCCAGCCACCTTCAGGCTGACTGTCACTGTGAGAGCCGATCAACAGAGATTTTTCTCCGTTCAACCCGAAGAGATTGCCAACGGGATCAAGATGGGTTTTCAGACCTGCCTCCTGCATCCGAGAGGCCAACCAGCGGCGCGCCGCGATCTCCACTGCGGTAAAGGCCGGGCGGACAACGCCCTTTCCCTGTCCCGAAGCACCAAAGGACCGCAACCGGTGCAGATCCTCGAGAAAGCGATCAGGGTTCAGGGTCATGGGCGTACCTCTGTTGGGGATTGTCAGGCGTCGAGCGCCGGGCATCAGTCTTGTCGCATTCTGCGATACCTTGACTAATTCATGGCTTTGCCCCCAGTGCAATGGTCAAGACGTGGATCTGCAACATTTACATCTAATTGCGGCGAAATAGCCAAATCGAACATTTTCAGGCTCAAACCGGCCTAACAGGGGTGAACTTTTTCCATCCCATCAAAAAGCTGCACCCATCCCAAACACGCTCTTCCATGTCGCTGCTGGCTCACCTATGAAATTGAGGAACAGAAATAGGATCCGTCGCATGACACATATCACCCTGGTCCGCCACGGGCAGGCCAACACCGAGGCCCGCGATGAAGTCAGCTATGACCGGCTGAGCGAGCTGGGGCACCAGCAGGCGGCCTGGTTGGGGCGCTATCTGGATGCCAGCGGCAGCCATCACCCCCGCGTCTATTGCGGCACCCTGACCCGCCATATTGAAACTGCTGCGGGCATGGGCTGCGCCGAGGTCATTCAGGATGCCCGCCTCAACGAGATGGAGTATTTCACCATGGCCCAGGCCATGGAGGTCCAGCAAGGGCTGGCCGTTCCGCAGGAACGCGAAGGCTTTATCGCGCATCTGCCAAAGGTGTTCAAAGCCTGGTCAGCCGGAGAAATCAAAAATCCTCCCGAAAGCTGGGAAGACTTTGAAAACCGGACCCAATCAGTCCTGACCGAGATTGCTGACGGGGATGGTCCCGCCCTGGTGGTCACCTCGGGTGGCTTTATCTCAATGGCGATGCGTCAGGCCATGGGGCTTGATACCGACGGGATGGCCCGTATGGCCCTGGCGATCATGAATACCTCGATGCACCGGCTGTTTCCCATCGGCGGTCATCTGAGCCCGGTCCTGTTCAACGCGGTGCCGCATCTGGACACTGCGGATCGGCTCTACGCGCAGACCCACCTTTGATGCCCGGCCCACGCTCTGCCCCACCCTAGCCCCAACAGGAGATCTGACATGCAACTCTATTACGCCCCCGGGACAATTTCGGTTGCTGTCGCAATCGCGCTGGAAGAGGCTGGTCTCGACTATGAGGCTATCAAGATTGATTTTGCCAGCAAGGAACAGACCAGCCCCGCCTATGCCCAGATCAACCCCAAATCGCGGGTGCCTGCCCTGGCGGTGGACGGCGGCATCCTGACCGAAACCGGTGCCCTGCTGGACTATATTGCCGATATTGCCCCTGATGCAGACCTGCGCCCCACTGATCCGGTTCTTTTGGCCCGAATGCGGGAGGTGATGTATTATCTCGCCTCGACCATGCATGTGAACCACGCTCACAAGATGCGCGGCAGCCGCTGGGCCAGCAAGACCTCCAGCTACAAGGACATGCAGGCCAAGGTGCCACAGACCATGGCCGACAGCTGCGCTCACCTGAGCCAATACGGGCTGCGCGGTCCCTTTGTTCTGGGGGACAGGCTCAGCCTTGCCGATTGCTATCTCTACGTGGTCTGCACCTGGCTGCAAGGCGATGGCGTGACCCTTGCAGATTTTCCCAAAATACAGTCCTTCATGGCGGCAATGGAACAGCGCGACTCCGTGCGCGCAGTCACTGCCAAGGACATGCTCTAAAGGATCCCACAATGACACATCTCTGGGTACGGGCCGAACAGCGCCCCAATGAAGACCGCGTTGGCCTGACGCCCGAAGGCGCCAAGGCGCTCATGTCAGGCGGCATCAAGGTCACGGTGGAGGAGAGCGCGGTACGCGCAATCCCCCTGCAGGGCTACATCGATGCCGGCTGTGAGATCGCAGCCGAAAACTCCTGGCCCAGTGCCCCGGCGGATGCCATCATCTTTGGCCTCAAGGAACTGCCCGAGGATGGCACCCCGCTGCCCCATCGCCACATCATGTTTGGTCATGCCTTCAAAGGCCAGCATTCGGGCAAGGCGCTGCTGGACCGGTTTGCCGCTGGCGGCGGCACGCTGTATGATCTGGAATATCTGGTGGACGAGGCAGGCCGACGGGTTGCCGCCTTTGGCTATTGGGCCGGCTATGCGGGCGCTGCCGTCACCCTGAAAAGCTGGTGTGCCCAGCAGCGCGGCGACATCTGCGGCCCCGTGGGTGTCTACCCCGGCAAGGATGCCCTGCTGGCGGAATTGAACGCCGAGTTGAAAGCTGTGCAGGCAGATGTGCCCACCGCCATTGTCATCGGCGCCATGGGTCGCGTCGGCACCGGCGCTGCGGATCTATGCGAGGCAATGGGGATCACCGTCACCAAATGGGACATGGCAGAGACTGCAAGCGGCGGCCCCTTCCCCGAGATCCTGCAGCACGATCTGTTTCTCAACTGCATCTTTGCCCGCCCCGGCACCCCTGTCTTTGTGCCTGCCGAGGCGCTCTCGGCGGCGCGTAAACTGACGGCGATTGGCGATGTCGCCTGCGATCCCGACAGCGATTACAATCCGGTGCCGATCTATGATCAGGCCACCAGCTGGGAGGCCCCGGCGCTGCGCGTTGCCAGTGATCCGGTGATGGATGTGATGGCGATCGACAACCTGCCGTCAATGCTGCCGGTCGAAAGCTCCCATGACTACGCCGGACAGCTGCTGCCCTCGCTGCTGACGCTGGCTGATCTGAAATCCGGCGTCTGGGGTCGAGCCGAGGCCACATTCCGCGAATTTGTACCCGCCTGATGGAGCTGTATGTGGGATATCTCGCGGCCTTTATGGGGACCATCTGCTGGCTGCCTCAGGCCTGGAAGGCCTGGGCCAGCCGGGATACATCTGGTCTGTCTCTGGCTGCAAACTTGATGTTTCTGCTCACCGTCAGCCTGTGGTTTTTATATGGGATCATGGTCAACGACTGGCCGATCATGATTGCCAATATCTGTGCCATTCTCATTGTGGTGAGCATTGTCGCCGCCAAACTGCGTTATAAATAAGGGAGAACTCTCATGACTATTCATTGGTGCGGCACCGGCCTCTCCGCCATTCCCGGCCTGCGTCGCCTGCTTGAGGCGGGCCATGATGTTGCCGTCTGGAACCGCACGGCCGACAAGGCCCGCGCGGCGGTCGGCGATCTGACCTCCAATATCCATGCCTTTGACATCAACAACCTGGGCGAGATGCTGAGCCCCGCAGACGTTGTTGTCTCGATGCTGCCCGGCGACTGGCATGTAGCGCTGGCGGAGCTGGCGATCTCAAAAGGCGCCCATTTTGTTTCGTCCTCCTACATCGCGCCTGAAATGCGCGCGTTGGATGGCAAGGCCAAAGACGCCGGTGTGGCGCTGGTCAACGAGGTGGGGCTTGACCCTGGCATCGACCACCTGATGGCCCATGCGCTGGTGGATGAGTACAAGGCCTCAGCCGCCTTTGATCCGGCCAATGAGGTGAGCTTTCTGTCCTATTGCGGCGGCATCCCAAAGACCCCCAACCCCTTCCGCTACAAATTCAGCTGGTCGCCCCTGGGCGTGCTGAAAGCGCTGCGCTCACCCTCGAAATCAATTCGTGATTTCAAAGAGCTGGACGTCGCCCGCCCCTGGGACGCGATCTCTACCTTTGACGCGCCCCTGCCCACACCAGAGAGCTTTGAAGTTTACCCCAACCGCGATTCCCTGCCCTTTATCGGCCAGTATGAGTTTGGCGCTGACTGGAAAGTAAAAGAGTTCGTCCGCGGCACCCTGCGTCTAAATGGCTGGGCGCAGGCCTGGGACGCTGTGTTCAAAGAGGTAGAAACCCTGGAAGGCGAAGCCGGAGATGCCCGACTGAAGGAAATGTCAGATCAGTTCTGGGAAGAAAACTCCTATGATGAGGGCGAGCCCGACCGGGTTGTGCTCTGCGTCGATCTGAAGGCAGAAAAAGCAGGCGAGACCGTCTGGCACAAAACCTATGTGATGGATGCCTGGGGGGACGAACGTGGCACCGCCATGGCGCGTCTGGTCTCTTATCCGGTGTCCTATGCTATTGAGGCGGTGATGAACGGTAAGATCGACCCCGGCGTACACGCCGCCCCCAGCGATGCCGGGCTGGTCGCAGACTGGATGGGCAAGATCGGCACATTGGCGCAGCACTTGGAGGTCACCGACCGCCTCGCCTGAGACCTCGGATAATCGACATTTAAAGGGCCTGCGCAAGCGGGCCCTTTTTTGGTTCTCCCCTTTTTGATACGTCCCAAGTCTCGCTGGACTGCGGCTTGGATGTCGCTTGCACTTGCCAGCCTGCTGGTGTCGGGTAGACCCAGTTCTGTTAGGAGTGGCCCTGATGAAGATCGGTAGAAAATTCTCGGCGCCAAAGGGCACCACGCTGTTCAGCCCTGGACAGGAGTGCCCCGGATTTCTGGTCCTGAAACAGGGCTGTATCAAGGTCACCCTGACTGGCAGCAGCGGCCGCGAGGTGGTACTGTACCGGGTGCACCCCGGTGAGGTCTGCCTGCAGACCTTTACCTGCCTGATCGAGGATCAAACCTATGCCGCGGAGGGTGTAGTCGAAGAAGATCTGCACGGAGATCTGATCCCGGCAGGCCAGTTTCGACAGGTGATCGAACAGGATGAGGCCTTTCGCAATGACGTGCTGACCTCCGTTGCGCTGCGGTTCAGCGAATACCAGCAACTGATCGAAGACGTCGCGCTGACAGGGTTTGACGCCCGCCTTGCCAAGGTGCTGCTGCGTCTTGTCGATGCTACCGGGATCGTGCCTGTCACCCACACCGCGCTGGCGGCTGAAACTGCCTCGGGGCGCGCATATGTGTCGCGTCGCCTGGCGGAATTTGCCCGCCGTGGCCTGGTCGAACAGCTCTCGGACGGTATTCACATCTGCAATGCACCTGAGCTGGCGCAGATTGCCGAACAAAAATAGATTTCTTGGCCAATCTGGTGACTCTGTCACCGTCTGTCACATCTTGGTTTTGCTATACTATTCGCAGCACCGCAAAAGGAGATCTTCCCATGACCAAGAACGAAGGCAAAATCGACCGCATCCTGCGCGTCATCGCCGGTATCGTCCTGCTCTCGCTTGTCTTTATCGGCCCCCAGTCGCTTTGGGGCTTGATCGGGATCGTGCCTCTGGCCACTGGCCTGCTGGGCAACTGCCCGCTCTACACAATCCTTGGTATCAACACCTGCCCGCTGAAAAGCTGACGGCAGAAGGCGTATAATTTGGCGGAATTCTGCGCCCTTTGGCCAGCCTGTTTCACTGGGCTGGCCTTTGCAGATGCGCACCTCTTTGCGCTAGATCATATCTTTCTGTCCCGGCCCGTTCTATAGGCGCGCTTCCCCATTCCTGGTGAAGAGACCCAGCCTATGACCCGCGCCGCAACATCACCTATGAAACGCTCCGAGCTTTTGATGCCCGCAGGCAACCTGCGCAAGCTCAAGCTGGCCATTTTATACGGGGCTGATGCGGTCTATCTCGGCACCCCGGATATGTCCCTGCGCACCAAATCCGAGTTCTCGCTGGAGGAGGTGATCGAGGGTGTAGCCTTCTGTCACGCCCATGGGCGGCGCGCCTATCTGACCCTGAACCTGTTTTCCCACAACAAAGACATCGAAAAGCTGGACGAATATATCGACACCGTCCGCAAGGTGCGCCCCGATGGTTTGATCATCGCAGACCCCGGCGTCTTTCAATACGTCAAGGACCGCGCCCCCGAGCTGCCGCTGCATATTTCAACCCAAAGCAATATCTGCTCCTGGCTGTCGGTCAAATTCTGGCAGGATCAGGGGGCTGAGCTCTGCGTTCTGGCCCGCGAAGTTTCGTTTTCTGAGCTGAAAGAGATCCGCGAAAAATGCCCGGATATCAAGCTGGAGGCCTTTGTACATGGGGCCATGTGCATGACCTATTCCGGCCGCTGCCTGCTGTCGAACTTTATGGCCGAACGCGGTGCCAATCAGGGCAATTGCGCCAATTCCTGCCGCTGGAACTATAGCTTCCGCATGCGCCTGAAGGACGGCACCGTGCAGGATCTTCAGATCACCGATGACAACGCCGATATGTTCGAATTCCTGCTGGAAGAGGGCTGCCGCCCCGGTGAGCTGATGCCGATTGAGGAAGACGCGCGCGGCTCCTACATCCTCAATTCCAAAGATCTCTGCATCATGCCAAAGCTGAACGAATACCTGGAGATCGGCGTTGACAGTCTCAAGGTTGAGGGACGCGGCAAGTCTGAATACTACTGCGCCATCGTCGCCCGTGCCTACCGCATGGCGATTGATGACTACTACGCAGACCCGGAAAACTGGGACCCCAAACCCTATATGCGCGAGCTGGAGGCGGTGGGCAATCGCGGCTACACCCTGGCCTTCCATGAGGGCCGGTTGACCAATTACGCCCATAATTACGAACACACCGCCTCTCTAGCGCAGTGGGAGTATGCCGGTGTCGTCACCGAGGTGACAGAGGATGCCTTTCTGGTGGAGGTGAAGAACAAGCTGGTCGCCGGCGAGGTGCTGGAGTTTGTCTCTCCCATCGCGCGCGAGACTGTGCTGTTGCGGGTCTACGACTTTGAAAACGCCACCACTGGGCAAAGAACAGAGGTCGTGCAGGGTAGCACCAAGACGGTGATCCGCCTGCCCTTCACCCTGTTCGACCACGAAGACATCGACGCGCTAAAGCTGCGGTTCCCGCAGTATTCGGTGATGCGCAAGGAACGCGCCCTGACCGAGGAACAATGGAACCGGGTGCGGTTTGACAAGCTCACCCAGGGGTTGGAGATCAGCGGCAAGGAAAACCCCGCCGCCTATGCCAAGCGTCGCGATGCCCTAGCCAACAGCATCGAGGAAGACGGCAATACCCGCCGTTTTAAAACCAATCGTATTGGTGTCGAGGGCTGTTGCGGCAAAGGCTGCAACGGCTGCATGATCTTCTGGCAGGATGACCAATACGCCCGCGCCCGCGACGTGCTGCTCAAGCGCAAACAGGGCCAGCAGCTCAGCCGGGCCGAGGCCGCTGAGCTGAAACAGGCAGTCCCGCAGCTGTAGATGATCTGCCCGCCAATGCCCCAACTTCAGGGGCACAGGGTCCGGGGCCTCAGGTTACGCGACCTCGGATTTCGGGGGCTTAGTCCACTGGGTTCTGGCCCTCATCAGATCGGCCTAACGGCCGATCACATCATCCTCGACATCCTGCACATCGACGCCCAGCGCATCCAGACCAGCCTCTATGTTGTCGGCCAGATGTGGGGTGCCAATCAGATAGTCAGCCGTCGGGGTAGAGGCCTCAGATTTGGCTGTTGCAATGGCTTCGGCCAGTTCTTCCGGCTCAAAACTGCCCCGGCCAACCCACATGATTGCGGTGAGTTCCGCCTGCTCATCTATGCCCAGGCGGTCGATAAAGGCGCGCAGTTCGCCCTCTGCCCGTCCCAGCTCCCGTGCCATCAGGGCCACCTGTGCAATCTTGCGTGTGGAAATCTCCAGCATTTTCCGTCTCCCTCTGTTCGCCGTTAGGACCATCAGACAGCAGCACAACCCGAGGGTCTTTGATCTGGGGCAAGAAACCAGCGATGGAGCAAATGGCCCGGCGCGCTTAGCCCTCCAGTGCCCCACGTCCGAAGATTTCGACCCAGCTGCTGCGCCCGCGCAAATGCTCCGTCGGCAGCGCAGACCAACCCTCGCGCGCGGGCTCGCTTCCTGCCGCCTGCAGCACCGCCGCCGAGGCAATCACATCCACGCCTGCCGATTTGGTCAACTCTTCCAGACGCGCCGCCGTATTCACCGTATCGCCAAAAACCGAATACTCCAAACGCTGGGCATCGCCGACCACACCGGAAAAAACCTCGCCCAGATGCAGACCAATCCCCACACGCACCGGTTTGCGCCCCTCAGCCTGACGCTCCCTGCCCCAGTCCTTCAGCTCCGCCAGCAGATCATCGACACAGGCTAGGGACCGGGCCGCAGCGCTCTCGCCTTCAAACAGGATCATTGCAGCATCGCCGATGAACTTGTCGATCATACCCTGGTTCTGTCCCACCGCACGCTGCACGCGGCGGCGAAACTCGCTGATATAGGCGCCGACTTCTTCCGGTGCCCGGCCCTCGGACCACTGGGTAAAGCCGCGAATATCGACAAACATCACCACCATTTCCTGCTGGCGCCCTTTGCGCAGCTCGCTCAGCTCACCCGCCGCCAGCCGGTCCGCCATCTGCGCCGGTAGATAACGGGTAAGATTGGCGCGGGCGCGGGCATCCGTAATCGAACTATGCAACAGCTGCCGCGCCCGGTAGGCGGCCACAATCAACACCAACCCGCCCAGGGCAATCATCACAATCCGCACCATATTTGGGGGCAACAGCAGCATGAACTCGGCACGCGCAGCCAGGTCAGGTGTGATTTCTTCGGGCTGCCAGAGCGTCAGATAGAACAGACCTCCCACCGTCAGCACCACACAATAGGCCTGCAAATAAGGATTAAACCGCAACACTGCAAAGGCCAGAATAACCGGCACCAGCCAGGTGGGTGGCAACAAAAAGGTCAGCTCCCCGGGAAAGCCAGTATTGCTCAGTCCCGCCCATGTGTTCACCAGCATAAACAGACAATCCAGCGTCACCGCTGGCCAGACCATCCAGCGCCGAAACCGCCCCGAGGTGGCCAGCCAATAAGAGATCGCCCCCAGGACAAAATACGACAGCAGCGTGAGCAGCGCTAATAGCCACTGGATCCTCAGATAAGACTGGTCTGCGCCCTCTCCCTTTACCAGGATCAAGAAGGCGGCCAATAAACAACCAGCCACGGCGACACGCAGAACGGCCACCATCCGCTCAACCTTCACCTCCGCCTGACGCAGTAGTTTTGTATCCAGAGGTTCGCTTTTCATTATGGGGTCTGCTCCAGGGGCGCAATAGTGCCAGCGACATCGCCGGCGATCTCTTCAAAATCAAAATTATCCAAACGCTTGGCCCGTTTTCCGGCCTTTTCAGCGCTGACTTGGATCTCTGCAATATCCTTGGCGGCCTGGCCAAAATGGCGGTCCAGATTGCCCACCCGTTCCCCTAAGCGTTCCATATCCCGGTACAAAAGCCCCAATTCAGACCGTATCGCCCCGGCCTGTTCGCGCATCCGCGCATCCTTGAGAATCGCGCGCATGGTATTCAGTGTCGCCATGCAGGTGGTGGGAGAGACAATCCAGACCTTGGCGGCAAAACCTTCCCGCACCACGGCGGTGAAGTTGGCGTGCAGCTCTGCATAAACTGCCTCTGAGGGCAGAAACATCAACGCGCCTTCGGCGGTTTCACCGTCAATAATGTATTTTTCCGAGATCGCAGTGATATGCGCCCGCAGCGCCGCTTTCATTTGCCGAATGGCATAGGCTTTCTCGTCGCGGCTCTCGGCCCGGTGCAGCGCCTCATAGGGCTCCAGCGGGAATTTGCTGTCGATGACAATTGGCCCCGGCGGGTTGGGCAGATGCACCAGGCAATCAGCGCGTTTGCCGTTGCTCAGGGTGGCCTGCATTGTGTAGCTGCCCGCCGGCAGCGCCTTGGAGACAATGTCAAACAGCTGAATTTCCCCAAAGGCACCGCGAGTTTGCTTGTTGGACAAAATGTCCTGCAGCCCCAACACATCCCCCGACAGCTTGGTGATATTGTCCTGTGCCTTGTCGATCACCGCCAGACGTTCCTGCAACTGGGTGAGCGAGGTCACCGTGCGTTTGCTGCTGCCATGCAGGCTTTCCTGCATGCGCTCCTGCATCTGCGCCATGGACTGCGCCTGGCGCAGGGCATTGTCCGCCAGCCGGTCATTCATATGCTGCTGCACCGCAGTCAGGCGCGCCTCTACCGTCTGCACCATCTGCACCTGTGCGCTCGCCTGGGTGTCGGACACATGCTGCAAACCGCCCTGCAATTGATGCACAGATTGGCCCAGCTGGCCGATCTGCCCCGTGAGCGGCCCCATGGCCCGCGCCACCCGCGCCGAAGCCCGCAGAGACAGGATGAGCAGCAACACCAGCAGGGCAGAAAACCCGCCTGCCAGAAGGATCAGCAGCCCGACCTCATTCATTGCCTGAACTGCCTCCTCCATGCCCTCCATCAGCTGCGCCCAAACAGCCGTTCGATATCGGCAAGCTTCAGCTCCACATAGGTGGGGCGACCATGGTTGCATTGGCCGGAATGCGGTGTTGCCTCCATTTCGCGCAGCAGCGCATTCATCTCTTCGCCGCGCATGCGCCGACCGGACCGGATCGACCCGTGGCAGGCAACCCGGGACAGGATCGCCTCCAGCCGCGCCTGCACCAGCTGGCTTTCGCCCTGGTCGTCCAGCTCATCCAGAATATCTTTTACCATGGCCTCTGCGTTCACCTCTCCCAGCAATGCGGGGGTTTCACGCACGGCGAGGGCATTTCCGCCGAAAGCTTCCAACCCGAGGCCAAATTTCTTCAGCGCCTCCGCATGGGCGAGAATACGCGCGCAGTCATTGCTGCCCAACTCTACGATCTCGGGAATCAACAAGGCCTGGGCGGCGACACCATTCTCCGCCATCTGCTGCTTCAGATTTTCATAGACCAGCCGCTCATGGGCCGCATGCTGATCGACGATCACCATACCGTCAGCGGTCTGGGCGATGATGTAGTTTTCATGCACCTGCCCGCGTGCCGCCCCAAGCGGCAATTGCTCGGCCCCGGGCGCGGTGGTCTCGGGCGCATCCGACACGGGCCCCGGGGCCTCGGTTAGGCGGCCACTGTATTCTCCTTGCAGCTCGGCAAAGCCTTCGGTCTCCGGCGCGCCATATGTCGACGGCGGTGCTGGCGGAGACGCGGGGTGTTGCCCGGCATAGGACGCCGTCCGCGCCCCCATCGAGGGGCGATCCATCTGATAGACCCGTGCCGCGCCGCTGGCGGTTGGCGCCTCTGGCCGCATTGCTCCCAATGTGGCCCCGGCCACCGTGGTCGAGGCCCGATGCCCGGCCTCGGCCAGGGCGTGTCGCAGTGCCGAGACAATCAGCCCACGTGCAAGCCCAGGATCGCGAAAGCGCACTTCGGACTTCGCCGGATGTACATTCACATCCACCAGGGTAGGGTCGCAGTCGATAAACAGCGCCGCCGCCGGATGGCGATCACGGCTGAGAAAATCAAAATAAGCCCCCCGCAGCGCTCCGGTGAGCATCTTGTCCTTGACGGGCCGCGAATTCACAAACAGGAACTGCGCCACCGCGGCCCCCCGCGAATAGGTCGGCAGGGCTGCATAGCCAAACAGGCGAATACCCTCGCGGGTGGCATCTATACGCAGCGCGTTTTCCGCAAATTCCCGCCCCAGCACCGAGGCCAGGCGCCCATGCAGCGCGTCAAACAAATCGCCGGTCAGCGGATCCGCGCGAAAGGTCACACGGCCTTCACCGCCACCAGAAACATCGCGCAGGGTGAACCCCACCGAAGGCTCTGCCATGGCGAGCCGTTTAACCACATCGCCAATCGCCTGAGATTCCGCCCGGTCCGTACGCATGAACTTCAACCGTGCCGGGGTGGCATAAAACAAATCACTCAGCTCGACGATGGTGCCGGAGCGCAGGGCGGCTGGCCGCACCGGCTCCATCTTGCCCCCCGCCACCCGGATCTGCGCCGCATCATGGCCTTCGGCCCGGCTGGTGATGGTCAACCGCCCCACCGCGCCCAGACTTGGCAGCGCCTCGCCGCGAAAGCCGAAGGTATGGATATTCAGCAGATCGGTGCCATCAATTTTTGAGGTCGCATGACGTGACAGCGCCAGCGGCAGATCGCGGGAGGTCATGCCACAGCCATCATCCGTCACCCGGATCAGGGTCTTGCCGCCATCTGCGATCTCGATGGTTATCCGCTGCGCGCCGGCATCAATGGCGTTTTCCACCAATTCCTTGACGGCCGAGGCCGGGCGTTCCACCACCTCGCCAGCGGCGATCCGGTTGATTGCACTGTCATCAAGCTGACGAATGGTCGGGCGATCATGATCGCTGATATGGGGGGCTTGGCTGCTCATACCGCTAAATTTAGCAGCTTCCCACGATTCTACCACAGGGTCTGGTGCAAAAACGAACAAGAGGGGAACAAAAATATGCTCCCCACTCTGTGGTCTAACCTGTCAGCCTGCTGCGGTCTGCGTCAGACGCCCACCGGCGCGCCGGACCGGCCACGACAGGGACCAAAACGGGCGGCAATGGCCAGGATCACCCCAGAAACCGTGGCAATCATGCCCGCAGCGCTAACAGCATCCGCCGCCCCCAGCCACAGCGGCCCAAAACCCGCCAGGACATAACCCAGCACCGCCGAGAGCACCGCAAAGAGAACACTCCAGGCGATCTGCGCTTCCAACCGGTTGGTCATCATGCGCGCCGCCGCGGGCGGGCAGATAAACATGGCGATCACGATGATCGAGCCCACCGCATCAAAAGCGGCCACAGCGGCGACAGCGGCGGTGATCACCAGCCCCAGCCCCAACAGATTGGTGCGGATCCCCATGGTGCGGGCAAAGCCTTCGTCAAAGGTGGAGATTTTCAACGCCCGCCAAAACAGTGCAATGAACAGACAAACCCCGACCAGCGTCAGCGCCATACGCGGCAGCTCAGCCGGGATATAGCGCAGCGCCTCCGGATCCAGCAGCGAGACCCAGCCGGTGGCATCCAGCCAAATCAGGCTTTCCAGGTTGCCATAAAGCGCATGTTCCACATCCAGATGCACCGCTGAGGTATCACTTTGTTCCAGCAACAACACCCCACCGGCAAACATGGAGGTGAACACCACGCCCATGGCTGCGCCGGGCTCAATCCGGCCCAGACGGCGGATTGCTTCGATCATCACCACGGCAAAAACCGCTGCCGCCGCCGCGCCCAGCATCATCGGCCAGGCGGCGATCATCCCGGTCACCAAAAAGGCCACAACAATGCCCGGCAGCACCACATGGCTGATGGCATCGCCGATCAGGGCTTGCCGCCGCAACAACAGGAAGTTCCCCGGCAAGGCACAGGCCACGGCGGCAAAAATGCCAATCAGCATTGGCGTCAGCGACAGGGGGACAAACTCTTCACCGCTCATGACATAACCTCGCGTGGGCCACCGATCTGGCGGTCAATTTCCTGAATTTGATCCTGCGTCAGCACCGTTTCAATGTCGCGTAGCCCATCATATAGCGCCGCTGCCGCCTCGTGGGTGATATCACTGCGCACCACTTGCCAGCGGCGCTCGTCACGCAGCGCCTTGGCAGCGCGGGCGCGGCCCCTGGCGGTTGCCACCCCATCGGCGCGGGTCAGGCCTGCGCGGCGCAACAATCGCAGGGTGAGACTCTCGTAGATTGCCTGGCCCTGTGCCAGCGCCAACAGCCCCTGACGCAGATGCACCCGACGCTGAAACCGCAGATGGCGCAGCACTGCCGCCAGCACACCGCGGTTGGGTGCCAGAAACAGGGACAGCACAAAGAAGGCAAAACTAACCAGAACAATCAGCGGCCCCGTCGGCAGGTTGGGCGCCGAGGCGGACAGGGCCGCCCCCAGATAGGCAGCCACACCGCCAAACAGGCCGGCAAGAAAGACCACATGGTCGGATCGTTCCGACCAGAACCGCGCGGTAACAGCGGGAATGATCAGCAGCGCCACGATCAGGATCAGTCCGACAATTTTCAACCCCACAACAGTGACCGCCATGACCAGCCCCATCATCAGCATGTCGATACGATCTACCGGCAGGCCACGGGCGGCGGCATATTCGGGATCAAAAGCCACCAGGGTCATCGGCCTGCGCATCAGCAAAACCAGCAACAGCGTCACCGCACCGCCTGCCGCAATCACCACCGCATCGCTATACAGCATGCCCGCAGTAGAGCCGAGCAGGAAGCCCTCCAGCCCCGCCTGACGTCCGACACCAAGCGTTTGAATAACCGTCAGTAATACAATGCCAAGGCCAAAGAACACCGACAGAACCGCACCAATAGCGGCGTCCTCGGCCAGGCGTGTGTTGCGGGTCAGCCAGTTCATGCACCACAGGCCAATCGCGGCAGAGACCGCCGAGCCCAGCAAAAGCCCCGCCAGATTGCGACCATCCCCCCCGGCGAAGGCCATCACCAGAAAGGCGATGCAGACACCGGGCAAGGTGGCGTGGCTGACCGCGTCCGAGACCAGCGCGCGTTTGCGCAGAAACAAGAAGGTGCCCGTGATCCCCGCCGAGGTGCCCAAAAGCGCGGCCCCCAGGGCAACAAGCGTGGCGTTATAGCCGAGCTGAAGCAGCAAAGCGTCCAGTAGCATAGGGGTGCTCCTCTCAAACCTTGGCCAGTTGATCAATTTGCGAGGTTGCCAGCCGCCCGCCATAGGCCGCCTGCAGGGTCTCTTCGGTAAAGGCCTGGGCCACCGGGCCTTCGGCAATGCTGCGGGTGTTGATCAGGAAGACATTGTCGAAATACTCGGTGACGGTGGCCAGATCGTGATGCACCACCACCACGGTTTTCCCGGCCTCACGCAGGGATTTCAAAACCGCGATAATCGCCTTTTCAGTGGCCGCATCCACCCCGGCAAAAGGTTCGTCCAGCAGATACAGGTCCGCCCCCTGTGCCAGAGCACGGGCCAGAAACACCCGCTGCTGCTGACCACCCGAAAGCTGGCCAATCTGGCGGCTCGCAAAATCCGCCATGCCAACACGGGCAAGACAGTCCAAAGCTTTGGCGCGATGGGCGCGTTTGACCCGCCCCAACAGGCCCAGTTCGCGGTACAGCCCCATCAGCACCACATCAATCACCCGTGTCGGGAAATCCCAATCAACGCTGGCGCGCTGCGGCACATAGGCGATCCGGGCGCGTTGCTCTGCCAAAGAGCGGCCAAAAACCGTCACCCGGCCAGAGACAGGTGGAACAATGCCCAAGGCCGCTTTGAGCAGAGTTGATTTCCCCGCCCCATTGGGGCCGATGATCGCTGTCATCTGTCCCGGTTCAACGGTCATATCTACCGAGAATACCGCCGGTTTTTCACCGTAAGTTACGGTAAGGCCGCGAATGGCAAGGGGGCTTTGGGCGATCTTTGCATTCTGCGCCGCGCCGCTGTCCATATGGGCCGCAACCGGTGTTTCTACAATTTCTACTGTCACAGTCATAATCCCGCCGAAAGCTTTCCATCCATGCCGCGGGCCGGGGTTTCTACCGCCCCAAGCGCCCTGGCAATGCTTGTCATATTATGATCCAGCATCCCGAGGTATGTGCCCTCATAGGTGCCGTCAGCGCCCATCGCATCGGAAAACAGCTCCCCGCCGATAGAGACCTCATGCCCCTGGGCAGCCGCTCCTTCGATCAGGGCCCGCATGGAGCGATCAGAGACCGAGCTTTCGACAAAAACCGCTTTGATATCGCGTGAGACCAGCAGATCAACAAGTTCGCCAATCCGGTTCAACCCGGCCTCTGACTGGGTGGAAATACCCTGGACTCCCAGAACCTCAAATCCAAAGTCCCGGCCAAAGTAGCCAAAGGCATCATGGGCGGTCAGCAGGACGCGGTTGTTTTCCGGCACCTGAGACAGGACATCTGTCCCATAGGCGATCAGCCGGTCCAGATCTGCCAGATGCGTCGCGGCATTGGCGGCAAAAACCTCCGCCGATTCGGGGCGTGCCGTGGTCAGGGCCTCTTGCACCTCTGCGACAACCAGTTTCCACAGCACGGGGGTCATCCAGACATGGGGGTCATATTTGTCGGCATAGTCATCATGGCCCCGCAGCAGATCCTTTGGCAGCCCTTCCGCCACCGCCACCACTGGCCGCTTGCGTTCCAGATCATGGAAAAAATCCTGCATCTGCGCCTCAAGGTACAGACCATGCCACAGCACCAGATCAGCCCGGGTCATGGCCACAATGTCCGAGCGCGTCTGACGATAGCCATGGGGATCCACCCCCGGTCCCATCAGGGCCTGGATCTTTACCGCATCGCCGCCAATCTGACGCGCCGCATCTGCGATCATTCCAGTGGTCGCCACGACTTTGAGCGGCGCCTCGGCCAGCACCCGGCCTGCGGTCATCGGCAAAGCCAGAAGCATCATCAGGCCCAGATAGGCAAAGTGTCTCATACGCATGGGCCGGAGCCTCCTGTTTGTAGCGGTTGGGTTGAATATGAGAATGATTCTCAACTTAGTCAATGAAATTGCGACTTATTCGCAAGAAACTTCTCTGACGTTTGTCCAAAAGGTCAAAATCAGCCCCACCTCCTGCGTGGTTTACTTGCCAAGATGCCGCACCCGTGCGACTTTTGCGCAGAACTCTGTTGAGGATCCCCGGAATGGAAAGCCAAACCTTGCAAGATACAAAACCGCTGGCACTGGCCCAGGAGCCCCGCAACCCGGGCATGGACCTGGATCTGGATTGGGTCGCAGGCGTGCAGGCCAATACCTCTGCGATCGAACGTCGCTGCGCCACGCTGCCTGCACGGCGCAGCGTCAAAAAGGACTATCAGGCCGCCTGGTTGCTCAAGGCGGTGACCTGCATCGACCTGACCACCCTGTCCGGGGATGATACCGAAGAGCGCGTGCGCAGGCTCTGCGCCAAGGCGCGTCAGCCGGTGCGCGGGGATATCCTGCAGGCGCTCGACATGCCGCCACTCACCACCGGGGCGGTCTGCGTCTATCACGAAATGGTCGCAGCAGCGGTTCAGGCACTGAAAGGCACCGACATTCCCGTCGCGGCGGTCTCAACCGGTTTTCCAGCCGGGCTGTCGCCCTTTCACCTGCGGGTCGCCGAGATCGAGGAAAGCGTCAAGGCGGGCGCCAAGGAGATCGACATCGTGATCTCGCGCCGCCATGTTCTGGCGGGCAATTGGCAGGCGCTGTATGATGAAATGCAGGCCTTTCGCGCGGCCTGCGGCGAGGCCCATGTCAAGGCGATCCTCGCCACCGGAGAGCTGGGGTCGTTGCGCAATGTGGCGCGGGCCTCGCTGATCTGCATGATGGCCGGGGCGGATTTCATCAAGACCTCCACCGGCAAGGAGAGCGTCAACGCCACCCTGCCTGTCAGCCTGGTGATGATCCGCGCCATCCGCGACTATTACGACCGCACCGGCTTCCGCGTTGGCTACAAACCCGCCGGAGGTATTTCCAAGGCCAAGGATGCGCTGGTCTATCTGTCGTTGATCAAGGAAGAGCTGGGAGATCGCTGGCTCCAGCCCGATCTGTTCCGCTTTGGCGCCTCCTCCCTGCTGAACGACATTGAACGTCAGCTGGAACACCACACCAGCGGCGCCTACTCTGCCAGCTACCGCCATGCGATGGCCTGAGCAGATGCTGGAGCTGAGACCAAATTGTGAGTGCTGCGACCGCGATCTGCCGCCGCAGAGCCCAGAGGCCCGTATCTGCACCTTTGAGTGCACCTTCTGCGCCGATTGCGCCGACAACATCCTCAAAGGCGCCTGTCCAAACTGCGGCGGCAATCTTGTGCCGCGCCCTCTTCGTCCCGCAGCGGCCCTGCTGCGCCATCCTGCCTCCAGCCAACGGGTGCTAAAACCCCAGGGCTGCACGGCTAAGGAGCCGATACAATGACCATCAAAGAGAAGTTCGACGCCATGGATTACGGCCCTGCCCCCGAAAATGCCGCCGAGGCCTTGGCTTGGCTGATTGATCAGGGCGACCGGTTTGGCCATTTCATCAACGGTGCCTTCACCGCGCCTCAGGATGGGTTTGACAGCCGCAATCCCGCAACGGGTGAGGTACTGGCCACCCTGAGCCAGGCAACCCAGGACGATGTTGATGCGGCGGTAAAATCCGCGCGCACAGCGCAGCCAAAATGGGAAAAGCTCGGTGGGCCGGGACGCGCTCGCTATCTCTATGCTATTGCCCGACTGCTGCAGAAACACGCCCGCCTGTTTGCGGTGCTGGAAACGCTCGACAATGGCAAACCAATTCGCGAAAGCCGTGATATTGATATCCCGCTGGCGCAGCGCCATTTCTACTATCACGCCGGCATGGCCCAGCTGATGGAAAGCGAACTGCCCGAGGCCCAGGCGCTTGGGGTCTGTGGCCAGATCATCCCCTGGAACTTCCCGCTCTTGATGCTGGCCTGGAAGGTCGCGCCTGCGATTGCCATGGGCAATACCGTGGTGCTGAAACCGGCAGAATATACCTCGCTCACCGCGCTGCTGTTTGCAGACATCTGCCAACAGGCTGGCCTGCCCAAGGGCGTGGTCAATATTGTCACCGGCGATGGCGCCGTTGGTGAAATGATCGTCGCCGCAGAGGTGGACAAAATCGCCTTTACCGGCTCCACCTCTGTGGGGCGCCGCATCCGCGAAGCCACCGCAGGCACCGGCAAGGCGCTGACCCTCGAGCTGGGAGGGAAATCGCCCTATATCGTGTTTGACGATGCCGATCTGGACTCCGCTGTGGAAGGCCTGGTCGATGCCATCTGGTTCAATCAGGGCCAAGTCTGCTGCGCCGGCTCGCGGCTGTTGGTGCAGGAAAACATTGCCGATCGGTTCTATACCAAGCTCAAAGCCCGCATGGACAAGCTGCGCATCGGCAACCCGCTGGACAAATCCATCGACATCGGCGCGGTGGTGGATCCAGTGCAGCTGGAAACCATCACCACGCTGGTTGCCGGCAATCAGGCCGGGGAAACCTATCAGCCCAGCCTGCGTCTGCCGCCCCAGGGCTGCTTCTTCCCACCCACCCTGATCCAGGGTCTGGCCCCGTCAGATCCGCTGATGCAGGAAGAGATCTTTGGCCCGGTGCTGGTCTCCTGCACCTTCCGCACCCCCGCCGAGGCGGTGGAGCTGGCCAATAACAGCCGCTACGGGTTGGCGGCCACCGTCTGGAGCGAGAATATAAATCTGGCGCTGGATCTGGCGCCAAAACTGGTGGCCGGCGTGGTCTGGATCAATGGCACCAATATGTTTGATGCCGCAGTCGGGTTTGGCGGTGTCCGTGAAAGCGGATTTGGCCGCGAAGGCGGCTGGGAGGGGCTTAGCGCCTATACCCGCCCCAAAGGCAAAACCAAACCGCTGGCACCTGTCGCGGCCTTTGCCGGCAAACAGGATAGCCACAGCGCCGATCCGGTGGACCGCACCGCCAAGATGTATATCGGTGGCAAGCAGGCACGACCCGACAGTGGCTATTCAAAGCCCGTCTTCAACAGTCACGGCGGGCTTTTGGGTCATGTAGGCATGGGCAGCCGCAAAGACATCCGCAACGCAGTTGAGGCCGCCGCCGGAGCCAAGGCCTGGTCCAAGACCACCGGCCATCTGCGGGCGCAAATTCTGTATTACATCGGCGAGAACCTGTCAGCACGGGCGGATGAATTTGCCCATCGCATTGATGCCATGACTGGTAAAAAGGCAGGGGCCAAAGAGGTTGAGACCGCGATTGAACGGCTGCTCACCGCTGCCGCCTGGGCCGACAAATACGACGGTCAGGCCCATGCTGTGCCCATGCGGGCGGTTGCCCTGGCCATGAAAGAACCCGTCGGGGTGATTGGCGCGCTCTGCGCCGATGAGGCGCCGCTGTTGGGGCTTGTCTCGGTCATGGCGCCTGCCCTGGCCATGGGCAACCGGGTGGTGCTTGCCGCCTCGGGTCCCTTCCCGCTGGCCGCCACTGATTTCTATCAGGTGCTGGAAACCTCGGATGTGCCCGCCGGCGTGGTCAATATTCTGACCGGCGAGGCCACTGAGCTGGCACAGCCCCTGGCCGCCCATATGAATGTGGATGCGGTCTGGAGCTTTTCTTCAACCGATCTGGCGCAGACAATCGAAGAGGCCTCGGCGCTCAACCTCAAACGGACCTGGGTCGCCCATGCCGCGTCGCTCGACTGGAGCCACGATCACAGCCGCAAGTTCCTGTTGGAAGCCACCGAAGTGAAAAACATCTGGGTGCCCTACGGCGAATAGAGAAAACCCCCAGATTCAGGCCCGGCGAAAGCGCGGGTGCAAAACAACAAGGCCGGGGAAATCCCCGGCCCTGAACGCTATGCTGTGTCGCCTTTTGTTGGCCCTACGCCTGAGCGCTTGACCCGTCAGGGGCTGGCGATCAGCCCCTCAGGTCGGCCAACCACAACAAAATGTAGCGCCTCGGGCAGCAGAATTTCACTGGCCACCTGATTGATCTCCTCCAGGGTGACCGCGTTGACCTTATCATTGCGGGTCTGGACATAGTCGATGGGCAGGTCATCTATCTGCATCCCCACCAGGATTGAGGCAATCCGGCCATTGCCGTCAAAGCGCAGCGGATAGGCCCCAGTGAGATAGGTCTTGGCGTCTGTCAGCTCTTTCTCGGTGACGCCATCGCTGGCAAGCCGCTGCCATTCGCCCTGAATTACCTCCACCGCTTCGGCCATTTTGCCATTCGCAGAGCCCAGCTGCCCCATATAGACAGAGGCCAGATCCTGCGGCACCAGATAGGAATAGACCCCATAGGTCAGGCCCCGCTTTTCGCGCACCTCTGTCATCAGGCGACTGTCAAAGGAGCCACCGCCAAGGATCTGATTCATGATATAGGCGGCAAAGAACCGGGGATCATCCCGGGTGATCCCCATATGACCAAACAGCGCCACCGATTGCGGCGTGTCGTAATCAACAATGCTGATGCCGCCAGAAATCGTCACCTCGGCCGGGCCGGGCAACGGCGCGCCCGTAGGCGCCATGCCCCCCAATAGCCGGTCCAACAGCGCGCCCAGCTCATCTGGGGTGATATCACCGACAGCACTGACATAAAGCCTGTCGCGGGCAAAAACTGCCTCATGGGCGGCAAAGACATCCTGACGGGTCAGCGCGGAAACACTGTCTATGGTGCCCTTGCCGGAGCTGCCATAGGGGTGATCGCCATAGGCCATTTCGGCAAAGGCCCGACTGGCGATCTTGTTGGGGTCTTTCAGATCCGACCGCAGCCCGGCCAACACCTGCGCCCGCACTCGGTCAAGCGCATCCTGATCAAAGCGCGGCTCTTGCAGGGTTTGGCGCAGCAAACCCACAGCCGCATCGCGGTTTTCACTGAGAAACCGCGCCGAGACCGACAGGCTGTCCCGGTCAGCGTCATAGCCAAAGCTTGCCGCCAGATTTTCAACCGCACGGGCATAGGCCTGCGCCCGCATCTCGCCAGAGCCCTCTTCGAGCAATCCGGCCATCATATAGGTGGCGCCGCGTTTCCCCGGCGCATCCAGCGAAGTGCCGCCGCGAAAGCGCAGTTCAAGCGCAGTAAAGGGGATCGAGTGGTCCTCGACCAGCCAGGCGGTAATCCCGCCGGGAGAGGTCACTTCGTTGATTTTAATCTCGGCCTGCGCGGGCAGGACCAACAGGGAAACCCAGGCAACAACTGCCATCGTCAAAGCTGTAAGACGCATCATTCGCCCTCCTCCTGCCGCATCATCCAGCCCGTCACCGAGGCCTCGGGGCGGAGCAAGTTTTGCGCTGCGGCAATGATTTCATCCGAGGTGACAGACTGCAGTATCTGCGGCCAGTCCTGTACATCCTGCACCGTCAAGCCCGAGGTCAGCGCCCGGCCATAGCGATTGGCAATCCCGTCCACATTATCGCGGGCATAGATTTCCGACGCACGCAGCTGCAGCTTGATCCGCTCCAGCTGTTCGGCATCGACGCCCTCGGCCAGGAAGGCACTCACGGTGGCATCCAGCGCCGCTTCGGCCTGGTCCAGGCTGACGCCCTCGGCAGGTACAATCAGAAAGTCAAAACTGGTCTTGTCCAATGACACACCCGAATAAAACGCCCCGGTATAGACCGCGACCTGCTGGTCAAATTGCAGCGCATTGGACAGGTAGGAGGTGGACCCACCCCCCAACAGCTCTGCCAGCAGATAAAGCGCTGCCGCCTCTTCCTGGGCTCCGGCGTTGCGCTCGGTTGCCAGATAGGAGCGCTGAACATAGGGCTGGGCCACGCGGGGATCGCGAAAGATCAGCCGCCGCTCGGCGTTTTGCGGCGGCTCTTTGCTGCGGGCCCGCACCTTTGGCAGATCAGGGTTGGCCGGAAGGCTGCCATAATAGGTCTCGGCCAGGGATTTGACCTCTGCGGGGTCAACGTCCCCTGAAACCACCAGAATGGCGTTATTGGGCGCATAGAATGTGCCGTAAAAGGACAGGGCATCGTCGATGTCCAGAGCTTCCATCTCGTGGCGCCAGCCAATCACCGGCTGACCGTAACGATGGTTGAGATACTGCGCCGCGTTCAGCTGCTCGCCAAATAGTGCACGGGGATTGTTATCGGTGCGCTGGTTGCGCTCTTCCAGAATGACTTCCCGCTCGGTGACAATCTCTTCTTCGGAAAGACGCAGATTGACCATGCGGTCGCTCTCCATCCGCATCATCAGCTCTAGCCGATCCGAGGCAACGCGCTGGTAATAGGCGGTGTAATCGTAGCTGGTAAAGGCATTGTCGCGGCCACCATTGGCCGCCACGGTCGCCGAGAGCTCACCAGGGGCAAGGGTATCGGTGCCCTTGAACAGAAGATGTTCCAGAAAATGCGCCACCCCGGATTGACCAATGGGTTCATCCGCGGAGCCGGCGCGATACCAGACCATATGCTGCACCACCGGCACCCGGTGATCCTCGACGACGACAACTTCCATGCCATTGTCCAAGGCAAAACTGGTCACCATATCATCCGGTCCCGCAGCGCCATCCTTCGTGTCGGCCAGAGCCGCCGTCAGGCTGAAGCTTAGCACGGTGGCCGCCAAAGCAATCCTTGGGAACATTCGGCACTCTCCTCATTGTTGACCTTGCGGCCCTTGGGCCAGGCCCCATATTTGGGGCAGCCCTGTACTCTATTCAACCTACGCCCCTGACATCTGGGCGCAAGCGACACTCTCGCAAAGGTGAATACTGGCAGAGCCTCTTGCCCCAGCCCATTTCCAGCCCAATTTCCGTCGTCATGACGGTAGCAAGACCGGGTGAATCATAGATGAAACACCGGGAAATGAAGCAGCCGAGACAGCAGCGCCAGACAGACCCGCTAACGCATACGGGGCCGCGCAAGCAGCCCCATCAAGCCAGGTCAATCAAACCCATTTCAGTAGAGAAAACGCCGTTATTCTTCGTTCCGGGGCGGTGCCGAAGGTGTTGCAACCCCAGCCCGGCGAAAGGCTTCATTGGCCGCAAAGGGATCAAGCGTTTGTTTGGAATAGATCTGTTCGTAGCGATCAACAGGCGCAATCTTGATCCGCCCACCGCGACGTCTGCGTTTGAGGAAAGCTGCGTCCTCGCTGGCCAGCACCTGGCGCACATCCGCGGACACACCATAACGGCTGGAGGCGGTGACCAGACCAGAATCGCTGGCAGGGATCGCGTTGCCGGGCAGCAGGGCAGCAGGTTTGCCTCCCAAGGCAACAACAGCCTCGGCCTGCGGGTTCACATCACTGCGGTTTTGCCCACCCGGAGTTGGGGTTGGCAGGGCAGTATAGTTCTCAGGGGCGCTCAAAGGTTTGGGCGGTAAGACAAGGAACTCATCCGGTCCGGTGCCGGTACTGCGGATATCCCGCAGCTCTTTTCGGCCGCAGCCAGATACAGCCACAGCACAAATCAGACCGATAATCGCCAGAGGAATTCGCATTTCCCCAATACTCCCGACAGTTTCAACGCGGTTTTAGCCTATTTCCCAATGGAGGTCACGCAGGCTTTTTGATGCGCCCCTCAAACAGGATCAAACCCGCTGCTCCGGCAAAGATGAACACATCCGCCAGATTAAAGACATAGGGATTGTTCAGCCCACAACAGGACATGTTGAGAAAGTCGAGAACATAGCCATAAAGCAGACGATCGGCAACATTGCCAAGCGCACCGCCAATGACCAGCCCCGCAGAGACCTGCATCAGGGCGCCCTTGTCGCGCCCGCGCCCGATCCACAGCACCAGCGCCAGGCAAATCGCCAGCGACAGAGCAATCAAAATCCAACGGGCACTCTCGGTGCCATCGCCAAACAAGCCAAAATTAATGCCGGTGTTTTCGCCATAGCGAAAATTCAGCAGCGGCGGCAGCACATCAATGCTGAGACGCCGTGACAGGCCCATCCAGTGGATGACCAGGTATTTGCTGGCCTGATCCAACAGAAAGGCCCAGAAGGCGCCCCAAAATATCATACGTGCTGCTGCCATGTGTTGCTCGTGTCTGGTTTAGTGACGGAAGTGGCGCATGCCGGTAAAGACCATGGCGATGCCCTGGGCATTGGCTGCCGCGATCACCTCATCGTCGCGCATCGAGCCACCGGGCTGGATCACGCAGGTCGCGCCTGCAGCCGCCGCTTCCAGCAGGCCATCCGCAAAGGGGAAGAAGGCGTCTGAAGCCACAGCCGATCCTTTGGCGAGGCTTTCGTCCAGGCCCAGCTCATCCGCCATGCGCTGCGCCTTGGAAGCGGCCACATTGGCACTGTCCAGGCGGCTCATCTGGCCGGCGCCGACGCCAACGGTGGCATTGCCTTTGACATAGACGATGGCGTTGGATTTGACGTGTTTGGCAACCTTCCAGGCAAAGAGCAGATCCTGCATCTGTTCCTCGGTCGGTGCTTTTTCGGTGACAACCTTCAGATCATCCAGGCCGACATAGCCCACGTCCTTGTCCTGCACCAGAACACCGCCGCCAACCTGTTTGTAGGCGGTTTGGGCCGCGCGGGTGTCTGGCAGACCATCGGTCAGCAGCAGGCGCAGGTTTTTCTTGGCGGCAAAGATCGCCTTGGCCTCATCCGAGGCACCGGGGGCAATCACCACCTCGGTGAAGATCTCGACGATTTTGGTGGCGGTTTCTGCGTCCAACGGCTGGTTCAACGCCACAATGCCACCAAAGGCAGAGGTGCGGTCGCAATCAAAGGCCTTTTGGTAGGCCTCTGTCAGCGTGGCGCCCTTGGCCACACCGCAGGGGTTGGCGTGTTTGATGATGGCCACGGCGGCGGTTTCAGCCGGGTCAAACTCGGCAACCAGCTCATAGGCGGCGTCGGTATCGTTGATATTGTTGTAGGACAGTTCCTTGCCCTGCAACTGCTGCGCGGTGGCAACGCCGGGGCGGTCGGTGCCATCGGTGTAAAAGGCCGCTTTCTGGTGGCTGTTCTCACCATAGCGCAGGGTCTGTTTCAGCTCACCGGCAAAGGCACGGCGACGGGGCGCTTCCAGCTCCAGCGCGCCAGCCAGCCAGGTCGACACAGCCGCATCATAGGCCGCGGTGCGGGCATAGGCGATTTGCGCCAGCTTACGGCGGTATGCGGGGTCGGTGGCCCCGTTGTTCTGGTCCATGTCAGCCAGGACCGCGTCATAGTCGGCCACATCCACCACCACGGTCACATCACCATGATTTTTTGCAGCGGCGCGAATCATTGCCGGGCCACCGATGTCGATGTTTTCGATGCAGGTGTCATAGTCGGCACCCTTGGCGACGGTTTCCTCGAACGGGTAGAGGTTCACCACCAACAGGTCGATGGGGCCAATGCCGTGCTCGTCCATGGCTTTGACGTGATCGGCATTGTCGCGCAGCGCCAGCAGCCCGCCATGCACCATCGGGTGCAGAGTTTTCACCCGGCCATCCATCATTTCAGGAAAGCCGGTGATATCAGCCACATCTTTGACCGTGAGGCCCGCCTCGCGCAGGGTCTTGGCGGACCCACCGGTGGACAAAAGCTCAACGCCGCGGGCGCTCAGCGCCTTGCCCAGATCGATGAGACCGGTCTTGTCGGATACGGAAAGCAGGGCGCGGCGGATGGGGGTCTGGTCGGTCATGGCAGGGCGGTCCTTTACAGGCTCATTAGGCTCAGTCAAAAATTTCGGGCTCATCCCGATTCAGGTCGCGCACGGCAATCGCAGTCTCCTGCGCCTTGCTGAGCGTCCACCGGACGCGTGTCGCATACTCGATTGCGCGACCAGATAAAACGATCTGCTTTGACGCACGAGGCTTTAATCGCGTTTTTTCCAGATAAACACTAGGTTCCAGCTTCAAATCGCAGCTGCCGTCGTGGCGAAACACCCAAATCTCGCCGCTCTTCAGTGCCATCGACACCGCCGAGCCCCCCAGATCCAGCGCAGAATCCACCTCAGGGTGGAGATGCAAGCGCAGCTCAAACCCGACGCCCTTGGTCCCCGAGTGATCCAGCACCTTGGAAAAGACCCGTTTGGCCGGGTCTTCGATGGCCACCAGCAGATCTTCGCCAGACAGGCTGCGGCCATCATCCGACAGCACCAATGTGCGGGCATGGGTCAGGCCAAAGCCTCGCAGATAGCCGTCATGCCCGCCCTGAAAGCGATGACCTTCGGCCTGCTCATCCAAAGCGACCTGCACCTCGCCGGGGCCTTCCACCAGCAGTTCCTGGCCAGTGGTGCGATCCGGAGCCGCCAGTCGGGCGCTGGAATGCCCTGCAAGACACAGGGTTGAATGCGACGGCGTTGCCCGCCCGGCGCGACGCCATTCCAGACCAAAGGTCTCTCCCGAGCCGCAGTTGACAATCAAAGGCCGCCGCCCCGAAGTCAGTTCAAACGCCAGTGTCGATGCATGGCCATTGCTGGAGGCCGCACCCTGTGGGGGCACCGCAGCATCAATCACCACAGAGGTTCTGCGCGCCGCCAGACGGGCATACCCCATGGCCAGCCCGTCACGGTGATCTCCTGTCACGTGGCTGGCCGCCAGGGCATGATCCAGCCAGCCTTCCAAGCCACGCCCGCCACCATGAAACCGCGCCAGCCCGCCATCCGCATGACGCAGCGTGCGCAGCGCCGGGGCAATCCGCTCGATCGCCGCTGTCTGTGCCGAAGGCACCGTGCGACCGGCCTCATGCAGGGCGGCGGCGGCCCAGGTCAACAGGGTAAAGACTTCCAGCAGCTCTTCGGGATTGCGCGTCGGCACGCCGCCCTCGGCATCTATCTGGCGCTCGCATTCCGCCGCCAGGGCCCGGATCGCCGGATCCGCCAGCTCTTCGCGGCCCTGCAGCGCCAGACCGGCATAAATCAGGCCTGTCAGGGCCTCAAACCGGGGCAATCCCGGCGAGGCTCCCTGCCAGCGCTGGGACAGAAACCAAGTCTGCTGCGACAGGGACTGATAGAACACTTCGGTCTCGGCGCGGTCTTTGCTGCTGAGCAGGAACAGAGCATGGTTGATCCAGCGGATCACCCGGCGCCCGGTCAGATCCGGCGACCAGGCCAAAGCCGCCCCCCGCCCATTGCCAGCGCCATGGGTTTCGATCCAGCCCCAGACCCATTTCTGCGCCTTGACCCGTGCCCTGATATCGCCAACCGCCGCCAGATCATCGAGCCAGCCAAAGCCCTGACGTTCCGCCTCAAAGGCCGCATCCGGTGCGTTGACGTCCCACAGGCCGGTGGTTTCTGATTCGACCAGATAGCCGGCAAACAGCAGATTGCCCGCCACCAACTGGCGGCCACGGGCAAAACTGCCAATGGTGCGAGGTTCGGGTTGCGAGACAAACCCGGTGGCTGCTGGCTGCTTACGGGCGCGCCAGGCGTATAGCCTATTCATCATGCGAGTCCCGCGACCCGCTACTCTGTCGTATCTGGACATGCTCTCTGCCTCACGCCTGTGTGCCTGTGATTGGCCGACGTTTTGGCAAAAGGATAGCCGCCTTGGCGCATCAAGTCACCGATGAAAGCGACCTCACGGTGCAGCCCTAGGCAGATTTGCGCAAAAGCGCCATGTAAAACCCGTCTATCCCGCCCTGCTGGGGCCAATAGTCTGGCCGCAGACGCAAGCCACCTTCTTCGGTGATCCAGGCCGGATCAATCCCCAGCGGCGGCAGCACATCGCGGTCCACGGTCATATCCGGGAACATCTCCAGCGCCTCCTCTACTTGGCACTCGCCCTCATCCGGCAGCAACGAACAGGTGCAAAACACCATGCGACCACCGGGTTTTACCAGGCTCCAGGCATGGGCCAGCATCTGCGCCTGCAGCTCGATCAGCGCACCAAAGGCGCTGCCGTCTTTGGCATGGGGCAGGTCCGGGTGGCGCCGAATAGTGCCGGTTGCCGAACAAGGCGCATCCAGCAACACCGCATCAAACTGCCCGTTCTGCTCCAACGCATCCCCCACAACCAGATCAGCTGTCAGCCCGGTCCGGGTGAGGTTTTCCTGCAACCGTTCCATCCTGGCGGCCGAGGTATCCACGGCCGTCACGCTGGCACCGCTGGCCGCCATCTGCATGGTCTTGCCCCCAGGTGCAGCACAGAGATCCAGCACCCGCTCGCCCGCTTTGGCCTGCAACATCTGGGCGGGCAAGGCGGCGGCAGCATCCTGCACCCACCAGTCACCTGCACCATAGCCGGCCAGGGCCGAAACCTGACCGGCCTCTTGCAACCGGAGTGATCCTGTCGCCAGGGCAGTCCCGCCCAACGGCGTCAGATCCGCGCCCGGCTTGCCGGTGATATCCAGGGGCGCCCCGGCATAGTGCGCAGCCTCGATCTCCAGCATCGCCTCAGCCCCCCAGGCCTCCGCCAGGGGCTTGCGCAGCCATTTGGGCAGGCGCGGCACCCGCAGCTTTGCCCATTCCGCCGGGCCTTGCTCCGCCACTTTGCGCAAAACCGCGTTGACCAGGCCTTTCAGCTGTCCATGGCGGCGATGCTTAGAGATAATTGCCACCATATCGTTGACCACACCATGCGCCGCCGCCCCGTGGCACAGCTCAACCGCGCCCAGACGCAGCGCATTCTGTACGGTCAGCGGTGTCGATTTCTTCAGGTGTTTTTGCAGCACCCGATCGGCGCGTTCCAGGCTGCGCAGGGTTTGCAGGGTCAACCGCTGGGTCCGGGCGCGATCTTCGGGCGTCAGACGCTCCAAGGCGCCCGCCGCATAACATTCCGCCAGAAGGCGCCCTTCACCCAGAACCTGATCCAAAAGATAGATCACCGTACGGCGGGCCTGAGTTCCATCGGACATTGCTGCTCTCCTTGGCATAGACGCGCGCCCCGCTTGCCACAGCGCCGACGCCAGAGGTGGCTTGTCCCCACCAAAAAGGGGCGTATATCATGGCCACAGCATAAAGGAACCCGCCATGAGCGCCGAAACCCCGCCCGCCAAACAGGCTGAACCAACCATTGATCCCGATCTGCCCGCCGCCGCCCAGCGCGCCCTGGCAGAAGCCGCCGAACGACGCAAAGCCGCAGAGGCCAAAGCCAAGCCACCGGTAGAGCTGGGCGGGCGCGACGGCCTGGACCCGGCCCGCTACGGCGACTGGGAAAAAAAAGGCATCGCCATCGACTTTTGAGGCCCTGTTTTTGCAAGGATCACCGCTGATGATTCTGGAAATCCGCCGCTACACCCTGCACCCAGGCCAGCGCGAGACCTCTATTAAGGTCTTTGAAGAGATGAACCGCGCCGCTCTGCGCGAGGCCGGCATGTTGGTCTTTGGCCCACTGCGCGACCTCGACGATCCAGACAAAGTCCATTGGATGCGCGCCTTTCAAAACCTTGAACACCGCGATGCAATCAAACAGGCCTTCTACGACGGTCCGGTCTGGGCGCAAGACGTCGAACCCTTGGTGATGCCACTCATTGCCCATTATGAGGCCTCAGTGGTGGAAACCACCCAGGGTTTTGAGGGCTTTAACGAGACCGCCTCACTCTGATCCCGGCGACAAAGCCCATATCCAGATCAATAGACTAGGGCTTTCATCTTTCTAAAAATACCTCCGCCGGAGGCAGCGGCCTGCAAAGGCCGCCCCTGCAACCTGGCCTGTCAAAGCCCCAGAACATCCAGCATGTCATATTCGCCCGGTGCCTTATCCTGGCCCCACAACGCGGCTTTCAAAGCGCCACGGGCAAAGATCGCCCGGTCAGTGGCCATGTGGCGCAATACGATGCGCTCCCCAGCGGCGGCAAACAGCACGTCATGCTCCCCGACGATGTCACCACCCCGGATGGCGCTAAACCCGATATCGCCGCGCTTGCGCGCGCCCGTAATGCCATCACGCCCAGAGTCCGAGACATCCGACAGGGTCACACCGCGCCCCTCGGCGGCGGCCTCGCCCAGCATCAGCGCGGTGCCCGAGGGCGCGTCGACCTTGTGATGGTGATGGGCCTCGATCACCTCAATATCAAAATCCTCATCCAGGGCTGCGGCGACCTTTTTGGTCAGCTGCACCAAAAGATTGACCCCCAGGCTCATATTGCCGGCCCGCACCAGAACCGCATGGCGTGCTGCGGGTTCCAGCTGGGCGATCTGCGCCTCGGACATGCCGGTGGTGCCAATCACATGCACCGCCCGTGCCTGCGCCGCCAGTTTGGAGAAGGCAAGCGTCGCCTCCGGTGAAGTGAAATCAATCACCGCCTGGGCCTTTGAAAAGGCCTCCAGCGGATCATCGGTGACCACGACACCAATGGCGCTGCCCCCCATGGCAAGCCCCAGATCCTGACCAACCCAGGCATGGCCCGCGCGTTCCACTGCCCCAACCAGCCGTGCCTTGTCGCTGTCCAGAACCGTCTTGATCAACATCTGCCCCATACGGCCAGAAGCCCCTGTAATCACGATGCCTGGTGTCTCGGTCATTGCTGTGGTCCTCGCCCTTGGATGGATGGATCGTAGAAAAACTCTGCTGGTTTTCTCCTACCCGCTTGGCGATGACTTGGCAAAGGGGTGGTTTCGGCTTAGATCCAAGATATGGCAAAGAACAAATCTCCCGAGGGGCGCGCCCCCTCCCAACGGCAGCTGCGCGTCGGCGAGCTGATCCGCCGGACCCTGTCCGAAGTCCTGTCCCGTGGTGAACTGCACGATCCCGAGCTAAACCGCATGTCGATCACCGTTGGCGAGGTACGGGTGACCCCGGATCTGCGTATCGCCACCGCCTATGTGCTGCCTTTGGGCGGCAAGGGGCAGGAGGATCTGCTCAAGCTGCTGGCCCGCAACAAATGGGAGTTGCGCACCCTTGCGGGCAAGAAACTGGGGATGAAATACACTCCCGATCTGCGGTTCCAGCTGGATCTTACCTATGATCAGATGGATGCCACCCGGCGGATGCTGGAACAAGACGCGGTGCGCCGCGATCTTGAGGATTGATCCTTAGGGCTCTCATACTGCTGGCGGCCCTCTGGGTCTTGCCAGTGGTCGGGCCTATCGTTGGACCGGCAGACGCCGGCGACAGCAGCGCGGTCAGCTGCAGCGATCTCAGCTACGAAGGCAATCGCTATACGATCTGCGACGTTGATGCGACCCGGGCCCAGCTGAAACTGTTCCTGCGCGACGACAAAGACCAGGTATTTGGCCATTTCTCCAACATCGCAAAGGCGCTGAAATCTGAAGGCAAAGAGCTGGTCTTTGCCACCAATGCCGGGATGTATCACGCCAATCGCGCCCCTGTTGGCCTGTATATCGAAGACGGCAAGCAAGAAATGCGGCTGATCCCCAATGCCGGCCCTGGCAACTTTGGCCTGCTGCCCAATGGGGTGTTCTGCCTGCGCCAGGGGCGCGCCGATGTGTTTGAAACCCTGGCTTTTCGCGATGTCGGCATCAGCTGCAACTCAGCCACCCAATCGGGGCCAATGCTGGTGATCAACGGCGAGCTGCACCCGCGATTTCTGCCCAATTCGACCTCTGCCTACATCCGCAACGGCGTTGGCACCTCAGCCGATGGCAGCCGCGTGGTTTTTGCCATTTCACGCAATGCGGTGACCTTTCACCAGTTTGGCAGCCTGTTTCGCGACCACCTGCAGCTGCCCAACGCGCTTTATTTTGATGGCAATATCTCGCGGCTGCATGCGCCGCAGATCGGACGCAGTGATGCGGGTTTCATGATGGGGCCCATTGTGGGCGTGGTTGAGTAAACCATCAGCGCCCAGGGGAGGCCTGCCCCAGTGAGCGACAGCAGAATTGACAGGGCTACTTCCTTGGGATAGGCCGCGCGCCTCACTAGAATTTAGGGAACAGGCATGGCACGCAAACGCAAAGGCCGCGATATTTCGGGTTGGCTGGTGGTGGATAAACCCGCCGGGCTGACTTCCACCGCCGTGGTGAACAAGGTGCGCTGGGCGCTGGAGGCCAAGAAGGCCGGCCATGCAGGCACTCTGGATCCCGAAGCAACCGGCGTGCTGGCCATTGCCCTGGGGGAAGCCACCAAGACCGTTCCCTATATTACCGATGCGCTAAAGGCCTATAGCTTTACCGTGCGGCTGGGTCAGGCCACCAATACCGATGACGCCGAGGGCGAAGTCATTGCCGCCAGCGAGGCGCGGCCCAGTGACGATGAAATCAAAGAGGCCCTGTCGCAGTTCATTGGCGACATCCAGCAAATCCCGCCCAAGTTTTCTGCCGTCAAAATCGACGGTCAGCGCGCCTATAAACTGGCCCGCGACGGGGATGAGGATTTTGAAATCGCCGCGCGGCCCCTGTGGGTCGAAGAGCTGGTGCTGGTGGACCGCCCCGACGCCGATCACGTGGTGCTGGAAATGACCTGTGGCAAAGGCGGCTATGTGCGCTCCATCGCCCGTGATCTGGGCGCCGCGCTGGGCTGCCATGGCCATGTAAAAGTGCTGCGCCGCATCTGGTCCGGCCCCTTTGAGGCCGCCGATGGGCTGACCCTGGACGAGGTATTGCGCATGGAGCGCACCCCCGAACTGGACACCCATCTGCGCCCATTGGAAGAGGGACTGGCCGAGTTGCCCGAGCTGAAATGCACCCCCGAAGGCGCCACCCGTCTGCGCAATGGCAACCCCGGCATGGTGCTGGCCTCAGACCTGGAATACGGCGATGAAGCCTGGGCCTCGCTGGATGGCAAGGCCGTCGCCGTGGGCATCTACAAGGCGGGCGAGCTGCATCCCTCCAGGGTGTTCGTGCAGCCCGACTGAAGCCGCCCCGAGCAAGCCCGCTCTTAACGGCTGGGCTTGCCTCGTGACGACGGGACTGGCAGGACAGCGCCATGATCACCCGCAGCCATACCAAGGGCGACGCGCCCTCCACCGCCGTCTATTCCGATTGCGAGACCTTTCGCTACAGCCTCACCCGTGTCTGGGACCCAGCGGGGCAGCGGGTGATGTTTGTCATGCTGAACCCCTCCAAGGCGACCGAAGTGCAGAACGACCCCACCATCGAGCGCTGCGAACGGCGCGCCCGCGCCCTGGGCTTTGGTGGGTTTCAGGCCACCAATATTTTTGCCATCCGCGCCACCGATCCAAAGGTGATGCGCAGGGCTGCCGACCCGGAAGGTCCCGACAACAGGGCGGCGATCCTTAAGGGGCTGGACTGGGCCGATGTGGTGATCTGTGCCTGGGGCACCCATGGCGCCCACCGCGACCAGGGCGTCGAGATCGAGACCCTGCTGCGTGCCAGTGGCAGACCGTTGCACCACCTGGGTCTCAGCAAACACGGTCACCCCAAACACCCGCTCTATATTGCCTACAGCCAACGCCCCCTGCACTGGGATTAATGCATTTTTAACGGCGGACACATGACTGAATTTACCCCAAGCCTTTGAATTTTAGCGAAAAATATCGTTTACCGATGTTCTCTATTTGTTTGGATACAATTAGGGAAAATATGGCAAACTGATCACAAATGAACGGTCAGGATGCGCCCTGCGCTGACTGGTTTTGGAGAGATGCTATGTTGTGGATCGCGGGCCTTTTGGGCCTCATGGGAATCGGTGGTGCTGCCCTGCTGGATTTTGGGGACGACGGGTCCGCAGATGCGACCGACGAGACCCAGACCTCTGGCGATGGGTCGGGTCCCAATTCTTCCGACGACATCCCAACCACGCCTGCAGATGAATTCCTGGATGGCGCGACCAGCGGCTCCGATCAGGGGCTAGAAATTTGCGATTTCATCGACATGGAAAGTGGCGATTCAACCGATCCTGATGACACTGGCGACACCGGCAGCGATACAGGACGGCGACTGATCTATGATGGTGACCAGCTCACTGGTTCCGAAATTGCGGATATCCTTGGCGGTAGCGACTTCGACGACGAGCTCCTCGGAGAAGACGGCGATGACCAGATTAACGGCTATGGCGGCAGTGATTCCATTGACGGCGGCGCCGACGACGACAGGCTGCACGGCGGGACGGGCGACGACACGCTGATCGGCGGCAGCGGCGCTGACCTGCTGCACGGCGAATACGGTGATGTCAGCCTGGCAGGCGGCGCAGGCAGCGACAGCCTGTTTGGCCATTTTGGTGCCGATACGCTGATAGGCGGCGATGGCGATGATCGGGGCCATGGCGGCCAAGGGGATGATTCGCTTAACGGTGAGGACGGCAACGACGCCCTTCACGGCAATGACGGCAACGACAGTCTGCAAGGCGGCGCCGGTCAGGACAGCCTGTTTGGTGGCGTGGGAAATGATTTTGTCTGGGGCGCCGATGATGGCACCGACGTGGATTACCTCAATGGCGGCGCTGGCGACGATACACTGGTTGCCGGAGCTGGCGATATCGTCACTGGCGGCGACGGAGCCGATGAAATCTGGACCGAAGATCTGGCTGGCAGCGGCGAAGCCGTCCAGCTGATGGATTTTGACAGCGCCGAGGATCAGCTGGTGGTGTTCTGGAACCCGGACAGCGAACCCGAGCCCGAGATTTCGATTGAGCCAGACAGTGACGACCCCGACCAGCAGATCATTCGCGTCAACGGAGCAGAGGTTTTGCGCCTCACCGGGGCCGAAGGGCTGAGCGTTGGGGATATTGCTTTGGTGGATGCCCAGCTTGGCCTCACAGTCTAGGCTGGTCGGGTCGCATGCCAAATAGGTAAGGCCGGATGATCTAGCCCGGAAAAGGCAGGCGTTTTGACTGCAATTGCAGTTCTGCTTTGCCTTTTCTTACAGTTCCGCCTATACGCCCGCATCTGCCTCGGCTTCCCAAGGGATTCGCGGCGGTTTCTACTCCATGGGCCTGCGCTGGACGACATCCCGGCCTGTGCCATCACTCTAACCTTTTAAAGGAGACCCCGATGTCGATCACAGCTGAAGAAAAAGCACGCCTGATGAAAGAATTCGCAACCAAAGAAGGCGACACCGGTTCGCCCGAAGTCCAGGTTGCTATCCTTACCTCGCGCATCAACACCCTGACCGAGCACTTCAAAACCCACAAGAAAGACAACCACGGTCGTCGTGGCCTTTTGAAAATGGTTGCTCTGCGTCGGAAACTGCTGGACTACACCAAAGGCAAAGATGTGGCCCGTTACCAGGACCTGATCAAACGCCTTGGCATCCGCCGCTAAGAATACCAATCCTTCTGGATTATCAACGCCCGCTCAGATTTGAGCGGGCGTTTTTTTGTCTTTTGTCTCCCCCCGACTCAGGCGCGCTTGCATCGGGTGGGACCGAGCGGTAAGAGGTTCTGATACGTTATAACATTTGTGTACTCATGCAGCCTCACCCTCTCCGCCATATGGCCAAACGTAACCTGGGCGAAACGCGGGTAAAACGCCGCCGACGCCGCGAAGATCCGATGCAGGTCTACGATCAATTGCCGCGCGACCTGCGCCTGTGGATGCAGAGCGCCAAATTGCCCTGGTCACCAGCCTCCTGCCGCAGGGTCTGGCTCAAAACCAAAGCCAGGGGCGACAGTCTGGAACAGGCCCTGGCGAGTCTCGACCGGGCCGAGGCCGCAACGCTGGCCCGCAGCGAAAAGCCTCTGCAGGGGCAGGCTTTGCCAGACAGGCGATCATAGCGCTGGCGGCGGCAGCACGGTGCAGAACATCTCCCAATGCGCCGCCGACCCCTACACTTTTGGATATACCCTGCCCCTATCGCTCCCCAAAACCTCCCCCTGCATATCTTAGCCGGGGCAAAGAAATCAGGTACTCAGGTCGTACAACAACTACGAGGAGACGTACCTTGACCTTTTCACTGAGCCTGCACAGATCCATGCAAAAAGGCGATTTCAAGCCTTTGATCCTGAAACGCACCAGAGCAAAAACCAGCCCGGCCCAGCCCTTGGGACCTGTCTATGGCCCCGCCACGCGCAAGGTGCGACTGCCAAAGTTCAAACAGACCGCGGTATAAGGATCGCCCCGCCCTCCTCTGCGCTATTCAGTCAGCCCGCGCCATTTGCGCCGATCCTGACCAGCAGAGAGATAAGCTGATCCACATGGCTGTCCTGGGTGCGGAAAGAGGAGAGGCTGATGCGAAAAGCCGGGCGGTCCTGCCAGATGGTTCCCCCAAACCAAGAAGTGCCGCTTTGCTGTACTTTCTGCAAAATGGCCTCGGTCGCAGCGTCATCCCCACCGCGCACCAAGACCTGATTGAGCACCACCCGGTTCAACACCTCAAACCCTGCAGCCTCCAGGGCAGCCCCAATGCGACGGGCCTGATTGTGATGGCCCGTAACCAGATCTGCGACACCCGCCTTGCCCAGGGTGCGCAGAGCTGCCCAGATCGGAATACCCCGCGCCCGGCGGGAAAACTCCAGCGTCAGGTTTTTCTGCGCATCTGCCGAGGCAGTGGAATAGGCCGCATCGCTGTTCATCACCCGGGCCAGCGCCTGGGGATCACGGCAAATGGCCATCGCGCCGTCATAAGGCGTGTTGAGCCATTTATGGCCATCGGTTGTCCAGCTGTCGGCGTCCTCGATCCCTCTGGTCAAGTCGCGCAATCCCGGCGCAGCCCGGGCCCAAAGCCCAAAGGCCCCATCCACATGCACCCAGGCCCCTGCGGATTTGGCGCCAGGGATAATCGCGGTAAAATCATCAAACTCGCCAGTATTGACCTCGCCGGCCTGCAACACCAACAGGGTTGTGGCATCCATCTCCGGCAACTGGTCCGGCAGGATCCGCCCCTGATCATCCACCGGCGCCTTGATCACCTGGTTCCAGCCAAAGCCCAGCACCTGCAGCGCCTTACGCACGGTGACATGGGTGTTGGCAGGCACCACAACCTTGACCTGCGGTGCCCCATGCAGCCCGTCATTTACCACGTCCCACCCCTGCCGCGCCAACAGCGCGGCCCGGGCAGCGGCCAAACAGCTGAGCCCACAAGCAGTGGCAGAGGTACCAAAGGCCACGGCGCTGCTGCGCGGCAAATCCAGAATATCCAACAGCCATTTGCTGGCCTGCTGTTCCAGGGCATAGGCCGCCGGGCTGCCATCCTCGGCCGAGGCGCATTGATCCCAGGCTATCGCCAGACGTTCCGCCGCTGCTGCCACCGGCAGGCTGGCGCCAATGACAAAGCCAAAATAGTTCGGCCCGTTGGAGGCCACCGTGGCCGGGGAGCCAAGATCATCCATCAAGGCAATGGTTTCCGCCGCCGGTCGCCCCTGGTCTGTCAGGGTCTCATCGAATCCCGCAAGCGCCGCAACATCCTGATCACGGGGGAAAACCCGACGTGCGTCTGCCCCCGCCACATAGTCGCGGCCGCGCCTGTCGGCTTCCTGTAGCAACTGATCTTCATTCATGGCAATCTCGTCCTATTCGATGCAATATCGAGAATATTCTATATAGAAGATCTACTATATGAACAAGTCGCTTGTCACCCACCTTGCCGCGCTGCGTGCCCTGGCCAACCCACACCGGGTTCAGATCATGGAATGGCTGCTGGATCCCCAAAGCCATTTTCCGCCGCAGCGCGATGGCGACCTGGTGGAGGATGGCGTTTGTGTTGGCTTTATCACCGACAAAACCGGCCTCAGCCAACCGACAGTGACCAGCCATATGAAAAACCTGGAACAGGCCGGATTGGTGAGCTCAAAAAAGATCAAGAACTGGGTCTTTTACAAGGCAAATCAGGCAGCGCTGCAACACATCGCCAGCAGCTTCACCCAAGCGGGCCAGACGCTTTAGTCACGGATGGGCTGCCTCGGGATGGGAAAGATCACATCATAGGCCCAGTTAAAGCAAAAGGCGTAGACGAGGTAAAATCCGGAAAAACCCAGATCCATGATCAAGGCGGTCCACAGCCCAATCTGCAAATACCAAGCGGTAAAGGGCAGCAAAACAGCCAGCAACCCGGCCTCCAGCAACAGCGCGTGCAAAACCCGCATCAGCAGCGATTTGTGGCAATGGCCAAGCCACCGCAACATGGTGTGGTCAAAGCCCAAATTATAGATATAGGTCCAAACAGTCGCGAGGCTCGCTCCGGCCAGTACCACCACACCAATCGCATGTATCTCCATGCCAAAAACCCAGGACCCAAGCGGTGTCACCGCCAATAATCCTATTACCTCAAAGCTGATCGCGTGGCGAATTCTGTCTGCTGTACTGCGCATGAGATACCTGTTGCCCTGCCCCACGGGATGCCTGTGATCGGGGCCGTCCCCTGCGCTGTCCCACCACTGTGAGGGAGGTCGTCCTCTCATCCTGGTACTATATCGCCAGTGCGAAGGGCCACAAGAGACAGCAACCGGCTCTTTTGCTTTCTTTTCGGGCCAATCTCATGTATGGGCGGCCTATCTGAGACACGTGCTTGGCTTCGACACGCGAAATAAAGATGGAAGAAGCCGGCGGCAATGCGGCCGCTATATGCAACGGGAGACCCGGGATCCGCCTGGGAGTGCTCCCAATTAGGATGCTGACATGTTCAACGTTACGAAAAAATCTATGCAGTGGGGCGAAGAGACGCTGACACTGGAAACGGGCAAGGTTGCCCGTCAGGCTGATGGCTCTGTCATCGCCACACTGGGTGAAACCAGCGTTATGGCCAACGTGACTTTTGCCCGTAAGCAAAAGCCCGGTCAGGACTTCTTTCCCCTGACAGTCCACTACCAGGAAAAATACTATGCCGCGGGTAAAGTACCCGGCGGTTTCTTCAAGCGCGAAGCGCGCCCAACCGAAAAAGAAACACTGACTGCGCGCCTGATCGACCGTCCGATCCGCCCGCTGTTTGTTCCCGGCTTCAAAAACGAAGTTCTGGTCATGTGCACCGTGCTGAGCCACGACCTGGTCAATGACCCGGACATGGTTGCAATGATCGCGGCCTCCGCCGCGCTGACCCTGTCTGGTGCACCCTTCATGGGTCCAATCGCAGCGGCCCGCGTTGGTTTTGAAGGCGGCGAATACGTTCTCAACCCAACCGTTGACGACATGCAGGACCTGCGCCTGAACCCTGAACAGCGCCTGGATCTGGTTGTTGCCGGCACCAAAGACGCGGTGATGATGGTTGAATCCGAAGCCTATGAGCTGTCGGAAGCCGAAATGCTGGGCGCGGTTAAATTCGCCCATGACGCCATTCAGCCGGTGATCGACCTGATCATCTCGCTGGCGGAAGACGCGGCAAAAGAGCCGTTTGACTTTGCAGCACCTGATTATGCAGATCTGTTTGAAGCGGTAAAAGCTGCCGGTGAAACCGAAATGCGCGCTGCCTTTGCAATCAGCGACAAGCAAGAGCGCACCAGTGCTGTTGCCGCTGCCCGCGAAACCATCAAGGCCGCTCTGAACGAAGAGCAGCTGGACGATGCCAACCTTGGCTCGGCGATGAAGAAGCTGGAAGCTGGCATTCTGCGTGGCGACGTTGTCAAAACCGGTAAGCGTATCGATGGCCGTGCCACCGACGAAATCCGCGACATCGTGTCTGAAACCGGCCTGCTGCCACGGACCCACGGCTCTGCCCTGTTCACCCGTGGTGAAACCCAGGGTCTGGTTGTGACCACTTTGGGCACCGGCGACGACGAGCAGTTCATCGACGCGCTGCACGGCAACTTCAAATCCAACTTCCTGCTGCACTATAACTTCCCTCCCTATTCGGTTGGTGAAGTTGGCCGTGTGGGCGGCCCCGGCCGTCGTGAAATTGGTCACGGTAAGCTGGCATGGCGTGCGCTTCAGGCGGTTCTGCCTGCGGCGACCGACTTCCCCTACACCATCCGCGTGGTCTCCGAGATCACCGAATCCAACGGCTCCTCCTCGATGGCCTCCGTTTGTGGTGGCTCCCTGTCGATGATGGATGCGGGCGTTCCGCTGAAAGCACCGGTTGCTGGTGTTGCCATGGGTCTGATCCTGGAAGACGACGGTTCTTATGCGATCCTGTCCGACATTCTGGGCGACGAAGATCACCTGGGCGACATGGACTTCAAAGTGGCCGGTACCGAAGCAGGCATCACCTCGCTGCAGATGGACATCAAGATCGCAGGCATCACGCCCGAGATCATGGAAAAAGCCCTGGAGCAGGCCAAAGCTGGCCGTATCCACATCCTAGGCGAGATGAACAAAGCGCTGTCCGGTGCTGCGGACTTCTCGATCCACGCGCCACGCATTGAAACAATGCAGGTCCCCACCGACAAGATCCGTGAAGTGATCGGGTCCGGCGGTAAGGTCATCCGTGAGATCGTCGAAGTCTCCGGCGCCAAGGTCGACATCAATGACGAAGGCATCATCAAGATCGCATCGCCCAACGGCGACTCGATCAAGAAAGCCTACGACATGATCTATTCGATCGTGGCCGAGCCCGAAGAAGGCAAAATCTACACCGGTAAAGTTGTCAAAATTGTCGACTTTGGTGCCTTTGTGAACTTCTTTGGCAAGCGCGACGGCCTGGTGCACGTGTCCCAGATCGAAAACCGCCGCCTGAACCACCCTTCGGATGTTCTGAAGGAAGGTCAGGAAGTGAAAGTGAAGCTCTTGGGCTTTGACGATCGCGGCAAGGTGCGTCTGTCGATGAAAATGATCGATCAGGAAACCGGCGAAGAAATGGCTCCTGAGAAAAAAGAAGACTAATCCCGTCTTCTGACAATTAGGAAAGGCCCCGGAGCAGTGTTCCGGGGCCTTTTTGCTTACAGGGGCCTCCCCGCCACTCCCCGCCACCCCGGTGAGTCCACACGCGATTCCGCCTGGCGGTCAGAACGCTTTTCTAACGCGCCTTTCTGCGGTAGATGCAGCCCATGCATTCGCTGATCATTCATATGCCTGGCAGCGGCAAACGTGCCGCCAATGTGGAGCACCTGCTGTTTACGCTCCCCGATGCCGAAGTCATTGAGGCCGTGAACGGGCGCGCGGTGGCTGCAGAGGTCAGTGACATCCTGCACCCTGGTGATCTGCACAAGCCAAGCTACCCTTTCCGCCTCTCCCCCGGAGAAATCGGCTGCTTTCTGTCGCATCGGCGCTGTTGGCAGCGCATTGTCGATGCAGGGTGGGACTATGCCCTAATTGTCGAAGATGATCTGGCGCTTGACCACTCTCTTTGGGCTGATGTGCTGACGCTGATCACAGAACAGGCCAGTACCGATAGCTTTATCCGGCTGCCAGCCAAGCGCCGGGAGGTGCCTGTGGCGCAACACGCGCAGCAGGGGGAGAGCAAGCTATTCCTGCCCAGGGTCATCGGCCTGCAAACCGTTGCACAGATCGTGGGTCGCTCCGCTGCCAAGCGGTTGCTGGCGGCCACCGAACAGCTGGACCGCCCCGTCGATACCTTTTTGCAGATGCATTGGATTCATCAGCAGCAAATCCAGACCATCCTGCCCAATGGGGTCTCGGAACAGACAGAGGCCCTTGGCGGCTCCACCATTCAAAAACGCAAATCCGGCAGTAAGCTGGGCCGCGAATTCAAACGCAGCCTCTACCGGGCGCAGGTTTCGACCCGGCCGCAAAGAGACTGATCTTTAATACGGGCCTGAAAAACTGACCTGAAAAGCTGCCCGGACAGCGCCTATTTCAGGCGCCATTCCTCCCAGACGAAGGTATAACACCAGGCGCAGGAATGGGTTGCATCCAGCTGCTTTCTAATGGCGTCGCGATCGGCGCTCCACGAGGGATCAAACAGGTGAAACTGCACCTGAAGCCGTTTGATCCGCCCGATCAGCCCGGTATCAATCAACCCCGGCAGCAGATCGTATTCCCCGCCTTCGATATTGATCTTGGCCAGATCAACGCTTTGCAAACCTGACGCGGCAAAGAAATCCGCAACCGAGCGGACCTCGGCCACATAGGTCTGGCCGGATTTTGCCCCAAAGGCAGAGGAGGCATCCGCAGAATCGCTCAGCGTTATCTGCCCCGGCTGTGCGCCAATGGCGCACTCGTGGACCGTGATGTTTGCATTGGCAGAAAACTTGCGACGCAGCTCTTTGGCAAAACCTGGGTGAGGCTCAAAAATATGAATGATCGCCGCAGGCCGAACCGCCAGGACCACGTCACTCCAGCCGCCTTCATAGCCACCGATATCCAGCACAACCGGCTGCTCAGGCAGGTCGTCATACTGCAACAGATGGCTATCCGAGGCCTTGTCAGCTTTCCAGGCCTTCATCCCCTTGTGCAGCGGCGCCTTCCATGGGTTTCGCTTGAGATCGATCCAACGCTTAAGAGATGCCACCTGTTTTCCTCTTCCAGATCACTTCAGAGCCACACCACTCCCGGATAAGCGTTTTTGCGGCTGATGCCAACCAAACAGCAGCATCCAGACGGCGCGACACGGGACGGGTTGCCCAAGTGGTAGAAAAGCGGGCCAGCCAAAACTGACCGGCCCGCTCATTTCTATTCATCGGCTTGCATGCCCGGTTCGCTTACCAGGGAGCTTATTCCGGCGTCTTATTCCGGCGCTTTGGTTTTGCGCAGATAGGGGAAGATGCTTTCGAACTCGCCAAACTTTGCTGTGGCGTCCTCGTTCGACACAGTGGGCGGGATGATCACATCTTCACCAGGCACCCAGTTGGCCGGAGTGGCCACGCCATTGCCGGTCGCCATCTGCAACCCGTCCAGGGCGCGCAGGATTTCGGCAAAGTTACGCCCCACGGACATCGGGTAGGTCATCGACAGCTTCAGCTGTTTGTCTGGCCCAATGATAAAGACCGAACGCACAGTGGCGCTATCGGCAGGGGTACGACCGTCGGGCAAATAGGCTTCGGCGGGCAGCATATCAAAGGCCTTGGAGACCGCCAGACCTTCATCCGCGATGATCGGGAAGCCAGCGGCGGCATTGCCGTATTTCTCGATGTCGCCTTTCCACTTTTTGTGGTCCTCAACGCCATCAACGGAAACACCAATCACCTTGGTGCCGCGCTTGGCCCATTCGTCATTCAACTGCGCAACAGCGGAAAACTCGGTGGTGCACACAGGGGTGAAATCCTTGGGGTGGGAAAACAGGATGGCCCAGCTGTCACCGATCCAATCGTGAAAGCTGATCTCTCCCTGGTCGGTGTCAGCCGTGAAATTTGGAACGACATCATTAATGCGCAAACCCATGACGGTCTCCTCTCATGTTTAGTCCGGGCTGCAAAACAGCCCGCTGTCTGTGATGCCGCAACGTTACAGCCCGAGGCTGGATTGGCCAGCCCAAAAGGCAAAGACTATGGCGGAATGCACCGTACTTTGCGAAACTTCGCTTGCGCCCGTTTCTCTCCCGAATAATATGATCAAATTATTGCAGCTGATCGCTTGCCCCTCCGGAAGCGCGGTGACACACTGCTATCTGACGTCCGGCCAGCCTGCCGGATTCTGCGTCTGAATGGGAGACCGGACATGATTGAGAAACGCGACTTTTACATCAACGGTGCGTGGGTTGCCCCCGCGCAGGCAAATGATTTTGAGGTAATCGACCCCTCAACCGAAGAAGCCTGTGCGGTGATCTCGTTGGGCGACAAGGCTGATACCGACGCAGCTGTTGCCGCCGCCAAGGCCGCTCTGCCAGGCTGGATGGCCACACCCGTGGCCGAGCGTATCGCCCTGGTTGAGAAACTGATCGAGATCTACGGCAAGCGCAGCGAAGAGATGGCGCAAGCCATGTCAATCGAGATGGGGGCCCCGATTGATATGGCCCGCAGCCAGCAGGTTGGCGCCGGCAGCTATCACCTGCAAAACTTTATCAACGCCGCCAAGGCCTATGACTTTGACGCGCCGCTGGGCGATCATGCCCCAAATGACCGTATCATCCACGAAGCCGTGGGTGTTGCGGCGCTGATCACCCCGTGGAACTGGCCCATGAACCAGGTGACGCTGAAAGTCGGTGCGGCTGCGGTTGCCGGCTGCACCATGGTGCTGAAACCCTCCGAGCAAAGCCCGCTCAACGCGATGCTCTTTGCCGAAATAATGGACGAGGCCGGCTTCCCCAAGGGGGTGTTCAACCTGGTCAACGGCGACGGCACCGGTGTTGGCTCTCAGCTGACCGCGCATCCTGACGTGGATATGGTCTCCTTCACCGGCTCGACCCGCGCCGGTACCGCAATCTCCAAATCGGCAGCGGAGACCTTGAAAAAGGTGCACCTGGAGCTCGGCGGCAAAGGCGCCAACGTGATCTTTGATGATGCCGATGACAAGGCCGTCAAGCGTGGCGTGCTGCACATGATGAACAACACTGGCCAAAGCTGTAACGCCCCCAGCCGCATGCTGGTTCAGAAAGGCATCTACGATCAGGCAGTTGCCACAGCGGCCGAGGTTGCCTCCAAGGTTACCGTTGGTCCCGCCTCCGAGAGTGGTCGCCATATCGGCCCGGTGGTGAATGAGCTGCAGTGGAACAAGATCCAGGATCTGATCCAAAAGGGCATTGACGAAGGCGCCAAGCTGGTTGCTGGCGGCACCGGACGCCCAGACGGGTTGAATAAGGGCTTTTATGTCAAACCCACGGTGTTTGCGGATGCCAACAACCAGATGGTGGTGGCCCGCGAAGAGATCTTTGGCCCGGTTCTGACCATGATTCCCTTTGACACCGAAGAGGAAGCCATCGAGATCGCCAATGACACCCCCTATGGTCTGACCAACTACGTGCAGACCCAAGACAGCGCCCGCGCCAACCGTATGGCCCGTGTGCTGCGCTCTGGCATGGTTGAAATCAACGGCAAATCCCGCAGTGCTGGCGCGCCTTTTGGCGGCATGAAACAATCTGGCAATGGCCGCGAAGGCGGCAGCTGGGGGATTGAGGATTTCCTCGAGGTGAAAGCCGTCGGCGGCTGGACTCCAGAATAAAGACCGTCTCGCGAGAGACGGACATTTAAAAAGGTCGCCCAAGGGGCGGCCTTTCTTTTTGTCTGTCATCGAACTCTTATCCCAGCTTCCTGGTCTGCACAGATCAGACCGAAATTGGAAAAAGGTAGCCCAATTTAGGAAAGGTAGCTCTCCCGCGTCCCGCCGCTGTCCTGGCTTTGCCAGAACAATGGCGGATCTTGGGCCCGGCGCCGCGCTAAAGCGCGGCGCCGGGCCCAAGGGGAGGAAGGGTTTCGCCAGAAACACTGCCGACGCGCGGGAGCTCCCCCTTTTTTGAACGCGCAGGTTCAAAGCCTGTAGGGCTATGCCCTCTTCAGGCCGGGCCTTCGACAATAAGCTGCGGCACTCCATCAGAGGTTTTCTGTGGCGAACAGCCCCCCCAACCGATCACCCCTTTGACCCGCTGGCGCAGCGCCGAAAAGCTCTCGAACTGCACCACATCGACTGGAGTGTCAAAATGCAGCGTGACCTGGCGGTGTTCACCATCCCCCATCAGGGACAACCCGCGTATTTCGCCGGTAAAGGCCTGTCCGAGGTAGCGTCCACGCACCCGGTCGCCAACCCGCAGCTGCAACCGGTTTGAGGACCGCGCCTGCAGGGTATTCCAGTCACGGGCACCATATTGCTGCGCCACCAATTCCAGAGATTTGGAATGGCCGACCTCAACGCCGTTCGTTTTCAGTTGTTGACGCAGGCGCTTTGCCTGCAGCTTCAACGCATCCGTTGAAGGTACATTAGAAAAATCAGTCATCTGTTTCTCGTCCCATAAAGGGCACGCAAGTCACGATGGTCACCGCATTGCCATCCAGCGCGCCATAGGTTGAGCGATAGATGTCGTCTTGATCTTCTCAGGGTTTCACCATGGCCCTCAAAACGGGCTGCGGCAGGCAGGAGACCCAAACCTCGCGCCTCGCTTACGCCAGTTACCCCGTCTCCGTCAAGTCGCACAGATGACTAAAATTGTGCCTTGACCTAAAGCCGGGTTGAGACAGCACAGTCAAATGCATCTCAATCAAAGGCACACCAATGACATCACATCAGCTGCAACACCCTGACCCCGCCCCTGACTGCGAAGGACAGCCCAATCAGATCTCTGGCACCATCACTGGGCTGTATGAAACCCATATTCCGGTTGCAAATCTGGCGCGTGCCCGGGCCTTTTATCAGGATATCCTTGGCCTGAAGCTGGCCCATGATCTGCCACAACGCCGGGTGACCTTTTACTGGGTCAGCAGCCCGGAAACCGCCATGCTGGGCCTCTGGGAGACGGGCAGCGCGCCGCTTTCCATGCAGCTGCATTTTGCCTTTCGCATGGCCGCCCGGGACATCCACGGGCTCTGTGATCAGCTCAGCCAGCGCGGTATTCAGCCTCTGGGACTGACAGGAGAGGCGATCAGCGAGCCCACCGTCATTGGCTGGATGCCTGCCCTATCGGTCTATTGCAAAGATCCCGACGGCCACTCAATCGAGTTCATCGCCAAATTGCCAGAACCGCCAGATCCTGCATTCAACCACGGCCCCTTTAGCCGCTGGCAACAGCGCCCCACCCCGTCGCGCGGCTAGTGTTTCGCGTGCGAAACACTTGGGGCACCCGCGCAAACTGGTCACCGGATCAAAAGCACTCTATGGAGAACAGGCGCCCTATTGCCTGCCATCTGATGAGGAACCCGCCATGATCACTGCCCGTCTGCACGGTCGTCTCGGCAACCAGATGTTTCAATATGCTGCCGCCCGCGCGCTGGCGCATCGGTTGCACACCACCGTCGCGCTGGACAGCCGCGGGGCCGAGCTGCGCAATGAGGGCGTGCTTACCCGGGTGTTTGATCTTGATCTTTCCCCCGCCGCCAAGCTGCCGCCGCTCAAACAGCAGGCGCCGCTGCGCTATGCCCTCTGGCGTGGGCTGAGGCTGGCACCACGGTTTCGCCGCGAACGCGGCCTTGGCTACAATCCAGCCTTTGAAACCTGGGGAGATGACAGCTACCTGCACGGCTATTGGCAAAGCGAGAAGTATTTTCACGGCATCGCTGATCTGATCCGGTCAGCCTTCACCTTCCCGGATTTCAGCAATAGCCAAAACGCGGAAATGGCTGCGCAAATTGCCTCTGGCCCTGCCATTTCCCTGCATGTGCGACGCGGAGATTATGTGGCGCTTGCGGCCCATGTGCTCTGTGATCAAGCCTATTACGAGGCCGCCCTGGCCCGCATCCTAGACGGCCTGCCGGATGCGGCGCCGACCGTCTATGTCTTTTCCGATGATCCCGATTGGGCCAAGGCCAATCTGCCGCTGCCCTGCCGCAAGGTGGTAGTGGATTTCAACGGGCCGGAGACAGATTTTGAAGACATGCGCCTAATGAGCCTGTGCAATCACAACATCATCGGCAATAGCTCGTTTTCCTGGTGGGCCGCCTGGCTCAACCAAAATGCGCAGAAACGCGTCGCCGGGCCAACCAACTGGTTTGGTGACCCCAAGCTCAGCAACCCCGACATTCTGCCCAACAACTGGTTGAAAATCACCGCCTAGGCCGATCAGTCGCAGGGGGGGGCCGCAGTTGCGGTCAGAAAGGCGCCTTGGCGCGGAACTTCATCGATTCCCCGCTGTCAGGATGTTTGATCCGCAATTCTTCTGAATGCAGCATCATCCGGGGAAATTCACGCGCCGCCCCGGTGGCATAGAGCGGATCCCCAAGGATCGCATGGCCCAATGCCATCATATGCACCCGCAGCTGATGGGTGCGTCCGGTCTTGGGCGTCAGTCGCACGCGGGTCTCACCCTCACCGTATTTCACCACCCGGTAGTCGGTGACAGCGGGCTTACCCGTGTCATGGCAGACCATCTGCCGGGGCCGGTTGGGCCAGTCCACAATCAGCGGCAGATCTACCTCTCCGGCGCGGGGCTCCAGATGGCCGGTGAGCCGCGCAACATAGGCTTTGCGGGTGGTGCGTTTTTCAAACTGCATCGACAGATGCCGCTGCGCATGGGGCGTCACCCCAAAGACCAGAACCCCCGAAGTATCCCGGTCCAGACGATGGACCAGCAAGGCTTCGGGAAAGGCCAGCTGTAGGCGACTGACCAGGCAGTCGGCCAGATGTTCGCCGCGCCCAGGCACGCTCAGCAGCCCCGCCGGTTTGTTCACCACCAGAATCTGCGCGTCGTGATGCAGGATCTCCAGCGGGTCCTGCGGCGGGGTATAGTCACTTGAAACAGCCATAGGCGCCTGCCTACTGTGCCTTGCCCGCCACGGCAAGTTCCCGTGACGTCGCGCTTGCCCCGATTGGGCAGGAGCCGCAGAGTTCCCCCAACAGAGACATGTCAAACACATGTCAAAATTTGAGGGAGAGAGACCATGCATCCAACCATCACCCGCATGCAGGAGGTTGTTGCCAAAGGCGACGAAAGCCTTATCGCCGATCTGCTGGCCGAAGACGTGAGCTTCCTGCCGCCGACCTATTGGAAAACCTGGACAGGCCGCGCACCGGTTGCCGCGGTGCTGGGCCATGTGGGCAAGGTGTTCTCTGAGTTCCGCTATCGCCGCATCATGGGCGAGGGCAAAGACTGGGCGCTGGAGTTCCAATGCAAGGTTGGCGATCTCGACACTGTCGGCGTTGATCTGATCACCCTGAATGACGACGGGCTGATCCAGACCTTCGAAGTGGTTATGCGCCCCCACAAAACCATTGGCGCCCTGCGCGACGCCATCAATGCGCGGGTCAGCACAGATGCCCGCTTTTTGGAATTCCGCAAAGCCCTGAGCTGAGCAAATCCTAAACCTGTCAGGGCTGCCTTCGCAGGCAGCCCCCGGCGGCGGTATGGCGGTCGTGTGGCAGGGTCGCCCCGGCGTTAGACGGCGGGCTTGGGCTGGCTACGCAGTTGTCGGATCAGCGGGATCGAATAGATCACCAAGGCCATCCAGATCATCGGGAAGGCAATCATCCGGGCGCGGCCAAACTCCTCACCAAAGACAAAAACCGCGATCAGGAAAATCATCGTTGGCGCGATGTACTGCAAGATGCCAATGGTCGAAAGCCGCAGCAGTTTTGCCCCATTGGCATAGACAATCAGCGGCACTGCTGTCACCAGCCCACAGCCCATCAACAGCCAGATATCCACGCCCTGGAAATGGGTTCCGCCGGTGGCCGAAGCATAGGCCAGATACCCCAGCGCCGGAGGTGTCAGGATCAGCACTTCCAGCATAAAGCCCTGATTGGGGCCAACCGGTAGCTGTTTCTTGAAGAATGCATAAAAGCCCCAGCTCAGCGTCAGCGCAATTGCCACCCAGGGCAGCCGCCCGGCCTCGACCGTCAGGACCACCACAGCAGCAGCAGCCAGAGCGATGGCAACCAGTTGCGTCGGCGTCAGTCGCTCGCGCAGCAGCAGGGAGCCCAGGGCAATACTGAACAGCGGGTTGATGTAATAACCAAGGGCAGCATCCAGCGCATGGCCCGAGGCAATCGACCAAACGTAAATCCCCCAATTCACCGAGATCAGCGCCGCCGTCACACAGGCCATGGCCAGTGTGCGCGGGCTTTTAAGCGCGGCGCGCAGATCCCTGGTTCGCCCCAACAGCACCAACAGCAGCCCCGCCACCGGCACCGACCAAAGCACCCGATGCGCCACCACCTCCGCCGCAGGAATATGGGACACCAGTTTCATGTATAGCGGCAGGAACCCCCACAAAACATAGGCGGAAATAGCAAAGGCCAACCCCTGCGGAGTATCAATGTTTTCGCGCGTTTTCTGGGACATGGTCGGGCTCCTCTGACACACCTTTATCGCAGCTCATGCGCAAAGAAGAAGCACAGTTTCTGTTAAAGGCGCATCACCAGAGATGATGAATGGCGCTCAAATCCTACTTGGCCACATCAAGGGTAAACCCGCCTTCTCGCAATTGTACCCACTCGGTTTCGCGCCCCTGAAATCCGGGCGATCAGTAACAAAAGCAGTACGGAATAATGCGCCGTCATTCGGGCGAAGCAGATCGCCCGAATGCAAAACTCTGCGAGAACCAGAAAAGGCTTAGAAATCCAGGTTTTCGACGCTCAGGGCGTTTTTCTGAATGAACTCCCGCCGTGGCTCAACCACGTCGCCCATCAGTTTGGTAAACAGATCATCTGCCCCAACCACATCGTCGACACGCACCTGCAACAGGGTGCGGGCGTCCGGGTCCAGGGTGGTTTCCCACAGCTGATCCGGGTTCATTTCGCCCAGACCTTTGTACCGCTGCAGCGTCAGGCCTTTTTCGCCCTCTTCCATGATGGCCTTCAACAGATCAAGCGGCCCATGGATTGCCTGGGCACGATCCCGTCGCACCAACTGACCAGAGGTTCCGTAAACTTCCTGCAAGCTTTTGGTAAAGCTGCCCGTTTTACGCGCTTCACCGGATCGCAGCATCGGGCCGTCCAGGGTGCGCACCTCTTCGACACCGCGCAGAATGCGGGCCAGACGGATGCCGTGATCCTGGGTAATCCGGCCCTGCCAGCCCTTTTCATATTCCAGCGCAATGAGATCAAGCCGTGTCGCAACCCGGTCGGCAACGCCCTGCAAGTCGGCATCAACGGCACCAGGCACAAAGGCGCCGGCCACAGCTGCCTGCTCCAGAATATGGCGCGGATAATGGGTCGGGAAGGCGTCCAGAACCCGTTTCAACTGACGCGCCTCATCGACAACGCGGATCAGATCTTTACCAACCAGCTCTTCGCCGGAGCCCAGTTTCAGCGTTGCCCCTTCGACGCCCTGATTGACCAGATAGTCATCCATTTCGGCCTGGTCTTTCAGGTACACCTCGGACTTGCCGCGCGCCACTTTGTACAGCGGTGGCTGGGCGATATAAAGGTAACCGCCTTCGATCAGCTCAGGCATCTGGCGGTAGAAGAAGGTCAACAGCAGCGTTCGGATATGGGCGCCATCAACATCCGCATCAGTCATGATGACGATTTTATGGTAGCGCAGCTTGTCGATGTTGAACTCGTCCCGGCCAATGCCGGTGCCCAGGGCCATGACCATGTTGCCAATTTCCTGGCTGCCCAGCATGCGGTCAAATCGCGCGCGCTCGACATTCAGGATTTTACCCTTCAGCGGCAGGATCGCCTGGGTTTTCCGATCCCGTCCGGTCTGGGCAGAGCCACCAGCGGAATCCCCCTCCACCAGGAAGATTTCGGTATTGACCGGATCCTTGTCCGAGCAGTCTTTCAGCTTGGAGCTGAGAAAGTTGAGATCCATCGGGTTTTTGCGGCGGGTCAGCTCGCGCGCCTTGCGGGCGGCTTCGCGGGCAAGCGCTGCCTCGACAACCTTGCCGACGATCTGTTTGGCCTGGTTTGGGTTTTCCTCAAACCATTCCGCCAGCTTTTCATTCACCAGGCTCTCCACCACCGGGCGCACCTCGGAGGAGACCAGTTTATCCTTGGTCTGGCTGGAAAATTTAGGATCCGGCACCTTGACGGACAAGACGCAGGTCAGCCCTTCGCGGGCGTCATCGCCGGTGAAAGAGACCTTCTCTTTTTTGGCAATGCCGCTGGACTGGGCATAGTTGTTGATGGTCCGGGTCAGCGCCCCACGGAACCCCGCCAGGTGGGTGCCGCCGTCGCGCTGTGGAATGTTATTGGTAAAAGGCAGCACCGATTCATGGTAGCTGTCGTTCCACCACATCGCCACCTCGACACCGATGTCGTCCTTTTCGCCGGTGATATAGACCGGGGTATCCATCACTGGGGTCTTTGAGCGGTCCAGGTATTTGACAAACTCTTTGACGCCGCCTTCATAAATCAGCTCCGATTCCAGCCGTTCCGCCGGGCGCTCATCAATCAGGATGATCTTGACGCCGGAGTTCAGGAAGGCCAGCTCGCGCAGGCGGTTCTCCAGCGTCTTGAACACGTAGTCGAGATTGGAAAACGTATCGAGCGAGGCCATGAACCGAACCTCGGTCCCGGTCTCGTCTGTCTCGCCGACGACGCGCAGATGGTCCTTGGTGAAGCCGCCCTCGAAGCGCGCGACGTG
>CAJQNB010000020.1 GCA_905479575.1 uncultured Pseudophaeobacter sp.
AGTAGCGAAAGCGCGGCAGTGTCGGTATTGTTCTTCATGGCGTGATCTCCCTGGCGGTTGCTGCCGCCGGTTGGGTGGGTTCAGTTCACCCGGAGATTACGCCACCTTCAAATTTCCACCACCTTCGCGACACGACCCGCAGCACTGCAGGTGGCGGACTGGGCGACTTTGTTGCACCAGAGCAGGGTTATTGATGCGCCCATTTGTTCCCTTTATGTTCACGCGCATGCGAGTCGAGTTTCATAATGTTTTTCCCCTGCGCCGTGCCCGCGTCCATGAGGTCTGCGGGGCCGGAGCCATGGGGTTTGCGGTGCTGGCCGCACGGGGGCCTGTGCTTTGGATTCGGCAAGCGTGGCTGTCCGAGACCCTGACGCCACAGGGGATGCTGCCGTTCTTTGACCCGGCGCAGATGTTGCTGGCCCGCCCCAAGGATCAGCTGGACGCGCTTGCGGTGGCCGAAGAAGGTCTCAAAGATGGGGCGCTGCCCCATGTGGTGCTCGAAATAACCCGTCCGCTTGATCTGCGCGAGGGGCGGCGGTTGCAATTGGCGGCCAAGGCGGGGGGTACGACGGGGCTGTGCATTATCCCGGAAGGCATGGGGTCGAATGCTGCGGAAACCCGCTGGCACGCCCGTCCGGTTTTTGATTTTGAACAAGAAGACTCGACTCTGAAGCGCTGGGAAATTACCAAGAACAAATCAGGAACATTGGGAGCCTGGCATGTGCGATGGGATCAGCAAACGAGTCGTCTCGATGTGGTTTCCCCGGTTGGCGAGCGACCGGGTTCTGCGGGCGCGCCCGGTTGACGGGGCTTTTGCGCTGACGCTGAAGGCCAAGAATACCGAACGAATTTATTGCCTCAACCGGGCGGCGGAACAGGCCGGCCTGGGCCGCGGGATGAGCTTTGCTGATGCGCGCGCCTTTTGCCCCGATCTGATCAGCCAGCCCGCCCGTCCTGATCTCGACAGGGCTTTCCTTGCCAGCCTGCGCCGCTGGGCGACGCGCTATTGCCCCTGGGTGGGCTATGAGGGGGTGGATGGTCTGGTGCTTGATGTCAGCGGCGCGACCCATCTTTGGGGCGGTGAGCCTATGATGCTGGCTGATATGCGGGCGCGGGCCAGCCGTGCGGGATTGGAGCTGCGGCTTGGGCTGGGGGAGAGCCGTGGCGCGGCCTGGGCGCGGGCACATTACGGCGCGGCACAGAGCACGCTCACCGATTTGCCCGTTGCTGCGTTGCGGATTGACGATCAGATGGTCACGGCGCTGCAACGTCTTGGTCTGCGTTGTATCGGCGATCTCACTGTGGCGGCCCGCGCTCCGCTGGCCCGTCGGTTTGGCCCCGACCTGATGCTGCGGCTGGATCAGGCGATGGGGCATGTCTCTGAGCCGATCATGCCCGAAAGCGTGGCGCCGCAGTTTGCCACACGGATGAGCCTGCCTGACCCGATTGGCCTGACCGAGGACGTGATGGGCATCACCGCACGGCTGCTCAGACCGCTGTGCGACGAGCTCAAAGCCCAGGAAATGGGCGCGCGCCGCCTTTGTCTCACCCTGCGGCGGGTTGATCAGGGGCACCAGCAGGTCGAGCTGCGCCTGGCGGCGCCAATGCGCGACCCGAGCCGCATTTTGCCGCTGTTTGAGCGCGGCGTGGACGAGGTCGACGCCGGGTTCGGGATCGACCAAATGCGGATTGAGGCGACGCTGATCGAGCCGCTCCCCGCCCAACAGATTGGCAGCGGCCAGAGCTCTCCCGACCAACTCAACGATCTGATCACCCGCATCGGCACCCGGATTGGGTTGGAGAATATCCAGCGCTTCCTGCCCGCCGACAGCCATATCCCCGAACGCGCCTTTTCCATTGCGCCCGCTGCCTTTAGCAAACCCGAGACTGGTTGGGTCGCACCGCGTCCGCGCCCGCTGTGCCTGTTCCCCCCCGAGCCGATCGCGGCCCGTGGACCACAGCCCCCGGTTCAGTTTCGCTGGCGGCGGATGCGGCTCACAACGGGCCGTGCCATCGGCCCCGAACGGATCGCGCCGGAATGGTGGCTCTCGGATGACACCTGGCGTACGGGCCTGCGTGATTATTGGCAGGTGGACACCCGCGAAGGGCGGCGGCTCTGGCTGTTTTATACCCCGCAGAACCCGGGCTGGTTTGCACAGGGTGAATTCACATGACCCAGGGGGGGCGTGACAAAGGGCAGGAGGAGGCCCGCCGCTTTGACCCCATGCTCTGGCACCGTGACAAGGCGGGCTATGCGGAGCTGTGTGTGACAACAAATTTCACCTTTCTCACCGGAGCCTCACATCCGGAGGAATTGGTGCTGCGCGCGGCGGAGCTGGGTCTGGAAGCCATCGCCATCACTGACCGCAACACGCTGGCTGGCGTGGTGCGGGCCTATTCCGCGTTGAAAACCCTGCGCGACGAGGCGAGTCAGAGCTTGCGGGTGCGCTCGTCGCATCAGGTGGATGCCTGTTCGCGCCAACAGGTCGGGCAGCCGCAGGATTTGCCCTTGCCTCAGGTGCCCCATACATCCCAAGCACCGCATCTGCCGAAACTGATCGTCGGCAGCCGTCTGGTGCTGCGGGATTGCCCGGTGGACTGGCTGGCTCTGCCCACAGACCGTGCCGCCTACCGCCGCCTGTCGCGGCTTTTGACCCTTGGCAAGCGGCGGGCCGACAAGGCGGAGTGTCACCTGGACCTGCAAGACTTGGAGGCGGGCTGCCTGGGGATGATCCTCATTGCCCTGCCGCCTGCGGATCTGAGCCGCGCGCAGGAACCGGTGCAGCGACTGGGGCGGCGGTTTCCCGGCGCGGTCTTTTTTGCTGCGCCGCCGCGCTATGACGGCTCCGATCAGGCCTGGTTCGATGCCTGTGCTGCCATGGCGCTACGCTGTTCTGCGCCGATGGTGGCGGTGGGGGATGTGCTGATGCATCACGGCAAACGCCGACAGCTCGCGGATGTGCTCACCTGCCTGCGCGACGGCGTCCCGATTGACCAGATCGGCACCAAGGCCCTGCCCAATGCCGAGCGCCGTCTCAAAGGTGCTGGCGACATGGCGCGGCTCTATCAGCGGCATCCGGCGGCGCTGAAACGGACGCTGGAAATTGCCGCGCGCTGTGGGTTTGATTTGTCGGACCTGAGCTATGAATACCCCGACGAGATGTCCGAAGGTGAAACCGCGCAGGCCCGGCTCACCCGCCTGGCCCAGGAAGGGCTGCGCCGACGCTATCCGGATGGGACCTCGGCGCGGGTGCATCAGTTGATGCAAAAGGAGCTGTCGGTGATTGGTGAGCTGGGGTACGCGCCCTATTTCCTGACGGTGCATGATATCGTGCAGGAAGCCCGTGCGCGTGGCATTTTGTGTCAGGGCCGGGGCTCGGCGGCCAATTCCATTATTTGTTACCTGCTGGGCATCACCGATGTCAGCCCGGACATGATCGGCATGGTGTTTGAACGCTTCATCTCCCGATACCGTGGCGAGCCGCCCGACATCGACGTGGATTTCGAACATGAGCGCCGCGAAGAGGTGATCCAGTGGATCTATGAGAAATACGGCCGACACCGTGCGGGGCTTTGCGCCACGGTGATCCACTTTCGCACCCGCGCTGCAATCCGCGAGGTGGGCAAGGTCATGGGCCTGTCCCAGGACCTGACGGCGCGGCTGTCGGGCGATATCTGGGGCATGACCAATGCGGGGGTAGACATGGACCGGGTCAGAGCGCTGGGTCTGGACCCGACGGATCTGCGGCTGGCGCAGACGCTCAAACTCATTGGCGAGATCATCGGTTTTCCGCGTCACCTGTCCCAGCATGTCGGCGGGTTCATCATCACCCATGAGCGGCTTGACGCGCTATGCCCCATCGAGAATGCCGCGATGGAAGATCGCACCGTGATTGAGTGGGACAAGGATGACATTGATGCGCTGGGCATCCTGAAGATCGATGTGCTCTCTCTCGGGATGCTCACCTGCCTGCATAAATGCTTTGATCTTTTGGCGGAGTTCGAGGGGCGGCAGCTGGCTCTTGACACCGTGCCGCAGGAGGATCGTGCCACCTATGAGATGCTGCAGCGGGCGGATGCGGTGGGGGTGTTTCAGGTGGAAAGCCGGGCGCAGATGAATTTTTTGCCCCGGATGAAACCCGCGACATTTTATGATCTGGTGATTGAGGTCGCCATTGTGCGCCCCGGCCCGATCCAGGGGGGCATGGTCAAACCCTATATCCGCAGGCGGCAGGGGCTAGAGGCCCCCGAACCCTTTGGTCCCGCACTTGCAGAGGTGACCCGCAAAACTCTTGGGGTACCGCTGTTTCAGGAACAAGCCATGCAGATCGCGGTGGTCGGCGCGGGCTACACGGCGGAAGAGGCCGACAAACTGCGCCGCTCTTTGGCGTCGTTTCGACGTATGGGCACCATCGGTGAGCATCGCGACCGGTTTGTGCAGGGCATGTTGGACAACGGCTATCCGCAAGAGGTGGCCGAGGCCTGTTTTACGCAGATCGAGGGTTTTGCTGACTACGGTTTTCCCGAAAGCCACGCGGCTGCGTTTGCCATGCTGACCTATGTCTCCTCGTGGTTCAAATGCCATCATCCGGCGGTGTTTGCCTGCGCGCTGCTGAATTCCCAACCGATGGGGTTTTATGCCCCCGCCCAGATCGTGCGTGATCTGCGCGATCATGGCGTCGAGGTGCGACCGGTCTGCGTCAATTACTCCGAGTGGGACAACAGTCTGGAACGGCGCGCCGATGGGGCGCTGGCGCTGCGCCTTGGGTTTCGCCAGATCAAAGGGTTTCGCAAGGAGGATGCGGGGTGGATCAGGGCGGCGCGGGGCAACGGCTATCAGGACCCCGAAAGCGTCTGGCTGCGTGCGGGGGTTGCGCCCTCGGTGCTGGAACGGCTGGCAGAGGCGGATGGGTTTATCGGCATGGGGCTGACACGGCGTGATGCACTGTGGCAGGTCCGGGCGATCCGCGCCGCCAAACCACTGCCGCTTTTTGCCAATCCAATGGACGGAGAGGGCATTCACGAACCCCAGGTGCATTTGCCCAACATGCATCTGGGAGAAGAAGTTGTCGAAGACTATGTCTCCATGCGGCTCACGTTACGCGCCCACCCGATGGAGCTGTTGCGCCCGATGATCCCCGATCTGACGCCGCATGACCGTTTGCCCGAGGCCCCCCTGAAACGCACCAGTGTTTGCGGCCTCGTCATTACACGCCAACGCCCCGGCACCGCGTCTGGCGTGATTTTCCTGACCCTTGAGGATGAAACTGGCGTCTCCAATGTGGTGGTCTGGTCCAAGGTCTATAAACGCTTTCGGCGGGTGGTCATGGGGGGGCGGCTTTTGCGGGTGACAGGCCGGTTGGAGCGTGAAGGCATCGTTGTGCATCTCATCGCCGATCACATCGAGGACCTCTCCCACCGGCTTTCTGAGTTGGGTCATCCTCTTGATGACGCGGTGGGCATCACCCAGCCCCAGGCGGACGGCGCCCCCAGAGGAGGCTACAAAACCTCCGCCCGTCACCCGCGCGAGCAGGCAAAGCGGTTGTTCCCAAGCCGGGATTTCCACTGAGAACAGGCATGTATCCATTGGCACCAAACGATGTGCGCAAAGCTGCGACAGGGCTGCGGGGCTCGTTTTACGCCCAGGAGAGGAGAAATCTGGAGCGGAGAAATCTGGGGCGGCTAGATCAGGCCGCGTGGCTACGCACGTTCTTGGCGTCCACCTTCAGATGATAGGCTTGGCAGGTTTCGCCACCGACTTCGAGGCGCGGGCCTGCCGGCGAAATTGTGAGCCCCGTGCGGCGCATGAGCAAGCCTGCGGCGACAGAGGTCAGGCAGATATAGGAGTCAAACTTCCAAGTCTCTGCCAAACGGGCGAGGGCCAAGCCGATTTCACTTCTCACCCGCATTCGGTCCCGACTGCTCAGGGTATCGGTCACAAAAACTCTGCTGACCTCCCATGTGCCGGGATCCTGTGGTGCAGGTTCGTCAAGCAGGTTCGTCGGCATATCCGGTAACAGGCCAAGCTGCGCATCGCGCAGCATGTAGCTGGCGTTGATGTTATGGGCGGTAGTGGGCGTCACCCGCAGGCCGCCATAAACGGTCAGCCCATCATGTATGGTACAATAGATGCTTTCCGGGGTGTCATACTGGTCAAATTCGAGCCCACGCGTATTGGGGAGTTTCCAACCGCGCGTTTCGATGAAGTGATGATACCGTGCGCGCAGAAGCGCCGTGAATAATGTACCGGTTTCACCCAAGTTATCAAAGGTGATCTCTGTCGATTGCATTTGGGTGCCTACCCATTTGTTAGAATCTCTCAAGACTTAGTCTTGGGGATTTGCTAAAATTTAAAACAACTTTTACAGGCAATCGTAAATATTACATTAACTTACATAGGGTCACTTTAAGATTTATGAGGCCCCGAGGCGGGATGTCTGCGGTTTAAAGCGCGGTTTTTGCCTCATGGCTGACGGCTGAAACGCTGCGGATCTCAGACAACAGGACCGATTTCTTTACGGGCTTGGCGATATAGCCCAAGGCCCCAAGCGCAAGGAACCGTTGGCGATCTTCGGTTGCGGCATTGGCGGTGAGCATGATCACCGGCGTTGCAGCAATTCGGCCGCCGCGCCGCGCCATTTCCAACAAGGTTTCCTCACCATCCATGATTGGCATTTTCATGTCCAGCAAAACAAGGTCCACAGGGCGCTGTTCGAGGCATTTCAATGCTTTGGCGCCATCTTCGGCCTCGATAATCTCGACATTGCTCTTTTTCAGAAAGGAGCGCACAACCATGCGATTGGACTGGGTGTCATCGACAAGCAATATGGATTTGACGCCTAGATCGTGGTCAAGCGCTTGCGGGTTGTCTGTGACGTGTTTGGCGCTGGGAAACTCCGGCGGGGATTGTGGCTCTTCCAGGGTTTTGAGCTGACTGGTGAAAGAAAAACAGCTTCCCGCCTTGAGAACAGAACGAACTGAAATGTCTCCCCCCATCATCCGGGCGAACCGACGTGCAATCGAAAGCCCAAGGCCGGTGCCCGGGACCGTTGGCGCGTTTTTATCCACGGCCCGATAAAACTCAGCAAAAAGATGAGGGATCTGATTTGCGGCGATCCCACGCCCGGTATCCGAAACCTGGACGGTCAGAACGCAGGTCGCATCAACCTGCTGCGATGACACCTGAACCTTGATATGCCCCGTCTCGGTAAATTTGACTGCATTGGACACCAGGTTTCCAATCACTTGCCGTAGTCTCAAGGCATCAAATTCAGCGTAGCGTGGCAGATCCTCGCTAAAATTCAGGCTGAACTGCAGGCCCTTGGCCCGGGCAGGGGCCCGAAACATCTCTACCGCACTGGTGATTTCAATCTGGGGCGAGGCAGCGGTGACATTGATTTCGATATGACCGGATTCCACTTTGGCATGGTCAAGAACATCGTTCAAAATACCAGTAAGCGCCTGGGCGGATTGCCGCAGCAACAGGCTGCGCTCCTGTTTTGTTTTTGGATCTGTGTCCTCTTCGTCGATGAGTTCTGCCATGCCGCAAATCGCGTTCAGCGGAGTGCGGATCTCATGGCTCATGGCGGCGAGAAAGCTGCTCTTGGCACGGCTTCCGGCTTCAGCGGCGCTCAGGGCTTGGCGCAGACGATCGGTCATTTTGTTAAGCGCTCGCATGCTATGGGCGACATAGCCCGCCCCCAACACCAGAATGACAACGGCGATGCCAATCTCAACCGGACTGGCAAAGGAGTGGAGAAAACTGACAATCATATAGCCGACAGCGAAAATGATTGGCAAAGCGGTCAGCAGGCCAAAGAACATCCACTCAGAGCGGGCCACCACGCTGTGATTGAGCGCGATCACCAATAGCATGGCCCCGGCGAGCTTGGGAAAGGCGTCGGGTTCTAGGAAAAGCAGGATCGGGATGGCATTGAAAAGCAAGATGCCAATGAAGGCTGAGAGGGAAAAAATAACAACCCCGGCGAGAGTCACCTTGCGCCTTATCTTGGTGTACACATACAATCCGACAAGTTCGATGAGGGCGATGGCGACATAGAAAAAGCAAACCGTCTGAAACGGAAGGTAGTAGAGCGACAAGAGCGAAATGACGGTGATCGAAGCAAACCGAGACGGCATGTCTTCGCGGACCAGCTGGTTTTGGGCGCACACCGAAGCCTTAAGGTCTGGTGATAATTTCAACATTCGCATTGTCCTTGCGGTGTCCTTCACATCGTTCCTTGTTTGGCAAACCAAGCGCCGGTAGCAACCGTTAACAACCCCTTAAAATAGACACGAACTCCTGCGCGCAGCGTAGGATTAAAAGGTGAGCGGTCCCTTAATCGGCACAGGGTGGTAGAAATACCTCGCACCGAAAGCAGGACCGTGTTTCCATCTTTCGTTAAGTGTTGCCCTTTGGGTGCCCCATGATCAAGCCCGTCAATCGCAACCATGCGCTTTGTTGAGGATCCTGATGGGGGCGCACCTCGTGCAAAAAGCATCAATGAGCAGTGCAGCAAGGCTGCGGGTAAAGTGGTAATTGAATAAAACCAAAGGAAAAATTTTTCCACGCGACGGTTTGTGGTGGCCGCGCAGAAATGTTTGCGCAGTGCAGATCGGTTCCGTTTGACCAGATGCCCCGTAGACAGCGACCTGCTGGGACCCCTCGCAGGGAGGCTAAATCTGTTGCACGACAGGCTGGTACACGGGTGGGCAAATTGATTTAGCCGCAAGACCCTGCAGGAGGGGGCCGTGTTTTGCACGGCGGCTGGGCTGCCCCTGCGCCTGACCCGCCGCGCTGGGTTTGCCCGGTTCAGCTCTTCGTGTTCATTCCAGGCTTTGTGTTCAAATTATAGGCGCGGGTGAGGGGGCGAAACCTGCCAGAGCCGTTAGATCGTTTGGCGGTGCCACTGACACAGAGCGCATCGGCGTTGGGGATGATTGGGCGAACCGGATCAGCAGAATCTAAAGCGCTGGGTCAGCTGACCGGCTAAGGGGTTGGTCACAACCTTTGCGAGTGCTGGCGCAAATTGGCTAAACGCAGGGTCAGAGTGCACGGTAGTGCAGTCTCCCGGATTCCGGGGACTGCTGTGGCCAGAGATGAAAGGCAGGAAGCCGAGCCCCAAGCAGGCCCGGCACACCAGGGCTTGGAGCTCAGAAACAATCGGTCCAGCCCCTAGGCAAAGGCGTAGGCGCCGCCTTTTTCAAGCGCCCGCTGATAGGCCGGCCGCGCCTGCATACTGGCCACAAAGCCCGCCAGTTTTGGCAGGTTTTTCCCCTGGCCCTGGGCGATGGCGATTTCGGCGGGAAAGCTCAGCATGATATCCGCAGCGGACAGCTCATCCTGAACAAAATGCCCCGAGGGACGCAGCAGGCTCTCCATATAAACAAAGTGGCTTTCCAGTTGTTGGGTGATGCGCGGTGCCAGCGGTGCGCCTGCTTCGCCCAGTTTGCCCACATAAAGCTGCAACAGGATGGGCGTCATCGCAGAGCCTTCGGCAAAATGCATCAGCTCCAGATGGCTGATATAGGCGTCGGTGTCGCGGTCGGGCACCAGTTGCGGCCCAAAGCCGGCGCAGAGATAGTCAACAATTGCGCCGCTTTCGGTGATGATCCGCCCGTCTACCTCCAGCATGGGGGATTTCCCCAAGGGGTGTTTGGCGAGCAGGGCAGGGGGCGCCAGATTGGTCACGCTATCGCGCTGATAGTGTTCAATCTCATAGGGCAGGCCCAGTTCCTCCAGCAGCCAAAGAACCCGCTGCGAACGTGAGTTGTTGAGATGATGTACGGTAAACATGCTGGCCTCCTGACCCAGTGGTGCTGTGTCCTGTCTCACAGGCTGACCTCCTTTGTCGCCCAGCACCAGTGTCACGTTGGGTCAGCTGCGCATATGGCGGGGGCTACGCCGCCGAGGGCAGGCCGCCAATGTTGCGGATCTCTTGCCAGACCTCATCGACACCGACGCGGGCCTTCAGGTTGGTGAAATAGGTCGGCAACCCCTGGCGCATGCGGGCGGCGTCGCGCTCCATCACCTCCAGGCTGGCGCCCACATGGGGGGCCAGATCGGTCTTGTTGATCACCAGAATGTCCGAACGGGTCACCGCCGGGCCGCCCTTGCGGGGGATCTCCTCGCCCGCGGCCACGTCGATCACATAGATGGTCAGATCCGCCAGCTCGGGGCTGAAAGTGGCCGACAGGTTATCACCGCCGCTTTCGATCAGCACGACCTCGACCTCCGGGTGGCGGTCGACCATTTCAGCCACCGCTGCCAGATTGATCGAGGCATCTTCGCGGATCGCGGTGTGCGGACAGCCGCCGGTTTCCACCCCGATGATCCGGTCCGAGGGCAGCACCTGCATGCGCACCAGCGCCTCGGCGTCTTCCTGCGTGTAGATATCATTGGTGATCACACCAATGGAAAGCCTGTCCCGCAGGGTTTCGGCCAGGGCTGCGGTCAGCGTGGTCTTGCCGGCGCCAACCGGTCCGCCGATGCCAATACGAAGGGGGCCATTGGGGCTCGTCATGTGCGAAATATCCTTGATCGTTGAGTTTCGTGTTTCATCGCGGCGATATCGGCCAGAAAGGCGGTGGCTGACAGTTGGCTCAGATCGCCATCGCGGGTCTGGTCCGCAATGGCGGGCAGGCGGCAGCTGAGCCGCTGCAGGATCTGCTGTCCCTGGGTCTGGCCCACCGGCAGCAGCCGCTGGCCCGCCGCGACCAGATTGGACAAGAACCCCTGCAGATACATCACCTGGGTCAGCTCCAGCGGCAGGCCCTCAGCCGCTGCCGCCGCCCCCAGTGCCACCGGATAGGTGAGCCCGGCAAGCTGCGCGCCCCAGATCGCCTCGGTCACAAGGCCAAAACTGCGGCCTTGCTGGCGGGTTTCCAACAGCCGTTCCTGTGACGCCGCAAAGGCACAGGCGGTGGCGTCGATCGCGGCCAGTTCAGCGACCAGATCAGCGGCCGTATTCGCGTGCCAGGCAGCGGCCAGAAACAGCGTATCCGAACGCCCGGCACCGTGCTCCAGCACCTCTTGTAGCCAGGCCTCCAGATCGCTGCCATCACGGAGCCAGCCCTGGTCCGCAGCCGCTTCCAGGCCGTGACTGTAGGCAAAGGCGCCTACCGGATAGGCCGGTGACAGCCATTGGCTGAGGGTGAGGATCTGGGCGCTAGTGGCTGTGACCATGGGTGCGTCCGTGGCCATAGGCCCCGCCTTCGGGGGTAAAGGGCGCGTCGACCTGGCGCAGATCAGCGCCCAGTTTTTCCAGCATATCGCGCAGCACATGGTCCATCTGGATCAGCAGCCTGTTGTCTTCGACCTGGCAGGGGGTATGGCGGTTGCCGATATGCCAGGCGAGCCGGGGCAGATCGCCGGTGACTTCCAGCAGGGTTTCAGTGGCGGGGATGACCTCAATCAGCCGCCCGTCAGAGAGCTTGAACGCATCCCCACCACCCACTGAGGACGTCTGGGCCAGATCCACCAGGAACTGCGCCCCAGAGGTGGCGGTCAAAACCTTGCGGCGCAAAAACCGTGCATCATAGGTGAGCGTCACCTGGTCGTCGCCATGGTGGCTGTGGATCACTTCGCGGGCGGTTGGCAGGTCCATTGTGGCCTCCTCAGAACATGAAATAGCGTTGTGCCATGGGCAGCACTTCGGCGGGCTGGCAGGTCAGCAGCTCCCCATCGGCGCGCACCTCATAGGTTTCGGGGTTCACCTCCATCACCGGGGTGGCGGTGTTCAGCAGCAGATCTTTCTTGCCGATGTTGCGGGTGTTTTGCACCGCCACTGTTTGTTTCGCCAACCCCAGGTTCTGGCCGATGCCAGCGTCTTGCGCGGCCGCAGAGACAAAGGTGACAGCCGCGTTTTCCACGGCGCGGCCAAAGGCGCCAAACATCGGCCGGGAATAGACCGGCTGTGGTGTCGGGATTGAGGCATTGGGATCGCCCATCTGCGCCATCACGATAGAGCCCCCCAGCAGCACCATTTCGGGTTTGACGCCAAAAAATGCTGGGTTCCACAGCACCAGATCGGCGCGTTTGCCCTCTTCCAGGCTGCCGATTTCATGGGATATTCCGTGGGCAATGGCCGGGTTGATGGTGTATTTGGCGATGTAGCGCCGCACCCGGTAATTGTCGTTGTCGCCGGTTTCCTCGGCCAGGCGGCCACGCTGTTTTTTCATCTTATCAGCGGTTTGCCAGGTGCGGATCAGGACTTCGCCCACCCGGCCCATGGCCTGGCTGTCGGAGGCGATGATGCTGAACGCGCCCATGTCGTGCAGGATGTCTTCGGCGGCGATGGTTTCGCGGCGGATGCGGCTTTCGGCAAAGGCGACGTCTTCGGGGATGGATTTGTCCAGATGGTGGCAGACCATCAGCATGTCCAGATGTTCCTCCAGCGTGTTCACGGTGAAGGGGCGCGTCGGGTTGGTCGAGGAGGGCAGCACATGCTCTTCGCCGCAGATTTTGATGATATCCGGCGCATGGCCGCCACCGGCGCCTTCGGTGTGAAAGGCATGGATGGTGCGGCCCTTGATGGCGTCGACGGTATGTTCAACAAAGCCGCTTTCATTCAGGGTATCCGTATGGATCATCACCTGCACGTCCCAGGCGTCTGCTACCGAGAGGCAGCAGTCGATGGCGGCCGGGGTCGAGCCCCAGTCCTCATGTAGTTTCAGCGCGCAGGCGCCGCCCAGAACCTGCTCTTCCAGGGCGGCGGGCAGCGCGGCGTTGCCCTTGCCGGCAAAGGCCAGATTCATGGGAAAGGCATCGGCTGATTGCAACATGCGGCCAATGTGCCAGGGGCCGGGGGTACAGGTGGTGGCCAGGGTGCCATGGGCCGGGCCGGTGCCACCGCCCAGCATGGTGGTGAGGCCGGAATGCAGCGCGTCTTCGATCTGTTGCGGGCAGATGAAGTGGATATGGCTGTCAAATCCCCCTGCGGTCAGGATGCGCCCCTCGCCGGCGATGACCTCGGTGCCGGGGCCAACGATGACATCCACTCCGGGCTGGGTATCAGGGTTGCCCGCCTTGCCGATCTTGGCAATGCGCCCGTCCTTTAGGCCCACGTCGGCCTTGTAGATACCGGTGTGGTCGATGATCAGCGCATTGGTGATCACCGTGTCCACCGCTCCGGCGGCGCGGGTCACTTGGGATTGCCCCATGCCATCGCGGATAACCTTGCCGCCACCAAATTTGACCTCCTCGCCATAGAGCGGCGCATTTCCTGAGCCCGAGGCGCGCTCGGCGGTCAGGTCGCGCTCGACCTCGATGATCAGGTCCGTATCGGCAAGGCGCAGCTTGTCGCCGGTGGTCGGGCCAAACATGGCGGCGTAATCGGCACGGGAAATCTGGGTGGGCATGGGGTTGAAACCTCAGCAAAACAGTTTGGTGTTGGGCGCAGTGGCATGCGCCTGAGAGGGGGCAGCGGCGGTCAGAGCGCGCCCATGATCTTTTGGTTGAAGCCAAAGACCTGCCGGGCGCCGGAAAAGGGCACCAGCTGCACCTCGCGGCGCTGGCCGGGTTCAAACCGCACGGCGGTGCCCGCTGCAATGTCCAGGCGATGGCCATGGGCGGTCTCGCGGTCGAACTCCAGCGCTGGGTTGGCTTCGGCAAAATGGTAGTGCGAGCCAACCTGCACCGGGCGGTCGCCGGTGTTCGCCACCATCAGCGTTACCGCCTCACGATCTGCATTCAGCGTCAGATCGCCGGGCGCAGGCAGCAGCTCTCCGGGGATCATGTGCGCGCCTTCCAGGCGATATAGCCACCGACGACGATCAGCGCCACAAGCGCCGCAAGGCCCAGCATGTCTTTGGGATGGGTGTGGATTTCCACCGCACCATGGGCCAGCACGGGCGTGCCCAGCAGTGCAAGAGACAGGGCGGAAGTGGCGGCAAGAGACAGAGTTTTCATGAGCGATTTCCTTTAGCGGATGGGGTTATGCACGGTCACCAGTTTGGTGCCATCGGGAAAGGTGGCTTCGACCTGCACGTCATGGATCATCTCGGCGATGCCCTCCATGCATTGGTCGCGGCTGATGACCTCGGCGCCGGCCTCCATCATGTCAGCGACGGAACGGCCGTCACGGGCGCCCTCGACCACCGCATCGGTGATCAGGGCGATGGCCTCGGGGTGGTTCAGCTTGACGCCGCGCGCCAGGCGGCGGCGGGCCACCTCGGCGGCCATGGCGATCAGCAGTTTGTCTTTTTCTCGGGGGGTCAGGTTCATGTCAGATCATCCAGCATCGGGGAAGGGTGCCCTGTGTCAGGCGGTTCTGTGGTGGGCAGTTCTGTGTCAGGCGGTTCAGGATCGGGATCAGGCTGCGGCGCAGCTCATAGGCGTCAGCCGCGAGAATGCGCAGCAGCAACAGGTCATCCCCAATCACCGAGGCCCCGGCCTGGGGTGGCAACATGGCCCGCAAGGGGGCCAGCTGGCCGCGGGCATCCGGCGCCACATAGATCACCGAGACCAGCGCCCGGGCCCCGGCGGCCACATGCGGGCGGTCCAGCTGTGCCTGCATGTCACCGTCAAAGCGCATGGCGTCGCGGTAGAGTTCTGTGCCATTGCGGCGCAGCACAATCCGGTCATGAAAGCGCCCCTGTGTCACCGTTTCTCCCATGGCCAGGCGGCCAAAGACCAGCGGCTCCACCAGCAGGGCGGTGGCATCCGGGGCGAGATCCACATCGAGCCGACGCGACAGGGCGCAGCTTTGAAACAGAATGGTTTCCTGTGGCAGCCAGTTCACATGCCCCCCTGCGGCGACGTTCAGTTTGGTTTGCAGCTGCCCCACTTCACCGGGCTGGGCGCGATAGGCGCGTTCAGCCGTCTGGGTGGTCAGGGTCAAGGCAGCACCGGCCCCGATACCGGCAGTGATCCGCATGTCATCGCCGCCGGTGATGCCACCGGCCGTATTGATCAGCACCGCCTCGAGGCTTGTGGTTTTTATTCGTGGAAACAAACACCTGAACGAGCCAGACTGCCGCAGCCCCCGCAGCACCGACCCCCGCGACGTCTGCTTGACCGTAAGGTCAACAGCGCCCTGTGCCCGCGGTTGGCTGGGGCGGGCAGGGGGCACAGGCCGGGCGGCTTGCTGCGATATGTCGGCGGTCAGAGTAATGCCGGTCTCCTTTATCGGGTCAGATCCTTTGGCCAGATCTTCAGGCCGGATCTTTCGGGCGACAGCAGCATGTCAGCCGCAAGTCGGTTGCCTTTTTTTTCGGCAGTTCCGATCGGAGGCTCCACAAAAACTTGCAAAATTCCGCTTTTGAAAAACGCATTGCCTGTTTTTTAGCGCGCAGAGCGCCGTGCAGCCCAATTTTTGATCAATTTGCAGTATGGCGCGGGAAAAGTCGGCGCCGCACGTTGCTTCAATTGCTGCGATGCAGAAGCACTGTATGTGCCTGCCAGGAGCAATTGTTTTTGAAGGGTGTGTGACGACCAGACGAATTGCAGCTCTGACCGGCCGCCACACGGGTGCAACAAAGGTTGCGGGGACTGGGTACGGAAAGAGGCGCGTTGACGCAAGCACCCCCGACCCCCTCCGCCGGGAGATAAACATGATCAATCTAAAAACCACTTTGGCAGCCACAGCTGCTGTCGCCGCCCTCAGCACGCCAGCTCTGGCAGCGGATTGCACGTATAAAGTGGGCGTGCTGCATTCTCTGTCCGGAACCATGGCGATTTCCGAGACCACACTGAAAGACACCATGTTGATGCTGATTGACCAGCAGAACGCTGCCGGCGGTGTCATGGGCTGTGAGCTGGAAGCCGTTGTTGTCGATCCGGCCTCCGACTGGCCGCTGTTTGCCGAAAAGGCGCGCGAGTTGCTGACGGTGCATGATGTGGATGTGATCTTTGGCAACTGGACCAGCGTCAGCCGCAAATCGGTTCTGCCGGTGATCGAAGAGCTGAACGGATTGCTGTTCTACCCGGTGCAGTATGAGGGCGAAGAAAGCTCCAAGAACGTGTTCTACACTGGTGCGGCGCCCAACCAGCAGGCAATCCCGGCGACGGATTACTTCCTCGAAGAGCTGGGTGTTGAAAAATTTGCCCTGCTGGGGACCGACTATGTCTACCCCCGCACCACCAACAACATTCTGGAAAGCTATCTGCAGTCCAAGGGCATCGCCAGCGAAGACATCTTTGTGAACTACACCCCCTTTGGTCACTCTGACTGGTCCAAGATCGTTGCAGATGTTGTGGCGCTGGCCGCAGACGGCAAAAAGGTTGGGGTGATTTCCACCATCAATGGTGACGCCAACATCGGTTTCTACAAAGAACTGGCCGCTGCCGGTATTTCGGCGGATGACATCCCCGTGGTTGCCTTCTCGGTTGGCGAAGAAGAGCTGTCGGGTCTGGATACCTCGAACCTGGTGGGCCACCTGGCGGCCTGGAACTACTTCCAGTCGGCTGAAAGCGAGGCCAACACCGCCTTTATCGACTCCTGGAAAACCACCATGGGCGACGAGCGCGTCACCAATGACCCGATGGAAGCCCATTACATTGGCTTCAACATGTGGGTGAACGCGGTGGAAGCGGCAAAAACCGCTGATGTGGATGCGGTGCGGACCGCCATGTATGGGCAGGAGTTCCCCAACCTGACCGGCGGCACTGCTGTGATGTTGCCCAACCACCACCTGGCCAAGCCAGTGCTGATTGGTGAAATCCAGGAAGACGGCCAGTTTGACATCATCAGCCAGACCACCGAAGTCCCCGGCGATGCCTGGACCGACTTCCTGCCTGACAGTGCGGTGTTGATGTCTGATTGGAAAGACATCGGTTGCGGCATGTATAACACCGAAACCAAAACCTGCGTTCAGCTGAACTCGAACTACTGATCGTAACAGTCCCGCAGGGCCCCTCGGCTCTGCGGGACATTGAAGGCACCAGCATCATGAGAACTTCCTTTTTGGCGGGCCTTCTGGTCCTTCTATCGAACCTTGCTGCCCTGGCGCAGCAGGTCTCCCCCCAGACAAATTTGACGCAACCGGCAGCAATGCAGAGCCTCTTACAAGAGCAAAGCGCGCTGATCCTGAAGAGTTCACGCAAGACCATTGCCCCGGCGATTGCAGCGATCGCTGACAGCGGGCTGCCCCAGGCGCAGGCGGTGCTGCAGGCCTGGCAGGTCAAGGCCCTGTGGATGCGCAAGTCTGACGGGCTGTTCTTTCGCGGCGAAAAGCTGGAAAGCAAAAGCTATCGCCTGTTTGATTTTGATACCGGAGAGGCCATCGGGGATGCGGCCAAATCGGATCTGAAACAGATCAAACCCAACAGCGGCGTTCGGGCGCTGATCGCCACCGCCTTGGTGCAGTTTCAGCTGTCGGACCCGGATCCCTCCCGCCGCCAGGAAGCATTGCTGGCCATTGAGCGCGCCCCCGCTGGCGCGCTGCTGGCGCCGCTGCGCGCCTCGATCCCCGGCGAGACAGATCCGGTTCTGAAAGCGCGAAAAACCCGCATTGAGCAGCTTTTGACCATTGCCTATGACACGGATGAGACCCGCCGCGTCGCCACTATTCAATCCCTGTCCGGGGATCTGGGGCTGGATGTGCGGGCGACGCTGAACCCGCTGGTTTCGACCCAGCTGCGCGCCTTTGCCGGGGATATCCCTGCGGGCTTGAATGTCGCGCGCCGGGTGGAACCGGGGCAGGACGCGCTGTCGCAGGATGCGGCCTACGACCTGTTGGTTGCGGCCAAACTGGCCCCGGCCCGTGTTTCAAGTGATGAGATCCGCACCACGCTGGCAGCCCATATCGACGGCGGCCGGGTCGGCGGGGTGCCGTTGGCGCAGTTGAGCCAAGAGGACGCACGGACCCGAGCCTACGGGGCGCTGGTTGCGGCCAAATTGGCCCCGGCGCTGGTCAGTGCTGAACAAATCACCCAGAGCCTGAACGCGCATGTGTTTGCCGAAATCTACGATGAACCTGCGGCGGCTATTACCAGTGCAGCCAGCGAAGCGCTCAAGAGCATTTCCACCCAGGTGGCGATTGGTCAGACGGTGGACCTGACGCTGGATGCGCTGTCGCTGGCCTCGATCTATTTCCTCGCCGCCATTGGTCTGGCGATTACCTTTGGGGTGATGGGGGTGATCAATATGGCCCATGGGGAATTCATCATGATGGGCGCCTATACCGGCTATGTGGTGCAGCAGGTGATCCCGAACCATACGGTGTCGATCCTGGTGGCGGTGCCGCTGGCCTTTGCGGTGACCTTTGCCGCCGGGGTGGCGATGGAGCGGCTGGTTATTCGCTGGCTCTACAATCGCCCGCTAGAGACCCTGCTGGCCACCTTTGGCATCTCGATTGCGCTGCAGCAGCTGGCCAAGAACATCTTTGGCACCCAGGCGCGCCCGCTGACGGCGCCGGGCTGGCTGGATGGAGCATGGATCATCAACGATGTGGTGTCGATCAGCTATATTCGCATCGCCATCTTCATGCTGGCCCTGATCTTTCTGGGCGTGTTCCTGTTCATCATGCGGCGCACCCGGCTGGGGCTGGAAACCCGTGCGGTGACGCAGAACCGGGCCATGGCCGGGTCCATGGGGATCAACCCGGAACGGGTGAATATGCTCACCTTTGGGCTGGGGTCCGGCATTGCCGGCATCGCGGGCGTCGCCATCGGGCTGTTTGCCAAGGTCACGTCAGAGCTCGGCTCGGACTATATCGTGCAAAGCTTTATGACCGTGGTTGTTGGCGGCGTTGGCAATATCTGGGGCACCCTGGCAGGGGCCACCATGATTGGTTTCTTCCAAAAGGGCGTCGAGTGGCTGAACCCGTCAAACACCCTGGCCGCACAGACCTATATGATCGTCTTTATCATCGTCTTCATTCAATTTCGCCCACGAGGGATCATCGCCCTCAAAGGCCGGGCGGCGGGAGATTAAGCGATGTCCGACACTTTCTTCAAACGTAACCCCTCGACCCTGGTGTTTCTGGCTGTGCTGGCGCTGTTCGTGCTGGGCGTGACCCTGTTGGCCGAAGGGGCAGGGGCCGGGGTGATCTCCACCAGCTTTGTCAAAACCCTGGGCAAGACGCTGTGTCTGGCCCTGGTGGCGGTGGCGATGGATCTGGTCTGGGGCTACACGGGTATCCTGTCGCTGGGCCATTTTGCCTTCTTTGGCCTGGGCGGCTACATGATCGGCATGTGGCTGATGTATGCCCGCACGCAAGCGATTGTTGTCTCGTCGCTGGCCGAGGCCCCGATCCCCGCCACCGAGAGCGAGGTTGTCGATGCTATTGGCAATCAGATCTTCGGCGTGGTGGGATCCAGCGAGTTCCCTATGATCTGGATGTTTTCTGACAGTCTGCTGCTGCAGCTTGTGCTGGTGGTGGCGGTGCCGGGTGTGCTGGCGCTGGTCTTTGGCTGGCTGGCCTTCCGCTCGCGCGTCACCGGTGTGTATCTGTCGATCCTGACCCAGGCGATGACCCTGGGGCTGGCGCTCTATCTGTTTCAAAACGATAGCGGCTTGCGCGGCAACAATGGGCTGTCAGGCCTGCAAAACCTGCCGGGGCTGGATCATGTGCCACAGGCCACCATGTCGATCTGGTTTTTCTGGGCCTCGGCGGCGGCCCTGGCGCTGGGCTACCTATTTGCCGCCTGGATTGTTTCGGGCAAGTTTGGCTCGGTGCTGCGTGGTATTCGCGACAACGAGGCGCGGGTGCGCTTTCTTGGTTACTCGGTCGAGGGCTACAAGCTGTTCATCTTTACTGTCACCGCCATTATCGCAGGTATCGCCGGGGCGCTGTACTACCCGCAGGCGGGGATTATCAACCCGGCGGAAATTGCCCCTGTTGCCTCGATCTATCTGGCGGTCTGGGTGGCCATTGGTGGCCGAGGGCGGCTGTACGGTGCGGTGATCGGCGCCATCTTTGTCAGCCTGGTGTCGTCCTGGTTTACCGGCGGTCAGGCGCCGGATGTGAATCTTGGCTTTTACACCCTGAAATGGGTCGATTGGTGGCTCATTGTGCTGGGGCTCAGCTTTGTTCTGGTGACGCTGTTTGCGCCGCGCGGCATTGGTGGGCTGGTTGATTTGTGGAGCGAGCGGCGACGGCCCGACCGTCACGGTGCCGATCTGGGACCGGGCGCCGGCGCCCTGCGCGAAAAGGAGGCGAATGAATGAGCATGCTTCTGGAAGTCTCTGGTGTCTCCGTCAGCTTTGATGGGTTCAAGGCAATCAACAACCTCAGCTTTGCCATTGGCCAGGCGGAAATGCGGGCGATCATCGGTCCCAATGGGGCGGGCAAAACCACCTTCATGGATATCGTGACCGGCAAGACCAAACCAGACGAGGGCAGGGTGACCTGGGGCGAGCGCAATATCTCGCTTTTGGGGATGAGCGAGGCCCGCATTGCCCGCGAGGGCGTTGGGCGCAAGTTCCAGAAGCCCACGGTGTTTGAGGACCAGACGGTGCTGGAAAACCTGCTGATGGCGCTGCGCTCCAACCGTAGCCCTTTTGCGGTGATGTTTTATCGCGCCACCGCTGCCGATCTGGCGCGGGTTGATGAGCTGGCCACTGAGATTGGCCTGTCAGAGGCGCTGGGGCGTAAATCCGGCGAGCTGAGCCACGGGCAGAAACAGTGGTTGGAAATTGGCATGTTGCTGGCGCAAGAGCCGCGCCTGTTGCTGGTGGATGAACCGGCAGCTGGCATGACCCCGGCTGAGCGCGAGCAAACCACTGCCATTCTGGTGGAGGCCGCCAAAACCCGCGCCGTGGTGGTGGTGGAACACGACATGGAGTTTGTGCGCAGGCTGGATTGCCGCGTCACGGTCTTGCACGAGGGGGCGGTTCTGGCGGAAGGTTCTTTGGATCACGTGACCGCAAACAGCCAGGTCATTGATGTATATTTGGGGCGCTGAGACATGCTGACACTCGACGATTTCACCCTGCATTATGGTCACTCCCAAATCCTGCATGGGGTCTCGCTAGAGGCCAAGGCGGGTGCGGTGACCTGTGTAATGGGCACCAATGGGGTGGGCAAGACCAGCCTGATCCGGGCGATCTGTGGCCAGCATCAGCGCACAGGTGGGCGCATGGTTCTGGATGGCGAAGAACTGCCTGCGCTGCCCGCGCATAAATTGGCGCAAAAAGGCGTTGCTGTGGTGCCGCAGGGGCGCGAGATCTTTCCGCAGCTCACGGTGCGCGAAAACATGGAAACCGGGTTTTCCTGTCTGCCCAAATCCGACCATCACATCCCGGATGAGCTGTTTGATTTGTTCCCGATCCTGAAGGATTTCATTGATCGGCGCGGTGGCGATTTGTCCGGTGGGCAACAGCAGCAACTGGCCATTGCGCGGGCGCTGATCACCCGGCCCAAACTCTTGCTGTTGGATGAGCCAACCGAGGGCATTCAGCCCAATGTAATCCAGCAGATCGGCGAAGTGATCCGGCTGCTGCGCGATCGCGGCGACATGGCCATTGTGCTGGTGGAGCAGTATTTTGATTTTGCCTATGAGCTGGCAGATCACATCGTGGTGCTGCGCCGGGGCGAGGTGATCTTTGACGGCGACAAGGCCAGCACCAGCCGCGAAGAGGTGCTGCCGAAGGTCTCAGTCTAGCGGTAGATCGGCCAACGCAGACGCCGGGGGCAGGCAGGGGGCACATCGTCCTGATTGGAGTATAGCCTATTCAGAACAGCGCTTTGCATCGTAGTGTGCAGGGCGCTGTTTACGGTTTGGCGCCTGGGCGATATGCGCTCTATTCCGGATTTGCATGGGTGATTTGAAATTGGCATTGGCCCCTGTTGGGCGCCATGGCTTAGGTATCTCTCACTGTTTCAGGAGGCCAACCAAGGCGTCCGACATGGAGGGAAGAATGAACCAATTTATCCGCATCGCTGCGGCTGGTGTGATGTCGCTCGCCTTTGGCGCCGTGGCTCAGGCCGAAGTCACAGTCAAAGTCGCCTATGACGCCGATCCGGTGTCACTGGACCCACATGAGCAACTGTCCGGGGGCACGCTGCAGTTCTCGCATATGTCTTTTGACCCGCTGGTCCGCTGGACCCAGGACCTGCAGTTTGAGCCCCGTCTGGCAACCAGCTGGGAGCAGATCGACGAAAACACCACGCGGTTTCACCTGCGCGAAGGTGTAAAGTTCCACTCTGGCAACATGCTGACCGCAGCGGATGTCGACTGGACCTTTGACCGCCTGAAAGAAAGCCCCGACTTCAAGGGGATCTTCAGCCTGTTCACCGATGTGAAAGTGATCGACGATAATACCTTTGATCTGATCACCTCGGAGCCCTATCCGCTGGTGCTGCACACAGTGACCTATATCTTCCCGATGGACAGCAAGTTCTATTCGGGCACCACTGACGACGGCAAGGATCGCGCTGAGCTGGTCAAGCACGGCGACAGCTTTGCCTCGCGCAATGTCTCCGGCACCGGCCCCTTTGTGGTCACCTCGCGGGAGCAGGGCGTAAAGATGGTCTTTGACCGTTTTGACGGCTACTGGGATACCGAAACCGCTGGCAACGTGGATCAGATCATCCTGACCCCGATCAAGGAAAGCCCCACCCGTGTGGCCGCCCTGTTGTCGGGCGATGTTGATTTCATCGCGCCGGTTCCGCCCACCGATCTGGCCCGTGTTGACGATAACGACGGCACCAATCTGATCACCATGCCCGGCACCCGGATCATCACCTTCCAGATGAACCAGGACCGTGTCGAAGCGCTGAAAGATGCCCGCGTCCGTAAGGCCATCGACTATGCCGTCAACAATGCTGGTATCGTCGATCGCATCATGCGTGGCTTTGGCACCGTTGGCGCCCAGGCAAGCCCCGCTGGCTATTTGGGTCACAATGCTGATCTGACCCCACGTTTTGACGTTGCCAAGGCCAAGGAACTGATGGCCGAAGCAGGCTATGCCGACGGGTTTGAACTGACCATGATGGCGCCCAACAACCGCTATGTGAACGACGACAAGATCGCTCAGGCGGTTGCCTCGATGCTGGCAAAGATCAACATCAAGGTTGACCTGCAGACCATGCCAAAGGCCCAGTACTGGCCCGCCTTTGACGAGCGCGCAGCAGATATGATGATGATCGGCTGGCACTCGGATACCGAAGACTCGGCCAACTTCCACCAGTTCCTGAGCCATTGCTTCAATGAAGAAACCGGCAATGGGCAGTATAACTCGGGCAACTACTGCAACGAAGAAGCTGACATGCTGATGGCCAAGGCCAATTCGGAAACCGATTCTGAAAAACGCGCTGAGCTGCTGCAGCAGATGGAAACTATCCTCTATGACGAGGCCGCTTTCATCCCGCTGCACTGGCAGAACCTCGCTTGGGGTGCGCGCAAAGGTGTTCACGCTGAATCCATCGTGAACGCACTGAACTTCCCTTACTTTGGTGACCTTGTCGTCGATTAAGGAACGTTCCAACTTTCAGCCGGGGCGGGTCATTGTGACCTGTTCCGGCTTCTTTCCAAGACAGTTTGCCAAGGGTATGCTTCCTGACTGCACAGGGAGGCGAGGTTTGATGCCCTTTGCCATTTGTCTCAGGCCCTCTTCTTCGTTCCAGGCCGAACGACCCCACTACCAATTGCCCCAGGAAGGTGCCAAAGCATGTTTGCTTACCTTGTGAAACGCGTGTTCCAGGCCATCGCGGTGATGTTTGTCATCTCGCTGATCGGTTTTGCCATTCAGGATAACCTTGGTGATCCGCTGCGAGAGCTTGTCGGACAATCCGTCAGCGAAGAGGTTCGCCAGGAGCTGCGCGACGAGTTGGGGCTGAACGACAGTTTCCTCACCCAATATCTGCGCTTTGCCGGCAATGCGCTGCAGGGTGATCTGGGCACCAGTTATTTCTTCAAAGAGCCGGCGCTGGATGTGATCCTGAAAAAGCTGCCCGCCACCATGGAGCTGGTCCTGGGCGCCGCTGTCATCATCATCGGCCTGTCAATCCCGGTGGGCGTCTACACCGCCATCTATCCCAATACGATAATCAGCCGTCTGGTTATGGGGATTTCGATCATTGGTATTTCGATCCCGGTGTTTTTGACCGCGATCCTGATGATCTATGTGTTTTCAGTCGAATACGGCTGGTTTCCCTCTTATGGGCGCGGGGACGTGGTGCATGTCTTTGGCTCTTGGGACACCAATTTTGCCACGGTGGATGGCTGGATGCATATCCTGCTGCCCTCGATCGCGCTGGCCTCTATCATGTTGCCGCTGTTTGTCCGCCTGATCCGGGCCGAAATGATGGAAGTGCTGCAGAGCGAATATGTGAAATACGCCAAAGCCAAGGGCATCCGGCCCTGGCGGATCTATTTTGTGCACGCGCTGAAGAACACCTTGCTGCCGGTGATCACCGTCGGCGGGGTGCAGATCGGCACCATGGTGGCCTATACCATCCTGACCGAGACGGTGTTTCAGTGGCCGGGCATGGGTTTCATGTTCCTGGAGGCGGTGAACCGTGTCGATACCCCGCTGATCGTCGCCTATCTCATCGTTGTTGGCTTTATCTTTGTTGTCACCAATACAATCGTTGACCTGATCTACGGGCTGGTCAATCCCACCGTCAATCTTGCGAGGATGGGCGCATGAGCAGCCTGAATACCACCGCCGAACCATCGCGCTGGGCGCAGATCTGGAACTCCAACATCGGCTATAGCTTCCGGCGCAATCCGGTTGCCATGGTGTCGCTGGCCGTCTTTATGGTGATTGCGGTGATGTCGTTCTGCGCGCCGCTGATTGCGCCCTTTGATCCCTATGATCCGGGTCAGATCGACATTATGAACAGCGAATACCCCCCGGTTTGGGTGCAGGGCGCCGATGCGCAGTTCATGCTGGGCACCGATGATCAGGGCCGCGATCTGTGGTCGACCATCCTCTATGGTACGCGCCTGTCGCTGTTGATTGGCATCTGTGCGGTGGGGCTGCAGGCTTTTCTTGGTATCTCGATCGGGTTGATCGCCGGCTATGTGGGCGGGCGGATCGACAGCCTGCTGATGCGGTTGGCCGATATCCAGCTGTCGTTTTCCACCCTGATGGTGGCGATCATCTTTCTGGCGGTGACCCAGGCGATGTTTGGCTCTGAGACCTTCAACCAATATGCGATCTATTTCCTGATTGCGGTGATTGGCGTGGCGGAGTGGCCGCAATATGCCCGTACCGTGCGGGCCACCGTTCTGGCCGAGAAGAAAAAGGAATATGTCGACAGCGCCCGGGTGCTGGGCTTTGGCCCGCTGCGCATCATGGTGCGCCATATCCTGCCCAACTCGCTGTCACCGATCTTTGTGATCTCCACCGTGCAGGTGGCCAATGCGATCATTTCCGAGGCGTCCTTGTCCTTCCTTGGGCTGGGCATGCCGCCCAGCCAGCCGTCGCTGGGATCGCTGATCTCTTCCGGCTTTGACTATATCTTTTCGGGAAGCTGGTGGATCACCGCCATTCCCGGCATCGTGCTGGTGGTTCTGGTGCTGGTGATCAATCTGTTGGGCGACTGGCTACGGGATGCCCTGAACCCCAAACTGTATAAGGGATAAGCGCAATGTCCTTGCTTTCCGTGCGCGACCTGAGCGTTAAATTCGCCATGCGCGACAATACCGTAACCGCTCTCAATCAGATCAGTTTTGATCTGGCCAAGGGCGAACGCCTGGGCATCGTCGGTGAATCCGGCGCGGGCAAATCCATCACCGGTTTTGCCTTGATGAACCTGCTCAGCCGCCCTGGCTTTATTGACAGTGGCCAGATCCTGTTTCAGGGCGACGACATCGCCGAGATGTCCGAGGCCAAGATGCGCGGCATTCGCGGCAATCAGATGGCGATGATCTTTCAGGATCCGATGGTGACGCTGAACCCGGTGCTGACCATTGGCCAGCAGATGGTGGAAACCCTGATGGCGCACCGCAAGCTCAGCAAGGCGGAGGCGGAACAGATCGCCATCGTCAAGCTGCGGGAGGTCTATATCCCGTCGCCAGAGGAGCGTCTGGATCAATACCCACACGAGCTGTCGGGGGGCATGCGCCAGCGGATCATCATCGCCATTGCCCTGCTGCTGGATCCGCAGCTGATCATCGCCGATGAGCCGACAACGGCGCTGGATGTGACCATTCAGGCCGATATCATGGAGCTGTTGCTGGAGCTGTGCGACTCCAACAAGGTAGGCCTGATCCTGATCACCCATGACCTGGGCGTGGTCAGCCAGATGACCGAACGCACCCTGGTGATGTATGCCGGGCGCATCATCGAAGCTGGCCGTACCCGCGAGATCATCAACGACCCACAGCACCCCTATACCCAGGGGCTGATCAACGCGCTGCCGCAGCAGACCAAACCCGGCCAACGGTTGAAACAGATCCCGGGCAATATGCCCTCGCTGACCTCAATCCCCAAGGGCTGCCCCTTTAGTCCGCGCTGCGAATATGTGCAGGATCACTGCCGCACCGAGGCGCCAAAGCCGGTGCAATACACCCATGTTCAGGTGGCCTGCCACGAGGTCAACCGGTTGCACAGCGACAAAGCTGAGGAGATGAACTGATGACGACGCCTCAGCCCCTGTTGAAGATCGACAACCTGGAAAAGCGCTTTGAGCTGGACCGTGGCTTTCTGGAAACCCTGAAATTCAAGGGCGGCAAGCTGGTTCAGGAAAAGCGCGAAGTCCATGCCGTCAACAATATCTCGCTGGACGTTGCCGCCGGAGAGGCGCTCTGTGTGGTGGGGGAAAGCGGCTGTGGTAAATCCACCGTGGCCCGGTTGATTGCAGGCCTGCTGACGCCCAGCGGTGGTGAGATCCACTATGCAGGGGAGCGCATTGATAATCGCTCGCGCCGCGCAATGATGCCGCTGCGCAAAAAGATGCAGATGATCTTTCAAAACCCCTATGCATCGCTGAACCCGCGCATGACCATCCAGCAGGCGCTGGAGGAACCCGTGCGCTATCACAATCCTGCCCTGTCCAGGGGCGAGGTGCGCGACAAGGTGGCGGAGGTTATGCGCTCGGTGGGTGTGGACCCCAGTTGGGCTGGGCGTTACCCCCATGAATTCTCTGGCGGGCAGCGCCAGCGGATCGCCATTGCGCGGGCTTTGACGGTGGATCCTGAATTCATTATCGCCGATGAACCCATTTCGGCGCTGGATGTGTCGATCCAGGCGCAGGTGCTGAACCTGATGCTGGAGGCCAAGGACCAGCGCGGCCTCACCTATCTGTTCATCACCCATGATCTGAGCGTGGTGCAGCACTTTGGCACCAAGGTTGCGGTGCTTTATCTGGGCTCGGTCTGCGAGCTGTCGGACACAGCGACGCTGTTTGAGAACCCCAAGCACCCCTATACCCGTGCTTTGCTTTCGGCGGTTCCGCAGTTAAAAGATGATCATCCCAATCACATCAGATTGCGTGGCGAAATTCCGACACCGATCAACCTGCCCCAGGGATGCCCGTTTGAAAGTCGCTGTGCCCATGCCAATAGCCGGTGCCAGAATGAAAAACCTCGTCCCCAGCTACAGCCAGACGGCGCCCTGGTGGCCTGCCATGCCGTCGAAGAAGACCGGCTGGACGGCTAGGGTCAAAACGGCGCGGAACGGAATGACACAGTGGACATAGCCTGGCTCAGAGACTTTGAGGCTTTGGTCGCGCAGAAGAATTTCTCGCGCGCGGCGGAAGAGCGCAATGTCAGCCAACCGGCCTTCTCTCGGCGCATTCGGGCGCTGGAGGAGGAGTTTGGCGTCAAACTGATCAATCGCCAAACCCTGCCGCTGTCGCTGACCCCGGCGGGAGAGGTGTTTCTGGCCCAGTCGCGGGTGATGCTGCGCACCTATGACGAGACGCTGGAGCGCTGCCAGATCATTGATGCGGCTGGCGAAAATGTCATCCGCTTCGCCACCTCCCAGTCGCTTTACATGACCCATTACAAAACCCACATCGCCCCGATGGTCGATGAGGGGGGCTTGGAGATTGATTTGAACTCCACCGGCTGGGCGGCGGATCAGTTTGTGTCGGCCCTGCAGCAGCGCTATTGCGATGTGATCCTGACCTATTGGCACCCGTCCATGGATGCGCTGGCGCCACTGGCGCTGGGGAAATGTGACTATATCACCTTGACCAAAGACAGCTTTGTGCCGGTGTCCAAAACCGGGCCGGATGGGCCGCTGCACCATTTTGACGCCCCCCCCAAGAAACCAGTGTCGCTGTTGTCCTACGGGACGGTTTCGGCGCTGCGCTCGGTGGTGGAACACGCCCTGCGGCAAAATGCTGACGGCCCCAAGATGCTGGTGGTGAACCAAAGCGCGCTGGCCAATTCTGTCAAGGCGATGGTGCTCGAGGGCTTTGGCCTGGGGTGGCTGCCACGGGAGCTGTGCAAGGAAGAGTTGGCAGAGGGGCGGATGCAGATCGTTGGTGGCCCGCAACACTGCCACGCGCTGGAGATCCGGCTTTACCGGGACAAAGAAAACAGCAAACCGACGCTGAACCGCCTGTGGCGCGACATGCAGGCGCTTTCCCCTGATGCCGCAACCCTCCAAGATAGCCCCTGCCCAGATAGTCCAGACCCAGGCACTCCCGACCCAGGCACTCCCAACCCAGACACCCCCGACGCGGCGTCCTAGGCTATAGGCTGGGCGCCCATGGGCTAGCGCGACGCGGTCTCGGCGATATAGGGCTGCAGGCTTTCCAAAAAGGTATCGACAAAGTCCAGCGACAGCAGCGACCTGCTGCCAGAGACAGGCCGCAAAATGGACAGCCAGTGAGAGATCTCTGGGTCAAAGGGTCTGGACTGGACGTTTTTTGATTTGAACTGATCGGCGTCCAGGGCGCTGACAACGGAAACCCCCTGACCTTCGGCCACCATCAGGCAAGCGGTTGAAAACTGGCGGACCTCGACCCAGGAATTCAACAAGACACCATGGTCGGCAAAGGCCTGCGACAGGCTGTTGAAAAACGGGCTGCCTTTGCGGGCGTGAATGATTTTTTCATCCGCCAGATCCATCGGCGAGATCTGCTCCAGCTTGGCCAGCCGGTGACCGCGTGGAAAAATACAGACCGTTTTGATCGCAATATCAATGTGCTCAACGGCTGGATGGCCCGTGAACCCATCTGTTATGCCACAGTCATATTGTTCGCCTATGATCCACTCCAGGATCCGCTCCGGGCGGTCCGGCTCAAGCGTGAGATTCACCCCCGGACGTTGCTGTAGAAACTTGGCGAGCAGTTTGGGGAGATGGGAGCTGGCAAAGCCCGGCAGGCAGGCGATCCGCAGATGCCCGGCCGTTCGATCCGTCAAGTCACGGTTGAGTTCTTCGAGATGGCGCAGACTGTCAAAGACCCGGCCGACTTCGGACAACAGATAGCGCGCTTCGCTGGTGGGAATCAGCATGCCGTCCTTGCGCTGGAACAGCTCGATCGCGACCGAGTTGGAAAAGTCTGACAAGAGCCGACTGGTGGCGGGTTGTGAGATGCCCAAAGTTTTTGCAGCACGGGTGACCGACCCCGTCTGCGCAACGGCCTGAAAAGCCTCCAACTGCCTCAGCTTGAATTTCAATGGCTTAGCCTCAAATTTACGGAATATCTGAGGCTATTCATAACATTGTGTTATGCCTGATGTCAAAAAACTTTCACTTGCATTATGCCTGTTTCTGCTCACTCTTTGGGCATCAGATGAACGGGGAGATCTCATATGTCTATCAAATCACTTCTTTGCACGTCGGCCATCCTGGCCTCGACCGCTGGTGTTGCCTTTGCCGAAACCGAGGTTCAGTGGTGGCACGCCATGGGCGGTGCCAATGGCGAACGCGTTAACAAAATCGCCGAAGATTTCAACGCCACGCAGAGCGACTACAAGGTCGTTCCTGTCTACAAGGGCAACTATACCGAAACCATGACCGCCGCGATTGCGGCCTTCCGTGCCAAAGAACACCCGCAGATCGTGCAGGTTTTTGAAGTCGGCACCGCCACCATGATGGCAGCCAAGGGCGCGATCTATCCTGTCGAGCAGCTGATGAAAGACGCCGGCGAGCCCTTTGATGGCGACGCCTTCCTGCCTGCGGTTGTGTCCTACTATGAGACCCCCGAAGGTGAGCTGCTGTCGATGCCTTTCAACAGCTCCACCCCGGTCATGTGGTACAACAAAGACGCGCTGGACGCGGCGGGTGCATCGGTTCCAGAAACCTGGGATGATGTGAAGGTTGCGGCGCAAAAACTGGTCGACAACGGCATGGAATGCGGTGTCTCCTTTGGCTGGCAGTCCTGGGTGATGATCGAGAACTTCTCGGCTTGGCACAACATGGAAATGGGTACCAAGGAAAACGGCTTTGCCGGTTTCGACACCGAGTTCAACTTCAACAACCCTGCGGTTGCTGCCCGTCTGGACGACATTGCCTCGATGACCGAAGGCAACCTGTTCAAATACGGTGGCCGTCGCGGCGACAGCCTGCCGATGTTCACCAATGGTGAATGCGGCATGTGGATGAACTCCTCTGCCTATTATGGTTCGATGAAAAGCCAGGCCGGTTTTGAATTTGGTCAGACCATGCTGCCGCTGGACACCAACCTGGCCGATGCACCGCAGAACTCTGTTATCGGTGGCGCAACCCTGTGGGTTCTGGCCGGTCACGAGGACGAAGAGTACAAAGGCACTGCCAAGTTCCTGACCTACCTGTCTTCGCCAGAAGTACAGGCCTGGTGGCACCAGGAAACCGGCTATGTGCCGATCACCACAGCCGCCTATGAGCTGTCCAAGGAGCAGGGGTTCTATGAAGCTAACCCCGGCACCGACATCGCCATCAAACAGCTGAGCCTGAACACACCAACCCCGAACAGCCGCGGCCTGCGCTTTGGCAACTTTGTTCAGGTGCGTGACGTGATCAACGAAGAGCTGGAAGCCCTTTGGGCAGGCGACAAGTCTGCAACCGACGCGCTGAATTCAGCGGCCGAGCGTGGCAACACCCTGCTGCGCAAGTTCGAACGCTCCGCGAAATAAGCACTGCGTGATGATCTGAGCCATGCCGCCCCTCGGGCGGCATGGTCTCGTTTTGCGCGCTGCCGCAAGCGGCGCATCTCTACCGGGCATCACTCTCTACCGGGCACTACACGGGGCACTCCATGCTGAAACGCGTCCATTTTCCTTCTTCGCCACTGCCCTATCTGCTGGTGGCACCGCAGCTGGCGATTACGCTGGTTTTCTTTATCTGGCCCGCCAGCCAGGCGATGTATCAGTCGTTTCTCATCGAGGATGCCTTTGGCCTGGGGTCCGAATTTGTCTGGTTTGAGAACTTCCAGGCTCTTTGGGGGGACCAGCATTATCTGGATGCCTTTTGGCGGACGGCCATTTTCTCGCTCTTGGTGGCGGCGCTGTCCATGGGGGTGGCGCTGATCCTGGCAGGATTTGCCCAGCGGGTGGTGCGCGGCGCCATGATGTACCGCACCCTGCTGATCTGGCCCTATGCGGTTGCGCCGGTTCTGGCCGGGGCGCTGTGGGTGTTTATGTTCAACCCGACACTGGGGATTTTCCCCTATTTTCTGGACTTTTTCGGCATCGACTGGAACCACTACCTGAACGGCAATCAGGCCATGGCGCTGGTGGTCATGGCTGCCGCCTGGAAACAGGTGGCCTATAACTTTTTGTTCTATCTCGCCGCCATGCAATCGATCCCGAACAGTGTCATCGAGGCCGCCGCTATTGATGGCGCCGGGCCGGGGCGCAGGTTCTTTTCCATCATCCTGCCGCTGATCTCGCCCACCACGTTTTTCCTGCTGGTCATCAACATGGTCTACGCCTTCTTTGAAACCTTCGGCATCATCCATGCCGTGACCCAAGGCGGGCCTGGCTCCTCTACCACGATCCTTGTCTACAAGGTCTTCAACGATGGCTTTGTGGGGCTTGATCTCGGCGGTTCTGCAGCGCAGTCGGTGATCCTGATGGTGCTGGTCATTGCCATGACCGTTGTCCAATTCCGCTATGTTGAAAGAAAGGTGGAATACTGATGGTTGAAAATCGTCCACTTACTGCATTGCTCACCCATTTTGTGCTGGTGCTTGGCGTCATCGCCATTGCCTTGCCGATCTGGATCACCTTTGTCGCCGCCACCCATGATCAGTTTCGTATGAACCAGGTGCCGCTGCCCCTGTGGCCGGGAACGCATTTGTGGGACAATCTGAAACAGACGCTGTTTGGCTCTGGGCTGAGCGGCTCCGAAGGCGCGCCGGTCTGGCTGATGTTGTTCAACAGTCTGGCCATGGCGATGATGATTGCGCTGGGCAAGATCGCCATCTCACTGCTTTCGGCCTTTGCCATCGTCTATTTCCGCTTTCCCTTCCGTATGACCTGTTTCTGGATGATCTTCATCACCCTGATGCTGCCGGTTGAGGTGCGGATCCTGCCCACCTTTGAGGTGGTGGCCAACCTTGGCATGCTGAACAGCTATTGGGGGTTGTCGATCCCGCTGATTGCCTCTGCGACGGCGACCTTCATGTTCCGTCAGGTGTTCCTGACGGTGCCGGATGAGATGCTGGAAAGTGCGCGCATTGATGGGGCAGGGCCGATGCGGTTTTTCTGGGATATTCTGCTGCCGCTGTCGCGCACCAATATCGCGGCGCTGTTTGTGATCCTCTTCATCTTTGGCTGGAACCAGTACCTTTGGCCGCTGCTGATCACCACGGATACCTCGATGACCACCATCGTCATGTCGATCAAACAGATGCTGGAGGCGGCCGAGCAAAGCCCGCAATGGAATATCATCATGACGACCGCCCTTTTGGCGATGATCCCACCGATCTTTGTCGTCATCTCGATGCAAAAGCTCTTTGTGCAGGGCTTGACGGAAACCGATAAATAGGACGCCCCTCAATGGCTGAAATTAAACTGACCGACCTGACCAAATCCTATGGCCCCACCGAAGTGCTGCACCATGTTGAGGGCGAGATCAAAGATGGCGAATTCATCGTCATCGTTGGCCCCTCGGGCTGCGGCAAATCCACCCTGCTGCGCATGGTGGCGGGGCTGGAGACTGTTACCTCTGGCGAGATCGCAATTGCGGGACGCCGGGTGAATGAGCTGGAGCCATCAAAGCGCGATATCGCCATGGTGTTCCAGAACTATGCGCTTTATCCGCATATGAGCGTGCGTGAAAACATGGCTTACGGGCTGAAGATCCGCAAACTCTCCAAGGCTGAGATCAATCAGCGTGTTGAAGAGGCCGCCGATATTCTGGAAATCCGTCAGTATCTGGACCGCAAACCCCGGCAATTGTCCGGTGGCCAGCGTCAGCGGGTTGCCATGGGGCGGGCCATCGTGCGCGATCCGCAGGTGTTCCTGTTTGACGAACCCCTGTCGAACCTGGATGCCAAACTGCGGGTGCAGATGCGGCTGGAGATCCGCAAGCTGCAGCAGCGCCTGGGGGTGACCTCGATCTATGTGACCCATGATCAGGTCGAAGCGATGACCCTGGGCGATCGCCTGATGGTGTTGAATGGTGGCTATGTTGAGCAGTTCGGCACCCCGATTGAGCTCTATGACCGCCCGGCGTCGGTCTTTGTGGCCGGTTTCATTGGCAGTCCGGCGATGAACTTTATCCCCGTCACGGTAGCGGCCGACGGCATGGGGCTGCCAAATGGCGCCAAACTTGCGGCGCCGCAGCTGTCTGAGGCACAGGCGCAGGCGGGGTCGGTTTTGTTGGGCATTCGCCCCGAACATCTGGTGGCGGATGAAAACGGCCCCATTGCCATTGATGTGGATATGGTGGAACAACTGGGCGCCAACACGCTGTTGCATGGCATGCTCAGCGGCACCACCCATGCCATGGTGGCCTCGGTTTCGGGGCATGTGTCTACTCAAACCGGCGCGCAGCATCGGTTTTCTGCCGCACCAGAGCTGCTGCACCTGTTCGACGCCAAGACCGAAAAACGGCTGGAGGCGTGATGCAGTTCCCCCAGCTGGCGGCCTTTACCGGTGGCGATGGTCTGATCCGGGTGATCGGGCATCGCGGTGCGCGCGGTGTGATGCCGGAAAACACCATGGAGGGCTTTGCCTTCACCCTGAACTGTGGGGTGCGCCTGTTGGAATTCGACGTGGTGATGAGCCGCGACGGGGTGCCGGTGATCACCCATAATCACAGCCTGACCGGCTCGATCGTGCGGGACGGGGCCGGCAACTGGCTGCAGGGGGCAGAGCCCAGGGTGTCTGATCTGGATTGGGCCTATCTGGCCGAGATGGATGTGGGCGGGTTGGATGGTCGCAGCGAATACGGCCAGCGCTTTCCCGATCAGGCTTTTCTCTATGGCGCTCGCATTCCACGTCTCAGCGATCTCTGTGCCTTGATTGCCCAGCCGGGTTATCAGGATGTGCATCTGATGCTGGAGATCAAATCCGACCCTGAGACACTACAGGATGCCTCGGCCCGCGCCGCCGTTGTGGCGGCGGTGGTGGCTGACGTTCGCGCCCTGGGGCTGACGCAGCGCACCTTGATGCACAGCTTTGACTGGGCGCTTTTGGCGGAATGTGCCCGCCAGGCACCTGAAATGCCGACCTCTTTTCTCACGCAGATGCCGCAAAATGCAGCGGATATCGGCGAAGATCACGCCACCCCTGCGGTTCCCGGTCTGACTGAGGCCGACGCCAGCCCGCCTGACCTGGTGGCCGCAGCAGGTGGCGCGCTGTGGTGCCCCTATTACCTGGATGTGACCGCGGCGCAGGTGGCGCGGGCACATGCCCTGGGCCTGCGGGTTGCGGTCTGGACGGTGAATGAGATGGAAGACATCGACCGGATGATTGCTTTGGGCGTTGATGGCATTGTCACCGACTACCCAGGCCGGGTGCAGCGCAGGTTGCTGGCGCTGGACCATGTTTGGACGGAACAGGCGGCACTTGCCGTTTAGGCACAGGTTCTCGCACAGGCTCTGGCACTGACACTGGCGCGTTGTGTGGGGCCGGGTGCCTGGCCCTAGGATCTAAATCCCGCCTCGCAAAAGGCCAACAAGTGCGCGGTGAGATCCGCAGCCAGGTCCCCGGCTGCATCCTGCGGGCGCGCGCTGTCTGCGAGGCCTGCAATTCGCCAGCGCGAGGTGCAAAGGGACAGCATTGCAGAGACCATAAAGACAAAATGGGTGCTGATCTTTTGCTGCGAGCTCTCGGGCAGGATTGCTGCAATCTCCGCAAGAAAGACCCTGACGGTTGGGTCAAAACAGCGCTGTGCAATATGCTGCCAGCGCACATCCGACGAGACATGGGCGATCAGCCGACCATAGGCCGACCAGGCGGCGCCGCCATTCAGGGTCTTGTCGATGAAAGGCGCAATAAAGCAGGTCAGAATCCGGCGCAGGGTGAGCGGACCTTCGGTTTTGGCTAAGGCAAGGGCATCTTGTCTGAGCCGGGCCAGTTCCTGCGCCCGCCGGGTGACCACAGTGGCAAACAGCGCCTCTTTGCTGCCGCCGTGATGATTGACCAGGGCCCCCTGCACATCGGCGGCGCGGGCGATGTCACGAATCGAAGCCCCTTCAAACCCACGCTCTGAAAACAGCTGCTCTGCGGCATCATAAATGCGCTCACGAGTCGCCAAAGAGCGCTTGCTCGGCGCACGTTGTCGTTGATTTTCTTTCACTTTTTCGGTCATGGCAGAAATACCTTGCCCTATTTTTAACAGTCGTTCAATCTAAAAGAGCGCCTGATGGCGCACCAGGGAGGAAAAATGATGACGGCACAGACAAACGCGGCGCAAGAGAGCGTCGCGGCGGATAGGTTTGCACTGATTGGGGCGGGGCCCATGGGGCTGGCCATGGCAAAACTGTTGAAAGAACAGGGCATTCCCTTTCAGGGGTTCGAGCTGCATTCGGACGTGGGGGGGCTGTGGGACATCGATGCGCCGCAATCGACCATGTATGAAACCGCGCATTTGATTTCGTCCAAAAAGATGACTCAATTTCACGACTTTCCAATGGCCGAAGAGGTTGCCGAATACCCCTCGCACTGGGAAATGCGCCGCTATTTTTGCGATTTTGCCCGTCACTATGATCTCTACAAAGACTACGCTTTTAACTGTCAGGTGCTGTCCTGTGATCCCCTGGGGGGCAGCGGCGATGGCTGGCGCGTGACCTGGCGCGATGGCGAGGGGCAGGAGCACAGCGCGATCTTTGCCGGTGTATTGATCGCCAATGGCACCCTGGCAGAGCCCAATCTACCCAGCTTCAAAGGTCACTTTGACGGCGAGCAGATCCATTCGGCCCAGTACCGCGACCCGCGCCAGTTTGCCGACAAGCGGGTGTTGATTGTCGGGGCGGGGAATTCCGGTTGCGACATTGCCGTGGATGCCATCCACCACGGGGTGAGCTGCGATATCTCGATGCGGCGCGGATACTATTTTGTGCCCAAATACGTCTTTGGCAAACCGGCGGATACCATGGGCGGTGCCATTCGCCTGCCGATGTGGCTAAAGCGCCGGGTCGATGGGATGATCCTGAAATGGTTTGTTGGCGATCCGCAAAAATACGGCTTTCCCAAGCCGGATTATGCGCTCTATGAGAGCCACCCGGTGGTGAATTCGCTGATCCTGTTTCATGCGGGCCATGGCGACCTGACTGTGCGCCCTGATATCGACCATATCGACGGCAAAACGGTGCATTTTACCGATGGCTCACAGGCGGATTATGACATGATCCTGACCGCCACCGGTTATTTGCTGCACTACCCTTTTATCGACAAAGAGCTGCTGAACTGGCAAGGCGCGGCACCACATCTCTACCTCAATTGCATGCATCCCAAACGCGACGACCTGTTTGTGCTGGGCATGGTCGAGGCCTCGGGGCTGGGCTGGCAGGGGCGCCATGAACAGGCGGAAATGGTGGCGCGCTATATCAAGGGGCTGCGGGATGGCTCTGCGGGGGCGGCGCAGCTGAAACGGGAAAAATCCGCAGGGTTTGAGCGGGCAACCGGCGGCATGAATTACCTGAAACTGGCGCGTATGGCCTATTACGTGGACAAGGCAACCTACCGCAAGGCCGTCACCGGCTGGATCGCGGCCCTGACCGGGGGGCGGGCATGACCGATCTTGATACAGTTGTTCTGAACTTCAGCGGTGCCAGCTTGATGGTGATGAACGCCATTCTTGCCATCGTGATGTTTTCCATCGCGCTGGATCTGAAGCCCAGCGACTTTGCCCGACTGGCACGGGCTCCCAAACCTGTAGTGACCGGGTTGATTTCGCAGTTTATCGTGCTGCCCGCGCTGAGCTTTTTGCTAGTGCTTATAGTGGAGCCTCGGGCCTCTATTGCGCTGGGGCTGATCCTGGTTGCCGCCTGTCCGGGTGGCAATATCTCAAACTTCATCACTCATCGGGCCGGGGGCAACGCGGCGCTGTCGGTGTCGATGACCGCCTTTGCCACCGTTGGGGCGATCCTGATCACTCCGCTCAACATCGCCTTTTGGGGCCAGCTTTACGCGCCGACGCGGGAGATTTTGAACCGGGTGGAGATTGACCCGGTGCAGATTGCGACAACGGTGTCGCTGATGTTGGTGCTGCCGCTGGTGCTGGGGATCTTTCTCAACAGTCGCCGCCCGGCATTGGCCGACCGGGTGCGGCGGCCAATGCAGAACCTGTCGATGTTGATTTTTCTGGCCTTTGTGGTGCTTGCGCTTGCGGCGAATTGGGCCTTCTTTCTGCAGTTTGCGCCTTTTGTGGGCGGGTTGGTGGTGCTGCATAACGCCATCGCGCTGGCTGCGGGCTATGGCACCGCTTCGCTGGCGGGGCTGAGCGACTATGATCGGCGTGCCATCACCATCGAGACCGGCATTCAGAACTCGGGCCTGGGGCTGGTGCTGATCTTTGGCTTTTTTAACGGTCTGGGCGGCATGGCCGTGGTGGCGGCACTTTGGGGGATTTGGCACGCGGTGTCCGGTCTCTGCCTGGCCCAAATCATGTCCCGGCGGGAGGCAAGACGATGACAAAGGTTCTGATCACTGGCGCGGCAGGGGATGTTGGCTCGGCCCTGCTGCACGCGTTGGCGCAGGCTGAGGGTAGTCCCTATGAGGTGGTGGCGACAGATATACGGTCGCCGGTAGTTCTGCCTGCGGGGATCCGGTTTGAACCGCTGGATGTGCGCGGCGATGATCCTGATCGGCTGATCGGGCAAGAGCGCCCGGATGTGGTGATCCATCTGGCCTCCATTGTTGCGCCAACGACGCGTGATTTTGCCCATGGCGTCGATGTTGTTGGCTCGCGCAATGTGCTGGCGGCCTGTGTGAGGCACGGGGTCAAACGTCTGGTGGTGACCTCTTCCGGGGCGGCCTATGGCTATCATGCGGACAATGCGCAGCCACTGACTGAGAGCGATCCCCTCCGGGGCAACCGCGAGTTCGCCTATTCGGACCATAAGCGCCAGGTCGAAGAAATGCTGGCGACAGCCCGCGCCGATACCCCTGCGTTGGAGCAGGTGGTGCTGCGGGTTGGGACCGTGCTGGGGGCGGGGCTGGAGAACCAAATCACCGCGCTGTTTCACAAACCGCGCCTGTTGGCCATTGCGGGCTGTGACAGCCCCTTTGTCTTTATCTGGACCCGCGATCTGGCACGGATTCTGAAACGGGCAGTGGCAGAGGGGCCGCCGGGAATTTTCAACGTGGCCGGCGACGGGGCGCTGGGGGTTTCGGATCTGGCGCGGGCGATGAATAAACCAGTGCTGCGCCTGCCGGCCTGGGGGCTTAAGGTGGCGCTGGCCATCGCTCATCCTTTGAAACTGTCGCGCTATGGTCCGGCTCAGGTGCGGTTCCTGCAATATCGTCCGGTGCTGGATAACAGCGCCCTGAAGACGCGGTTTGGCTATGTGCCGGATTTGACCAGCGCCGAGGTCTTTGCGCTGTGGCAAAAGGCGGCGGGGCTGTGATGACAAACGGGAACCACAACAAAACGGCTATTATCACCGGCGGAGCAGGGGGGCTGGGCCTGGCCCTGGATGCCGGGTTGCGGCAGGCGGGCTGGTCTACAGTCTTGATCGACTTGCCGGGACCTGCGCTTGCGGCCCTGCCTGCAGTGAAGGGGCGGCAAATCATTGGCTGTGATCTGACGGATGCCGCCGCCATGGGCACGCTGTGTGAGCAGATCCGTGACGATCAGGGCTCAATTGATCTGGTGGTCTATAATGCGGGCATCACCTGGATTGGCGCCTGCGCCGATCTGAGCCCAGAGGCGCATCGAAAGGTTTTTGATATCAATTACTTTGCGGCAACGGAAATGGCTCAGGCCCTGCTCGGGGACCTGCGCCGGGCCAAGGGCACCCATCTGGCGATTTCATCGGTTGCCGGGTTTAGCCCGCTGTTGCACCGCACCGCCTATGCCGCCAGCAAACACGCGCTGGAGGGGTTCTTCAAATCCCTGCGCTGCGAAGAAAAGCCATATGGGGTCCGGGTGGCGATTGCCGCGCCCAGTTTTGTGGCGACCAATATTGGCCGATCCGAGGCCAAAACCAATGGCATTGCCCGCCCAGGGTCGGCGGTGGACGGGGTGGATTACATGACCCCCGAAGAGGCTGCGGCAGAGATCCTTAAGGGGCTGAAGCGGGGCAAAAGCATCATTCCCGTGGGGCGGGTGGCGCGATTGTCCTGGATCATCAATCGAGTGTCGCCGGGGCTTTTTGAATGGCTGATGCAGCGAAAGATCGGCGCAGGCCCTGCAAAGGAACAGTAGATCAACTGGCGCAACTATGACCATCCCGGCCCAGTCGTTAACCAAAGTTAACGCAAAACGCGGGTTTAGGAACGGATCTTTTGATCTTTCAAGGTACGGCGAATAGGAGACTTTTATTCAATCGATTTCGTCGTCCTGCGGCATTGTATCGTTAAATTTGGGGGCTGTGGTACATTTGGAGGACAATTGTGCGCTGGCCCGTCATGCTGCGCTTGGGTTTCTGGCCTGCCTGCACGCCCAAGTGGTGGCGCCTTTGCACCCAGACTACACCACCGAAGAATTTCTTTTTATCTCAAGCCGTGGTTGGGCTGTTGGGAGAGGGCGCCAGCGCCGCAGCCCATGCCGCAGTTGCCGCTGCGGGTCTTGCCAGCCTGACGCTTGATGACGCACTGTTTCAGTCCCCCCCGCCGGGGTCCGATCTGCCAGCCATGTCTGAGCCCGGCGCAGCGGGGCTTATCCTGCATACCTCCGGCGCCACGGCGCGCCCCAAGATGGTGCAGCTGACCCAGCAGAATCTGGCGATCTCCTGCGGCAATTTCGCCCAGTCTCAGGAGCTGAGCGATCAGGATATCTCGCTCTGCGCCATGCCGCTGTTTCATATCCATGGATTGATGGCCTGCCTCGGGGCCGCGTTGGTTTCGGGGGCAGCTGGACGATGAGGGCTATCTGACCCTCACCGGGCAGCGCAAGGAGCAGGTCAATCGCGGCGGGCAAAAGATCTCTCCGCGCGAAATCGACGAGGCCCTGCTCGACATCGACGGCATCACCGATGCAGTGGCTTTTGTATAACCACATCAAAGCCTTGGCGAGGATCTTGTGGTGGCAGTCTACCTGGGCGACGACGCAGGTCTCACCCCGGAGGCAACCCGCACCCAACTGTTTGCCCGGCTGATTGACTACAAAGTCCCCAGCCAGACCGCAGTGGTCGATGCCATCCCCGTCGGGGCGACCCGCTGTTGCGTCTGCGGGCTTGCCGGGTTGGTTAACAGGCCTGGCTGCTGCATCTGGTCTATCACCACGCGATCATGGATGGCTGGTCAGTTGGGCAGTTCTGCGAGGAGCTGGGGCAGCTCTATGGGCAGTCTTCCAGTGCAAAAGCCGGTGCAAATGCGGGTGCAAAAGCCGGTGCAAATCTCTGCGGGAAAGCGGATCGCCCTCTGAATGATTTTGCCGATCACGCCCGAGATCTGGAACAGCAGCCCCAGGGGGCGGCTGTCGCGCAGAACCCGGCCTCATTCGCACCGCTGCCAGAGCTGTCGCTGCCCTTTGACTTTGCCCCGCCGACACAGCCTTCTTATGGTGGCAAAAGCACGCCGCTGCAGATTGGCGCGCAGACCTGGTCTGCCCTTGAGGCGATGGCGAAATCCCTGCATGTATCGCCCATATCTGTGCTGCTTTGGCGCAGACACTGGAGCAGGCTCTGGCGCTGGGCATCCCCCAGGTCAGCGCCCAGGAGGGGCGCTCGCGGGTGCTTTCCTGTGATGTCGTCGCCCCAAGCCCGCCGGTGGGAGAGCTGTTGGCCCGGGCCTTTGATCACTATGGGGACCAACCCGCCCTGCGCTCTGGTGATCGGCTGCTGTCGACCAGCGCCGTGATCCCTGGCATATTGTTGAGTGCCTGCGCGATACCGCGCCGCATCATTTCTTTGCCACAGCCTCTTTGTGGGGAATGCTATTGCAGGCAAATCTGTCCTCGGCCTGGGTTCCAGCACTGGTGGCCCAGTGTGATGCGCTGCCTCTGACCCCCTCGGGCAAACTGGACCGCAGAGCGCTGCCGCGTCGTAGCAAGGCGCTCTTTGCGACTCGTTTTACATCCCGGAATGCGGCATATGACCCATAATTTAACCCCGCACCCCGCTTGCATGGCGGTGCAGAAGGGGACATCGGAGCGGATCTGGCTCCGGCTATTTTGCAAGGATGGCACCAAGCCCTGGTCTGCACCAAAGCAGGCAGTGGACCGGACCCGCTTGTCTTTCTGCCCGGCCTGGTGCCGACAGGGCCAAATCTGACGGATATGATGGCCCAGGCGCCCCAGGATCTGAACTGCTATTTAATGCAAAGACCTGTGGCTGCGGCCTTGGCCACCCCGCGCAGCTTTGCGGATCACACGCGCTGTTATGCAAGGGTTCTGGATCACAGCGATCCAGAGGCCAAACTGCATCTGACCGGGTTTTCCTATGTCGGTGCCGAGGCATTTGAAACCGCGCGCCAGCTTGCAGCGTTGGGGTCTGCGCCTGCCAGCCTGACGGTTATCGATCATGGGCCGGTGTTTCGCAGACAGTGGCCGGTGGATCCGACCTGGGGCGGGGAGGCTATTCGGGCTGAAAAACGGCGGCGCACCCATGTTTTTTCCACCCTGGGCGGCCTTGGTTGCCGATCAGCTGGCCTTGGATATGGGGAAAGAGTGCACTGATATGCTGGCGGATTGGATCAAGACTGCCGACCTGCTGCCACCCAAGGGGGTTCCTGCCCTGGCCTGGCACGGGGCACGGGCGCAGGCGTTGCTGCGCTTGCAGAACCCGCAGGCGGCGTTGACAGAGGTCGAGATAGCGCGCCAGCGCCAGCACTCATTTGGCCGGTAAGCGGATACGTGAGCTTGAGGTGATCTATGCGGAGCTCCTGCAGCAGGTGGACCGCATGGACGACGCAACGGCGGTGTTGGTGCACGCCAATAAACTTGGTGCGACCCGATCGGATATCTCGATTGCCTTGGGGATTTGCCTGGCCAAGCAAGGGAAGTTTCACAGGGCCTTGTCTTTGTTGGCACCTGCAAAAGACACCAAAGACTGCACCCCCGACCTGTTGTTCTGGCTGGCGCAGGCAGAGCAGGGGGCGCAGGCAGAGCAAGGGGCACTGGCAGGGCAAGGGGCACAGGCAGAGCAGGCGGCAGGGGAGTTGGCAGCGGTGTATCGGCACCCCAACTGGTTTACGCAGGTCAGGAGGCCAGAGATCACCGGTTTGGCAGCGCAACCCCGGCGCAGCCTTTCAAGGCGGCCCCGTCATCAAGGATGCAAAACACCGGGGCGGTCAGGTCCGGGAACTGGGGATCTGGCCGCCCATAGGCCTGTAAAAAGGCGGATTTGGCGGGGCTCGTCAGCAGATTACGGGCCAGGGTTCCGGCAAAATACAGCCCACCACGGGGCAAAAATCCCTTGATGAGGTTGCGGCTCAGCAGCGCCAGGAGTTCTGCGTAGAACCCGGTAAAGGCCGCGACGCTATCATTGTGAGAGGCCGCTGCCATGATCGCAGCGGCATTGTGCAGCTGCGGGGCATCCGGTGCCCAGGCCGCATAGAGCGCCGCAAAGCCACGGCCGGAAAAGCAGCGCTCTATGGTGGTGAAATCAGTGGCTTTGGCGCCGATCTGCGCCTGCAGCGCCTGATACAGATCCAGCGGCAAGGCGACATGGCCAAATTCAGATTTCAGACTGACAACGCCGTGATCCGCAGCAATCACCGGGCTGACATTAAACCCGGTGCCGATCCCGATGACCAGCTTTTGCCCCAGAGGATCTGCCGCGTTCAGTGGCTGGACCTCGACCAGTTCGTGTTCCGACAGCTCGGCGAGACTATGCCCCATTGCGCTGAGATCATTTAACAAACAGACCGGAATATTGCCCATATTCTGGGACAGTTCCCGCGACGAGAGATTCCAGCCGCGATTGGTCATCTGGGTATTTTGATCCCCCGCAGGCCCATTGACCGGACCAGCAACGGCAATCACCATTTCAGCGATTGCGGTCTGTGCTGTATCGCGGAGATACCGCCCCAGCAGATCTGAAAAGCTGGCAAAATCTTCGTTCCGGTAGCTCTGCACCGCCTGCAAAGGCTGGCCTGCTGCCGTGCTCAGCGCCAGACGGCAATTGGTGCCGCCAAGATCCGCAACCAGACGCCGCATCTAGTTCAACCGCTCGCCGGTATCCGGCGCAAAGAAGGACACCTTACCGAGATCAAAGGCCAGATCCAGCAGGGTGCCAGGCTGGGCTTTGGTTTCGGCATGCAGCCGTGCGGTGACCTGTTTGCCCCCCAGTTCCGAGACCACATAGGTATCGGCGCCGGCCGGTTCCACCAGATCAATACGGCATTGGGCGGCCTGAACCGATGCACCGCTGCGGAACCCGGCTTCGGCGATATCTTCGGGGCGCAGGCCCAGGATGACATCCTCGGGCAGGTCTTGCGAATGCGGGCTTTGCAGCACCATCGGGGCGCCCTCGGGGCGGGCGATTTCGATCTGGGTCCCGTTGCCTGCCTGTTGGGTGCGCGCCGGGATCAGGTTCATTGCAGGGGAGCCCATGAAATCGGCGACAAACAGATTGGCCGGGTGGTTATAGATCTCGGCTGGGGTGCCGATTTGCTGCACCACGCCGCCCTTCATCACCACAATTTTGGTCGCCAGGGTCATCGCCTCGATCTGGTCATGGGTGACATAGACCATGGTAGCGCCCAGGTTCTGGTGCAGTTTCTTGATTTCTGATCGCATACTGACCCGCAGCTTGGCATCCAGGTTCGACAGCGGCTCGTCAAACAGGAACAGCTTGGGGTCGCGCACCAGGGCGCGGCCCATGGCAACCCTTTGCCGTTGGCCGCCTGACAGCTGCCCGGGGCGACGATCCAGCAGCGGCTCAATCTGCAACTGCTGCGCCACCTCGGCCAGTTTGCGGGCCTGGGTGGCGGCATCTATGCCGCGCACCTTCATGCCAAAGGTGATGTTTTTGGCCACCGTCATGGTGGGGTAGAGCGCATAGGACTGAAACACCATGGCGATATCGCGGTCCTTGGGGCTGACCTGGGTCATGTCGCGCCCGCCAATGCGGATCGACCCGCCTGAAATAGGCTCCAGCCCGGCGATACAGTTGAGCAGGGTGGATTTGCCACAGCCCGAGGGGCCGACAAGCACCAGAAAATCGCCGGGGTTGATGGCGACATTGACCTCCTTGAGGATTTCCACCGCGCCGTAGTTTTTGCTGAGGGACTGGATGTCCAGGATCGGGGTCATAACATTAGCCTTTTACAGAGCCGGCGGTGAGGCCGCGAATAAAGTATTTTCCTGCAACCACATAGACCAACAGGGTGGGGAGACCGGCAATGATCGCGGCGGCCATGTCGACGTTGTATTCTTTGACGCCAGTGGTGGAGTTGACGATATTGTTCAGCGCCACAGTCACCGGCTGGGTGCCCGCCTGGCTAAAGCTAACGCCAAACAGGAAATCATTCCAGATCTGGGTGAACTGCCAGATCACTGTGACGACGATAATCGGCAGGCTCAGCGGCAGGAATATCGACCAGAAGATGCGAAAGAATCCGGCGCCGTCAACCTTGGCCGCTTTCACCAGATCACCGGGGATGGTGACGTAGAAGTTGCGGAAAAACAGTGTGGTAAAGCCGATACCGTAGACCACATGGGCAAAGATCAGCCCCGGAATTGTCCCCGCCAGCCCCATCAGCCCCAGCATCCGGGCCATGGGCAGCAGCACCACCTGAAAGGGGATGAAGCAGCCAAACAACATCGCCGAGAAGATCAGATTGGCGCCGCGAAAATTCCACTGGGCGATGATATAGCCGTTGGCGGCGCCCAGAAAGGTGGAGATCAACACAGCTGGCACCGCCAGCAGCACCGAGTTCCAGAAATAGGGGCGCAGTCCTTCGCATTGAATGCCGGTGCAGGCCTCGGACCAGGCGGTGCGCCAGGCGTCAAACGTGACTTCGCGGGGCAGCGCCACCAGACTGCCACTGCGGATTTCCTCCAGGCTTTTGAGCGAGGTGGTCAGCATGACAAAAAGCGGCATCAGGTAGAACAGCGCAAACAGGCCCAGCAGGGAAAACAGCAGCCAGCGCAGGGCAATTTGCCCCGGGCGCAGGGGCGGTGACACGGCAGGAGCGGCAGAAAAATCAGACATGTTTCGCCCTCAGTTCGGAATAGAGATAGGGAACAACAATGGCAAAGACCACGCCCATCATCACCATGGCGGAACTCGCCGCTTGACCAATGTCACCACGCGAAAAGGCCATAGCATACATATAGGTTGCGGGCAGATCGGTGGCATAGCCAGGGCCGCCCCCGGTGAGGGCGACCACCAGATCAAAGCTCTTGATCGCCAGATGGGCCAGCACGATAAAGGCGGACAGGAAAATCGGCGCCATCGAGGGCAGGATAATGGCCGAATAGATCCGCCAGCCGGGAATACCATCTATCTGCGCCGCCTTGATGATTTCACCGTCGACGCTGCGCAGCCCGGCCAGAAACAGCGCCATGACAAAGCCAGAGGCCTGCCAGACGCCGGCAATCACCACCGCATAGATCGCCATGTCGGGGTCAATTACCCAGTTGAAGCGAAAGCTCTCATAGCCCCAGCTCCGCACCATGGCCTCGATCCCCAGGCCGGGGTTCATGATCCATTTCCAGGCGGTGCCGGTGACGATCATCGACAGGGCCATGGGGTACAGATAGATGGTGCGCAGCACGCCTTCGACGCGGATGCGCTGGTCCAGCAGGATTGCCAACAGCAGTCCCAGTGCCATGGAAATGCAGATGAATAGCGCGCCAAACAGGAACAGGTTGTCCATGGCGGTGTCCCAGCGCGATGCTGCAAACAGCCGCTTATACTGGATGACCCCATAGAGATCGTATTTGGGCAGTAGTTTTGAACGGGTCAGAGAGATCCAGGCTGTCCAGGCGATGAAGCCATAAACAAAGATGAGGATCGCCACAAACGAAGGGGCCAGTACCATCTTGGGGATCTGGCGTTCCAGCCATGCGCGCATTGGATCGTGCCTTTATGTTTTGTCCCGCCCCGGCAAAATTGCCCGGGCGGAACAGCTCATGTGAGTGGAGCGGGTCGTTTGGTCGGGTGATATTACAGCGAGTTTTCCACTGCGGCGACCAGCATTTCAACCGCCTCAGCCGAGGACATGTCGGAATTGAAATGCGCGGTTACCACATCGGTGATCGCCCCGGACTGGGCGCCGCGCATCGCCATGCCATGGGCATAGCTGGGCAGCAGGGAGCCGTCTTTGGAGCTGGTGGTCATCTCTGCCGATGACAGGTGCGCACAGGAGTCAAAATCGTCCATGGCAACATCAACCCGTGCTGGGATAGAGCCCTTGTTGAGGTTAAAGACCTTCTGGAAATTCTGGCCGACGATCAGCTTGGCCAGTAGGGCCTGACCCTGCTGTTTGTCGTCGCCGCTGACATCAAACATGGCAAAGCTGTCAACATTATAGAGAAAGCCTTCCCCCGGTGCCGAGGCGCAGAGGAAATCCTCACCCGGCACCTTGCCAGCAGCAAGGAATTCGCCCTTGGCCCAATCGCCCATGATCTGAAACGCCGCTTCGCCGTTCATCACCATCGAGGTGGCAAGGTTCCAGTCGCGACCGGGGAAATTGCTGTCCACATAGCCGCGCATTTTGCGCATCTGGTCAAAAACCGCGACCATCTTGTCCGATCCCAGCATTTCAGGGTCCAGATCGACAAAGGCCTGGTGGAACCCATCCGGGCCCAGAAGGCCAAGGGCGACAACTTCAAATACTGTGGCATCCTGCCAGGCCTGACCACCATGAGCCAGCGGGATCACTCCGGCCGCCATCAGCTTGTCTGCGGCGGCGTTAAAGTCGTCCCAGCTGGTTGGCATCGCAATGTCATTGGCGGCGAGGATTTCGGCATTGGCCCAAAGCCAGTCCACCCGGTGCACATTCACCGGCGCGGCGCACCACTGGCCTTCGCATTTCATATGGGCCGCAATGGAGGCTGGCAGCACCTTGTCCCAGCCTTCGGCCTCGGCCACGGCCGAGATATCAGCGAGAACGCCTTCTTCGTACCATTCCTGAATGGCGGGGCCTTTCAGCTGCACCGCAGTGGGGGCATTGCCGGACAAAACCCGCGCCCGCAGCGCCGTCATGGCGGCATCGCCGCCACCGCCTGCCACTGGCATATCGGTCCAGGTGCCGCCATTGGCGGAAAATTCCTGCTGCAATACGGCGACGGATTTGGCTTCCCCGCCCGATGTCCACCAATGCAGCACCTCTGCCTCCGGACCGGCCTGGGCCATGGATACTGCGGATGCAGCGACAACCGCCAGCGTGGACGCGGCCGTAAATACGGATCTTTTCATTTTGTCTTCCTCCCTAAAGTCGTCAAGAGCTCAACCAGCCCCTTTGAACTACGCCACCTCTTCCTCCAAGATGCAGTGGCGCAGATGCCGCCACTGAAGGCGACGGTATTGCCCTAGCCTGCGCTGACGGAGGGGGCTGTCGCAATGGTTGAGCCGACCACTGCAGTGGTCAGAGCGCAGAAATCCGTCACTTCCGTTACAACTTGTTACCTAGCTGTACCTTTGGCCGCAAAAATGGGGCAGTCTGGCAGGCAAAGGCAGAGAGAGTAAGAGGCAGTAAGAGGCTATGACGATACCCCGGCTTATGGTGGTGGATGATGATGCGGAGACCCGTGCCATGCTGACCCAGTTTTTGCAGCAAAACGGCTTTATCGCCCATGCCGCCGAAAATGAGGCAGAGATCCGGGCGCTGATGCAGGCGGGGCGGGTGGATCTGATCCTGTTGGATGTGATGCTGGGATCGGAAAGCGGCGTCGAGATCTGTGCCCGCTTGCGCCGCGAACAGGATGTTCCGATCATTCTGGTCTCGGCGCTGTCTCAGGATCACCAGCGCATGGCGGGTTATGAGGTCGGGGCGGATGACTATGTGGCAAAGCCTTTTAACCCTGAGCTGCTGCTGGCGCGGGTGCGGGCGGTTTTGCAGCGGGCCAACCGCAGTGCCTCGCTGGTTCATCGGCGGCGGCTGGCGCTGTTCCGCTTTGCCGGTTGGACCTATGACGGCAAACGCGATGAGGTGCTCTCGCCGCAGGGGTTTCAGGTGGCGCTGTCGCAGCGGGAGACCAGCCTGCTCAAGGTGTTTTTGGCCAACCCGCATATTCCGTTGAAACGCGAGGAAATCCAGGCGGGCCTGCTGGAAGGTTTTGCCAGTGGCAGCAGTGGCAGCAGTGCAGAGCCCGACGGCTCCGGGCGGGCAATCGACATGTTGGTGGGGCGGCTGCGCTCCAAGATCGAAAGCGACCCCAAAGATCCGCAGATGCTGCGCACCGCGCGCGGCATTGGCTATGTCCTGGCCGTGGATGTGGCGGAAGAGCAGACCGCGTGAGCCGCATCTGGGATCTGAAAACCCAGGCGCGCCTGTGGATCTTTGTCGGCTTTGCCATTGGCCTGGGGGCGGCCTTTCTGTGGCTGCAATCATCCCGCGCCTGGGAGCAGCATCTGGCCCGCAGCCAGATGGCGGGGGTGTTGCTGTATCAGGCCCTGCAGGGCAATGCGCCTGCACCCGCAGGTCTGCAGGTCCAGGCTCTGTCGTTGCAGTCAGACGTGGCCAACGACCATCCGCGCGGTCAACGCCCTGAGGTGCCGGGCGGCGGTTTTGTTACCGAAATCTCGATCTTGGGGGAAACAGGGCGGGCGTTGGGGTTGGGGTCAGGTTTTGGGCCTGGCATGGGGGCAAGCACCGGCACGGTATTGCGGTTGATGATTGTGTCAGATCGCCTGCGCTACGGGGTTGCCGATCTGCAAACCGCGCCCCGGCAAACGGCGGCGCAGCAGCTGGGGGCGGTCACCCGCCTGTTGGCACGCCATTGCAGCGATCCGCTGGTCTTTGCCCAATATGGCGACAGGGGCTGGCGGCAGGTCGAGGGGGCTTCCTACTGGGGCTGTCAGGCGGCGCCGACGGATCTGCGCCTGCTGGCGGTGATCCTGGCGGCGGTGGGGCTGGCGATTGTGCTCAGCCAAAGTGGCGAGACCTCGGCGCGGTTTGGTGCCTTCGCCCGGCTGCTGCGTCAGCCGCGGGTGCTGGGGGGGCCGGATAGCTACTCCGCCCCCGGCCCGGCAGAGCTGCAGGAGATTGTCGCGGCGGTGAATGATCATCTGGCCGGGGCACGGGCGCAGATCGAGAAACGCGCCACGGTTCTGTCGGCGGTCAGCCATGATCTGGGCACGCCGGCCACCCGCTTGCGCCTGCGGGCGGCACTGATCCAGGACCAGACCCTGCGCCGCAAGCTGGAGGCGGATATCGACAGTATGACCGGCATGATCGAAAGCGTGCTGACCTATACCCGCTCGGAACTCAGCCTGGAAGTGCCGCGCCAGATCTCGCTCACCGCGCTGGTGGAGGCGCTGGTGGCGGATTATCAGGATCTGGACAAGCCAGTGAGCTATGTGCGGATGCAGCCCGAGGTGGTTCAGGGGGCGCAGTCGCTGTTTTCAGCCCGCGCGGGGCAGGGCGCCTTGCCGGATGCGCGCCGGGTGCTGGTGACGGCGCGGCCGATCCTGTTGCAGCGCGCCCTGACCAATCTGGTGGACAATGCCCTGAAATACGGCCGCCGTGCCGTGGTGCGGCTGGAGGCGAGCGCCGAGCGGGCGGTGATCACGGTTGAGGACGAGGGATCTGAATTGACCGTGGCCGAGATCCAGGAGGTTCTGGCCCCGTTTCAGCGCGGTGCCAACAGCTCTGCTATTGACGGGTTTGGCCTGGGGTTGACCATCGTTGCCACCGTCGCAGAACAGCATGGCGGCACGCTGCGGTTCGATCAAGGCAGCCAGGGGCTGCGCGCCAGCCTGGACATCCAGCGCCACTAGGGGCCGGTCGGGGCAATGACTGCAGGGGGTGGTGGTGATGAATTCATCTGATAAACGCTCTGCTTTTTGTGACATGTAAATGTTACGGTAGGATTAGGTCTGTAAAGAACTTCGTTGAATGGAAGCGTTTTTAAGCAGATATGAACATCTGTGCGGCAGCTTGCATGACGAACGATAGATAATGGTGAATTGGTTTGGTCTTTTATATGAAGGGCCAAAATGGGTAAGGTTGAGTGGTGTCTGTTCCGTGAGAGGTTCTTCTGCAAAACCCATTGGCGGGCTAGTGCGACGCGCCCATATCCCGGTTCTGGTCGCTCTCGTTATGGTTCTGGCTGCGGGCTATTATTCAGAACAACAAAACGACATCATCCATAATCAGGCGCTGCGGGCCGATGTGCGCCGCGAAGTCAACGAGCTGCAGGTCAGTCTTGAAGGGGCGCTCAATGCCGATCTTCAGCTGGTGCGCGGGCTGGTTGCGGTGTTGTCCACCGAGCCGGACATGTCACAGGAGCGGTTCACCCAGCTGGGGGAAATGGTGCTGGGCAGACAATCGGGCATTAGCCATGTTGCAGCGGCGCCGGACCTTGTGGTTTCGATGATCTACCCGCTGCACGGCAACGAGGCGGCCTTGGGACTGGATTATAACCAAAACGCCGCCCAGCGAGAGGCTGCCTACAAAGTCCGCGATAAGGGCGCAGTGGTTCTGGCAGGTCCGGTCCAGCTGGTGCAGGGCGATGAGGCCTTTATTGGCCGCTTTCCGGTCTTTGTCGGAACAGGGGAAAATCGCCGGTTTTGGGGGATTTTATCCTCGGTCATGAAGGCTGAACCTCTGTACGAGTCGCATGGGTTCAACTCTCCCGACCTGGGCATCGAGGTTGGAATACGGGGACAGGACGGTATGGGGGCCGAGGGCGTACAGTTCTTTGGCGACCCATCCGTTTTTACCGATAACCCGGTCCTTTTGGATATCCCGCTCCCGGTTGGGTCCTGGCAAATTGCAGCGCGCCCCAAGGGCGGGTGGTCGGCCAGCAGGGCCAATCCCTGGCCCTGGCGTCTGTTGGTTTTTATTGCCGGCGGATTTATTGTTGTGCCGATCTATATGATCAGTCGCCTGTCGGCGGCACGGCGCGATGCAATTCGAACCTTAAAGCGGCGCGAACGGCAGTTGGAGACCCTGTCGCGGCGGCTTGAGATTGCGGTGGATATTTCAAAGATCGGCATTTGGGAGCTGAATACCAAGAACAGTACAACCGTCTGGGATCCAAACCTGCGCGAAATCTATGGGTTCAAGCTCAATGATCCGCTGTCGATTGACACCTGGGAGAGTTGCCTGCACCCCGATGATCATAAGAAGACGGTTCTTGAATTCCGCAATGCCTGTCACGTCGGGGGCAGCTACAGATCGGAATACCGCATCATTTTGCCCAGCCGGGAGGTGCGCCATATCCGCAGTATGGGAACCGCCTATGCCGATAGCGATGGCTGGCTGCGGATGGTCGGGGTCAATCTGGATGTGACCCAGGACGTGCAACTGCGCGAAAAGCTGATCGAGGCAAATACGGCGCTGTTGCAGCGCAACAATGATCTGAATGATGCCAAGATCGCAGCTGAAAGTGCCGATCGCGCCAAATCGGAATTTCTGGCCAACATGTCCCATGAGATCCGCACGCCGATGAATGGCATTCTGGGCATGGCGGAGCTGATGTCGGAGTTCGATCTGGGCCCGGAGGAAAGACAATATCTGAGCACCATTCAGGATTCCTCCAACGCGCTGCTTAAAATCATCAACGATATTCTTGACCTGTCGCGTCTCGAAGCGGGGCGCCTGGCGATCAGCCCGATTGATTTTGATCTGCAAAACTGTGTGGCTGGCGCGGTCAATCTGTTGCGGCCCAAAGCTCGGGAAAAAGGCCTTTGGGTGTCGGTGAGTTTTGCGGACAACCTGCCGGAACGGGTGCATGGTGACGATGGCCGCTTGCGGCAAATTCTGGTGAACCTTATCGGCAATGCGGTGAAATTCACCTCTGAGGGCGGCGTGGACATCAGCGTCAGCTGCCGCGCAGACGACCCCTACAATCTGGTGATTGCGGTGGATGATACCGGCATTGGTATCTCAGACCACCAGGCCGAATATATTTTTGATCGCTTCAAGCAGGCGGATGCGGCCACCACGCGGGCCTTTGGCGGCACTGGGCTGGGATTGACGATTTCCAGCATCCTGGCAAAGCGCATGGGAGGCGGCATTGATCTGTGTCGTCTCAAGGAAAAGGGCTCGTGCTTTCGCTTGAAAGTTCAACTGGCCGAGGCGGTCAATTCCAGCGGCGCCTCTCGGGTTGAGACCATGATGGACACTGCAGCTTTGGCAGGCTGCCGGGTTTTGCTGGCAGAGGACAACAGGACCAACCGTTTGCTGGTCCGCAAGTATCTGGCCGATCTGGGCATCACCCTGAGCGAAGCCCATAATGGCCGACAGGCAGTCACCCTGTGTCAGGAGGAAATGGCGCCGGATATCATTTTGATGGATATGTCCATGCCCGAGCTGGACGGGCTTGCGGCAACGCGGGAAATTCGCGCTCTTGAGATCGAGCAGCCGGTGATTGTTGCGCTGACCGCCAATGCCTTTGAATCCGACCGCGAGGCCTGTCTGGCTGCGGGGATGGATTATTTTCTGCAAAAACCTATCAGTAAATCGGTTTTGTTGCGCACCCTGACCATGCTGCGCATTGGCCAGGATGAAAATAACGGCCAATCCGGCTGATCCTGGGATTTTGCCGCGATAACAGGGTTTATGGCTTAACCTGGATTGCTCAACCAAAGGGTCATCTGCGCCTTGGCCTGGGCGCAGGCTTCTGTCACAGATGCGCCCTGCGCCAGCGCACAGGCGAGAGCGGTTGCCAGGCTGCAGCCGGTGCCGCGTTTGCTTATGGGCAGACGTGGGGCTGAAAACATCTGATGGCTGTCAGCGGTAAACAAATGATCCGTGCTGTGGGTGCCCTGGCCATGTCCACCCTTGATCAATACCGCAGCAACGCCCGTCGCCAAAATGATCTGCGCCCGAATTTTCAATTCTGCCAGTTCTGGCGGCTCCTGGGGGTAGTGGCAGGTGCTGGCAAGCCGGGCGCTTTCCTCCAGATTAGGGGTCAACACCGTCACTTTTGGCAGCAGGGGCGTCAGGGCTTCCAAAGACATCAGGTCGCCGCCAGAGGAGCTTTTTAGGACGGGATCCAGCACAATTGGCACCTGGGCGGGCAGCGCTTGTGCCAGGCTCCGGGCGGCTTCTGGGGTGCCGATCATGCCAATCTTGATGGCGCGTGGGATCTGCCCCGCCGGATCAAAGGCGGCTGTGACCTGATCTGCGATAATCTGCGGTGGGATTGGCTGGGTGGCAATCAGCGCCGAGTTGGTCTGCACCGTGACGGCAGTCACCACCGGTGCAACCGAACAGCCCAGGCTTTGGGCCATGGCCACATCGCGGCTCAGGCCGGCACCGCCGCTGCTGTCGGTGCCGGCCACCACCAGAATGCGGCTCATGCGGGGTCACCAACGGCGAGAATTTCAATCTGGTTAAAACCCTGAGCCTGTAGCGCGCGCCCCGTGCGCCATGCCCGGACGCCGGATCGGCAACACAGAACCGTTGGCAGCCTGGGCTCAAGCCTGGCAGGGGCCGGGGCCGCGGCGATGCTATTTGCAGCAATCAGGTCATCGGGCAGGCAGCGCCGCGCCCCGCTGACAGCAGGCTGGGGCGCTTCTTCAACGGGTCGCAGATCTATCACTTGGGCCTGCGCCGGGATCAGCTCGGGGCTGGTGAACCGCAGGGGATCTGCGGGTTCGCAGGCAGAGCTAAAGTCAAAACTGCTCAGGGTCAGATCCGCCATGTCTATCTGCATCACCCGGCCCAGCGGCGCGGGGCTGTGGCCCAGCAGGGTCTTAAGCGCCATCTGTGCCTGCAGCGCGCCAATGGCGCCCACCACCGGTCCCATCACCCCGGCACTGGCGCAGCTGGCGGCACTTTCTGGCAGCTCTGGAAACAGGGCGCGCAGCGAGGGCGCCGCGCCACAAAAGCCACCGACATAGCCCCGTTGCGCCAGCACCGAGGCCGAGATCAGCGGCAATCCCCGCGCCAGACAGGCATCCGACAGGATATAGGAAGTGGCAAAACTATCCGCCGCATCCACCACCAGATCCACCGCGCCCAGATCCCCGTCGCCCAGATCCCTGTCGCCCAGATACCGCGCCACATTTGCCGCGCTCAGAGCCTCTGCGAGGGGGTGCACTGTCAGGCCTGGGTTTCTGGCCATCAGATGCGCCTGCGCCGCGCGGACTTTGGGCTGGCCGATATCGGCCATGGTAAACAGCACCTGACGGTGCAGATTGCTCGCCTCCACCCGGTCTGGATCCAGCAGGGTGAGCTGCCCGACACCGGCACCGGCAAGATACTGCAACACCGGCGCGCCCAGCCCGCCAACGCCCACCACTAGCACATGGGCGCGGGCCAGTCGTGCCTGGCCCACAGCGCCGACCTCGGGCAGGGTCATCTGTCGGGCGTAGCGCGACATCAGGCGCAGGCCTCGGCCCATTGGCGGCAGCGCGCCTCGGGGTCCGGTGCCTGTTGAATATCGGTCACCACGGCGGCGCTATCTGCGCCGGCGGCAAAAACACCGGGCAGGCGCTCGGGCGTTAGGCCGCCGATGGCCACCAGCGGGGTTTGCCCCGCGATCTGTTTCCAGCGGCTGACGCGGTCCAGCCCCTGCGGCCCCCATTTCATTTTCTTCAACAGGGTCGGATAGACCGGCCCCAGCGCCACATAGGCGGGATCATGGCGCAGCGCCCGCTCCAGTTCTGCTTCGTCATGGGTCGACAGCCCATAGCGCACCCCGGCGCGGTTGAGCGCGGCAAAATCGGCGGTTTCCATGTCCTCCTGACCCAGGTGCACAAAGCTGCAGTTTAGATCCAGCGCGATCTGCCAGTGATCATTGACCACCAATTGCGCGCCATGCACGGCGCAGAAATCACGGGCGCGGGCGATCTGGCGGCGCAGCTCAGCCTCGGAGGCGTCCTTGATCCGCAGCTGCACCAATCTGGCCCCCTGGGGCACCAGCAATTCCAGCCGGCCCACGTGGCCGACGATGAGATAAAACCGTTCCATTGCCTGATCGTCCTTCATGTCAGCTCTGCCAGTCCCAAAACCGGGGTCGAGGGCACCGCCATGTCGCGGCGCGGCATGGGCTCGGCCTGATATCCGGCCTGACCGGCCGCCACGGCCTGGGCCATGGCGCGGGCCATTCCGACCGGGTCCCCGGCCTTGGCCACCGCCGTGTTCAGCAGCACCGCATCCAGCCCCAGCTCCATCGCCGCCGCCGCATCCGAGGGGCGGCCAATGCCGGCATCCACCACCAAGGGCGTGTCCGGGAAATGCGCCCGCATGGCCCGAAGCCCATCGGGATTGCGCAGCCCCTGGCCAGATCCAATCGGCGCCCCCCAGGGCATCAGGACCTCGCAACCGGCCTGCAGCAGGTGCTCGCCCACCACCAGGTCTTCGGTGGTGTAGGGAAAGACCTTAAAGCCATCGTCGCTAAGGATCCTTGCGGCCTCCACCAGGCCAAAGACATCCGGTTGCAGGCTGTCGGCATGGCCAATGACCTCGAGCTTGATCCAGTCGGTGTCAAAGATCTCGCGCGCCATCTGAGCGGTGGTCACCGCCTCCTGCACGCTGTGACAGCCGGCGGTATTGGGCAGGATACGGGCGCCGGTCTGGCGCAGCATCTGCCAGAACCCGGTGCCGGCGCCATCGCTGGTTTCGCGGCGCAGGGACAGGGTGATGACCTCGCAACCGCTGGCGGCAATGGCCTCACAGAGCACCTTGGGGGAGGGGTATTGCGCGGTGCCCAGAAACAGCCGAGAGCTGAGCGTGGTGCCGTAAAACTGCATGGCTCAGCCTCCCTGCATCGGCGCCAGGACTTCGATCCGGTCGCCTTCAGTTAACGGGGTGTCAACACGTTTCGCACGCGAAACAAAGCTGCCGTTCAGGGCGGTGGCCAGCGCCGGGCTGGTCAGGCCCAGCTCGTGCAGGGCGGCGCCCAGCGTGGTGGCAGAGATGTCATGCGGTTTGGCGTTTACGGTAATGTTCATCCAGAGGTCTCCAGTAACACGAGGTCTGCGGGCTGTGGCAGCAACCGTTCGGCGGCACGGCGCGCCATGGCTGGCGCCAGAAGAAAGCCGTGGCGGTACAGCCCATTGAGGTGCAGCACGCCGTCCTGTTCGATCAGGCGGGGCAGGTTGTCGGCAAAGGCGGGGCGCAGACCAGCGCCGAGCTCAACCACGCTGGCCTCGCCAAAGCCGGGGTGCAGCGCAAAAGCGGCGCTGAGCAACTCATTGACCGATCGTAGACTGGGCGCGCGGGTGGATGCGCTTTCAATCATGGTGGCACCGATCATAAAATGCTGGTCGCCCCGCGGCACCAGATACAGCGGAATGCGCGGGTGCAGCAGTCGCAGGGTGCGGTTGATCTCGACCCCCTGGCAGTGCAGCAGCGCCATTTCGCCGCGCACCGGGCGCAGGTCTGGCAGGGCGGCGGCCATGCCGGTGCAGTCCAGATCCACGCGCGGTGGAGCCGGGGTGTCATAGCGAATTTGTCCGCCGAGGGTTTCTACGGCGGTGGCAAGGTCAACCAGCGCGCGGCGCGGATCGAGATGGGCTTCGTCCTTGTAGAACAAGCCACCGGCAAAGCGACCTGCCAGGGCGGGTTCCAGTTCGGCGATATCACTGCCGCCCAGCAGCTGGTGGCCCCGGGTGCGTTGGGCAAAGCGGGTGAGCTCGGCCCGGTCGCGGGCAGGCGCAACCACCAGCGTGCCGCGCCGATGCACCGGTGTGATCTTGGCCCACCAGTCACAGGCGCGGCTGCCGAGGCTGACAACCTCTTCTTCGGCGCTTTCGCCTTCGCAAAAGGGCGCCAACATACCGCCGGCAAAGCGCGCCACACTGGCCGCACCCGGGCCTGGCCCGCGTTCAAACAGCGTCACCTTGGCACCGCGTTGCAACAGCTCGTAAGCGGTGGCGAGGCCGGCAAGCCCCGCCCCCGCGATGGTGATCATGCGCCCGGTTCCAGCGCTTTGTCAGCTGGGGCAGGCACATAAAGCTCACCGCCTTCGCGGAACTTGGCGGCCATGGCCTCCATGCCTTCCTTCTGGGCTTCGGCGCGGATGTCGTGGCTGATCCGCATCGAGCAGAATTTCGGCCCGCACATGGAGCAGAAATGCGCCACCTTATGGGCCTCTTTTGGCAGGGTCTGGTCGTGGTAGTCTCGGGCAGTATCGGGGTCCAGCGACAGGTTGAACTGATCCTCCCAGCGGAATTCAAACCGGGCGCGGCTCAGCGCATCGTCACGGCGCTGGGCGCCGGGCATGCCCTTGGCCAGATCGGCGGCATGGGCGGCGATTTTGTAGGTGATCACACCAACCTTGACGTCGTCTCGGTCTGGCAGGCCCAGGTGTTCCTTGGGGGTCACATAGCAGAGCATGGCGCAGCCAAACCAGCCAATCATCGCCGCCCCAATGCCCGAGGTAATATGATCATAGCCCGGCGCGATATCGGTGGTCAGCGGCCCCAGGGTGTAAAACGGCGCCTCGTCGCAGCACTCTAGCTGCTTGTCCATGTTTTCCTTGATCTTGTGCATGGCGACATGGCCGGGGCCTTCGATCATCACCTGGCAATCCTTGGCCCAGGCGATCTTGGTCAGCTCGCCCAGGGTTTCCAGTTCGGCAAATTGCGCTTCGTCGTTGGCGTCGGCAATTGATCCGGGGCGCAAGCCATCGCCAAGGCTGAAGGAGACGTCGTATTTGCGGCAGATGTCGCAGATTTCCTCAAAGTGCTCGTAGAGAAAGCTCTCCTTGTGGTGATGCAGGCACCATTTGGCCATGATCGAGCCACCGCGCGACACAATCCCGGTGACGCGCTCTACCGTCATTGGCACCATATGCAGCCGTACGCCGGCATGGATGGTAAAGTAATCAACCCCCTGTTCCGCCTGTTCGATCAAGGTGTCGCGGAACACTTCCCAGGTCAGGTCCTCGGCAATACCGTTCACCTTTTCCAGCGCCTGGTACATCGGCACGGTGCCGATGGGGACGGGAGAGTTGCGAATGATCCATTCGCGGGTGTTGTGGATGTTGCGGCCGGTGGACAGGTCCATCACCGTATCCGCGCCCCAGCGGATCGACCAGACCAGCTTGTCCACTTCTTCTTCCATCGAGGAGGAAACCGCCGAGGTGCCCATATTGGCGTTGATCTTTACCAGGAAATTGCGGCCGATGATCATCGGCTCGATCTCGGGGTGGTTGATATTGGCCGGGATGATGGCGCGGCCTTCGGCGACCTCCTGGCGGACAAATTCCGGCGTCACATAATCGGGGATATTGGCGCCAAAGTCATTGCCGTCCCGGTGGCAGGGGGAGGTCTCGCGCAGTTGGTTTTCGCGGATGGCAATGAATTCCATCTCTGGCGTGATGATGCCGGCGCGGGCATAGGCCAGCTGGGTCACCGCCTTGCCGTCCTTGGCGCGCAGCGGCGCGGGTTTGACCGGGAACTCCGGCGTCAGGCGGTCGCCTGCGACAAAACCATTGTCCGCATCGGTGATCTCGCGGCCCTGGTATTCCTCAACGTCCCCCCGCGCCAGAATCCAGCTGCGGCGCAGCTGCGCGAGGCCCTGACGGATGTCGGTTTGCTGGTCGGGATCGGTATAGGGGCCAGAGCTGTCGTAGACCGGCAGCGGCGCCTCACCTGCGGTGGGATGGGTGGAAATCTCGCGCATAGGCACACGAATATCGGCGTGGATCTCGCCGGGCACATAGATCTTGCGCGATGCAGGCAGGGCGCCTGTTGTCACCTTTGGGGTGATCTTTGGGGGGCTTACGTTCATTTTGGTGCTCCTCGAGCCAATACTCAAAAAAGTCACCAGATGAGGCATGGCAGGGAGGCGCGGGGAGGATCTACGGCCCTCCCGGTTCGGGCGCAGAGCCAAAGAGGCAAAAGCCCGTTGGCGGCGCGTCCTAGCTTCCTACGCCAGTGTCAACTGGGTCAGGTTCTAAGGGTCGCGTCGCCGGTCAGATTGCTCTGCCCTGTCAGCCTCTCAGTCCCCTCGGTGGGACTCCCCTGCGTGAGTTAAGACCTAGGGGAGGCGATGGGTTGCCGTCAACATGAATTTTGATAGATAAAAATAATTCAATAATAACAGCTCTATATTCCTATGTTTTGCAGGTAATGCCGCGCTGCAACATATTTTCTTTGCGCTCTAGCGATTATTATCTATAAAAATACAGCGCGCCTCAGGGCCGCTCAAACGCAACACTGTGACCCTCAGGAGAGCCCATGCTGGACGCTGCCCCTATTCGAAACGACTGGACCCGCGCCGAGGCGGAAGAGATCTACAACAAGCCCTTCATGGATCTGTTGTTTGAGGCGCAGTCGGTGCACCGTCAGCACTATGATCCCAATCAGGTGCAGAAATCCAAACTGCTGAGCATCAAAACCGGCGGCTGCGCCGAGGATTGCGCCTATTGTTCGCAGTCGGCCCGCAACGGCGCCAAGCTGTCGGCCAGCAAGCTGATCGAGGTGGAACGGGTTCTGGCCGAGGCGCGCAAGGCCAAGGCAGGCGGCGCCACGCGCTATTGCATGGGGGCGGCCTGGCGTTCGCCCAAGGATCGCGACATGGCCGCGCTTGAGGCGATGATCGAGGGGGTCAAGGATCTGGGGATGGAAACCTGCATGACCCTGGGCATGCTGGATGACAGTCAGGTCTTTCGCCTGCGCGACGCAGGTCTGGACTATTACAACCACAATATCGACACCTCGGAACGCTACTATTCCGAGATCATCACCACCCGCACCTTTGCCGACCGGATCGACACCCTGAACCGGGTGCGCGAGGCGGGCATGAAGGTCTGCGCCGGTGGCATTGTTGGCATGGGCGAGCAACAGATGGACCGTATCGACATGATCCTGGCACTGGCCACGCTGGAGGAACACCCGGATTCGGTGCCGGTCAACATGCTGATCCCGATGCCAGACACGCCGCTGGCCGATGTGGCCAAGCTGGACCCGATTGAGTTTGTCCGCACCATCGCCCTGGCCCGGATCCTGATGCCAAAATCCCACGTGCGCCTCTCCGCCGGGCGCAGTGACATGTCGGATGAGCTGCAGGCCATGTGTTTCTTTGCCGGGGCCAATTCGATCTTTGTGGGCGACACCCTGCTGACCGCTGACAACCCCGAAGAGGACAAAGACCAGATGCTGTTTGATCGTCTGGGCATCACCGCCATGGGCGTGGGTTGCGACGGCAGCCATAGCGAAAACCAGAGCAAAACATGCGCGGTCAGCGCCGCCGAAAATGGCGAAGTGGTCTCGGCATGAGCCAGGGTTTTCCGCGACATGCCGCCGGGCTGCAGGAGCTGCGCGACCAGGGGCGGTTTCGCCGCCTGGTCCCCCGCGCCGGGCATGACTTTTCCTCCAACGACTACCTTGGGCTGGCACAAAGCCAGACCCTAAAAACAGCGGCGCTGGAGGCTTTGGAGCGGGGGGTGCCGGTTGGCGCCGGTGGCTCGCGGCTGTTGCGCGGCAATGCTGATGAGCACGCCCTGCTCGAGGCCGAGGCGGCGGCGTTTTTTGGCAGTGAGGCGGCGCTGTTCATGGGCGGCGGTTTTAATGCCAATCAGGCGATTTTTTCCACCCTGCCGCAGCGCGGCGACCTGGTGCTGTATGATGCGCTGATCCATGCCAGCACCCATGATGGCATGCGGCTGGGGCGCGCGGAGACGCGCAAATTCAGCCACAATGACCCTAGCGATGCGGCGGCGCAGATCGCCCAGTGGCGCGCGGCAGGTGGCGCCGGTCAGGTCTGGATCGCCATCGAGTCGGTCTATTCCATGGAGGGCACTCTGGCACCGCTGGCGGAATTTGCCGCTTTGGCCACGCGCGAGGCGGCGGTTCTGGTGGTGGATGAGGCCCATGCAACCGGGCTGTTTGGCGATCTGGGGCGCGGGCTGGCGCATGACTATGCCCAGAACCCTGCTGTGCTGACACTGCACACCTGCGGCAAGGGCCTGGGCGTTTCCGGTGCCTTGATCTGCGGCGCCCAGGTGCTGATTGATTTCCTGATCAATCGTGGGCGCGGCTTTATCTTTGCCACCGCGCCTTCGCCGCTGAATGCAGCCCTGGTGCGGGTGGCGCTGCGTGATCTGGCGCAGAACCCTGAGCGGCGCAACCGGGCCTGGGACCATATCACCCATGCCCACAGCGAGGCGGCGCGGCTCTGCGGCATCACCGGTTTTCAAAGCCAGATCCTGCCGGTGGTGATTGGCGATGACAGGCGGACCATGGCGCTGGCCGAGCGCTTGCAGGGGCAGGGCTTTGACGTGCGTGGCATTCGCCCGCCGACAGTGCCCAAGGGCACTTCGCGGCTGCGGATCTCGCTGACCGGCACCCTGACCAAAGGCATTATCACCGAGCTATTCGAAAGACTGGCGCCAGAGCTTGCGCGTTTGCAGCAACAGCCAGCGGGTCTGGAGCAGGTGGCATGAGCGCTGTGAACCAGACACTGGTGGTGACCGGAACGGACACTGGCATTGGCAAAACTGTTTTCTCCGCCGGCTTGGTTCAGGCGCTGCAGGCCAGTTATTGGAAACCGGTGCAGTCGGGCCTGGAAGAGGAAACCGACAGCGAGTTCGTCGCGCGCCTGTCTGCTGGCACAGTCCTGGCTGAGGGCTATCGCCTGCAACTGCCCGCCTCGCCGCATCTGTCAGCTGAGGCCGAAGGGGTTGAGATCGACCCGGCTCACCTGGCGCTGCCGCAGCTGGATGGCCCGCTGGTGGTCGAGGGCGCGGGCGGGGTGATGGTGCCGCTGAACCGCGATTTGCTTTATCTGGATCTCTTTGCCCGCTGGCGCGCGCCGGTGATCCTGTGCGCGCGCACGCAATTGGGCACCATCAATCACACGCTCCTGTCGCTCAAGGCGCTGCGGGACGCGGGTTGCACCGTGATTGGGGTGGCTTTCATTGGCGATGCCGAACCGGAGGTGGAGGAGAGCATCGTCCAATTTGGCGCGGTGGCTCATCTGGGGCGGCTGCCGATGATCACGGATCTGGGGGCACAGCCGGATCTGGGGGCACAGCCCTCGGTCTTGGCCGAGACCTTTGCCAGGCACATCAAACTGGACCTGATCCGCGCGGCCCTGACCGGAGGAGAACTGCCATGAGTACTGCTGAGCTGAGCCAGCTGGAGTTTGACCAGCAGCATCTGTGGCACCCCTATACCAATGTTGCCAAACCCGGTCCCACCTTTGTGGTGAAAGAGGGTGAGGGGGTGCATATCACCCTGGAGGATGGCACCCGGCTGATTGACGCCATGTCGTCCTGGTGGTGCATGATGCATGGTCACCGCCACCCGGCGATCACCTCCGCGATCCATGAACAGCTGGACCGGTTGCCCCATGTGATGTTTGGCGGGCTGACCCATGATCCGGCCATCGACCTGGGCCGCAAGCTGCTGCAGATCACCCCAGACAGCCTGACCCGGATCTTTTATTGCGACTCTGGATCCGTCTCGGTTGAGGTGGCAATGAAAATGGCGGTGCAATACCAGCACGCTCAGGGGTTTGAGGGCCGCAGTCAGTTCGCCACGGTGCGCTCGGGCTATCACGGCGACACCTGGAAAGCGATGAGCGTCTGTGACCCGGACACCGGCATGCACCATCTGTTTCAGGGCGCGCTGAGCGTGCAGCATTTTGTGGCCCGCCCGCCCATCACCCTGGGTCAGGACTGGGTGGAAGACCCGGCGCGAAACGGCATCGCCGCACTGCGCCAACTGCTGGAGGCCGGGGCGGACAAGATTGCCGGGTTTATCCTGGAACCCGTGGTGCAGGGCACTGGGGGGATGTATTTCTACCATCCTGAGTACCTCAATCAGGCGCGCAGCCTTTGTGATGAGCTGGGCATCCTGCTGATCTTTGATGAGATTGCCACCGGGTTTGGCCGCACCGGCGAGATGTTTGCCACCGATTTCTGCGCGGTGGAGCCGGATATCATCTGCCTTGGCAAGGGGCTGACAGGGGGCCATATCTCTTTTGCCTGCACCATGACCAATGACCGGGTGGCGCTGGGCATTGGCGGTGGCTCGCCTGGTATCTTTATGCATGGGCCGACCTATATGGCCAACCCGTTGGCCTGCGCTGCGGCAAAGGCGGCGTTGGATGTGTTGACGGGGCAGGACTGGCGCGCCCGGGTGGCCGCGATCTCTGACCAGCTGACACAAGAGCTGGAACCCGCCCGCGCCCTGCCAAAGGTGCGCGATGTGCGGGTGCTGGGGGCCATTGGTGTGATCGAGATGGCTCATGTGGTCTCGGCGGATGCGGCCCATGGGCTGGCCCATGAGATGGGGGTTTTCCTGCGCCCCTTTGGCAAGAATATCTATACCATGCCGCCCTTTGTGACCACGCCCGAGCAGCTGAGCCAGATCACCGCAGGGATGCTGCACCTGGCGCGGCAGCTGTGAGACAGTAAGCGGTGGTGAGGTTTTAGCACCGCCGCGAGTCGCGCAGGGGCAAGACAGCTTGGGGAATCATGTGTCACGCTGCGCCATAAAATGGCTTTTTCATTTCGAAACTTGAATGGCGGATCAAGGTTTTACCCGAAATGTGCCGCAAAACCTCGACAAATGGTCGTAAAGCGTTCAAATACTTGTGGCATACCCGGTCACACTTGGGCCAAGACTGGCGGCTGTGACTGGCAGCTGTACCTTTGGCCCGTGCCTTTAGGTGTGGCGCATCAGGGGTTCTGGGGCCGTATTGGACTGTTCTGGTCTACCATAATCACCTTGCCGACCAATTGGAATGGCAAGGCATACAACAGGGAAGTGAACAATGAAAAAGACAACATTTGCATGCCTTCTTGGCGCTGCAGCACTGGTTGCAGGCACCGCCAACGCGGCAGAGCTGGGCGCCGTGGATCAGCCCATCAAACTGGCGATCAACGAATGGACCGGCCAGCATGTCACCACCCATATCGCTGGCGAGATGCTGAAAGCGGCCGGCTATAAAGTGGAATATGTCACCGCTGGCATGTTGAACCAGTTCCAAGCGATTGCTGATGGGGAAATCCACGCCACGCTGGAAATCTGGTCCTCCAATGTCTCCGATGAATATGCCATCAAGATTTCTGAGGGCACAGTTGTTGAGCTGGGCGATCTGGAGCTGGCGGCGAAGGAAGGTATCGCCTACCCCGCTCATGTGGCCGAGCTCTGCCCCGGTCTGCCAGCCTGGGAAGCCCTGAAGGCCTGCGCGCCGCTGTTTGCCACGGCTGAGACCCTGCCAGCAGGTCGTTTGGTGGATTACCCCGCTGATTGGGGCACCCCTGGTGCCGACCGCATGACCGGGCTTGAACTGCCATTCAAAGCGGTTCCCGCAGGGTCTGAAGGCGCCTTGATCGCCGAGCTGCGCGCCTCGACCGAGCGCAAGACGCCGCTGCTGGTCACCTTTTGGCAACCCCATTGGGCGATGTCGGCCTATGACGTAAAATTTGTCGATCTGCCCGCAGGCGAAGAGGCCTGCTTTACCGATCCGGCCTGGGGTCCAAACCCCAATGCGATCAACGACTGTGACTTTGCGCCTTCGCGCATCTTCAAGGCGGCCTGGTCCGGTACGGCGGAAACCTGGCCCGCAGCCTATGAGATCCTGTCCAACTACACCCTCAACGTAGCCGACCAGCAGCCGATGATGGGCGCTATCGATGTGGACGGTGGCAAGGTCAAAGAGGTGGTCGCCGCCTGGATGGAAGCCAATGAAGCCAGCTGGCGCCCCGTCGTCGACGCCGCAATCAAGTGAGCAAGACGGTGATCGAGACAGCCCGCGAGACAGCTGCGGCTGGCTCTGATACGCCCGCCATTTCCTGCCAGAACGTCTGGCAGGTCTTTGGTGTCAATGCAGACAGCGCCTTGAAACGGGCGCTGTCACAGCACTCAACTGCGGATGAGGTCTCTGCGGCGCTGCGCGCCCAGGGGCTGGTGCCTGCGGTGCAGGATGCCAATTTTGACGTCAAAGAGGGCGAGCTTTTTGTCATTATGGGCCTGTCTGGCTCTGGCAAGTCCACTTTGATCCGCTGTATTTCGCAGCTGCTGCCGGGCTCACACGGGGAGATCCGGATTGAAGGCGAAGATATCGTTTCGGCCAGCAAGGCGCGTTTGATCGAGCTGCGCCGCAAAACCCTGGGCATGGTGTTTCAGCACTTTGGCCTGTTCCCCCATATGACCGTGATCGACAATGTGGCCTATCCGCTGAAGGTGCAGGGGGTGAAGCGCAAGCAACGGCGCGCCAAGGCCCAAGAGGTGATCAATCTGGTGGGGCTTGAGGGGCGCGAAGACCGTTTCCCGCGAGAGCTGTCCGGTGGTCAACGCCAACGGGTTGGCATTGCCCGCTCTCTGGTGGCGGATTGTTCGGTCTGGTTCCTGGATGAGCCCTTTTCGGCGCTGGATCCGCTGATCCGTCGCCAGCTGCAGGATGAGTTCCTGGATATTCAGGAAAAGCTGAAGACCACCATTGTCTTTATCACCCATGACATCAACGAGGCGCTGAAACTGGCGGACCGCATCGCCATTATGCGCGATGGCAAGATCGTGCAGATCGGTACTCCGGCGGATATCGTTTTGAACCCGGTGGATGATTATGTGCGCGAATTCTCCAAAGACGTGGCCAGGGGGCGCCATGCCAGAGTGGGCTCGGTGATGCAAAGCCCCGAGGGCAACAGCTATGGTGCGGATGATCCGGGGCTGCGCCGGGATATGACGCTGGATGCGGCACTGGCGCGCTGCATGGATCTGTATGACCCGGTGCCGGTGCGGGACAAAGATGGCACCCTGGTTGGGGTCATCAACCCGGCGGATCTGGCGGCGGCGTTGCAGGTGGAAACCGACCAATGAGCCGCCTCAGAATTGGAAACCTGAGCGCGGGCAGTCTGGCGGCGCTGATTGCGGTGAGTGCCGGGGCGCTCTGTCTGCTGCTCGAAGGGCTGATGCCTGGGGTGACAACCTTTCCCAAAGACTGGGTGCTCCCCGCCACCGAAGGCGTGGGCACCGGCGTCAAGGGGACGCTGACCTATCTGAAACCCGCCGCGCGGATGTTTTCTGCCTTGATGGCCTATCCCATGGCGGCCACCAACTATGTTCTGGCAGTGGTGCCCTGGCCGCTGCTGATCGCGGCCACTGTGGCCCTGGGCTGGCGTCTGGGCGGTATCAAGATGGCGTCAATGGCGGCGATCGGGTTGGGCCTGGTGGTGGCCTCTGGCTATTGGGTGCAGGGGATGAATACCCTGGCACTGGTTGCAGTGTCGGTGCCTTTGGCCCTGCTGGTGGGGGCGGGCATTGGCATTCTGGCCAATGAGTTTCCCCGCTTTCGCGAACCGGTTCAGGCCTTGCTGGATGTCATGCAGACGGTGCCGACCTTTGCCTATCTGACGCCGCTATTGGTGCTGTTTGGCTTTGGCCCTGTTGTGGGGCTCATTGCCTCGGCGATCTATGCGGCGCCGCCGATGGCGCGCAATGTGCTCTTGGGGTTGCAACGGGTTGAATCTGAGGTGAAAGAGGCTGCCGTCATGGCCGGTGGCACCCGGATGCAGCAGCTGTTTCAGGTCGAGATCCCAGCCGCCAAGGTGCAGATCATGGTGGGGGTCAACCAATGTCTGATGGCGGCCCTGTCGATGGTGATCATCGCCGCCGTCATCGGCGGCTTTAATGACATCGGCTGGGAAGTTCTGCTGACCATGCGCAAGGCACAGTTTGGCCCGGCGATGCTGGCGGGATCGGTCATTGTGGTGTTTGCCATCCTAATCGACCGGATGAGCGGCACACTGGCGCAGGAGCGGCGCCAGCTTTGGGATGGCCGTGTGTCCCTCGGTATTCTGGCGCTGGGCGTGATTGCCACCCTGCTGTTCTGGAGCCGTATTGGCGACCCCGACAGCTATCAGCTGCTGGACCCGGTGGCCGATGGGCTGGACAGCTGGCTGACCGATGTCACCCGCTCCAATGCAGAGGCGCTGACCAGTTTCAAAAACGGCATCATGTTCTATGTGCTGCTGCCGCTGCGCATTGGTTTGGATCAGGCGATCCTGCCCTTTACCTGGGGCTTTCAGTGGACCGCAGCGATGAGTCTCTGGTTCTATGCTGGCGCGGCTGTTTTGGGTGGGCTGTTGGCGCTGCGCGGTCAGGTGACCCTTGGGCTTGTGCTGCTGATTGCTGCCGGAATTCTGGAAACGGGCGTGTCACAACTGCCCTGGCCCTTTGTCATCATCGGTGTTGGTGCGTTGTCCTGGGTGGCCGGGGGGGCGCGTCTGGCGCTGCTGTCGGTGATCTTGCTTGCCACTATTCTGCTCTCGGGCCTGTGGGAGCGCGCCTTGTTGTCGCTCTATCTGTCGGGGGCAGCGGTGTTTGCCTGCGCGGTGCTGGGCGGCGGTCTCGGCTTGCTCAGCGCGGTTTCTCCCATGGCCTGGCGGCTGGTGCGGCCGATTTGTGACATGTTGCAGACCATCCCGCTGTTTGTCTTCCTGATCCCGGTGCTGATGGTGTTCCAGATTGGTGAATTCTCGGCCTTTCTGGCGATCATCGCCTATGCGGTGGTGCCGATGATCCGCTACACCCGGCAGGGGCTGATCGCGACGCCGGACGAGATGATCGAGGCGGCCACCGCCTCGGGGGCGACGCGCTGGCAGATGATGCGGGATGTGCGGGCGCCCTATGCGGCGCCAACCATCCTGCTGGGGCTGAACCAGACCATCCTCTATGCCTTTGCCATGCTGGTGATCGCGGCGCTGATCGGCACCACCGGCCTGGGCCAGTCGATCTATCTGGCGCTGGGGCAGGCGGATGTGGGGCTGGGCATATCAGCCGGGGCGGCCATGGCCATTCTGGCCTTGATTGCCGACCGCATCGTTCAGGGCTTTGCCGAAGAACGCAAAAGGGCGCTGGGCCTTTAACAGCGTTTCCCGCGCCCTGAATTGGGGCGCGGGAAAACCGCGCTGGCGTCAGGGACAAATTGCGGATAGCACTTGAGGCGAAATTCCAAACCACTGATGAGAGGGCATTTGATGCATCTGGCCTATGTCATGACCGAAACCCGTGGCGGCACCGACCGGCTGCTGAGCAGCCTGGCAGAGGCGTTGCACGCCAAAGGCATTGCGCTGGCGGGGATTGTACAAACCAATACCGAATGCAGCGATGACGCCCTGTGTGACATGGATGTGCGGGTGTTGCCCGATGGCGAGACCATTCGTATCTCGCAATCCCTGGGCGCTGGCGCCCGTGGGTGCCGGCTGAACCCAGAGGCGCTGGAGCAGGCGGTGGGGCAGGTGAGCAGCAGCCTGCAGGCAGAGCCCCGCCCACAGGTTTTGATCGTCAATAAATTCGGCAAACACGAAGCCGACGGCCGTGGCATGCGCCCGGTCATCGGAGAGGCTCTGGCCCAGGGGCTGGTTGTGGTGTCGGGCGTCAATCGCATGAATGTCGAAGCCTTCAAGGCCTTCTCTGACGGGATGGCGGTTCAGGGGGGCAGTGCGCTTGACGATCTGGTTGCCTGGGTCGAGGAGTCTCTGGCCCAGTCCTGAGCGTCTTTTGAACGCAGACTGACAGGGGGGCAGAGCCAGAGTGGAGGCCCATGCGGCCCCCGTGAACTGCGATCCTTTGGTCCGTGTCCATGATCGCTACCAGGTACACACCCCCAGGTCGCGCGGGGATGTCTTTAAGTTTGTATAGATCTTAGCAGGCTGTCCGGTTTTGCCGGACCTCTTCACGTTGACATGGGCGGTCGGGCTCCATTTTGCTGCAATCTCTATTGAATAGAATTGACGGGTTTCAACTGCGGGGGGAGAACAACAACACCCTGTTTCATCTTTATAGCGCCTGGAGCAGCCCAAGGTCCACATGGCCAATCAAAGCTCCATATGGGCCAATGGCTTAGTCGGGGTGCTGTAGGATCAGCGGGGCGTGCTGGGGCGGCATCTTTGCCCGTAGACGTGCCAGGCAGGCTGACAGGTCTTGAAATCGGATCGGTTTGGTCAACACCTCATCAAAACCCGCCGCGAAAAGCCCGTCAATCTGGTCGGGCAAGGCATTGGCAGTACAGGCTATTGCGGGGGGCATGGGCGCGTTTGTTTGTGATACCTGGCGTCGGATCGCTGCAAGGGCTTCTAAGCCGCTCATGTTTGGCATCGAGATATCAAACAACAGACACTCCGCCGCGTGGTCGCGCCAGGCTTCCACGGCCTCCTGCCCGTCAGAGCACATGATCAGGGTGTGGTTCAGCTTTGACAGCATCTTGCGCAGGATGAGACGGTTGGTGGCGTTGTCTTCTGCCACCAGAATACGCAGGGGCGCCTCCGGCGTGCAGGTCTGTTCTGTGGCATCAGCGCCTGTTGTATTGCGGTCTGTATTATCGCGGTCTTTGGTCTGCAGGATAGGGGCCAACGGCAAGATGACTTGCGCTTTGGTGCCCAGGCCGTGCTGGGAGTCCATGTGAAAGTCACCGCCCATTTTCCTGACCAGCTCAGAGACGATCGCCAGTCCCAGCCCGGTTCCGCCAAAGGTGCGGGTAATGGAGTTGTCCGCCTGCTCGAACTTGTTGCTTACCCGCCGCAGCTGCTCCGGCGTCATGCCGATCCCCGTGTCACTGATGCCTAAGCGAATACCGCCCTGCGCCGTCACTTGCCCCGACAGGGTGACGCGCCCCTGGGTGGTGAATTTCAGTGCGTTTCCACACAGGTTATGCAGCACCTGGCCAATGCGTCGTGCATCACCGATCCATTGCCCGTCCAGCGCGGGTGACAGGTCTAGCTGCAGCTCGAGCCCTTTCTGCTGGGCAACGATTTGGTGAATACGTGCTACGTCCCGCAACACCTTCGCGGGGGTGAAGGGGGCTGCGTCATAGGTTTCCTTGCCGGATTCGATACGCGCCAGATCCAGGATGTCATTGAGAATACTCAGCAACCCTTCGGCAGAGCCATGCACAGCTTCAACCATTTCGCGCTGGCTGGAATCGAGTTCGGTTTGCGATATCATCTGTATCAGCCCGAGTATGCCGTTCATGGGCGTTCGGATTTCATGGCTCATATTGGCCAGGAATGCCGACTTGGCCGCATTGGCGGCCTCTGCCTGCGCCCGCGCCTGATTGAGCTCCGTGACATCCACCCGCAGCCCGACACAGCCACCGTCCGGGGTGCGCTGTTCAAAGACCCGAAAGGCGCGCCCGTCTTGTAAGGTGACGAGATTGGATCCCGAAGGGTTGCGAAAGGCCTGCAAGCGCTCTTGCACAAACTCTTCTTCACGTCCTTCGGTTCCGGCGTAAAACCCCTCAGATGCGGCCTGACGTAAAATAGCGGCAAAGTCTGCGCCTGGCTTTACCAAAGGGGCGGTTTGTTTCGAGAACATCTCGACATAGCGGCTGTTGGAGAGAACCAAGCGTTCGTCGGCGTCGAAGTACACAAAGCCATCGGTCAGGGCTTCGATCGCCGCCTGCAATCTGGCATGGGCGTCCTGGGCTGCGATTTCGGCGGCGGCGCGTTCTGTTGTATCCTGCACATAGGCCACAATCATCGGCGAGGCGTTGAACACTTTATGCAAAGTGATGTCCACCGGATACCTTGACCCGTCTGCCCGCTGCAACTGGGTGTTCGTTTTCCCGTAGGTCTGCTTGCTGTTCATCAGGGTTTGAACGGTCTTTTCAAAGCGTTCTGCAGTGAGCAGCGGATTAAGCTCCAGCGGTGTCATATGGGTCAGACGGTTCATCGAATACCCGGTGTTTTTCCGTGCAGCCCGGTTGCCCAGAACAAATTTCCAGGTGTTGGGATCTATGACATAGATCTCCTCCGGGCTCTCCTCCAAGATGCCCGACCAAAACGCGATCCGGGTATTTTTGGAAACGGTTTCTGCAAGTGTTTGTTTGTCACGATGTGCTTTCAACAGCGCTGTTACTGCTGCGCTGATCTTTTCCAGATCAGAGATAACTTTGGGCGAAAAGCTGTTGGGGTCCTGTCCCATCGCACAGACTGTCCCAATAGGAAGGCCCGGTTCGGTCTCCAGAAGAACCCCCACATAAGATCGGATGTAGGGAGGCCCCAATACGAATGGATTTTCAGCGAACCGTTCATCCTGGCATGCGTCTGGCACGACCAATGTGGAGCCGCTGTTGACCGCATGCACAGACATGGAGTCCTGGCGTGTGATTTTGCGCATGGGCCCCACTCCGGTCTTTGCCAGGAAGACCTGTTCGCGTTCCCCCACGATAGAGATAAGAGCTGCTTCGGTCCCTGCGACCTGTGCGGCCAGGTCACAAAGACCCTGAATTTCCGGAAAATGGTCACGAAAATCTATGCGTAACTTGGCAATAGATTGCAGTCGTGTCCGATCATCGAGAAACTTGGGGGTGATCATATTTGTCCATTCAGATCCGGGGAACCATTTTGCTTCGCAGACTATATGCGGCAGGTTCTTTAAGAAACTTCAATAGATGCGTCATTGCGCCCCTGATCAATCTTACCCCGTTTGGACCTGCTTTGTTTTGGGGGCATAACCTGTGTCTTCCCATTTTCACGGGAAAATTGATGTACTGGCCGTAGCCAAATTGAGCGTATTTGCGGAGCTGTATCCGGTTTTAAATAGCATAGGCCTGCGTCTGAAAACGGTGAAAGAGACCAAAGGCGCGGTGATCGTGATCTGAGCCGCGTTAAATGCAACCCCCTGTGGATCATGCTGCCGCGCCGGTCTCAGGCGTCACAGCGTTTTGGGCATGTCTGGCCCTCAGCCTGAAAGAAACGCCCCCTCCCCAAGGGGGAGGAGGCGCTTTGGGCTAACTGATTTTTGCAACGATGCGCTTTTGTGCAGGAAACGCGTCTGTTGAATGGGGGCAAGAAGGCCAATCTTGCCCCACTGGTAGGCCCCACTGGTAGGCCTGTCTGGTAGGCCCGTTTGGTAGGCCCGTCGCTTAGGTGACGATCTGCACTGATTGCGCGATCTCGCCAAACAAACTGTCACCGCTACCCATCTCCACCCGCATCACCACCGTGTCGCCGTGTTGCATAAAGGGCGTGTTTCCCGCGCCCTGGGCGATGGCTTCGATGGCCCGTTTCTCAGCGATGCAGCTTGACCCGACGCTTTCATAGTCCTTGTTTGACACAGTTCCCGACCCGATGATCGTGCCTGCGGGCAGGTCGCGGGAATAGGCGGCATGGGCGATCAATTCGTCAAAACCAAACTTCATTTCATCGCCGTTTGTGCGGCCAAAGGCGACGCCGTTGCGCTCGACCTGCAAAGGCAGACAGACCCGGCAATCGCGCCAGGCATCGCCCAATTCATCCGGGGTCACCGCAAAAGGCGCCATGGCGCAGGCGGGTTTGCAGTGCAGCCAGCCAAAGCCGGTGGCCATTTCTGTGGGGCCGATGGCCCGCAGGCTCCAGTCGTTGATCAACACGATCAGACGGATGTATTGTGCCGCGTCCTTGGCTTTGGTGCCCATGGGCACAGCGTCCAGAATGACGCCGTATTCGCCCTCAAAATCAATGCCATCATCGGCTGACGGAAACAGCGCGGCGGCAGTTGGCGCCAAAAAGCGGTCCGACATGCCCTGATACATCAGCGGGCGCTCGTTGAGGCCGACTTCGGGGTGGCCCCATGCTTTCTGGATCAAAAACGCATGTGTTTCAAAGGCGGACCCGTCGAGCCACTGCCAGGCGCGCGGCAGAGGCGACAGGGCTTCTGCCGGGTCAAGATCAATCGCGCCAGCAAGGCTGCCCGCCTCAAGTGCGGCGTATTGGGTGCGCCACTGGCTGGCATTGTCCGCCCAGGTTTCAAGCGCCTGTTGCAAGGTGCGTGCTGTGTCGGCAGCAATGGCACGTCTGCCGTCCTGCGATACAATATGAAGGCGCCCATCTGGGCTGCCATCGGCAAGGGTGACAAATTTCATGCGGTCATATCCTCTTGGGGTCGGGGGCGGCGTGAGCCCATGTGGCCCACTGTTGCGCCGTTTATGATTGTTTTTGGTGCGGGCCTGCACGCCGGTCGCGCCTGGGCGCAGCGCCGTGCAGGGGCAGCGGTAGATGCCCGCCAGTTGTTTGATACCAGTCGTAAGATAGCTGTCGGCGGCGCGCTAACCCCTAGGGGGCGGGGTGCCAACATGGGGGCCGTGACGCTGTGCGAGCCTGGCTAGTCTTTGATGGTGGCCACGGGGCGGCACCATCCGGCGCTGGCGCCTTTGACCTTTACGGGAAAGCAGATGACGTCAAACCCGGTGGCAGGCAGCGTGTCCAGGGCGGCCATCTTTTCCATGTGACAATAGCCGTGAACCATGCCCGCGCGGTGCCCCTCCCAGATCAGCGAGGCGTCACCGGTTTCGGCCACTTTCTTGGCCGTTTCGGTAAAGGGTGCGTCCCAGCTCCAGGCGTCGGTGCCAGTCACCCGCACGCCACGACTGGTGAGATAAACCGTGGCTTCACGCCCCATGCCGCAGCCGGTGCCCACATAGGCCGGCGTGCCATAGGCCTCTGCGGCTGAGGTATTCACCAGCACAATATCGCCGGGGCTTAGCTGGTGGCCAATGCGGCTCAGCTCTGCCGCCACATCCGCAGCCGTGGCCACATAGCCGTTGGCAAAATGGCGAAAATCCAGTTTGACCCCAGGACCCATGCACCAGTCCAGCGGGATCTCGTCGATGGTGATCGCCCGCGCGCCCTGGTCCATGGTCGAGTGAAAGTGATAGGGCGCGTCCAGATGGGTGCCATTGTGGGTGCTGAGGGTGACCTCTTCCACGGCCCAGCCCTCGCCGCCCGGCAGTTGATCGCGGTTTACCCCGGGAAAGAACTGGAGCACCTGGTCGGCCGAGTCATTGTGGCCGATGTAATTGATCTTTGGCCCCAATCCGGGGGGGTCGGCATAGTCGGTGTTTTCCAAAGGCCGCGACAGGTCGATGAGTTTCATAAAGGTCTCCGGTAAAATTTAGCGCCCTAACAGGCCGGTTGCGATGATGGGAAAGGCGATGACAAGCGCGAGGCAGATCAGCATCATCGCTGCAAAAGGGGCGGCGCCGATGAAGATGTCCTTGAGGCTGATATTGGGGTCATTGAGGCTGGATTTGATCACATAGACCGATATGCCAAAGGGCGGCGTCAGCAGCCCGATCTCGACTGCGATCACGGTGATCACCCCGAACCAGACCAGATCCACATTCATGCTCACCATCACTGGCAGCATCAGCGGTACAAGGATCAACATGATTGATCCGCTGTCGAGGATCATTCCAAACAGGATCACCACCACCACATAGAGCAAGATGATCGCCAGCAGGCTGATCTCGGCGGTGGCCACCATGGTGCCAAAGGTGCGCGGCACGCCCGAGAAGGCCAGCATGCGGGAATACATTTGTGCCGCAATGATCAGAAAGGAGATGGCGGCGGTAATCAGCCCCGTTTCCACCAGCACCCGCCACAGGGCATCAAGGGACAGGCGGCGTTTTGCAACACCAATGATAAGCGCCCCCGCGACGCCCACAGCGCCTGCTTCGACGGGGGTGAACATGCCGCCATACAGCCCGCCCAGAACGAGGCTGATCAACAGGGCGATGGGCATCCCTTTGGCAAGAACCTCGGAGGCGGGCATATGGTCACTGTCCGCACTGAGGTTTTTGCCGATGAACCCGGGGGCAAAATAGGCCATCAGGATTGTGCCTGCGGCAAACAAGCCGGCCAACAGCAGCCCCGGCCCCAGACTAGCAAGGAACAGATCACCGATAGATTGCTCGGTGAGCAGCCCATAGAGGATCATCAACAGCGAGGGCGGGATCAACATTCCCAACACCGAACTCCCCGCGACCACGCCGACGGAAAACCGGGTGGTGTAGCCGTGCCGCCGCAGTTCCGGCACCGCGATTTTGGTGAACACGGCAGCAGAAGCGATGGAAATGCCGGTGATTGCTGCAAAGATGGTATTGGCGGCGATGGTGCCGATGCCAAGCCCGCCTTTGATGCGTTTGAACATGGCATTGGCAACGTCAAAGGCATCGCGCCCCATGCCGCTTTCTGACACGAGAAACCCCATCAGAACAAACACCGGCACGACGCCGAAAAAGTAGCTGGAGATCGCATCGTTTGCTGCAAGGCCCAGCATCTTGGCCGCCAGCAAAGGCGTGCCTTTGATCGCCCAAACACCGACAAAGGAGCACAGGATCAGTGCGATGGGGACATAAAGCCCGCCCAGAACCAGCCCGCCCATGAAAAACAGGCTCAGGATACCGATGGCAAAATCTGTCATTGGATATGCCCTTTTTCAACCGCTGGATGATGCGGGCTATAAATTGCAGCGCCAGCAGGGTGGCTCCGATCAGGATCATCAGTTTTGCGGGCCATGTGGGCATGGTAAAATTGCCAACTGCCCCGACAAATTCATTGCGGGTGATCGACTTTATCAGGATTGGCCAATGGGCATAGATAATTGCCGAAACCACGAGACACCCAAGCAGGTCAAAGAGGAGCTCCATCCCTGACGCCAGGCGCGGTCTGCTGCGGTGCAGGCTGTCGATCAGCCCGTCCGAGCGGGTGAGCCGACCAGCCCTGAGCGCTTGCGGCACCTGCAGGAATACAATTGCCACGATCGACAGTGATATCATTTCGGGCACGCCGGACAGCGGGGCGTCAAACAGATTCCGCCCCAGCACATCGGTGCAAATGATAACCACCAGCCCAACAATCAGCAGTGTCCCAAGAATATTGGCCCCCTGCGTCGCGATATTGAGCGCGCGCAGGGGGAGAGAGGCGACTGACATTTATTCTTTGTCCCAGTCACGCAGTGGCGTAGCACCACCGGCCCGCATCTGGTCCATATAGGTGGTCAGCACCCCCGAGGCGTCTTTGCCCTGTGCATCCAGCCCTTCCGCCCAGACTTTGGCCGCATTCTCCATGCCGGCAGCCCACTGTGCGCGCATCTCGTTGCTGGCGTCACTTATGGTTGCGCCGCCGGCTTCCATTCCCTTGTAGGCGATGGTGACAAAGTTCTCGAGATCTTCGATATACCAGCTTGCGGCCGCGTCAGCGGCGGCGCGAAAGGCCTCTTGCACATCTTCGGGCAGGCCATCCCACCAGTCTTTGTTGGCGCAGATCGACCCTGCAAACTGCGCCCCAAGACCCACTTTGGTGATGTTGGGAGCAACCTCGAACAGTTTACCGGGGAAGGCCGCAGAGGCGAAGACCAGCACACCGTCATAGACGCCAGTTTGCAGCTCGTTGTAGTAGGTGGTCAGGTTGCCCTGCACCCCCACAGCGCCGGTTCCGGCCAGCCAGTTAATCGAGGCGCCGGGGGCTGCAATCTTGCGCCCTTCCAGATCCGCTAGCGAGGTGACGGGAAAATTCGTCATCAGCACATAGTCATCAATCGCCGTTGGCGCCCCAAGGTAGACAACACCATTGTCGGTATAGGCCTGCTGCATGCGCGGGTCGCTCAGGTGCAGATTGTGCAGCGTTTCGCTCACCAGTTGGACGTCATCGGACACAAACGGAGTGTAATAGGTGACGTTCTGAACGGCCAGTTTGCCCGGATCAAACAGGCTTGAGCAGGCGCCGAGTTCTGACAGCCCTGCCTCGACGGTTTCCAGCTCTTCACCCACACCGGCAATTGCGCCGCCATATTGCTCTGAGAAAGAGACGCTATGCCCAAGGGCTGCTAGTTTTTCATTGGCTGTGGGAATGAAGGCTTCGGGAAACATTTTGACCCAGCGGAAAACCGGCGGATGGCCCGCAGCGATGGTGACGTTATAACTGTCGGCAACCGCAGCTGTTGACGACAACAGACAAAGAACGATCGCGCTGGTTTTCAGAAACTTCATAATTGTCCTCCCAAACATTTATTTGCAGCCGCCCAGGCCCAAGCAAAGGCGCTGACGGCGATGGTATCGCGAGATTAGGCCGATGAGGGGCAAGTAAGGAAGTTAATGTTGATGGTAGTGGTCATTCATTCTATGAATACCTATGCATCTTGAGAAACTGGACCTGAACCTGCTGGTGGCCATCGACGCCCTGTCGCGGACGCAAAGCGTGACTGCAGCGGCGGCTGAGCTGAATCTGACCCAATCTGCGGTGAGCAGTGCGCTGAACCGTGCACGGGCACATTTTCAGGACGAACTGTTCTATTACGACGGGCAAAAAATGCGCCACAGCCCGTTTGGCCAATCTATTGCTGATGTGGTGCCTGATCTGATCAACCGCCTGCGCAGCCTGTCGCGGATGCGGGCCAGCGCTGAGCTGCATACGCTGGAACGACAATTCACCGTGATTGCCTCTGACTATGTGGCGATGGTGTTTTTGTCGGTGCTGTCAAAGCGTCTGTCGATCTGTGCCCCCAAGGTGTCTTTGGCGGTGGTCCCCTTTAGCGAGGACGCGATGGGCAATTTCCAACGTGGCAAGGTTGATTTCCTTGTCGCGCCCGATTTTTGGATAGACGACACGTTGCACCGTGCCCCACTGTTTAAGGACGGGTTTCAATGCGTGGTCTGTAAAGACAATCCCTTGGCTCAGACGGGCCTTAGCTTGCAAAGCTATCTGGATGCGCCGCATGTGGTCACGAACTTTTTTGTCGGCGATGGCAAAAGCCATTTTGAAAACTGGCTGAAACAGGAAGACATAGACATCAGGATTGCCGCCTCGTTACCCAGTTTTGTGGTGTTGCCCTACTATATTTCCGGCACCCGCAACATCGCGACCATTCACAAGAGACTGTTGAAACAGTTCGGAAAACTGGATGATCTGACCGCGCTTGCGCCGCCGCGTGAAGTGCCCGATTTGACCGAATATCTGATTTGGAAAGATCACCATCAATACGACCCTCAAGCGACGCTGATCCGCGAGATGATGCTTGAAACCGGGGGCGATCTATAGCCGAGGCTGGACCAACGGTATGCGTGTTTGAGCTGTCGACATCCCGCCCAAGGCCAAGAGCGGCATCGACTATAGCGTTGTGATGTCGGCTGAAATTGCCATGGCCCGGGCCTGCGAACCTGCGGTTGCTGCCTTGTGTTTTGTTTCTTCCCCGTGGCAGGGAGCCCCCAGCACGTTTTGAAGCAAAAACTGCTGGGACATGTGTCCAAGCTTTCGCGGGCGTTGAAGGGCAGGGGCTTTCCTTGCGGACTGTGGCCTCGATGGCGTAACCTAAAGGGGTGGATGGTGGGTGAAATGGGTAACAGCGATACGGAGAAAGACCGAAATTTTGTTACCGCATTGGCGCGTGGATTGGAGCTATTGAGCTGTTTTCGCGACGACGAGATCACTCTGACAAACGCCGAGTTCTCTGAGCGGACCAATTTGCCCAAGGCGACGATTTCCAGGTTAACTTATACACTATGCGAGTTGGGATATCTGGTTGCCGATCCGTCCAGCGGCACCTATCGCCTTGGGGCTGGCGCCTTGAACCTGGGGTTCAGCGTTTTGACGGGGATTGATATTCAAGATCTCGCACAACAAGAGATGCAGCGGCTGCGCGACGGACCTAACTCGTATGTTTCTGTCGCGTTGGGGGAACTCCATCAGCTGGACGTCGTGTATATTTCATATCTGAGATCCCGCGAACGTGTTGCGCTGGTTGCCAACGTCGGTGTGCGTTTGCCGCTGTTTACCTCGGCAATCGGGCGCGCCATTCTGGTGGGCCAGCAGGACGATGATCGCGAAGCCGCGTTTGAGTTGGCCGGCCGCAGGGACCCAGACCTCGAAGCGCAGGGGCGGTTGCACTATGCCCAAGCCAAATCGTTTTTTGAAGTTAAGGGGTTTTGCACCGGGTATGGTGAATGGCGCAAAGACGTTAACGGTATAGCGGTTCCGGTGTTTTCGATGAATGGCGCCCGCGTGTATGGGCTGAATGTTGGGGGCCCTTCTTTTCTTGTGGAGCCCAAAGCGCTTGAAACCGTGCATGCGCCCTTGCTCATTCAGGCAGCGAGACAGATCAGCATTCAGAAGCTCAACCAAAGGTTGCGTTAGGGCGGTCGGTTTCGCGGAAAGATGTCGGACAGAATCAGTTGATCTTGCCAAAGCACTTTCGAAGATACGGAGCGTAACTTACGCCGCATAAATGTTGATATTTTGCTTGCCTACACCTTTAGCGTTGCCAGGGGTGGTTTGGAAAATTTCATAAAAAACAGCAGCTAACGGTGATTTACCCGACGTCGTTCTTTGATATTAGTGGTGTTTTTTCAGCCTGATTTCTATTTGCCAGAATTTTGGGAGAGGCGAAACGTGCAACCCTGCATCTTGACTTAAACCGACACTGTGTAAGTCTTGCCTGACTATTGATGCGGACCTCACAGGGTGGATGAGGGACGAGTTGGTTTTTTGGGAGGAAAACATGAAGAAAATGGTTAAGCTTGGCGTTGTTTCAACGCTTTCATTGGTAGTTGGTGCATCCGCTGCCTTTGCTGAAAATGTCAAAATTGCATTTATTGATCCTTTGTCCGGCCCGTTCGCGAGCACGGGGACTAACGGATTGCACCAGTTTGAATTTGCGGCCCAGCACATGGTAAACGACCAGGGCGGCGTTCTTGGGGGCACCAATTTTGAAATTGTTGCCTTTGACAACAAGATCAGCCCAAAAGAGTCCCTGATCCAGCTGCAGGTGGCGATTGACCAAGGCATTCGCTACATTGTGCAGGGGAACTCTTCCGGCGTTGCCAATGCGCTGACAGAAGCCATTGCAAAGCATAACCGGCGCAACCCTGATAGCCGGGTTCTTTTCCTGAATTATGCGGCTGTTGATCCCGCTTTGACAAACGACAAATGTAATTTCTGGCATTTCCGCTTTGACGCCAATGCAGACATCAAAATGGATGCGCTTACAGATGTCATGTCCGCCGATGAAAGCCTGAAAAACGTCTACATCATCGGCCAGGACTATTCCTTCGGCAAAGCCGTTGCCGCAGCAGCTGTCGCCAATCTGACCGAAAAACGGCCTGATGTTGAGATCGTCGGCAATGAGCTGCATCCAATTGGCAAGGTGAAGGACTTCACCCCCTATTCGCGCAAAATCATTGCCTCAGAGGCGGATGCCGTCATCACGGGCAACTGGGGTGCGGATATGCTGGGCCTGGGTAAGTCGCTGATCGAGAATGGCTATGATGGCCCCATCTATACCTACTACGCAGCGGGTTCCGGCATCACTGCCGCCTTTGGGGAAACTGCAAAAGGCCGTATCCGGTTGATTTCCCAGGGTAACATCAACCCGATTGGCTCTGAGGAAGCGCGCGAAACCTACAACGCGTTCAAAGAAAAGTACCCGGATGGCAACATCGACCAGAGCCGTATCTTTAACGTGATCGGTATGTTGTCCACCGCCATCGAGGCTGCAGGCACCGCGGATGATGTTGTGGCGGTGGCGAACCAGTTGGAAGGAATGGAATACGATTCCATGTGGGGCACAAAATTGTTCATGCGCCCACAGGATCACCAGGTCATCCAAAACCTGAATGTTGGCGTTCACACGAATGACAACGTTGAATTCGATTATGACAATTCCGGCTTTGGCATTGTGACAGAATCGACGGTTGAAATGGCGTCCATGGACAGCCCGACAACCTGTAAAATGAAGCGCCCCTAAGGCCGACTTCATCCCGCCCTGCAATTGCAGGGCGGGCCCTTTGTCTCTGATCAATATCAACCCTTTGGGGGACCGATGGAACTCATCCTCGTCAACTTAATCGACGGGCTTGTCACCGGATTGCTTTTATTCATGCTTTCGGCTGGCCTGACGCTCATTTTCTCTATGATGGGTGTTTTGAATTTTGCCCACGCTAGTTTTTATATGCTGGGCGCGTACTTTGCCTATCAAATCAGTATTGCGCTAGGGTTTTGGGTGGGTTTGCTTATTGCTCCGCTCATTGTTGGCGTTCTTGGCGCAGGGGTTGAAAGATACGGTCTGCGGCGTGTCCACCAATATGGCCATGTGCCGGAATTGATTTTTACATTCGGTCTGGCGCTTTTGATCGAGGAATTGGTGCAGTTCGTCTGGGGCAAAAACCAGATGCCATACAATATTCCCGAAGTCCTTAATTTCACGGCCTTTTCCATCGCTGGAAACTCGATCCCGGCGTATAAGATCTTTATGATCTTTATCTCTGTCGCGATCTTTATTGGGTTGCTGTTTGTTTTGACCAAGACACGCGTTGGCATGATCATTCAGGCCGCCCTGAGCTATCCCCGCACGGTCGAGTCTTTGGGTCACAACGTGCCATTGATCTTTATGGGGGTGTTTGGCGTGGGAACAGCCCTGGCAGGTGTCGCAGGTGTGATTGCAGGGCCGGTGCTGGGGACCTTTCCCGGTATGGCCTTTGTTCTGGGATCCATCGTTTTTGTGACCATCGTGATTGGCGGCTTGGGGTCGCTTTGGGGCGCACTTGTTGCCTCATTGCTGATCGGTTGGATTACCACCTTTGCCAAGTCCTACAATCTTGCCATGTCCGACGTGCTGAATGCCATTGGCATATCCACCCCTGAAAATTTGAGCGACCACGTCCTGCGTGATCTGTGGACCGTTACCAGCCCTCAGATCGCAGATATTTTGCCCTATGTCTTGATGGTCTTGATCCTGATCTTCCGACCTGCAGGCCTCTTCGGAAAGCGTGAATCATGACCGATGAATTGACAACAGACCCTAGCAAACCAATGCAGCGCATGCGTGCAGGATCCATGACACTTACTCTTGCGCCCTGGATCCTGGCGGCTGTGGCGCTGATGATCATGCCCTATATTTTCACCTCCAATTCCGCGCTGACGATCATGAACCAAATGTGGATCACGGTGATTTTTGCGCTTGCCTACAATATGTTGCTCGGGCAGGGCGGTATGCTGTCCTTTGGACATGCGGTATATGCCGGTGTCGGTGGATTTGCCTGCATGCATATCATGAATGCCTCTGACTTCTTTGCGAGCTTTCCGCTGCCTGTGCTGCCTGTCTTTGGTGGGCTTTTTGGCGCCGGGCTTGCGATGATAGTTGGGTCATTTTCGACCCGCAGCGCCGGTACAGTATTCGCAATGATCTCTTTGGGGGTGGGTGAGCTGATCGCCGCCAGCTCCGTGATCATTGTTGCGTTTTTTGGCGGCGAAGAGGGCATCTCGGGCGATCGTACCTATGCGATGCCGTTCTTTGGCAACGAGTTTTTGCAGCAGATCAATGTCTATTACCTGACATCCTTTTGGGTGCTGCTGTCGGCTGCGTTGATGTATCTCTGGTCTCGTACCCCGGTCGGGCGCATGGCCAATGCGGTGCGTGACAACCCGGAACGTGCTGAGTTCCTTGGCTATTCTGCCCGTTGGGTCCGCTTTTACAGCTTTGTGGCGTCTGGTTTTTTTGCCGGTATTGCTGGCGGGCTGTTTGCCATCAACTATGAAATCCTGACCGAGGAAAACCTGAATACAACCTCCTCTGGTATCATCCTTCTGGTGACCTTTTTGGGTGGGGTTGGCTTCTTCTTTGGTCCGATCATCGGCGCGATTGTATTCACGCTGGTCCAGACGGTTCTTAGCCTTCAGACAGAGCTATGGGCGTTTTACGCAGGCTCGCTTTTCCTGGCGACTGTGATGTTTTTCCCTGGGGGATTGGCCGGGTTGTTGATGATGCATGTCCCGGCATTCAAGCTTGGAAAGGCCAGACTGTTGGTCAGGCCCTACATAAAAACACTGCTCCCCGCAGCCATCGGAATACTGGGACTTTGCGCCCTGGTTGAAATGACCTTTCACGTTCGTCATGCCGCGCAGGGAGACAATGAAATGACGTTGTTCTGGACAACCTTTGACAGCCACACCTTGATGCCATGGCTGATTGCTATCGCGGTCACTGTGGTTGGGATTGGTATCGCAAAGCGGACTTCACCTGCGCTGAAAGAGGCCTGGAGCGAAGCCAACTCGGCAGGAGATGTGTCATGAGCGTACCAGCACTGGAGCTTTCGGGCCTGAAGAAAAGTTTTGGCCAGGCTAAGATCATTCGCGGCATCGATCTTTCGATTGGCAAAGCGGAACGCCATGCGATCATCGGGCCAAATGGGGCGGGTAAATCTACGCTGTTCAATTTGATCACAGCGCGCTTTGCGCCAACTGCGGGCACGGTCAGGCTGCATGGTCAAGACCTGCTTGGGTTGCAGCCTTTTCAGATCAATCGCATGGGCCTGTCGCGGTCATTTCAGATCACCAATATCTTTCCGGCAATGACGGTGTTTGAAAACGTCCGTTGCGCCCTGCTTTGGGCGCAGGGGTACAAGTATTCGTTCTGGAATCTGGTCAACCGCTCGCGTCAGCTGACCGAAGGGGCGGATGCCATTCTTGAACAGATCAACCTTTTGGAGCGCCGCAATCTGCCCGCCGGCACGCTGAGCTATGCTGAACAGCGGGCGCTTGAAATCGGTATTACCATCGCTGGCGGTGCCGATGTCATCATGTTGGATGAACCAACAGCCGGGATGAGCCATTCGGAAACCGACTACATCACAGATCTGATTATGAAGGTGACGGAGGGCAAAACGCTGATCATGGTTGAACATGATATGGGGGTTGTGTTTGGCCTCGCTGATCGCATTTCGGTTCTTGTCTACGGAGAAATTATTGCAACAGGAAAACCAGCGGACGTGCGGGCAGATCCAAAAGTGCAGGAAGCTTATCTTGGTGCAGCTCTGGAGGCAGAACATTGATAGAAGTCACTGACATGCACGCCTATTATGGCAAATCACATATCCTTCAGGGCGTCACACTGAACGTACAGGAAGGTGAGATCGTGGCGCTGCTGGGCCGCAATGGGGTTGGACGCTCGACCACCTGCAAAGCAATCATGGGCGAAGTGGCCCCCAAGGGCTCGGTCAAATTCAAAGGCCAAGAGATTTCTGGCCGCAAAGCGTTTGAAATTGCCAACATGGGGATTGGCTATGTACCGGAAAACCGGGATATATTTCCCGGACTGACCACCCGCCAAAACCTGACGCTGGGATTGAAACCTGGTCAGAAGGACGGCAGTGGTCGCTGGTCGATGCAGATGATGTTCGACATGTTCTCCAACCTGAATGAACGCGCTGATGTCGAGGCGTCGGTGTTGTCGGGCGGTGAACAGCAGATGCTGACAATGTGCCGAACGCTGATGGGGGATCCTGATTTTGTGATGATTGATGAGCCGACAGAAGGTCTTTCGCCGCAGATGGTGCAAAAGGTCGCTGACGTTCTGAAAGAGATCGCGGACCGGGGCATTTCAACCCTGTTGGTTGAGCAAAAACTGTCGATTGCCATGGACATCGCACACCGGGTTTATGTCATGGGCCATGGCCAGGTGGTGTTTGAGGGCACGCCCGCAGAGCTGAAAGCGCGTGAGGACGTGCGCAAGGAGTGGCTGGAGGTCTAGCCCCCAATACCCCAAGCGATCGGGAATGCGGCGTAACAGCCTGCAAAAAATCCGATTGCTTGGGCGATACGACGGCACCACCTGTGGTGATCTTTCGCGGGGCGGGAAGGGGCGCCAAATAGGCAGGATCCCCGCCAATGCCCCGCTGTTTTTTCTGAATATTGCATAGCCTGACTAACGCCCGCTCTGACGGTCCTGTCAGACGGTTCCTGACCTTAGAAGCCTGACCCTGGAAACTTGACCCTACAAGACTGGCCCTAGAAGGTGCAAATCCTTCCAGAGACACAGCTTATGTCGTTTTCAGGATCCGTTCAAAGCTCGTGATCTGCAAAACGGCGGTTCAGTTTACGCATCCCGCCGATCCATCGGTCATAATCAGCGGTCTTTTTCTTCATATAGTCCCCCACCTCCGCATGGGGCAGGATCAGGAAGGTCTCATCGCGAATGGCTTGGATGCAGATTTGCGCGACGGGTTCCGGCTCCATCATGCCATTGATCGCCGCAACGTGGTCTTCGTGGCCCCGTGTCATTTCGGTGCGCACTGCTTGCGGACACAACACAGACACTTTGATGCCGTCATCGCCATGGCTTATCGCGATCCATTCCGCCAGCCCCACGGCCGCATGTTTGGTCACCCCGTAAGAGGCCGACCCAATCTGGTTCAGCAGCCCCGCCGCAGAGGATGTGTTCAACAGGTATCCACCGCCACGGGACGCCATCAGGGGCGCAAGTTTGCGGGCGGCCCAGACATGGGCCATCACATTGATGTCCCAGGACCGTTGCCATTCGCAGCTGGGGGTTTCCATGCCCCCGCCCACGGCAATGCCTGCGTTGGAAAAGAACAGATCTATCGGGCCGATGTCTTGTTCGACCCTGTCAATCATGGCGCTGATCTGCGCCTCATTGGACACATCGACGGTAAAGGCATGGCCGCCGATGTCTTTGGCTGTTTGCGCCGCCCCTTCGCCATTCATGTCAACGCAAACCACATGGCGCGCGCCCTCGGCGGCAAAGGCCTGACACAGGGCGCGGCCAATGCCGCTTGCGGCGCCGGTGACGACGCAGATCTTGTTTTTCAGTTCCATATCAAGACCACATGCTGGAGCCGCCACAGACGGTAAGAGCCTGCCCGGTCATGTATTTGCTGGCGTCGGACGCAAGAAACACGGCGAGACCTGCAAAGTCTTCGGGTTCCCCAAAACGGCGCAGAGGCACTTCGTTTTGGTATTTCTCTGCGGTTTCGGGATTATCCCAAAGCTCCCGCGCAAATTCGGTTTTCACAAGACCCGGACAAATCGCATTAAAGCGGATGCCCTTTGGCCCGAATTCGGCTGCGAGGTTACGGACCAAGCCGATCAGCGCAAGTTTTGAGACCCCATAGGTGCCCAGCATGACCGAAGGCTTGAAGGCACCGATGGAAGAGGTGAACGCCATCGAGCCGGCGCCTTTTGCAACCATGTCAGGGGCCACCATCTGGGCAAGCCAGAGGTTGGACAGGACATTGGCATCCATTGTTTTGCGGTAAGCCTCGTCGTCGATTTTTGAGGTCTTGCCGTAGTAGGGATTGACCCCGGCATTGCCGATCACAATGTCGATTGGCCCTGCAAGGTCATGGGTCTTGTCCACGAGCGCCTGCAGCTGTTCCTTGTCACCGACATTGCAGGACACCGCATGTGCGGTGCCTTTGCCGCGGGCGTTGATGCCCGCAGCAGCCGTGTCCAGTGCCTCTTGCTTGCGCGCAGAGATCACCACCGTTGCGCCGTGATCGGCGAGGGCCGTTGCCATCGCCAATCCCATGCCCTTGGACGCCCCAGTGAGCAGCGCGACCTTTCCAGTCAGGTCAAACAGGCTCATCCTACAAACCCATACGAGCCGCGGGCCTTGGTGTCGCCCTTGATTGCGTCCTGACGGGAATTGCTGTCAGCGTAGGTCTTGACCTCGTGGCGGGCGATGACGTGGTGATGCACTTCGTCCGGGCCATCGGCATAGCGCAATGTGCGCTGCTGGGCGTACATACCGGAAAGGGGGGACCACTGGCTGATGCCCGTGGCACCATGAACCTGCATCGCTTGGTCGATGATGTCACAGACCTGCTCTGGCACCTTGGCTTTGATCATTGAAACCCAGATACGGGCTTCTTTGTTGCCAAGCACATCCATCGCTTTGGCTGCTTTCAAAACCAGCAGACGCATCGATTCAATTTCGATCTTGGCGCGGGAAATGGTTTCCATGTTCTTGCCCAGGTCGATGATTTTCTTTTTGAAGGCAACGCGATTCAGGCCGCGGTCAATCATCAGATCCAGCGCGCGTTCCGCCTGGCCAATGGAGCGCATGCAGTGATGGATGCGACCTGGCCCAAGGCGGACCTGCGAGATTTCAAAGCCACGGCCTTCGCCCCACAGAATGTTTTCTTCGGGCACGCGTACATCTGTGAACCGGATGTGCATATGGCCGTGGGGCGCATCGTCATGGCCAAAGACATGCATGGGACCAAGGATTTCGACACCGGGGTGATCCATCGGCACCAGAATTTGCGATTGCTGCCGGAAGGGTTCAGCCTCGGGCGAGGTTTTTACCATAACGATCATGATCTTGCAGCGCGGATCACCCGCACCGGAGATATAGTATTTCTCGCCGTTGATGACCCATTCACCGTTCTCCAGAACCGCCGAAGTGGAGATGTTGCGGGCGTCCGAGGAGGCCTGATCCGGTTCTGTCATGGCAAAGGCAGAGCGAATTTCACCGGCCAGCAGTGGCTTGAGCCATTGCTCCTTTTGTTGCTCTGTGCCGATGCGTTCCAGCACCTCCATGTTGCCTGTGTCCGGGGCTGAGCAGTTCAGGGTTTCAGACGCCAAGGGGTTTTTGCCCAGCTCTGCAGCAATGTAGGCGTAATCGAGGTTGGACAGGCCTTCGCCTGTTTCGGCGTTGGGCAGAAAGAAGTTCCAAAGGCCGGCGTCACGGGCCTTTTGTTTGGCGGCTTCCATCAGTTCCAATTGCCCCGGCGCATAGGACCAGCGGTTTTCACGCCCTTCGCCAAGGCGGTGATATTCTGCGGTCATCGGATCCACATTCTCACGGATGTGTTTGATCACGGCGTCATAAAGCGGCTTGGCTTTCTCGGACATTTCCAGATTGTTCAGGCTGGATGGAGCGGAGGTGTCGGACATTTGCATGTCTCCTTTTGGCAAAATTATTTGTTCACCCACTGGGGCGCGCGTTTCTCGACGAAGGCATTGACGCCTTCTTTGAAGTCTTCGGTTTTGGCCAGATCCGCGATCACCTCGCGGGAATAGGCGATGCTGCCGGCCATGCCGTCCCGCAGAGCCATGTCATTCAGAACCCGTTTGGTTGCCTTGACCGCCGAGGGAGACACCGTGCAGAGCTGCTCGGCCTTCTCCATGGCTTTTTCCATTAGCTGGTCATGGGGATGGACTTCGTTGAGACAGCCCAGTTTCAGTGCCTCAGCGGCGGTTATGGTGCGGCCGGTGAACATGAGTTCCTGCGCCGCCAGCCGGCCAATATAGCGTGACAGGCGCTGAACGCCCGAGGCGGCGGCGAAGAAGCCAACCTTGACTTCGGGCAGGGCAAACTTGGCGTTTTCCGAGGCCAGGATGATGTCACAGGATAGCGCCGTTTCAAATCCGCCGCCCATCGCAAACCCATTGACCGCGGCAATAATGGGCTTTTCCAGATCAAAGCGGGACGACAGACCGGCAAACCCGGTTTCGGTCATCTTGGCCTTGCTGCCACCGGTGGCGGTTGCCTTCAGGTCGTTGCCTGCGGTGAACGCCTTGTCTCCGGCGCCTGTCAGTACCGCAACCCACAGGTCTGGATCGGCCGCAAATTTATCCCAGCAGTCGGCCATTTCGTTGTGCATATCCACATGCACAGCATTATAGACCTCGGGCCGGTTCATTGTGACGACAAGCACATGTCCCTTGGTTTCGGTCTTGATGAAGTCATAGCTCATACGATCAGGCCTCCGGTGTCGATCTTGGTGAAAGCGCCACCGTCAGCGGCCAGTTTGCGCAATGTGTCGGCAGGTGCAAAGTCGCTATCCTCGGCGCCGAGCTTCTCCATCCGGGCCAAAACCGCTTTGGCGCCAACCATGTCGCCGTAAAACATTGGCCCCCCTTTGTCCGCCGGCCAGCCATAGCCGTTGAGCCACACCACATCGACGTCGGAGGGGCGCTGCGCCTTGTTCTCTTCGAGGATTTTCACCGCTTCGTTGATCATTGGGTAGATGCAGTTTTCGATGATCTCGTCGGTGCTCATTTTTGCGGGCTTTGCGCCAGTGATATCCTGGATGATCCCGGCGGTGATGTCCGAGGGAACGGGGCGGCGTGCCTCGTCGTAGTCGTAAAATCCGGCCTTGGTCTTTTGGCCACGCCGGTCCAGCTCGCATAATGCATCGCGGATTGGGTTGTCGGTTTTGGCACCTTTGGACCAGCCAATATCCAGTCCTGCAAGGTCGCTCATCTGGAACGGACCCATCTTAAAGCCAAAGGCATTCAGGGCGGCATCAACATCCCAGGGCATCACCCCCTGGTAGACCAGTTTGTTGGCCTGAATTTGACGGGCAAACAGGATGCGGTTGCCGACGAAACCGGGGCAGACCCCAACAAGCGTGGCGATTTTGTTGATGTCTTTGGCCAGCGCCATACAGGTGGCAACCACATCATCCGCAGTATGTTTGGCACGCACTATTTCCAGCAGTTTCATCACGTTGGCTGGCGAAAAGAAATGCAGCCCGATCACGTCCTGGGGCCGCTGGGTCATCGAGGCAATTTCGTTGATATCCAGCGCCGAGGTATTGGTTGCCAGAATGGCACCGGGTTTCATTACGCGATCCAGTTCGGTGAAAATCTGCCGCTTGAGGTCCATGTTTTCGAACACGGCCTCGATCACCAGATCACAGTCCGCAAGGTCTGCAAGCGCAAGGCGGCCATCAAAGCGCGCCATACGCGCCTCGACCTCGTCCTGTGGAAAACGTCCTTTGTCGGACGAGCGCTGGTAATTGCCGCGCACAACTTTCAGGCCGCGGTCCAGCGCCTCTTGTGTTGTCTCGACAATTCGCACCGAAAAGCCTGCGGTGGCAAAATTCATCGCAATGCCGCCGCCCATGGTGCCGGCACCGATGATGCCAACGGTCTTGATTGGTCGTTTGGCGGTGGTTTCGTCTAATCCGGGCACCTGCCAGGCGGCGGCGCCGGCCGCTGCAATATAGGTGCCGATTTCTGTTTCTGTGGGGGTGTTCATCTCTTAGGTCTCTTTATTGTTCAGACAGGCTTCGCGGATCGCGCGACGGTCAATTTTGTCCGTTGCACCGCGCAGCAATATGTCGTGCTGGGTCCAAAGGGCGGTGGGAATTTTGAATTTCGCGAGATGCCCGTCCAGAAAGGCGGCCATATCTGCAAGGGTGAGCTGGGCCTCAGCTTTGAGCTGTACGGCTGCGCCCACTGTTTCTCCCAGACGCTCGTCCGGCACCGAAAATACTGTGGCTTCCAGAACGTCGGGATGATGGTGCAGGGCACCTTCCACATCCAGGCAGGCGATGTTTTCGCCGCCACGGATAATGATATTTTTCTTGCGGTCCAGGATGGTCACAAAGCCATCCTGGTCAAGGACGCCCAGGTCGCCAGTGCGCAGCCAGCCATCTTGCAGAACCTCGTCGGTTGTCTCTGGCTTGTTAAGATAACACCGCATGTTTGCTGGGCTTTTCACCGTGATTTCGCCCAGTTCCCCCAGGGGCACATCATTGCCTGCGTCATCCAGCATTCGGAGTTCTTGAACCGGGGGGTGCAGTTTGCCTGCGCTATCGGGGCGGGCCTTGTAGTTGTCGCCGATCATGCCAATGCCCAAGGCATTTGTTTCGGTCATGCCCCAGCCGGTTGCAACACCGGCGTTGGGAAAGGCTTCGGCCAGTTTTGCCACCTGGGCGCCGGGCCGCTTTGCACCTCCAGCCCCAAGATAATCCAGGGAGGGCAGGGTTTCGCCCATCTTGACGGCTGCCTCCATCAATTCGGCAGATTGGGTGGGCACCCCAAGAAAGCGCGTGATGCTATTGTCGCGTATCAGGCGCACCGCCTGTTCCGGATCCCACTTGTGCATCAGCGTAATCTTGGCACCGGCCGGCAGGCTGAGCAAGAACAGCGGGTGGGTTGCCGTGACATGGAACAGCGGGGTCACGACCAGCGCCGAAGGGCGCAGCGGTTCTGGCGCGTCCGGGTCCGGAGGATCAACCAGCGGCGCGATCACCGATTGCATCAACCAGCTGAATACCGCATTGACCGCGCCGCGATGAGTTTGCACAACGCCTTTGGGATGGCCGGTGGTGCCAGAGGAATACATGATGGCAAAATCATCATCCGTGTCGATTTCGACCAGAGGAGCCGTATCGAAACGGGCATTACGTTTCAGGCTGCTCAGGTCATGTGCCGTTTGTCCCTCCGCATCGCGGACACCAATCAGGGTCAGGTCCAGCGCATCGCGAAGCGGTAGCACCCGTTCCATACGCAGCCCATCTGCAAAAATCACGCGGGCTTTGCTGTCCTGGAGGGCATAGTCCAGTTCCTCGCTTGTCCACCACGCGTTTAGAAACACGACGACACCGCCGATGGAGGAAATTGCCAGAACCAGCATCAAGAGTTCGGGGTAGTTCCGCATTGCAATGGCCACCCGGTCGCCTTGACCCAAGCCCAGCTCATCGCGCATCGCATGGGCCAGCTGGTTCACGGATTGGGTGAATTCGGCATAGGTATAGGTCTCGCTCTCGTAGGCCAGGAATTCAAGGGCTCCCTCACCGTGCTGTTCCCAACCGGAGGCCAGCAGCGCGGGAACCGTGCCAGGTATGGCTTTGAAGGCCTTTACCGTCACGCCCCGCACCTCGACCTCATGCACCGCAAATGTCGGGTTCGTGGTAATGACATGACACACCGCCTCTTCAGGTGTCATTGCTGTCATTGCAACTCTGGAAATAGATACATGTTCCCCTCCCAAGAAAAATGCCGACGGCCTCTTTTCAGATCATAGCTGTCGTTCTAACCGCCAGACTAGGGAGTAGATCTGGATCTTCCAATACCGCAGAACGGAACGTCATTCCGAAAATTTGCAGGATGCAGGGGCAAAGTCGCAGCGATGGCGCTGCGAATCTTGCGTGGTCTGGCAGGTGCAGATGATGACGCAGGCCTTGGTCGGCAGCACTGCCGCGTGGCGCCCAGGCTTTGATATGTCGCGGGGGCCGGGGACGATGGGTGCGGGGTGCCTGGCGCCATAACCAAGCCCTGGCAGCGGCACATTCTGTTGTCTTGTAAGATTTTTGTAAGTCTGGGGTCTCATGAGCTCCCCCATCGTAAAGAAAAATGGAGCTAGATATGCGTATTTTTGGATTGGCCCTAGGCCTTGCTATGGCCTTGGCGGCACCTGTCACTGCTCTATCGATCCCATCAAACGGCAAACTGAATTTTGATGTTGTTCGTAAAGGCAAAGATATCGGCGATCACAGCTACAGGTTTTCCGGCACCACCGCAGCGCTGACCGTCAAGGTGACCACAGACATCGTTGTGAAGGTGCCTTTGATCAGAACCACAGCCTACAGTTTCAGACATGCAAGTGTTGAGAGCTGGAAGAACGGCAAATTGATGCAGCTGAGCTCAACCACCGACGATGACGGAGATCCCCATCAATTGCAGACCGCGAACAAGGGCGCGTTGCCTGCGAGCCTGTGGAATGATGATATCCTGCGCAGCGGCAAACTGATGAACACCATCGACGGGACACTGATGAACATTCGCGCTGCTGATCTTGGCATGGAAACGGTCAAAACCAGACGCGGCAGCATTTCGGCCCATCATTACCGGCTGTCGGGCGGGCTGGCACGGGATCTTTGGTACGATGCGGCGGGCAACCTTGCACAGGTGGCTTTCAAGGCCGATGATGGATCCACAGTGATGTATATTCGGAAATAGGACGGCATGCCGAATGCGGCTTCTCTATATTGAAGACAACGAGAAACTGGCGCTGAACACAAGCGCCAGTTTGCACGAGGCAGGGTTTGTGGTGGATGTCGTCCATACGGCTGAGGATGCGCTGCATTCTGTGAAAAGCTATGAATATGACGCCCTTATTCTGGATCTGGGGTTGCCGGATCAGGATGGCCTGGAGATTTTGCCAAGGATCAAAGCCCACAAACCGCAACTCCCCATCCTCATCTGTACCGCGCGCGACGCGCTTGAAGAGCGGATCAAAGGCCTGAATGCGGGCTCCGACGACTACATCGTCAAACCCTTTGCGGTGTCCGAACTCATCGCCCGTGTGAACGCCGTTTTGCGGCGTCCCGGTGGGGTGCTTGGCATGACGCTGACGCTGGGCAATGTCTCCTATGAGACGACAGACCGGACCGTCGCAATAGATGGCGTCGTGGCGCGGTTTTCCAAACGGGAACTCGCCCTGCTAGAGTTGTTCCTGCGTCGGCCGGACCGCGTGGTGTCAAAAGATGTGATCGAAAATGCGCTCTATGGGTTCAACGAGGCGACAACGCCCAATGCCATTGATGTGCTGACCCATCGACTGCGGAAAAAGCTGATCGAAAAAGGCGCCAGTATTGAAATCCACAATCTGCGCGGCATTGGCTACGTTTTACGGGCACCTGCTGAATGAAAGTTTTACATCGCGTCATTGGGCCACGCCGGTCGCTGAAACGAAGCCTGCTGTTAAACATCCTGGCGGCACTGTGTTTTTGCATCATTTTGGCTGGCGCCGTCATCATCAAGGAATTCTACGAGCATCTGGAAGAAAACATCGAAGACGCCCTGACCGATGAGGCCTATGAAATTGTCAGTCAGATTGATCCCGCGCGTGCGGGCTATGGCTTGGATGCCAGCGCCCTGCGATACCAGGGGATTGAAGGCAACTATCGGTATACCGTCTTTGATGTGGATGGTGGTCTCATCGCTGGCGGCGAAACCTCGGGGGAAATATGGCGGCAACTGGCAGCCACGACGCTGGGACTTCCGCACCCCATTGCGCTGCTTGGCGACCGTAGGGGAATTGGCCTCAGGGCGCGTATTGTGGACCTGGAAGTGGTGATCCTGGTTTCCACCTTTCCCAAGGGCAATAACCAGACGCGTTTTGCCAGCTTGCTGCACGAACTCGAAGAGGAAATATGGTTGGTTATCCTGGGTCTTGTGGTGGTGCTGACCTCGACGCTGTTTGCCACCCGCCAGGCGCTGTCGCCGCTGCGATCTCTGTCTGATCAGGCGCATCAAATCGGGCCGTCTGCGGCTGGTCGTCGTCTCGATGTTGCCCAGGTGCCCGCTGAGATCGCGCCGCTTATTGGCGACGTGAACACGGCGTTTGACCGCCTGGAACAGGGCTATCAGGCGCAGCGGGATTTTTCCGCCAATGTAGCCCATGAAATTCGCACGCCTATCGCAGTGCTCAGGTCCAGTATCGACCGCATCACTGACCCCGAATTGAAAACAATGCTGACGCAGGATGTTGATCAACTCGATCGTATCTTTGCTCAGCTGATTGATTTGTCCCGCGCCGATGCGGCTTTGAAAACCAGCTTTGAGCCGGTGGACCTGCACAGTGTTGCGGTCCAGGTCGCCACGGATCTGGCGCAATCGGCCCTACGGTCTGGTCGGAGCCTGTCGGTCACCGGCGCCAAGAAGGTCTTGGTTGAGGGCAACGCAGGGCTCTTGACCATCGCGCTGAGCAATGTTGTCCGCAATGCCTTGCAGTATACCCCCGAGGCGAGCGAAGTCGAGATCGAGGTGCTGGCCAACCCTGCTGGATGGCGGGTGCTTGATCGCGGCGCCGGGGTGCCGGACAATCTGAAAACAGCATTGTTTGAGCGCTTCAATCGCGGAACGCTGGCCAATTCCAACAGCACGGGATCGGGAATAGGATTGGCCATCGTCAAGTCGGTTGCTCAGTCCCACAATGCCACAAGCATCATTCAGGACAGGGAGGGGGGTGGCACAGCATTCTCCTTCATTTTCAATGCTTCGGCGTAACACATCATGTGGTTTTTGCGCTTTGTAAGTCTCTTGTAAGTTTGCCCTGCGATTCCCGTCTCAACACGTCAAATAAAGGTGCGTTGAGGTTGGATATGAAAATCGAGTTTTTGAGCGGCAACTGCCCGGGACGCCAGCAGGCCCAGGACCATATCAAGGGTGTCTACAAAAGTGCCTATGGCGCCGATGTCACCGAATTCGCCCCTCTCTTGGTTGTTGCAAAACATGCAAACGGAGAGGTGCTCTGCGCGGCTGGTATTCGGACGGCGCGGGATGGGTTCTTTTCCGATGCCTATCTGACAACTGATTTTTCCACCGCTCTGCATCAGACAGCCGGTCTGCGGGTTCCGGCTGCGGAAATCATGGAAGTGGTTTCTCTGGCCGCGACAACCCCCTTTCCGGTACTGCCTATGCTGGACAAGATGGTCGAATGGGGGCGTCAGAACGCGATGACCTGTGGCGTGTTTACGGCCACAAAACCCCTGCGTCGCCTGCTGGCCCGAACCTCGCTGAGCTACACTGAAATCGCCAGGGCGGATATTTCGAAGGTCGCAAACCCACAGGCCTGGGGATCCTATTACGACACCGATCCAAGAGTATGCGCGTTTAGCGAGGTGCTGTCGCAGCCGGTTGTTTTGTCGCCCCGTGCACGTCGGGCCGGGCATGTGGCGGAGGCATCGTGATGAAACAGGTCTTTGACGCGCTTGAACGCCATGCACACAGTCGCCCCGATGCCATCGCCTTTGAAGATGACAGCGGCCAGATCAGCTGGCAGGAGTTGTCCGAACGTGTGGAAAACTTGGCTTGTGTTCTGGATGACATCACAGGGCCTGTTGCTATCGGTCTTGCTGGTGGCATCGACTATGTCGTGGCTGATCTGGCGGCGACGCTTAGTGGCAAACGGCAGGTGCCTTTGCCGTTCTTTTTCAGCACGGCGCAAAATGCCCATGTGTTGATGGATGCCAAGGTTGGCTGTGTCATCACAAACACTCCCGAACTGTTTTTGGCGCTGCCACATCTTAATTTGCTTAGCCCGGTTGCCCCAGCTGCCCCGGCTGCCGCTCCGACCACCGGGCGCGGGCTGCGCGCCTATAACGGTGGCGCCGAGCGGATCATCTATACCTCTGGCTCCTCCGGCACCCCGAAAGGGGTCGTGCTGGGGGATCGCCAGTTGCAGGCTTCTATCAGTGCCCTGAGCCAGGTGATCGCAGCGGATGAAACTGATACCCATCTGTCCATTCTGCCGCTGGCGCAATTGTTGGAGCAGATTTGCGGGATCTTCCTGCCCATCGTCGCGGGCGCCAAAACAGTGTTTCGATTTGAAGCAACCAAGGCTCTCTTTGGGGCGCCGATCGCGCCGCTGGTTGCCGCTTTTGAAACCCTGCGCCCAACCACCAGCCTGCTGGCGCCGGCTGTGCTGGGCCGCTGGGTTAGCGCCCTGGCGGGGCGCGCAGCGCCTGACAGCCTGCGGTTTGTGGCTGTGGGTGGCGCGTCCAGCTCGCCCTCTTTGATCCATGCTGCGCAAGATGTCGGCATTCCGGTCCATGAAGGCTATGGGCTGTCTGAATGCTGCGCGGTTGTGGCCATGAACCGGCCCGGCGACAATCACCCCGGCACTGTGGGACCAGTATTGGACGGGCTGACGGTTTCGCTCGATAACGGTGAGATTGTGGTGTCAGGCCCGACAGTGATGACGGGCTATCTGAATGGCGACGGCGCCCCCGATGTCTGGCACACCGGGGATCTGGGCCATTTCGACGGGAACCGGCTGGTTGTTGATGGCCGCAAAGATGCACTGTTGGTGACCAGTGCCGGGCGCAACATTTCACCGGAGTGGGTCGAACAGCGGGTCAACAGTGATCCGCGGGTTGTCAGCTCGGCTTTGGGCCTTCGCCAGTCTGACGGGGCGCTGATATTGCTCCTGGTTGTCGCGGCTGCCGTGCCAGCCACTGACATTCTGGGCTACCTGTCAGATCTGCCAACTTATGCGCGGCCCTCGGCGTTTATCACCACTGATCCGTCTGAACAGGGGCTGCTGTTTGCAGCCGGAACCCCAAACAGATCTGTGGCCGCCAGCTTGATCAACACCCGTGCTGCCCAGCAGCTAGAACCAGCCCCAGAAAGCATCGCGTCATGAACAGCAGCAAAACAGTTCTCATCACAGGGGCAGGGACTGGCATTGGCCGTGCACTCGCCATTGAGGCGGCACAGAAGGGGTTTGATCTGATCCTGGTTGGCCGCACGTCCAGCACGCTGGATGAGACGCTCTCCCAATGTAGCACCACACAAGCCCGGTGTATTGTGGCCGATGTGACCAGCGCCGAGGGGCGGGCCGTGATCACCCAGGCGGTCAGCGGCAGGCTGGATATTCTGATCAACAATGCGGGCGTTCTAAGCGTTGGGCATCTGGCTGATATGACTGATGAAAACCTGCAACGCATGGCAGAGACCAACCTTGTCGCACCGATGGCATTGAGCCGTGATCTGCTGCCGGCACTGCGCAGCGCCAAGGGCCGTATCGTCAACATCGGTTCGGTTTTTGGCGATATCGCCTATCCGTTCTTTGCCGGCTATTCGGCGACCAAATTTGGCCTGCGCGGGTTCTCGGACGCGATACGGCGGGAACTGTCCGGGACAGGCATTGGCGTGACCTATGTCGCGCCGCGTGCCACGCAGACTGCGGCTGAAAGCGCCTTTGGCGCCTTGGTTGAGCCGTTGGATATGGTGCTCGACACAGCCGAGACCGTGGCCGCACAGGCCTGGGATGCCATCCTGAAAGGCAAGCGTGAGAGCTTCCCCAAAGGCAAAGAGCGGTTTTTCGTAAAGGTGCAACGGCTGTTCCCATCGCTGGTCGACAAATCGGTGGGGGCGCAGGCGCGTGATCCCAGAACCCTTGCGGCGCTCAAAACCTCACACCACTCCTAATCGACACCTCCAAAATCAACAGGACATCTGTCATGAGCTACAACGTAATCCGCGCCTCTGATGCGGGCGAAACTTCTATCACTCCAGCCGTGTTATCCGAGGTCAAAGACTATTTGGACAGCGATGGCTGGGCCCTGCTGCGCGGCTTTAAGATGGATATGCCTACCTTCAGCGGGATCACATCACAGCTTTGCAAAACCATCACCTTTGATCCCGCGCGTGAATATTCGGAAAAGAACACCCAAAAGGTCGACGCGGGCCTGGGGCCCATTGGCCTCCATATTGAAAATGGCAACACCCCGGTGTGCCCGGATGTGGTTGCCTTCTATAGTGCAAAAGCTGCTTTTGAAGGGTCACAAACAACGATCTGCGACGGTCGCCGGGTTTTTGAAGCTTTCTCTGACGCCCAAAAAACGCGCTGGTCGCAGCGTATGATGGTGACGCGCACCCTGCCTGAGGTGCTGTGGAAACGCTACCTTGCCAACGAACACCCGGCCATCAGTGATCCCGCAGAGGTCACCCATGACCATATTTTGCAATTCAAAGCGGCAATCCCCGATCAGGACTTCACGTTGAATGACGATGGATCGCTTGAGTACCGCATCAAGGTCTCTCCGGTGCGTCCGTCGTCAGTGTCCCAGGGGCAGGGGTTTGCCAATGCAATTCTGGGCCCGTCACACAACTATGAACCGCCAGTCTATACCCTTGAGGATGGGTCAATTGTCAGCTCCGATGAAATTGAAGAGCTGCGCGATATTGCCGAGACCTGCACGGCTGAAATCAACTGGCAGGACGGCGATGTGGCAGTGATCGACAACACCCGCGTTATGCATGGGCGTCGGGCGATCAAGGACCAGGATCGACAGTTGTATATAGGAATGGGCCGCCTGTGACGCTGCTGCCAGCAAACTGAGGGCGGCACAAAGCCCCTGGTTCGCCTGCGCCAAGTGCACGGGGCTAACCCTTTGGCCCTGAGCCTGTTTTGTCGCAACTCCATTGCGCCCTTCATCACCGCGATGAGGGGGGCCATTTTGCCCCTGCGCGGCGCGACACTCAGGCGGTGGTCAAATGCAAGATATCCCGCCGTTTCAGACTGCGGCGGGCCAGGTCACCATAGGCCTGGCGGGTATGGCGACGGCCATATGATCCAACCAGCCCATATACAGGGATCAGCTCTGGGAACAGTTCAAACAATTCGTGCAGATCTTTGGCTGACAACCCGCGAACAGCCTCTGGGCCGGGCCAGAAGGTCTCGGTTGCGATCCCTTCGGCAAAAACCACCTCATGGTGTTCGGTCATCAGATGAACATAGGTGACACCGTCGGGGGTGTCGGTCTGTGGCTGACAGGTTTCGTCAATTTCGGCCAGCAGCTTGGCGGACAGAAAGCTTTCGCTGACCGGCGTATTGTATTCAAAGGTCTTTTTATTGACCAACAGGCGATGCTGTGGCGACAACAGCATGGGCTGGTCGGGGGACAAAACCCCATCTGGACGAATGCAATAGGGGCGCAGATGCGGCCGTTTGGCCAGCTCAGCCCTGTTCAGCCTGCGTTTGCCGACCCATAGGACGGGTTGATATCCATTGTCGGCTGTTTGCAAAAGGTCCCCCACTTGGATCTCGCCTGCCGGCACTGCGCCACGTTTGGTGGCCAGCTGAACCTCGGGGGTAAAGCAGGGAATACCTGCGGAATGCAGTTGCGAGGCGGTGGTAATCTGAGCCGGAGCCACCCCTTCCAGGACCAGGCTTTCCCCGCCTGGAAACGAAAGCAGAGCATTGCCAAACCCGTCATCGGTAACCGTAACGTCCTGGGTCCGGATACTGCCGCCAAAGCCGGTCCCTCCGGTCAGATCTGAGACATCAAGCTGGTCATTGAAAAAACCATCGTCGTCGTCATCAGAGATACTGAAATCACTCACCGTATCAACGCCGCCGGTGGCGGTCAGGACAAACTGGTCGTAGCCAGTTCCGCCGGAAATCGAATCGTCGCCAGCGCCAAAGGTAATGGTGTCATCCCCAGCCCCGGCATCAATCACCACACCAGCGGTGTCTGAGGAGGCATCCACCACATCCGCCTGATCGGTAAGGGTCAGGGCCTCGATTTCGGAGAAGGTGATGGTGTCAGCGCCATCAGAGATGGTGCCAGCCTCATCGCCGGTGTAGGTGACCGAAACGCCCGAAGCGGTGACACCGGACATGTCTACCGTATCGTAGTCGTTCCCGGCCTCGCCACCGGTCAGGGTGTCGTTTCCAAAGCCGTCGGACATCTGGAATGTATCCGCATCGGCTTCGCCGTGCATCAGATCGGCACCGCCGCCACCGATGAGCAGATCATTGTCGTTGCCGCCATACATGGTGTCGTCGCCGTCACCACCGTCCAGAGTGTCGTTGCCGTCGGTTGCCACAATGCTGTCGTTGCCAACGCCGCCGTCCAGACTGTCGTCCCCGGCTGAGTTGTGCAGCGTGTCATCGCCTTCGCCGCCGACCAGGGTATCATTGCCCAGACCGGTTGACAGGCTGTCGTTGCCCAGGCCGCCTTCGATATAGTCGTCGCCGTCACCGCCAGAGATGGTATCGCCGCCGTCGCCGCCAATCAGGGTGTCATTGCCCGCACCGCCATCCATGATGTCATCGCCGGTGCCCCCATCCAGGCTGTCATCGCCCAGTTCGCCGTACATCAGGTCGGCATCGCCGCCCCCCACCAGCAGATCGTTGTCATTGCCGCCATAAAGGGTGTCGTTGCCATCGCCCCCTTCCAGGGTGTCATTGCCGTCGGTTGCGACAATGCTGTCATTTCCGACCCCGCCGACAAGACTGTCATCCCCAGCCGAGTTGTGGATCGTATCATTGCCTTCGCCGCCGAGCACGGTATCGTTGCCGATGCCTGCCGAGAGAGAGTCATCGCCTACGCCGCCATCGATGTAGTCGTCGCCGTCGCCACCCGACAAGGTGTCACCACCAGCGCCGCCAAGCAGGGTATCCGCGCCAACCCCCCCCTCCATGACGTCGTTGCCTTCGCCGCCATCCAGCATATCGTTGCCATCTTCACCCATGAGAGAGTCATCCCCCCCCTGGCCATGAACGATATCATCCCCTGCGCCCGCCATGATGGTGTCGGCACCTTCTTCGATGATCGTGGTGACGGGGTCTTCGATCAGATTGCCTGAAAGGGTGAAGCCCGAAAAACCGACCCGCGTCTGTAGGGTAAATTCAATAGAGGAGCGATCCTCAAAAGAGGCCGAGAACCAGGCGTCTTGGTCTGTGTAATCATTTCTTTCGTTCCCCGACGCGGTGACCACATTGCCATCCAAAGCCGTGGTCAGCGAGGAGTCGGATGACACGCCAAACGAGGTGAAGCTGTTGCCGTCCACAATGACAGCTTCGTCATCACCGGTGTAGCTGTTGTCATCAATATCGTTGAAGGTTGCGGTCGAGTTCAGGTAAACGGGGTCGCCGGTTGTAGGGTCGAAGAATTCCAACCGGAAGGTCGCCTGATCTCCGGGTGCATTGCCATCCAAGAGAACTTCGGCACCTTCATCGTAGCCAAATTCGACCCACATGTCCGGGTTGGTTTTCTCCACCAACACCAACTTGCCCCAGATTTGTCTGCCATCATCCAGGGTGGCGACATCCTTGAAAACAGCAAAATCACCCGCAGATCCCAGATGACCGTCGTGGGAGACACTTTGCATATTGCTGAGTTTCAGCGACAGTGGCGTGGCCTCTAGGCCCTGATCAAAGCCGTCTCCGATGTCACCATAGATGACATCGTTGCCTTCACCGGCATCAATAATGTCGTTGCCTTCTTCACCGGCAACGGTATCGGCACCCGCACCCGCGTCCATGATGTCATCGCCGGTGGAGCCATCCAACGCATTGTCGCCCGCATCGCCCTTGTGGCTTGTATTGCCTGCGACAAGCTCATCTACCCAATTTGGTATTACCATCTCGCCCACCCAACTATTGGTCGTAAAATCCCGGAACAGATGGGAGAATACAGGGCGCATAATAAAATCGGGTAAACTGGCGATTGGTTATGAATGTCATTCCCGAAAGGTGTTCGTGACCACGGTCCAGCTGCGCCAACCTGACATCAGCAGAATGGGTTAACCGGTCAGAGCAAGATTGAAACCTGAACAGGGCGGTTTCACAAATGCGGAGCCTCAGGGGCAGGGCTGGGCGCTAGAGAAAAATCAGAAGAAAAGGGAAAGGGTCTTGCTCTCTAGACACAGGTTAGCGGTGCCGATTTGTTAGAAAACAATGGCACGATATAGAAAGGATCTAGGGGGGTAAGTGGCAGCCCGTAGGGGAGTCGAACCCCTCTTTTCAGGTTGAAAACCTGACGTCCTAACCGATAGACGAACGGGCCACTTGCTGTGGAGCGGTGTTTAGTTTCTCCGTGCCAAAGCCGCAAGGTAAAAAATGCCTCTTGGTGAGAATTTTTTGCGAATGCACAGAGAGCGTGTGTTTTAAAGGGTTTGGCTCGGGTCAACTGGCTTCGGCGGCGTCTTCCAATCGCAGTTGTGGGCTTTGACGGCCGCCCCAACTGTTGATTTCCAGCCGTCCGGCAAAATGGAATCGTGCGCCGCCATGTTCGAGCAGACGCGGCCCCAGCGCTGTGTCAAAGGCGCCAAAGCAGATCGCATCCAGATTACCGCCAACCCCGTCGGTCAACGACAGCTTCAGGTGGGTTTCCCCAATCCGTTTGGCAAAGCGGATGGCCAGATCCGGAAAACCATAGCGCGGCGCTGCGGCTCCGGCACCAAAGGGGCCTGCCTGTTCGATCTGTTCGATTAGATCAATGTTGGCAGCGCCCGGCATCAACATGCCATCCAGTTTCAAATCCGCCGGTCCCAGGCTTCCCGCGCCCTGTTTGGCCAGCAGATCGCTGAGACGCTGCATGGCGGGCTCCAGCTTGTCTTCTGCCACCGTCAGGCCTGCGGCCATCTTGTGGCCCCCGCCTTTGATCAGCAGGCCCTCTGCTGCAGCGCGCTGGATGGCAACACCAAGGTCGATACCACTTACCGAACGTCCCGAACCTTTGCCTTCACCGTTGTGCAACCCGATGACCACCGCCGGGCGTCCTGCGGCCTCTTTCAGGCGCGAGGCGACGATGCCAACCACGCCGGGATGCCAGCCCTCGCCGGCGGCCCAGACCAAAGGCGCGTCAAACCCGCGGGCTTCGGCCTGTTCCATCGCGGCGGCGCGCACCGCGTTTTCAATGTCGCGCCGTTCCGTGTTCAGCTGATCCAGCCGTTCTGCCAGCGCGGCGGCCTCATGGGGGTTCTCCGTTGCCAACAGGCGGGCACCCAGATCGGCCTTGCCGATGCGCCCGCCTGCATTGACCCGTGGCCCCAGCAAAAAGCCGAGATGATAGGTCGAGGGCGCTGCATCCATGCGGGAAACATCAGCCAGCGCCACCAGACCGGGGCGCTGGCGTGCGCCCAGAACTTTCAGCCCCTGGCGCACCAGGGCCCGGTTAGCCCCAATCAACGGGGCGACATCGGCCACAGTTGCAAGTGCGACAAGATCCAGCAGGCTCATCAAATCCGGTCCGGTGCCCAGACCCTTTTCTCGGGCCTGACGTCGGACCTCGACGAGCATCAAAAACACCACACCGGCGGCGCAGAAATAGCCCAGTTCACCGTCTTCATCCTGGCGGTTGGGGTTCACCACCGCGACACAATCGGGCAGGGTTTCACCGCCCAGGTGGTGATCCAGCACGATGACATCGGCGCCCTTGGCCGCGGCAATGGGGCCATGGGACAGGGTGCCACAGTCGACGCAGACAATCAGATCATGGGCCTGTGCCAGCCCCGCCATGGCCGCGTCGTTGGGGCCATAGCCCTCGTCGATGCGATCGGGAATATACAGGGTCGCCTGTAGCCCCATGGCCCGCAGCCAGACCAGCAGCAGCGCCGCCGAGCTGCCACCGTCCACATCGTAATCGGCAAAAATCGCGATACGCTGGCGGGTCTCAACCGCGTCCAGAAAACGTGCTGCGGCCCGCTCCATATCCTTCATGCGGCGCGGATCCGGCAGCAGGTCTTTCAGATGTGGGCTGAGGAACCCAAGGGCCTCATGAGGGGGGACACCGCGACGGGCCAGCACCTGACACAGGGGCATGGGCAAGCCGGTTTGCTGCGCCATATGTTCGGCTGCGCGTTCAAGATCAATGCCAAGCCCCAGCCAGCGGCGTCCTGTCAGCGAGTTTTCAACCCCAAGAAAGCTCATGGCTCTACCTCATCTATGGAAAAAGGCCAGACCCGAATGGATCCAGCCCTTCATTTGGCTTAAAATATCCCCGCCGGAGGCAACGGTGCAAGCCGCTTTTGCCTAGGGCGGGGGCCGGGCGCTTAAACCGGAGTGTTAAACCGGGGTGCGGTAGGACATCCGCCGTACCGATCCGGTTTTGGAGCGCATCAGCAGCGTGGTGGTCTCAACCCAGCCTGGCTGGCGCTTGATTTCGGGCAGCAGCGAGCCGCCGGTGACGCCGGTGGCGGCAAAGATCACATCCTGGGTCACCATTTCGTCGCGGGTATAAATCCGGTCAAGATCGGTGATGCCGGCTTTGGCGGCACGGCCCTTTTCGTCGTCATTGCGGAACAACAGGCGCCCAAAAATCTGACCGCCCATACATTTCAGCGCTGCAGCGGCAAGAACACCCTCAGGTGCGCCGCCCTGGCCCATGTACATGTCGATGCCAGTGGTCTCAGATTCGGCGCAATGCATCACCCCGGCCACATCGCCATCGGTGATCAGGCGAATGGCAGCCCCGGTCTCGCGGACCTCGGCAATCATCGCCTCGTGGCGGGGGCGTTCCAGAATGCAGACGGTGATATCTGAAGGGGCGCAGCCCTTTGCAGCTGCCAGTGCCTCGACCCGTTCACGAGGCGACATATCCAGCGAGACAACGCCGTCGGGGTAGCCGGGGCCAATCGCCAGCTTGTCCATATAGGTGTCGGGGGCGTGCAGCATCGAGCCGCGCGGCCCCATGGCGATCACGGTCAGGGCGTTGGGCATGTCCTTGGCGGTCAGCGTGGTGCCTTCCAACGGGTCCAGCGCGATATCAACGCCGGGGCCATTGCCGGTGCCGACCTCTTCGCCAATGTACAGCATCGGGGCTTCGTCGCGTTCGCCTTCGCCAATGACTACGACACCTTTGATGTCGAGCAGGTTCAGCTGTTCGCGCATGGCGTTCACCGCCGCCTGATCTGCGGCTTTTTCATCGCCACGCCCAATCAGCGAGGCAGAGGCCAGTGCGGCCTGTTCAGCGACCCGGGCAAGGCCCAGAGACAGCATGCGGTCGTGGAAGGGGGCGTCGGCGGAGGTCTCGGTCATACTCAATATCCTGTTTAATCCGGGCGGGCTGCCTGTCGAATAGCCTTTTGCAGGGGGGACGGGCAAGGGATGATAGCGCAAGCTATGGCAGGAAGGCGCGCGCTGTGCCCTCAAGGGAGCAGATTTTGCGCGCCGCTGCCGTTTTAAGTCAGAGCTACAGCTCTTCGATACGCAGGGCGACGGGGGCACCGTCGACAACACTGGCCTGGTCCAGCGCCTCAATGGCGATATCCAGCGCGGCGGAGGTGCATTTGTGGGTTACAATGAGCACCGGCGCGGTGGGCTCGGAGTGGCTGTATTGGCGCATCCGGTCGATCGAGATGCCGGCATCGCCCAGGGCAGTGGCCACTTTGGCTAGGGCGCCGGGTTTGTCCTGCAAGGCCAGACGCAGATAATAGGGGGCAGGCAGGCCGGTCTGGGCGGCGGGGATTTCTTGCAGGGTGGTGGCGGGCTGACCAAAGGTGGCAATGCGCAGGCCGCGTGCCAGATCGCAGATATCGCCAAGCACCGCGCTGGCGGTGGGGCCTTCGCCGGCACCAGGGCCGCGCAGCACAACCTGTTCCACCGCGTCGCCTTCGATCACCACCATATTGGTGCCGCCTTCCAGCTGGCCCAGGGGCGAATTCGCCGGCACCAGGCAGGGGGTCATCCGCTGCTCTAGCCCGCGCGCGGTGCGTTGTGCCACGCCAAGCAGTTTGATCCGGTAGCCCATATCGGCGGCGTGGCGAATATCGTCGATGGCAATGCGCTGGATGCCTTGCAGCACCACGTCGTCAAAGGCGGGCTTGCTGCCAAAGGCAATCGAGGACAGCAGCGCCAGTTTGTGGCCGGCATCAATGCCGCCAACGTCCAGATTGGGATCGGCTTCGAGATAGCCCAGTCGGCCACATTCGTCGAACAGGGTATTGTAGCCCTCGCCGGTGGCCTCCATCCGGGTGAGGATATAGTTGCAGGTGCCGTTCATCACCCCCATGACGCGGGTGATGTCGTTGCCCGCCAACCCCTCGGCCAGCGATTTGATCACCGGGATGCCGCCGGCAACGGCCGCCTCGAAGCGCAGGGCGGCGCCGGCGGCCTCTGCCGCCTCGGCCAGCGCCTGGCCGTGATAGGCCAACATCGCCTTGTTGGCGGTGACGACGTGTTTGCCGGCTGCCAGCGCGGCCTCGGTCGCGGCCTTGGCGGGGCCGTCGCTGCCGCCCATCAGTTCGACCAGCACGTCCACATCGTCGCGGGTGGCCAGGGCGACGGGGTCGTCCTCCCAGGCGTAGGCAGAGATGTTGACGCCGCGATCCTTGTCGCGGCTGCGGGCTGACACGGCCGTGATCGTCACCGGGCGGCCGGCGCGGTCGGCCAGCAGGTTGGCCTTTTGGCGGACGATCTTGACGACTCCGGCACCGACGGTGCCAAGCCCGGCGATGCCAAGGCGCAGGGGGGTGGTCATGGGCACGCTCCGATAGGATGGCGGACGGGGTTCTGCCGCCATGTACCCCCTCGGGCCGGGCTGTGCAACGCGGGTTTCGCGGCGGCTGGACGTGACGCGCCCACCGGGTTGGCCGGCGGTGGGGCGGTCAGATGTCCTGTTCTTCGATCTCGACGTCCTGGTTCAGCCGCTCGCGGGCGGCGGCGTCGATCACCGCCTCTCGGCGCAGGCGATCCGCGCGGGCCTGCAGCCGGGCGGCGCGGGCGTCGATCTCGGGCGCGGGGCCGGCATCGGCCACCAGTGTCGTCGCCCCCGGCGAGGGCGCGCGCGCATCCGCCGCCACCCGCAGGTCATCGACCGGCATCAGCGCGGGAAAGCCCGGGTCCAGCGCGCCGGGGGTGACCGCCGCGTCAAGCTGCGGAAAGGAACTGCATCCCGCCACCACGGCAGCGGCGGCCAGTGCGGCAAGGGGGCGGATGGTCATCGGCGCTTTCTCCGTGTGCCACTGTCTCTCTCTTGCCACTTTCGGGTGGGGCGGGGCAAGTCGGGCATTGATTTGAACAACTGTTCAATTATTCTGACGGCATGGCCAGAACGCAAGGTTCCCATTCAGGTATCACCGGCCCGCGGGTGCGGCAAGCGGCGCTGCAGCTTTTCGCCCGGCACGGCTATGCCGCTGTTTCCATGCGCCAAATCGCGGCCGAGGTGGGGGTGCAGGCGGGGGCGCTTTATAATTACACGCCCGACAAGCAGACGCTGCTGTTCGACCTGATGAAAACCCACATGGATGAGCTGCTGGCCGCCTATGACGCGCTGCCCGACCGCGAAATGCCGTATCCCGCGCTCAAGGCGTTCACCCGATTCCACATTCGCTTTCACGCCGAACGGCCCGAAGAGGTGTTCATCGCCTACATGGAGCTGCGCAGCCTGGTGCCCGAGAATTTCACCCGGATCGAGACGCTGCGCCGTGCATATGAACAGCGGCTCGAGGATATCCTGCGCAAAGGGGTCGAGCGCGGTATCTTTGCCGTCGCGGACCCGCGCATCGCGGCGATGGCGCTGATCGCCATGCTGAACGGGGTCAACACCTGGTATCGTGCCGGCGGGCGGCTGTCGCAGCCCGAGGTGCAGGATCTTTACTGGGAAATGGTGCGCAAATCCGTGGCGGTGTGAGCGCCCGCTATTCCCGATCCGCACGGTTTTGCTGATACCCTCTCGCGCCGGGCGCGCGTCCGGGCTAAGCCGCTGGTGCGAACGGGAGGGCAGACATGGCCGAGCATGACGAGATACTGGCAGAGGTGCGGGCATCACCGATGCGCCGCGGGGTGGGGCTGTTGGTTATTTGGTGCCTGGGGGTGCTGCTGCTGTGGCTGGTGCTGACCCGTTCGCCCGCCAATGCCGGGTTTCAGCTGTTGCTGATCGCCATCGGACTGGGGGCGCTCTGGGTGGGTGAGTTGCTGCGCCGGGCCACGACGCAGGCCATCGAGCTGACGCAAGAGGGACTGCGCACCAGCGACGGCGAGGTGATCGTGCCGTGGGACCAGATCGCCAGCGTCGACCGCGGCGCTTTTGCCTTCAAGCCGTCGAACGGTTTCATCCTGCGGCTCGTATCAAGGGCGCCGCTGCGCTGGCGACCGGGGCTGTGGTGGCGATGGGGCCGGCGTGTGGGCGTCGGCGGGGTGACACCGGGCACCCAGACCAAGGCAATGGCCGACATCATCGGGCTGCGGCTGCAAAGCGACCGGGCAGCGCGTCAGGACAGCCTATGATCCGCAGGCGTCAAAGCAAATCTGCGGCGCAAACCGGATGCTGGTAAAGACGCGGGTTTCGATTTCGAACGCGTCGCTGAACACCAGATCAAAGAGCGAATCGTAGTCTGACACCGATTCGACGACGATCACGTCCTCGCCATCCGCCATGACCGGCAGGGTGTCGTGAGAGTCTGCGACGTCGTTGTTAACCAGCTCGTCCATCGGCCCGGTGCCGCGGACCTTGGACCAGAATACATCGTATTCATCGTCGCCGGCGTCGTAGCGGATGATGCTGACGCGCAACTGGTTGGTGCCGCCATCGTTGGTGATGATGTCGAAAAGCACCTTGACGTTGTCCATGTAGGTATCGGTCACGGCGGCCTGCTCGCGCGAGATCATATCGGCGATGGTATAGGTCGCCTTTTCCCGCACGCTCTTGTAGCGGTGTACCTCGAAGAATTCGAAGGTCGCCGCGACGGTCCAGAACAGCAGCGGCAGGGCGATCAC
>CAJQNB010000021.1 GCA_905479575.1 uncultured Pseudophaeobacter sp.
TGGGCGAAGGTTTTACCTGGGAGACACAGGACAAGGCCCGTGACATTGCTGCGGCCGAGGCAGGGTGGGAAAAGGCCAAATCCCTGATTCTGGACGACACCTTGCGGATGGTCCTGCTGGACGAGATTAACATCGCCCTGCGCTATGATTATCTGGATCTGGAAGAGGTGCTGGAATTCCTGGTGGAAGAAAAGCCCCCGATGACCCATGTGGTTTTGACCGGGCGTAATGCCAAAGAAGAACTGATCGAGATTGCCGATCTGGTCACCGAAATGGGCCAGATCAAGCACCCGTTCCGCGCTGGTGTTAAGGCGCAAAAAGGCGTGGAATTTTAAGTTCATATCAGCCCAGGGGGTGCTCTGGGCTGATACTGCCAATTGGTGTGGTTACCGCGCTTAGGTCAGTTTGCTGCGAATGTAGGTGTCTACCGCGACGCGCTGATCAGGATCCAGGCGCAGGTTCAGCTTGGTGCGGCGCAGTAGGAAATCGTCGCCTGTGCGCACCCATTCGTTTTTGATTACCCAGTCCAGCTCGCGCGCGGTGATGGTTGCGCCAAACTCCTGGCCCAGATCCTGCGCGGTTTTGGCATCGCCCAACACCTCCCAGGCCTCCAGCCCATAGGCGCGCATCAGGCGGCGGTTGGCATAGGCGGACAGGAAGGGATAATCGCTGGCCAGTTTTGCCGTCAGCCTGGCCACATCCGCGACCAAAAAATTGCCACCGGGCATGGCCACCCCGGCGGTCCAGTTGTCCGAGAGCCCCGGCAGGGCCTCGCCAATCTTGGCCAGGGCGGCCTCGGCCAGTTTGCGGTACGTGGTGATCTTGCCGCCAAAAACATTGAGCAGCGGCGCCTGGGTTTGGTCCAGCGTCAGCACATATTCGCGGGTTGCCGCCGTGGCCGAGCTGGCCCCGTCATCATAGAGCGGGCGCACCCCGGAATACGTCCAGACCACATCCGCGCGGCTGATCGGCTTGTCAAAATACTGCGAGGCAAATTTGACCAGATAATCCTGCTCTTCCGGGGCGCATTCCGGTGCGACCTGTGGGTTCGGGTGGTCCGCATCGGTGGTGCCGATGAGGGTAAAGTCTTCCTCATAGGGGATGGCAAAGATAATCCGGCCGTCCTCACCCTGAAAGAAATAGCAGCGGCCGTGGTCAAACAGTTTTGGCACCACGATATGGCTGCCGCGTACCAGACGCACGGTTTCGCGGCTGTTTTGGCCCAGGGTCTGGCGCAGCAGGTCGGCAACCCATGGCCCGCCTGCATTGACCAGCATCTTGGCGTGATGCTCTGCGGTTTCGCCGCTGGCGTGATCCTTGACGGTGATGACCCAGTGATCGGCGCGTCGCTCTGCATGCAAGACCTCGGTACGGGTCATGATCGTGGCACCACGGGCCTGCGCATCGCGGGCGTTGAGCACCACCAGCCGGGCGTCTTCGACCCAGCAGTCAGAGTATTCAAAGGCCTTTTTGAATTTCGATTTCAGCGGCCGGCCCGCCTCATCCGTGGTCAGATCCACCGTGCTGGTGCCCGGCAGGATGCCGCGCTTGCCCAGGGAATCATACAGGAACAATCCCAGGCGGATCAGCCAGGCCGGGCGCCGCCCTTTCATCCAGGGCATAAAGGTTGTCAGCAGTTTTGAGGTCGGCGTGTCGTTGTCGAACCGCATGTCCTTGTGGAAGGGCAGCACAAAGCGCATCGGCCAGGAAATATGCGGCATCGCCTGCAGCAGAACTTCGCGTTCAATCAGGGCTTCGCGCACCAGCCGGAACTCAAAATACTCCAGATAACGCAAGCCGCCGTGAAACAGCTTGGTTGAGGCAGAAGAGGTGGCCGAGGCGAGATCGTTCATCTCGGCCAGGGTGACAGTGAGGCCACGTCCGGCAGCGTCGCGGGCGATGCCGCAGCCATTGATGCCGCCGCCAATGATAAAGAGATCGGTGATTTTGGGCTCAGTCATTTTGGATCCGGTCATTTTCGCTGCTTTCGTTTTTGATCTCCTGCGATTCCGTGCACAAGATTTGCGTGCCCGCCGCACGGGCGGCTTCGCAGAAGGGGGCGGGGGGCCGTTGATCGGTGATCACCACATCCAGATCGGCCAGACCGCAGATCCGCACGGGCGCGGAGCGGGCAAATTTGCTGCCATCACAGAGCAGGATGGTGCGCCGTGCGTTTTTCAGGATGGCACGGGCGACGGAGACTTCACGGGCATCATGGTCCAGCACGGCGCCGTCCTCATCCAGCGCTGAGGCACCGATGATGGCGTAATCGACCTTGTAGCGAGAGATGAATTCAACCGCATCTTCGCCGATGATCGCCCCGTCGCTTTGCCGGACGGTGCCGCCAACCAGGATCAGCTCTTTTGCCTCGCCACCCATCATCAGATTTATAATGTTGATATTGTTTGATAATACGGTAAGGCCGCGATGGTTTTCCAGGGCCCGTGCCGCCTGTTCGGTCGAGGTGCCGATGTTGATCGCCAGCGAACAATTGTCGGGGATAAACTCGGCCAGGAGGGTTGCCATGGTCTGTTTTGCGGTGGCGTTTTGCTTGCGCCGGTCGGCATAGGCACGATTGGCGGCAGAGCTAACCCGCACCGCGCCCCCATGCACCCGCGACAACACTCCGCGCGCAGATAGATCCCGCAGGTCGGTGCGAACTGTCTGCAAAGACACCCCAAAGCGCGCCGCGAGGTCCTCAACCTCTACCCGTTCCTGGCTGTTCAGCAGGTCTAGAATCTTGCTGTGGCGACTCGTGGCGTCCATGGGCTTTCCTTTTTGTGGGAATGCCTATCGGATCATATGAGTTTTGTCACCATATGTTTTCGTTTTGCTTGCGATATATGAAATATCGAAAACACATGGGTGTGTATCCCTGCTTTCAGGCGGGGGCATCAGGTCAGGCGGATCAGGTGGTTGTCCCAGGCCAGATCGTGGTGCTGCAGTGGTTTTGCTGTGCCTTCGGTCAACGCCAAGATCTGGCCAAGCCCGGTGCTGGCGATCAACCCAGTGCTGGCGGTGGCCAGGCCGCAGACATCCTGCAGGGGATATTGGCGCATGATTTCACCACTGCGGGTGTCCAATACCTGCACCAGCCCGCCTCTGGGGGAGGACACCGCGATGGATTGGTCGTCGGCGGCAAAGGCAACAGAGCCGCCATAGCCGCGCATATTGCGCAGCCGGGGGTCGCCCTCTGCCAAAAGCTGCGGTGGGGAGCCGGGTTGATACAGCCCCAGCAGCGGCAGCTCCGCACCGGGATCCCCCTGCCATTGCATGGCAAAACCCAAGATGCCCGTTGATGACAGGGCAAGGTGGCGGATCGAGTTCAGGCGCAACTCTTGATTCAGCTCCATCACGTCCAGCACCTGACCCTCCAGGGACAATAGGCTGAGGTTCGGGCGCATCTGTGGCAGATTCAGCTTGGCGCGGCCGCTGTCGGGGTGCGTTTCAATGCCGCCATTGGCAATGGCCAGCTGGTCACCGCCCTGGCTGTGGCGCAGCAGCATGTCATGGGGGCCGATCCCGCCGGAGGCAAAACTGCCAATGCGGCGGTACCCCTGCGTGACCTCCCAAATGCCGATCACGCCACGGGTATTTTCATAGTCGTTCTCAGTGGTGAACAGGCGGCTGCCATCCCGCGAGAACAAGCCATGACCATAAAAGTGGTGCCCCTGCGGTGGCTCCAGACGGGCCAGATGGGTGCCATCCCTGCAGTCGATGACATCGGCAAAGCGACCAGGACGGCGGGCAAAGGCTACGGCCTCGGGGCGGAGGGGATGGGCGGCGGCGGCATGGCCGCGCCCCGGCAGCGGGCAGGTAAAACGCAGTGCCCCGGTTTCAGACAGGCCTGCCAGCAGGTAGCGCCCACCGGGATCTTTGGCAGCCGCCAGGAAGGCCGGCCCGCCAAGGTCAGCCCAGCTTGGGGCGGGGGCCAGGCCAGTGGCCAATAGGCCGGCGATAAAACCGCGTCGAGAGGTCATGGGCTGTCCTTTGTGCCGTGTGCTGTTCCGTGTTGACGGCTGTCAGTCGCCGTCCAGTGCGTTAAAGCCGGCCAAAACCCCCAGCGCGGGCCCCAGATCGCTCTCAATCAGCGCCTGCAGATCGTTGACCTCTTGCTGTAGCGCCTCGATGCGGAACCGTTTGGCCGGATCGGCAACCCCTGCGAGGCTGGGATCTTCCAGACGCAGGGCGCGCAGGATCGGTTTTTGAAAGGCGGCTTCCAGTCGCGCCACCAGATCGTCGTCATCCTGCGCCAGCGCGACGGCCAGCGGCTGCAGCGCTTGCAGAGCCAGGACGATATGGTGCTGGCTGCGGCCCGAGCGCCAGGCCTCGGCGCGTTTGGGGCGGGGTTTGTCAAAACTGCCCAAAGGGCGGCCCAAACGCATATCCGCCAGCATCTGCAACCCTGTGTGCAGCGACTTGAAAAGCTCTTGCTTGACCTCGGTGTTATCCTGATAGCGCCCGGTGGCACTGCGCATCTGCGCCGCATAGGATTGTTGCCAGTCCTGCTGAATGGCCTCAGCCGTGGCGGCAATATCGCGGGCCATGGTGGCAATCAGGGCGCAGCGATACTCCGAGGGTTCGGCGCTGGAAAAACTGGCATCGTAGAGCATGAACTCCAGCGCATAGAAGCCACGTCCGGCAATTGAGGACTGAGCAAAACCCTGCGGCGTCAGCAGGGCGGGATCGGCGTCACGCAGGTGTTTGGCCAGGGTTTTGGGTGTCTTGCCGCGACTGTCGGGCCAAAAAGCCAGGGCAAAGGCGCGATTGTCCGTCTCAGTAGGGCCAAAGCGCAGGTGGCTGACCCGAGTCCAGTCGTCAAAGGCCTGGCTGTAGGCGTTTTGCAGTGGGGCGGCATCGGGCTGGCATGTGCGACCGGCGGTTTCGGCCAGATCCTGGCTGCTGTCGACCAGGGCCTGCATGGCGGGCAGGATCTGATCGTCGAGGATTTCATCCACCACATCCGCGTGCGCGGCAGTGGTGACAAGCGCGAGGCTGGCGGCAAGCGCAAACAGAAGATGTTTCAAATCAGAGGCTCTCCAGAAAACGAATGAGGGTGGCGCGGTCATCGGGTGACAGCGAGATAATATGATCACGTGCGGGTTTTGCCTCGCCGCCATGCCAGAGAATAGCCTCCAGCAGGCTGCGGGCGCGGCCGTCATGCAGATAGGTCGCGTCCGGGTTTACCTGCTGGGTCAACCCGATCCCCCAAAGCGGGGCGGTGCGCCACTCGCGACCCGTGGCGCGGCCTTCGGGGCGGTTATCGGCCAGCCCTTCGCCCATGTCATGTAGCAGCAGGTCACTATAGGGCCAGATCAGTTGAAAGCTGTTCTCGGGCCGATCCGCCAATCGCTGGGTGACAAATTTGGGCGTGTGGCAGCTGGTGCAGCCGCTGGCGTAAAACAGCTCCTTGCCGCGTAGCACCTGAGCATCATCGCTGTCGCGGCGCGCAGGTACGGCCAGGTTGCGGGAATAGAAGGTCACCAGATCCATATTGGCCTGGTCAATTTCGCTGCCACGGACATCGCCATCCCCATGGGGGGCGCTGAGGCAGCGGGTTTGTGCTGTGGTGCAATCCCCCGCTGGGCTGGGGAACAGCGGTGTCGAGATGCCGATATCACCGGAAAAGGCCGCTGCCGATTGCTGGTGCAGGGTTGGCATGCCGGCCTTATAGCCAAAGCGCCCCAGCATGATCTGCTGATATTCGCGCGACCAGCTGAGGTTGGCACGCCCGGATATGCCGTCACCATTTCTGTCACCCTCATCGACATTAGCGAGGATATCCGCTGTCGAGATCGCCTCCAGCAATCCCAGACCAATCATTGGCGGTGCCATGCGGGGCGACAACATGGCGTCTGGGTGCAGCGGGCCATAGCCAAGTTCCGCGGCGCTGTAGCTGGGGATGCGCAGCTCGGCCGTTTCGGCACCTGCCAGGGGGATGGTCGATGTGCTGTAGTCCACCCCCAGCCGGTATTCCGGCGCGATGCCGGGTGGGGAAAAATCCTGCAACTGGCCGCCATAGGTGGGGTCAGGGGCGGTGCCGATGTAATCTGTCACCGCCTGCAGGTTCTGTGGCGTCTCGCCGGGGACGGAAATGCGCAAAAACATCGAGGCCGAGCGGTAGTCCGGGCCTTTGGGAACCGCGCCGCGCCCATCCTTGATGTGGCAGCGCTGGCAGCTGCGGGCATTATAAAGGGGTCCCAGCCCGTCGGAGGCCAGCGTCGAGGCAGGCGCGAACACCCAGATCTTTTTGAACAAGCCGTTGCCGAGCTTGAATTCCAGCTCTTGTTCAAAGGAGAGATTGGCGCTGTGCTGGGAAAAAGCCTCATCATCGCGGCGCGCCCGAACAGTGGCGCTGCCGCCGGGGTTGTCCTCAAACGCTTCGGGGGCGGTAAAATCCTGGGTCGCTGCGGTCACATTGGCCACGCGGGCCTGCTCTGCAGCGCTGCGCGGCAGGGTGTTTAGGTGGGGATCCCCCAGCGACAGGGCTGACAAATCCAGGGGTGGCGCAGGTGTGGGGTCCTGGGCCAAGGCGGGAGAGGCCGCCGCAAGCGCGGCAGCCAGAAGGAGCTTACTCTTCAACCGCTTCCATTTTGGTGGCGTTGAGTTGTGCATAGTTTTCGGCACCAATCCGGTCGTGGAGGTCAAGCTGGGTTTCGAGGAAGTCGATATGGCCTTCTTCGTCTGCCATCAATGTTTCAAACAGCTTCATGGTGACGTAATCGCCGGCCTCGTTGCAGACCTCGCGCGCCTCTTTGTACAGCGCCCGGGCGCTTTCTTCGGCGGCAAGATCGCATTCCAGCGTTTCCTTAGGCGTCTGGCCGATGCGCAGCGGATCCAGCTTTTGCAGGTTGGGGTGGCCGCCCAGAAACAGAATTCGTTCAATCAGATTGTCCGCGTGCTGCATCTCTTCGATGCTTTCCTCGCGGCTTTTCTTGGCCATGCTGCCCAGGCCCCAGTCGTCCTGCAGGCGATAGTGGAGCCAGTATTGGCTGACCGCTGTCAGCTCATGACGCAGCGCTTTGTTGAGATAGTCGATGACTTTGGGGTCGCCCTTCATTGGTGCTCTCCTGAGTTGTTCTGCGGCGTAGGTTCTGCAGCTCTGCCGGTACGTTCATTCTATCATTGCTGCGCATGGTGTCGAGGAAGAGCGGCATGCATCCGCCACAATCGGCCGCTTTGCCAAGCGCGTGATAGATTTTTCCAGGGGTGATAATGGTTTCCGGATCCGCGCTGCGCATCCAGTCAATGGCGGCATGGATATCGTGGTCCGAAATTGAAGTGCAGTGGCAGATGATCATGCAAAAGACCCCTGAGAATGTGTGGCACCGTGGTTCTATCGAGTCGATGCAATATCTGACTAAAACAATCAGAATACAAGGGTTAAATCTGATTGTTTCTATCGGGTAATAGGGGTTTGCAAAAAAATATGGGCCGCAAAGCTGCGGCCCATTTGCCGTGTGGCGATTCTGGCGGGGTCCGAGGGAAGGCGTAACCCGTCAGATCAGCTGCAATTGCGGTGTTGAGCCCGCAGGTATCCTCGCTATTAGCCGCCGAGTGGAATGATCAGGTTGAGACCAACAATGGTATCTTTTACGCCACCATCATCCTGCCGCGCCAAAGCGCCGCCCAGAACCATGCCGTTGCTGAACTCGCGCTCCAGCGCAATCGAGTGCAGGTCGGTTTTGCCGGAACTGTCCAGGTCACGCTGCGACAGGGTGCCCGACAGGGTCCAGTCGCCCATGGCATAGGCCGCGTTCAGGGTCACAAAAGTCGCGTCATCGGCTGTGCCGCCAAAATTGCTAAAGCTGGCAACCTCAGCAAAGACATCCAGGCCAGCGTCAAAAGAATGGCCAAGACCGGCAACAAAGCCCTGTTCGTCATCCACGTCGCCGACACTGGCGCTCAGGTGCCGCGCGCCGATGTGGAAACGGGTGTTGTCCACCTCGTGGTTCCATTGAATGGCAAAGCTGTCCAACTTACCGGTGTTGCCCGCGCCGCCGGTATCGGAGCGGTTGCGGCCGCGATCCGTGCCCCAGGAGCGGCTGAGCGAGGTGTCATCGGCAAAGAACAGGCCAAAGGACAGGGTGCCGGCACCGTTCAGTTCGACATCGGCCAGGATGCCCAACTGTTCTGTCAGCTCATAGTCTTCGGCAAGCGTGCCGCCAAAAAAGCCAGCGGTGTCATCCCAGGCGGAGCCAAAAACCGGGTGCAGCTTACCAATGGCGACGGTGGTGGATTCACCGATGCCAAAGCTAAAGCCGAGCTCTTCGACATAGAGCCCAAGGTCGTCAAAGGTGCGATCGGCGGTTGGATCGGTGACGCTCTCACCGGTCAGGGTCGAAAAGATCGCCATGCCATTGCCAAAGGTATAGGTGCCGGTGGCGGTGATGATGGCATAGGTGTTGCGGATTTCATTGGCGGCACATCGGAGGAGACAACCTGTTCGTTGCCAATTTCGATTTCACCTTCCCAGGTGAAGCCTTGTTCGGCAGCGGCAGCATTTGCGCACAGCAATAGGGGCGCGCTGAAAGCCAGCGCGGCTTTGGTCTTGGTATTCATGGACGGTCTTCTTTCTGGTGGGGAGGCCTGGCTGTTTGGATTTGCCAGGCCTCTTGGGTCTTAGCTCTGATGGAGTGTTATGATATTACGTTGCAGATCTTTATTCGAAGACCGCCGAAGGATTGTCAAGACTGTCTGAGCCTTCAAATTCCAAACCATTCAGATTGAGCAGTTTGACCACGCGCTCGATTGACCGGGTTTGATCCACCAGCCCATTGACGCCCCCCATGATCAGGGCCTCGCCTGCGGCATTGCCCTGTTGCAACATCTGGTCATAGGAAAAGCCGGCTTCGGCAGTGGATTTGATCCGCCCCAGGGCCCGCATGGTAGTGGACAGTTTGGTCTGCATTTCATGGTCCAGGCTCGGCTCGGCGGCGGCGACCAGATCGGACAGCGACGGGCCAGAGATCAGCGCGCCATTCACCCGTACATATTCACCGAGGTAGACGTTTTGCACGCCGAGGCCATCGTAGTAATGGCTGTTATGGGTATTGTCGGAAAAGCAGTCGTGCTCTTCTTCGGGATCATTCAGCATCAGGCCCAGGCGCATGCGCTCGCCCGCTTGTTCGCCATAGGACAGAGATCCCATGCCAGTGAGCATGGCAGAAATCCCGGCGCCTTCATTGGTCAGCAGGGTGGAGCGGGCTGCGCCGGTCGCGTCCCATTGGGCTGCCATCCATTGCAGATCAGAAACCAACAGGTCGGTGGCGGCTTTCAGGTAGGCGCCACGGCGGTCGCAATGACCATTGGTGCAGCTGTCACCTGTCGCATAGTCGGTCCAGGGGCGGTTGCCTGCGCCGTGGTCGGTGCCGTTCAGATCCTGACCCCAGAGCAGAAATTCAATGGCGTGATAGCCGGTGGCCACATTGGCCTCGACGCCATCGGCCTCGTGTAGCGTATCGGAGAGCAGCGCCGGGGTAATGGCACTGGTGTCGATGGTTTTGCCAGACAGATCAAAGCTCGGATTGGCGATCACGTTCAGCGCTGCCAGAGCGTTTTCATCGCTGGGGCCACCATAGGCGGTATCCACATAGTCGATCAGGCCTTCATCCAGCGGCCAGGCGTTCACTTTGCCTTCCCAATCGTCAACAACGGCATTGCCAAAGCGGAAGACTTCGGACTGCTGGTAGGGCACGCGGGCGGCCAGCCAGGCGTGACGGGCGGCGGTCAGGGCCTCGGCGGAGGGCGCGGCGACCAAGGCATTTACGGCACTTTGCAGCGTCTGGGCGGTGGCGAGGCTGTCTTGGTAGGTGGCTTCGGCGATATTGGCATAGTTGGCCAGAACCTCGGCCTTGCTCGCGGCCAGAACTGGTGCCGCGCCGAGGGCGAGACCTGCCAGGGCAGAGCCCGTCAAAAACAGATTTTTCATTGTGAAATCCTTGGATAGTGTCGCTTGAGGGGGTCTATGAAGGGTCACCGGAGCCGCGCCGGCAGGGGGCGCAGTGCTGCCACGTCTGCAGACCTGCGGTAGGCTCATTTGGTCAGAATCAGCTTTCCGGCGCGGGTGATGCGCAGGCTGTAGACCTGGCCGTTGAGCAGAATGCGGGCCTGAATGCCCCCACGGGTAAGATCCTCAGCGTGGTAGGTTGGGAATACTTCGGGAGATGCTGCGGTGGTTGGCACTGGGTTTGATGTCATCTGGTTCATGTGGGTCGCCCATTGTTGAATTCCGCCTTGTCCAAAAGCCATTCCAGGCACAGGCCGCTTAGGGCGCCGCTGGGGGCAAAAACCGGGGCCCAAATTGCCTCGCGCTCCACCGCCGTTTCAGGATTGGGGCAGGGGGAAGGCGTGCGGGTCTGGTGGTTTTTGATCGACATGGTGGCAATTTCTATTTGTGTGATGTGGCTCCGGGCTGGCCTGTCGAGTCAGGTTGGCTGCGGGCTTTATACCTGATTAAATCTATCAGAAAACCCTTTCTGACTATTTTTGTCGGAAAATATTACTTCGCGATGTATTATTCTACAAACGGGAAACAGTGTTGGTGATTTTCCCGGTCTGAACCAAGGGAGGCAGAAGCGGCGCTGCCAAAAGGAAAAGCCCGCCTTGAATAAGGCGGGCTTTGCAGGTTTTGGCGCGCTTGCGCGCGCCGGATTGGCACCTTGAGGAGGCGTTGTTAGTCGCGGGTCCCGGCGAAGCGCTCTTGCCAGTCTTCCCGTTGTTCGTCGGTGATTTTGGCAAAGAGATTTTCCGGTACGCTAAACCCATGGCCCACAGGCAATGTGGACAGCGCGGCCTCTACATCAGTCGGCCAGCTGCTGTCGTCGCAGTTCAGCGCCTGCATCAGCGCCTCGGAGGCGGTGGGAATAAAGGGCGCGCTCAGCACCGCATAGAGCCGGATCAGGTTGAGGCCAAGACGCACCTGGGTGGCAGCCAGTTCGGGGTTGGTCTTGAATGTCGACCAGGGGGCGGTGCTTTGCAGGTATTCGTTGCCGGCAACCCAGATCGCCCGCAGCTCCTGAGCGGATTTGCGCACTTCCATGTTTTCCATGTGCTGCTCATAGGCACGAATGCGGCTGGTAAGGTCCGCAATCAGCGCCTGCTCTGGTTCGCCATAGGGGGCGGATTCGGGAACAGCTTCGCCAAATTTGGAGCGGCAGAACTTGGTGATGCGGCTGACGAAGTTGCCCAGCACATCCGCAAGGTCCTTGTTCACGGACTGCTGGAAATTCTCCCAGGTGAATTCGGCGTCAGAGCTTTCGGGGGCATGGCTGAGCAGCCACCAGCGCCAATAATCGGCCGGCAGGATTTCCAGCGCCTGATCCATGAAGATTCCGCGCCCCTGGCTGGTGGAGAACTGGCCGCCGTCATAGTTCAGGTAGTTGAAGCTTTTGAGGTGGTCGACCAGCTTCCAGGGTTCACCAGAGCCCAAGATGGTGGCCGGGAAGGACAGGGTGTGGAAAGGCACGTTGTCCTTGCCCATGAACTGGACGTATTTCACATCGTCGGCGCCCATGTCGGTGCGCCACCAGCGTTGCCAATCGGCATCCGTTTTGCCATTGGCCTCGGCCCATTCGCCAGCGGCGGCGATGTATTCGATGGGTGCGTCGAACCAGACGTAGAACACCTTGCCTTCCATGCCGGGCCAGTCCTCGGTGCCTTTTTTGACCGGGATCCCCCAGTCGAGATCACGGGTGATGCCGCGATCCTGCAAGCCGTCGCCGTCATGCAGCCATTTTTTGGCGATCGAGGTGGTCAGCACGGGCCAGTCGGCTTTGCTGTTGATCCAGGCGTCCAGTTGGTCCTTCATCTGGCTTTGGCACAGGAACAGATGTTTGGTGGCGCGGACTTCCAGATCGGTAGAGCCGGAGATCGCCGAGCGTGGATTGATCAGATCGGTGGGGTCCAGCTGCTTGGTGCATTCTTCACATTGATCGCCGCGCGCCTTTTCAAAGCCGCAGTTGGGGCAGGTGCCTTCGACATAGCGGTCGGGCAGGAAGCGGCCATCGGCGTGAGAGTAGATCTGGCTGTCGTCCACTTCGCGGATCAGGCCTGCCTCGGCCAGCTTGCCGGCAAAATGCTGGGTCAGCGCGTGGTTCTGTGGGCTGGAAGAGCGGCCAAAGTGATCAAAGCTGAGGCCAAAGCCCTTGGCAATTCCGGCCTGGACCTCATGCATTTCGGCGCAGAATTCCTCGACGGGCTTGCCCGCCTTGGCGGCGGCGAGTTCGGCGGGGGTGCCGTGTTCATCGGTGGCACAAAGAAACAGCACCTCGTTGCCGGTGGCACGCTGGAACCGGGCATAAAGATCCGCTGGCAACTGACTGCCTACCAGATTTCCCAGGTGCTTGATCCCGTTAATGTAGGGAATTGCCGAAGTGATCAGAACGCGTGCCATGCCATCCACCCATGTGTAAAGTCAGAGCTCCGTCTACCCCATGCGGCGCGACACGAAAACCCCGGCTGGACCTTTCAGAGCATTTTTGAAAGCGCTCCTGGGGTCAGGCCCCATTTACACCGCTTTTACATGTCTTTGCGATTTGTTACGGCGCAGCTATAACGTGTGTCATTCACCGGATGTCTTGAAATATCCCTGATAAAATACCAGATACACTGCATACCATTGCATACTGAACGATTTTTTGCTTCGAGGATCTTGCCATAGATGTTTGACTACCTGCTTGATCCCGGGTTTTTGCCCTTCACCTTTGCGCTGGCGCTGCTCTTTGGCCTTGCCGGGTTGGAACTGGCGGCCCTGCTTATCGGTGCGAGTTTCCTTGGCAGCGGCGAGGCCGAGGCGGGGCTTGATGGCGCTGAGGGGCCTGAACTGGGTGACATGGGTGATGTGGCGGGGGATCTGGCCCTAGACGCGGATGCACTGGGCGATCTAGGAGATCTGGGCGATCTTGATCTTGCGGATATTGATGGCGTTGACCTGGCCGAAGACCCGCTGCCGGTTGATGCCTCTGGCGGGGTCGGCAGCTGGCTGGGGCTGGGAAAAATGCCGATGCTGATCTGGCTTGCCGTGTTGCTACTGGGTTTCGGCCTGAGCGGTATCGGGCTGCAACTGGGGGTGAAATCCCTGTTGTCCGCTACGCTGTCGGCCTGGTTGGTTGCGCTTCCGGCGGGGGCCTTTGGTCTGTGGTTTGCCCGCAGCTTTGGCGCTGTTTTTGCGCGGGTTTTGCCGCAGACCGAAACCGAAGCCCTATCAGATCGTAGCCTGGGGCGGCGGCGGGGGGTCATCACCCAAGGCACTGCTGCCACAGGGCGCGCCGCCGAGGTGCGGGTGATGGATCGTTATGGCAATGCGCATTATCTGCGCGCCGAACCCTTTGCCAAGGGCGAAGAGATTACACAGGGCACCGAAGTGCTGGTGATCCGGGACAGGCGGCAGGATGCCTATGTTCTGATCCCATTGTCGGAATGACGCCTATTGCAGCCATTCATCTGCTGACACAAAGGCGGGTTTGATATGGCCAAGAAAACAACCGAACAATTACTCGAACAAACAGCTGAACAACCGGCTGAACAAACAACCGAACAAACGGCTGAACAAACAACCGAACAAACGGCCGAAATTTTATTGGACGATGGAGAAATTCAAATGGATTTTCTGATTATTGGTGTGCCCAGTGTACTGGCACTGCTTCTTGTTATTGGCCTGGTGCTTGGGCGCTTGTATCGGCGCTCAACCCGCGAAGTTAGCCTTATTAGAACCGGTTCAGGCGGTAAGAAGGTTATCATGGATGGTGGCGTTCTTGTGGTGCCTTTGCTGCATGAAGTCAGCCCGGTCAACATGAAGACCCTGCGCCTGGAAGTGAAGCGCGACGGCGAGGCGGCCCTGATCACCCAGGACCGGATGCGGGTTGACGTTGGCGTGGAATTCTACGTCTCGGTCATGGCGACCTCTGAGGGGATTGCCCGCGCAGCCCAGACATTGGGGGATCGCACCTTTGATGTGGAGCAGCTGCGCGAGATGATTGAGGGCAAGCTGATTGATGGTCTGCGCGCGGTTGCAGCACAGATGACCATGGATGGATTGCACGAAAACCGGGCTGATTTTGTCCAGGAGGTGCAAAATGCCGTTTCCGAGGATCTGACCAAAAACGGTCTCTCACTGGAATCCGTGTCACTGACAGCGCTGGACCAGACCCCGTTTGAAGCGCTGGACGAAAACAACGCCTTTAACGCTGTTGGTATGCGCAAGCTGGCCGAGGTGATTGCGACATCAAAGATGGAGCGCGCCCAGATTGATGCGGATGCTGACGTGTCGGTGCGCCGTGCGGCGATGGAGGCCCAGCGTCAGAAACTGTTGATCGAACAGGACGAAGAGCAGGCCCGCATCGAACAGAAGGAACGGGTGGAAACCCTGCGCGTGGCCCAGGAGGCTGAGATTGCTGCCCGGACTGAAGATTCTGTGCGCGAAACTGAACGCTCTCGTATTGCGCGGGAAGAGGCCATTCGTTCCGCCGATATTGAGCGTGAGCGCAAGATCCGCGTCGCTGAGATCACCAAAGAGCGCGAGCTGGAGGTGACCGAGCAGGAACGCCAGATTATCATTCAGCAAAAATCGGAAGAAGAAAGCCGCGCCCGTGCCTCTGCCGATCTGGCCCGCGCCGAAGCGACCAAGGCAACCGAAGCCGTGGCAACCGCCCGTCAGGTGGCTGAAGCCGAGCGTGAAAAGCAGATTGTGCTGATCCAGGCCACCCGCGAAGCCGAGCGCCAGGCCACAGGCATCCGGCTTGCGGCCCAGGCAGAAAAAGACGCCGCCGCCGACCGGGCGGAGGCCCGCCGCGAGGAAGCCCAGGCCGAAGCAGATGCGCTCAACATTCGCGCTGAGGCGAAAAAGAACGACATGTTGGCCGAGGCCGAAGGGAAGCGCGCCATCGTTGACGCTGAAAATGCGCTCTCGGCTGAGCTGATCGGCATGAAGATTGACCTGGCCCGTCTGGAGGCGATGCCTTTGATCGTCGCTGAGATGGTGAAACCTGCTGAAAAGATCGACTCGATCAAGATCCATCAGGTTGGCGGTATTGGCCCAATGGGCGGCGCTGGCGGCAATGGCCAGGCCGTGCAGGGTGGTAGCGGTGAAAAGCCGGTGGTGAACCAGGCGTTGGACTCGATCATGGGGATGGCGGTGCAGATGCCGGCGCTGAAAAAGCTGGGCGAAGAGCTGGGCCTGTCAATGGAAGATGGCGTCAGCGGAATCGCCAGTACGGCACTTGGGGTTGAGGCACCCAAACCCTCCTCTGCTGATGAACCATCTGAGGGGGTGGCTGAGGCATCAGAGGTCGAGCCGGGCTCCGCCGCCTGATCAATCTAACAGATTTTGGAAAGAGGGCCGGGAGTTTCCGGCCCCTTTTTATTTGCGCTCCCGCGCCCGTTTCAGCAATCGCCCAATGGTGAAAGAGGTGCGCGGCGCATAGACATAGCGGGTCCGGTCTTCGACATTTGGCGCAGGCCGCGCTTGCATCCGGGTCAGGCCAAATATCATCAGCAGAATATGACCCACAGCGACAAAGGCAAACAAGGCTGATGGCCCATAATTGCTGATCAGGCTGGAGGCCACATAGGGGGCCGCAATTGCGCCAAGGGCAAAAAAGAACATCAAAGCCGCCGAGAGCTCAACCCGTTGTTCAGAGGTGGCAAAATCATTGGCATGTGCCGAGGAGAGCGAGAAAATCGGAAAGGTGGTGAGGCCAAAGAACCCTGCTGCCAGCATCACCCCAAGGGTGCCGGTTTGACTGGCCATCATGGTGATGAGGCAGCTGATCACCGCCGCCGCCGACAGCCAGATCAGCACCCAGCGGCGATCATATTTGTCGGCCAGCCAACCCATTGGATACTGCGCCAGCGCACCACCCAAAACGAATGAGGCCAGGAAAAAGGCAATCTGGTCGATTTCCAGCCCGACCTCTTGTCCATAAATCGGCCCAACCATCCGAAAGGAGGCCGAGCTGAGCGCCGCGACAATCACCCCGGCGACCGCCAGCGGGGAGCACTGCCAGGCCAGTTTAGGCCGCAGGCGCGGGGCCTTGGGGGTCTCGGGCTGGCTGGCGCGTGTCAGGGTGAGCGGCAGCAGGGCGGCACAGCACAGCAGCGCCAACAGGTTGTAAGAGACATAATAGGCAGGCGGCAGCACCGCGATGAACAGCTGCGCCCCCAGTGACCCGGCCATGTCCACCAGCCGGTAGGTGCCCATGGCGCGGCCGCGGGTTTCATTGGTGACCTTGGCGTTGAGCCAGGCTTCGATCACCGTATAGCTGCCAGCCACACAGACCCCGGAGGCGATCCGCATGGCGGCCCAGGCATAGGGGTCGTTGGTCAGCGTATGGCCAATCAGCCCCATGGCTCCCAGCGCGGTGCAAACGGCAAAGCTGCGCGAATGGCCGATGCTGCCCAGCAGGCGCGGCGCCCACCAGCAGCCCACAAAAAAGCCCAGAAAATGCGCCGAGCCCAACAGGCCGATCTGTTCTTTGTCAAACCCCAGGGCAAACCCGGACAGCGCATCAAGCGGACCGACGCCTCCGGTTGCAAACTGCAACAGCACGACCGACAGGAACAAGGCAGCAAAGGAAATGATCATACGCATAACAGGCACTCAATGCTGTATGCCGGGGGCGTTGCAAGAGGTTTTTCGCCGCAAATGTCGTATCCAGCCTGTTGGGGACACTTTAAGCGAGCTGATGCAGACCGGCGCGAATGTCCAGACGCACAGTGTCGCCAACCAGCCCCGCATAGCCCGATGCGCCATAGGCGGCACGGCTCAGGCTGCCCTGGAGGGTGACATCCAGACGGCTGAGATCATCCACTGCGCTACCGGTGCGACGAAACAGGGCGATCTGCAGCGAAAGCGGCAGGGTTATCCCGCGCAGGGTGAGGTCACCGATGAGCTCAGCGCCATTGGACAGGCGCCCTTCGGGGCCGAGCAGGACGCGGCGGGTGACAAAGCGGATGGTCGGAAAATGCGCGACATCCAGAATTTTGGGGCCGGTCATGGCCTTGGTGGCAAAGATCAGACCAGTTCTGGCGGCCCTTGCATCCAGCGAAACCGCAACCCGGGTGTCGGTCAGCTGTTTGGGGTCCAGCGCCACCTGGGAGCTGGAAATAGGCATCGTGCCGTTTTGCCAACTGCCATTGAGGCGAAAACCAAATGTTACCTTTGTGGTGGCAAGATCCAGGGCATAACCCGGAGTCTGGGCCCGCGTCTGGCTGGCCGCCACGAGCCGCCCCGGCACCGTGGAGAGCCCGGTGCCTGCAGCCAGGCTCACCAAGGCCAGAAGGATTTGTCGGCGTGACGGCACGATATGGTCCCTGCTCTGTCTGGGCCGTGAGGGCCGTGGTTCAGTTTGAAACAAACCCCTCCTTGAACCCATAGCAGGTTCTGCCACCAGTGCTAGCAGTCGCGTGCGGCCGGGTGTAATTGCCGGGATGGCTGGGACATCAGGTTGTCCGTGGCACGATAGGCCCGCCGGCCTTCTCCCAGGCGGTAAAGCCGCCTTCGAGATGCATCACAGGTTTCAGCCCCATTTCCATGGCGATCTTGGCACTCAGGGCGGACCGCCAGGCGCTGGCGCAGTAAAACACATAGGTCTTGTCCTGATTGAACACCGGCTTGTGATAGGGGCTGTCGGGATCAATCCAGAACTCCAGCATGCCGCGGGGGCAGGAAAAGGCGCCGGGGATCAGGCCAGAGCGTTGCAGTTCGCGGATGTCGCGCAGATCGACAAAGACATAGGCGGGGTCTTGCGCCTTTTCCTTGGCTTCAGAGATCGACATGGTGGTGACGGTCTCATTGGCCTCGGCCAGCAGGGCCTTGACGCCCTTGGTGATGTTTTGTGCCAATCCGGCGCCCTCCAGTTCCTATAGGTCGCTGTAAGGGTGGTCCATTTCGGCGGGATCTACAAGGGAGGCTTAGTCTGCGGTGGCGGTCCAACGCAGGGGTTCGAGCCGACGTCCGGCCTCAAGCCAAGCTTCAAGCCCACCAGAGAGGCAGAGCACGTTCTGCAGGCCGAACTGCATTGCCAGTTGCGCCGCAAGGGTGGAACGCAGGCCGTTGTCACAGTAGAAGATGTAATTTTTGTATTGTGTAAACACCTCCCGGAAATAGGGGCTCTCGGGGTCCATTGCGAATTCAAGCAGTCCACGTGCGCAGCAATGCGCCCCTTGGATGCCACCGAGACGTTCAATTTCACGGACGTCGCGCAGATCAACAAACAAAGTGTCAGGATCGTCCAGAAGGTTGCGTGCGTCTGTCACTGAGATTTGAGTGATCACAGCCTCTGCTTCGGACAGGATCTGGCTAAGGCGTTTGGGTGAAATAACGTTCATTGCGCGTCTCCATTTGTGTCTCGGTATATCTTTGCATACCATTGTATGCGCGTTCGAAATACGACCAATTTAAAAGATAGTTAACATAAAGATTGTTAACATAGCGGGCTGCGAGGTATCTGCTTGAATTGGTTCTTCAGTCGCATAATCTGGCGTTGATTTTGGACATTGGATGAACGCGCGATGAAAATGAACCCACTTGGAACCACCGGGATGGTCGTCTCAGAACTCTGCCTGGGTACGATGACCTATGGCACCCAGACACCGGAAGATGACGCGCATAGGCAGATCGAAACCGCGCTGGCGGCCGGGGTGAATTTCATCGACACCGCTGAGATGTATCCGGTCAACCCGGTGCGGGCGGAAACCACAGGGCGCAGCGAAGAAATCCTGGGGACCTGGAACAAAAAGACCGGACGGCGGGGTGACTATATTCTGGCCACTAAACATTCCGGCGAAGGTCTGGCAGCGGTGCGGGACGGGGCGCCGATCTCGTCCAAGACCATCGCCAGCACCGTGGAAGGATCCTTGAAGCGATTGCAGACAGAGTACATCGACCTCTACCAGTTTCACTGGCCCAATCGCGGCAGCTACATGTTTCGCAAGAACTGGAATTTTGACCCCTCAACCCAGAACCGTGAAGAGACCCTGGACAATATGCGCGACTGCCTGGAGGCGCTGCAGGGGCAGGTGGACAAGGGCAATATCCGCGCCTTTGGACTGAGTAATGAAAGCGCCTGGGGCACCGCGCAGTGGCTGCGTCTTGCCGAGGAGGGGCTGGGGCCAAGGGTTGCTTCGATCCAGAATGAGTATTCGCTGATTTGTCGGATGTATGACACCGATCTGGCCGAGCTGAGCGTCAACGAGGATGTGGGGCTATTGGCCTTTTCACCTCTGGGCACCGGGCTGTTGACGGGCAAGTATCAGGAGGGCGTGGTGCCGGAGGGGTCGCGCAAATCCATCGTGCCAGAGCTGGGCGGGCGGCATTCGCCACGGGTTTATAGTGCGGTTGCGGCCTATCTGGACATCGCCGCGCGGCACGGGCTGGACCCGGTGCATATGGCCCTGGCCTGGTGCCGCACCCGGCCCTTTATGGCCAGCGCCATCTTTGGCGCCACAACGCAAGCACAGCTGGAACATGCGCTCAAATCAGTGGCGCTGGAGCTTTCGGCGGAGGTGCTGGAAGAAATCAACCAGGCCCACCGCGCCCATCCCATGCCGTACTAACCCGGCAAGGGGGCGCTCCCGCCTGCGCCAGAGGCATTAATATGCCTCTTTGCAGTTGGGCCGGGCGCCGCGCTTCGCGCGGCGGAAACAGGCAGTAAATTTGCTGAGATACCTCTCAGGAGCAGGTGTGCCCCTGAGAGGCCATAACGAGTCTATTGCCACAGGCTCCGCCTCAAGGGTGAACCCTGCTGCGCAGGGCCGACAAGCGGCCCTTGACCCGGAACCTGCGGGGACAAAAGGTCAATGAGTGGTGGGCCGGGGCGATTCCGGGCGGGACTGGCCTGAACCACCAAAGCTGGCCTTTTCAGGCGTATTGCGCATTTGGCGCAGCTCTCGCGCCGAGGTGCCATGGGCCACACGAAAGGCGCGGGCAAAGCTGGAGGGCGAGGTAAAGCCGGTGGCCAGAGCCACCTCCATCAGTGACAGATCGGTGTCGCTGACCAGACGGCGGGCCTCTGCCAGGCGCAGGTGCAGGTAGTGGTCCTGCGGCGTGGTATTGAGCCGCAGGCGAAACTGCTGTTGCAGGCTGCGCGGGCTGGTGCCCAGGCGTTCGGCAATTTTGGTCAGGGTCAGGGGCTCATCCAGGGCGGCTTCCATCAATGCGTTGGCCTTGGCGGTGAGGGCGTTGTGTTTGTGCCCACCCAAGCGGCTTTGCGGGCGGGTCGGAACTGCGGGGCCATCATAGAGGAACAGGCCGGCCACACGGGCGGCAAAGCCGGCGCCATGGCGGGTGCTTATGATATGCAGCATCATTTCAATCGCCGGGGTGGCACCGCCTGAGGTCAGGCGTTCGTCCGAGACGGTGAAGCGGTCATTGCGGCAGTCCACCTCGGGAAAGCGGCTGGCAAAATTCTCCAGATCCTCCCAGTGGGTGGTGGCGGGATGGCCCTGCAGCAGGCCGGCCTCGGCCATCAGCCAGGGGCCGCCATCGATGCCGGCAATCGTCGTGCCTTGCGCTGCGATGCGCCGCAGACCGGCCAGCAGACTGGGGGTGGCTTGCTGGGCCAGTTGGAAGCCGGCCACGACAATCAGCAGCTCACAGTCTTCGAGCCGGGCCAGGGGAAAGCTGGGCACCGAAAGGCCACTGGTCAGCATTGGCTGGTCTTCGGTGGCACTGACATAGTCCCAGTCAAAGACGCAGCGCCCGGCCAGCCGGTTGGCGGCGCGCATCGGATCGACGGCGGCCGCAAAAGAGAGCGTGTTGCATTCATCAAGCACCAGCACCGCTGTTTTCAGCGGGCGATGTTCGGGTTGCAGGATGTTTTTTGCGGATTTCATCAACTTCGATTCGCTTAGTGTAAACTGTCTCTGCAAAGGCTGAGGCACAGTAGGCCGTGACGCAAATAGGAATCTGGGGAAGAGCCTGGGGATAACTCTAGGCACAACCCTGTACATTGCCGGGAAAACCAAAATGCCTCTGAAAATGAACAAAAACGTCTTTATTACCTGCGCGGTGACCGGCTCTGGCACCAGCCAGGATCGCAGTCCGCATGTGCCGCGTTCCCCCCAGCAGATCGCCGACAGCGCCATTGCCGCCGCCAAGGCCGGCGCCGCTGTGGTGCATTGCCATGTGCGCGATCCCGAAACCGGGGTGCCGAGCCGTGATCTGGGACTTTACCGCGAAGTCACCGATCGCATTCGCGACAGCGAAACCGATGTGGTGCTGAACCTCACCGCCGGCATGGGCGGCGACATCACCTTTGGCGATGTTGAAAACCCGCTGCCGGTCAATGCGGCTGGCACCGATATGATTGGCGCCACCGCCCGCATGGCACATATCGCTGAATGCCTGCCCGAGATCTGCACCCTGGACTGCGGCACCATGAACTTTGCCGAGGCGGATTACGTGATGACCAACACGCCGGGTATGTTGCGCGCCATGGGGCAGATGATGGCGGATCTGGGCGTGAAGCCCGAGATCGAAGCCTTTGACACCGGCCATCTGTGGTTTGCCAAAGAGCTGGAGAAAGAAGGTATCCTGCAAAGCCCCGCTTTGGTTCAGCTTTGTATGGGGGTGCCATGGGGCGCGCCCAATGATCTGAACACATTCATGGCCATGGTCAACAATATACCTGAGAGCTGGAACTGGTCGGCCTTCTCGCTGGGGCGGGATCAGATGGCCTATGTGGCGGCTTCTGTGCTGGCGGGTGGCAATGTGCGGGTTGGGTTGGAAGACAATCTCTGGCTCGACAAGGGCGTGCTGGCGGAGAACTACCAGCTGGTAGAGCGCGCAGGCACCATTATCGAGAACATGGGCGGCAAGCTGATGGGACCGGCAGAGGTGCGCGAGCAGCTGGGGCTGACCAAACGCGCGCCGGTGGCAAAGTAAATACAGGTATTAAGGGTAGCGTGACATGAGAGAATTTTTAATATCCATAAATGGGTATCCATTTTATTTTCTCATTCGTCGCTGCCTGCATTCTTGCTCTTGTAGCCTATCTGCAATCTGAAGCCAGTTGGTGGAAGGGGCCCTTGGCCTCGATTGCTCTTTTTGCGTCTGGGGTGGGCATCATCGCCCTTATCCCAGAAGGCGCACTGAAGAACAGCATCTTGCCGCCGGTCGTCTTTCTCTCTGGTGCAGCCTGGTATTGTGCTGGACTGGTTGGTGTAGGGGCTTTAGCGGCTCTGATTTTGCGCAGATTTGTTCCCAAGGGCAGGATCGTCAAATTGATTTTGGCGGCGGCTGGGGTTTGATGTTTATTGGACTGCTGTCGTTTGCCTCATGACTTAAGGAAGATACAAATGTCGAAGATAGCAGCAATCATTGGTGGTGGTGTAATTGGCGGCGGCTGGGCCGCGCGGTTCTTGCTTAATGGCTGGGATGTGCGAGTGTTTGACCCGGATCCCGAGGCCGAGCGCAAAATTGGCGAAGTGCTGGACAATGCGCGCCGCTCCTTGCCGGGGCTGGGCAATGTGGCGCTGCCAGATGAGGGCCGCCTGAGTTTTCACGCGGAACTAGCCGAAGCGGTGTCTGGCGCGGATTGGATTCAGGAAAGCGTACCAGAGCGGCTGGATCTGAAGCAGAAAGTCTATGCCGAGCTGGAAAAACACTGCGACGCGGATGCGGTGATCGGCTCCTCTACCTCGGGGTTCAAACCCTCCGAGCTGCAAAAGGGGCGCGGCAATGGCGGCCAGATCGTGGTGGCGCATCCCTTTAACCCGGTCTACCTGCTGCCGCTGGCCGAAGTGGTCACCACCGCTGCCAATTCGCAGCAGGTGATCGCGCGGGCCAAGGAGGTCATCTCCTCCATTGGGATGTACCCGCTGCATCTGAAGAAAGAGATCGACGCCCATGTGGCGGATCGTTTCCTCGAGGCGGTCTGGCGCGAGGCGCTGTGGCTGGTGAAGGATGGCATCGCCACCACCGAGGAAATCGACAATGCCATTCGCTATGGCTTTGGCATTCGCTGGGCGCAGATGGGTCTGTTTGACACCTACCGGGTTGCCGGTGGCGAAGCGGGCATGAAGCATTTCATGGCGCAGTTTGGCCCCTGTCTGACCTCTCCATGGACCAAGCTGATGGATGTGCCGGAGTTCACCGATGAGCTGGTGGATCTGATTGCGGGCCAGTCGGACGCGCAATCAGGCCACATGTCGATCCGCGAGATGGAGCGCATTCGTGACGATAACCTGGTGGGCATGATGCGTGCACTTGGCGCCAATGACTGGGGCACAGGGGCGCTGCAAAACGCCCATGACAAATCGCTGGAAGGTGAGGCCGGGCTGGTCAATTCCATTGATGACATTGCCGACCTGAGCCAGCCGGTGTTGACGCAAAGCCGCGTGGTGCCGCTGGATTGGACCGATTACAACGGCCATATGACCGAGAGCCGCTATCTGGATGCCTTTGCGCAGTCCACCGACCGGCTGATGGCAATCATTGGCTGCGATGCCGAGTATATCGCAAGTGGTGGCAGCTACTTCACCGCCGAAACCCATATCCGTCACATCGACGAGGTGCATGCGGGTCATCCGATTCAGATTAAAACCCGGGTGATCATGGGGGCAGGCAAGAAGATGCACCTGTGGCATGACATGTATGAGGGCGACCGTCTGCTGGCCACTGGCGAGCATATGCTGCTGCATGTGGATCTGAAAACCCGCCGCTCGGCGCCGCCTGCGGCCCATATTGAGGCCAATCTGGTGAAGCTTGCGGCGGCACATGCCGCGCTTGCAGCGCCCGATGGGCTGGGCCGCGCCATTGGGGCACCTCGGTGAGCGCCCTGTCAAAACAACGGGTGCTGATCACCGCAGGCGGGGCCGGGATCGGCCGCGCCATGGCAGAGGGCTTTGCTGCGGCCGGGTTTGAGGTCTGGATCACGGACCTTAATCCCGACACGGTGGCCAACCTGCCTGCGGGCTGGCGCGGCAGTGTTACAGATGCCGCGGATGAAGCCTCGGTGCAGGCGCTGTTTACTGAGATCGCCAGCGTTTGGGGCGGGATAGATGTGCTCTGTGCCAATGCCGGCATCGCCGGGCCAACGGCCCTGGTCGAGGATGTGGCATTGGAGGACTGGCGCGCCTGCGTCAGCACTAATCTGGAGGGGGCCTTTCTGGCGGCCAAATACGCCACCCCGATGATGAAAGCGGCCAAGTCAGGGTCGATCATTGTGACCTCGTCCACCGCCGGGCAATATGGCTATCCCAACCGGGCACCCTATGCGGCGGCCAAATGGGCCATGATCGGGCTGACCAAAACCCTGGCGATGGAACTGGGCCCCTATGGCATTCGCGCCAATGTGATCTGCCCCGGCGCCGTGGAGGGCCCGCGTATGGAGGGGGTGTTGCACCGCGAGGCGGCGGCCAAGGGCATGACCCGCGATCAGGTCTATGATGGCTATGCAGCTGGCACCTCGATGCGCAGTTTCGTCGAGGCGGCGGATATCGCCAATATGGCGGTTTTCCTGGGCTCGGATGCGGCGCGTCTGGTGTCCGGACAGGTGATTGCCGTGGATGGCCATACGGAAAATCCGGACCCCAAAGTGTAAGCGCAGTGTTTTCTGCTCAGGCTCAAACCGTTGCCACGGCTTGAGCCTGAGCGGCGCGCGTAGCGCGCCTGACGCCAGAAACGGGATCACAGCAGAACGCACAGCGCGCGATGCGCCGCAAAAGAGCCAGGAAAAGAGTCAGGCGCTGATCGCCGCCCGCAGGGCGCGAAAGCGACCAGAGACCTGCCGCGCGGTGATATCTGCTTCGCGGATCAGCTGATCAAAATGGCCAGTAAAGGCCTCGATCCGATCACGATCGCGAAAGGCGATATAGTGGCTGCCGCCATAGAGCACGCAGAGCAGGGGGCCAAAGAGGGTCAGCGGCGAGGAAAACAGCCGCTTTGCATCAAACAGGTAGATCCGCAGCCGTGGATAGAGCTGAGTGGTGAGCCGTTCGAACTGGTCCAGCTGCTCCAGCCGAATGTCCAGCGGCAGACCGGAATAATAGCCGGTGGCATGGGCAAAGCTTTCAAGCTCGTAGATCGGCATGGCGATCTCATAGTCCGACTGCGACTGACGCATCCAGGACAGGCGATCCTCGGAAGCGCCAATGGCCTGATCCGCAGTGCGCCCCAGATGCGGCGCGTATTCCCATTCCAGCAGCGCCCGCGTCTTGAGCATATCGGGCAGCGCCGCAGGCACATGGCGGATTTTGTAGCCTGCGGCCTCGCGGTGCCAGTCAAAGATCCGCTGATCCACCAGCGCCCTGGGCGCCTCGCTCAATGACAGGCTGGAGGCCATCAGCTCTGCCGCGCTTTCGGGCCGGTCCGACAGCGACAACAGCCAGTCGGCCGAGACGCCGAGCACAGAAGCGCAGGCACCAACAACATGAGCATTGGGCAGGCGGGCGCCATCATCCTTGAGCAGCTGCGATATGGTGGAGCGGTCAACGCCGGTGCCCCGCGCCAGGGCGCTTTGGCTCAGCCCGCTTTCGCTGAGTGCCCGGATGAGGCGGCTGCGGAACTGTTCGGCTCGAAGGCGTTTGTCAATTTTTTGCGGCATACGATGACAAATATCACCATTGCTGAGAAAAGTTAACCACATTCAGAATTCTGCAAAGCGCCTTGTCGCCCTACTGCTTGTTCAACCGCATCAGGAGGAGCACCACCCAAATGGAAACTGGCAAACGATCACTTGTGAAGGCGTTGATCAATAGCGCACTGGGGTTTGGCAGTTATCTGATCTACGAGCGGGTTTGGACCCGGATCAACTGGGGACGTCACAGCGCGGTTGCTCGTCCGGTAGTAGGTCCGGGTGGAGCGCGCGCCAATGTCTGATCCGCAACAAGAAATCGACTGTGGTATGATGATGCCGCGCGGTGTGGAGTGGGGTACTCTGGGGCTGATCCTGGCGTGTTATGCTCTGTGGCTGTTGGTGTTGACCCTGCTGCCAGATCTGAGCCTCAGCCTGACGGTGCTGTGTCTTGGCATATTGGCAGCGCTGCATTCGTCGCTGACCCATGAAGCGCTGCATGGGCATCCGTTTCGCAATCGGCTGCTGAACGAGGCGCTGCTGTTTTTGCCGCTGACCCTGTTCATTCCCTATGGCAGGTTCCGCGACACCCATCTGGCGCATCACCGCGACGAGCGGCTAACAGACCCCTATGATGACCCCGAAAGCAACTTTCAGGATCCCGAAATCTGGGCGCAGATGCCTGGCTGGCGGCGGGGAGTTTTGCGGCTCAACAACACCCTGTTGGGGCGGGTGCTGCTGGGGCCGCTTTTGGGGCAGATCTGTTTTATCGCAGAAGACTGGCGGCTGGCGCGGGCAGGGGAGGCAGGCGTGATGCGCGATTGGGCGCTGCATGGGCTGGGCCTGGCGCTGGTGGTCTGGATCACCCTGGCAACGGCAACACCCATTTGGGCGCTCTGTCTGGGGGCCTATATCGGGTTGGGGCTGGTGAAAATCCGCACCTTTCTGGAGCATCGCGCCCATCAGGATTGCCACGGTCGCACCGTGGTGATTGAGGATCGCGGTCCGCTGGCCTGGCTGTTTTTGCACAACAATCTGCACGTGGTGCATCACCTGCATCCGGGCGTTCCCTGGCATGCGCTGCCACGGCTGTACCGCAAAAACCGCGACAGCTATCTGCAGTCAAACCAGGGCTATCACTACCACAGCTATGGCGAGGTCTTTGCCCGGTATCTGCTACGCAGCAAAGACCCGGTGCCACATCCGCTCTGGTCTTCCAAAGACTAGCTCTGCATAAGAGCGGTTATGTTGACCTGGATACCCGTCACAATTGCCGCCGCCACCTTTCAGACCTTCCGCTTTATGCTGCAGAAGGTGCTGAGCGCGGTCACCCTGTCCCCCGGCGGCGCAACCTTTGCCCGCTTTGCCTATTCCGCGCCTTTTATCCTGAGCGGCCTGGCAATTTATCTTTATGCCAGCGGCCAGAGCCTGCCGCACCTAAGTGGGCAATTCTGGGGGTTTGCCCTGATCGGCAGCGTGTCGCAAATTCTGGCAACGATCTGCGTGGTTTCCCTGTTCAAACAGCGCAATTTTGCCGTTGGCATCACCTTCAAAAAGACCGAAGTCATCCAGACCGCGATTGTCGGGTTGGTTGTACTGGGGGATGCGATCAGTGCCTGGGGCTGGGTTGCCATCCTGTTGGGGCTGAGCGCAGTTCTGGTGCTGTCCAAGCCACCAGATGCCACCGGAGCCTGGTGGAGCCACCTCACCAACACGGCCTCAAAACTGGGGCTTGGGGCCGGGGTTCTGTTTGCCTTTTCGGCGGTTAGCTATCGCGGGGCCTCGTTGCAGCTGGGGGATCTGGCGCCGGTGTTCCGGGCGGCTGTGACCCTGGCTTCGGTGGTCAGCTTGCAGACCTTGCTGATGGTGATCTGGCTGGCCTGGCGCGAAAAGGGCGAGATCACCCGCGTCTGGCAGGCGCGGCGGGTGGCGATCTGGGTGGGTCTGACCAGCCTGGGGGGATCGTTCTGCTGGTTCTGGGCCTTTACCCTGCAGAATGCCGCCTATGTAAAAGCGCTGGGGCAGGTGGAGCTTCTGTTGTCCATCCTGGCCTCGCTGTTGTTCTTCAAAGAAAAGATCAGCCGCCGCGAAGTGGTTGGTATGGGCCTGCTGGTGTTGTCAATTCTGGCGCTGGGATTGGCGCTTTAGACTGCAGGCCCTCTGGGCCTGTCTTAACCCTCGCTGGGCATCGGCTGTCCCTTGAGGCGCAAAAACAGGCTCTCTTCGTCGTTGTTGCAGAAATAGGGCACGCTTGTTGGTGGGGTGCGATCCTTCAGGCGTCCGGTGACTTCGGCCAGAACCACCTCGGTGATAAAGGGCAAATCAAAGCTGCGCACCTTGCTCAGCGGGATCCATTGCAGGTGCGACAGCTCGTCCGAGGCGCGGGAAAAATCATCCAGATCACCGCTGATTTCGTCGGCATCAATCAAAAAGAACCGCGCATCAAAACGCCGGGGGCGACCGGGAGGCGTCAGGGCGCGAAAGACAAACTGCAGGGCGCGCGCCGAGGGCAGATGGCCGGTGGCGGCAAAGTCCTGCCAATCCTCGGCAACATCGTCCGGCCAGTCGCCGGGATGCCCCAGGACCAGCCCGGTTTCTTCCCAAAGCTCACGAATGGCAGCAATGGCCAGGGTGTGATCCAGCCCGCCGCTGGCCTGTTCCGCCAGACGCAGGCGGCAGACTTCGGGCAGGGGCTGGGCCAGGGGCACAGTGGCATCAGCCAGATCAACAGCGCCGCCGGGAAAGACAAATTTGTTGGGCATAAAGGCGGCCTTGGCACCGCGCTGTCCCATCAAGACCTTTGGATTGTCCCCCATCCGGTCCCGCAGGGCAATAATTGTTGCCGCATTGCGGATCGCGCTGCGGTCCTCGGATGTCACGCCCTGAATTGCTGTATCGCTCATAGACTGGCCTCTCCCGTGTGTTGTTATTGGGGCCGCGTGTGTTGCAAATGCGGGATGTCAGTTTTTTGTATCAAAGCCATACATCCGGCGGGCCCATTGATAGGCGACCACAACCCCTTTTAGTCTTGGCAAAAGATAGAGAGAAGAGACAATACAGCCAATCGAGAAAACAGAAAACGTTACGAGAGGTTCTGGCCGCCAGGTGAAATAGACCACATGCAGGAGCGGGGCCATCAGGTGGCCAACCAGCAGGATTGTCAGATAGGCAGGCCCATCATCGGCCCGCGCCTGGGTAAAGTCGAGGTCGCATTGCGAGCACCTGTCGTTGAGTTTAAGGTAGGAATGCAGCACTGCCCCCTTGCCGCAGCAGGGGCATTTGCGCCGCCAGCCTTTGGCAAGCGCAGGCCAGGTGGGACGCTCTGCGCGGGACTCACTCGCGAGGGTGCCTGAAAGTGCATCGGAGGCCGGGGACTGGGTCATGGGAAATCCTATGGTTTTGCCGCAATGATCTTCGGTCTTGGGCGTAAAGAAAAGCCAAAGGAAAACTCTGCGGCCCGATGCCGCAATGTTGCGGCACCATTTTTTTGCGACAGGCAGCGACGGAAACGCCGTATCGTGTCGTTTACTCTGTGTATCCGGCAGCAAAAAGCTGCTTTAGGAACGCATAGGAGAGCAGACATGACACAGACCAAAATCCTCGCCGTGATCCTTGCAACCGCGGGCGCAGTGGCAGCAACCACAGCTACGGCCCAGTCGGGTGGCGGTGCTATGCGGCCAATGATGTCGTTCGAAGCGCTTGATACTGATGGTAATGGTGAAATCACCAAGGCCGAGATGCAGGCCCACAAGGCCACCCGGTTCGGCGCCTCTGACAGCAATGGAGATGGCAAACTTTCAACGGAAGAGCTGCTCGTCAGGGCGCAAAAACGCGCCGCCAAACGGGTTGAACGCATGATCAACCATCTTGATAAGGATGGCGACGGCATGCTGAGCCAGGACGAAATGGCCAATCGCGGCGGTCGCCACGGGGATATGTTCAAACGCGCCGACAGCGATGGCAATGGCACGATCTCCAAAGAAGAGTTCGAACAGGCCAGACAGCATCGCCGAGGCAAACACCGTGGTGGCCCAGACGGTGCATGTGACCGTGGCGGCAAAATGGAGCAAAACTGATTAACCCCCTGTGTTACCCTTTGACCAAATATTGCCAGCGCAGCCCCTGTCCCAGGGGCTGCCAGCGCGGGATATGTGTTCGGTGACTGGGGCCTCTGCAGAGGGCAACCCGAACAGGCCGAATAACGGGCCAAGCAACGGATCAAGCAACGGGCCAAGCAACGGATCAAGCGATGATGCGCTGCTGGTGCTCTACGCCAATGGCGACCCCTCTGCCGCTGCTGAATTGATGCAGCGCTTGGCGCCGCGCGCTCTGGGCGTTGCGATCCGTGTTCTTGGCAACAGAGCCGAGGCCGAAGACGTCACCCAAGAGGCAATGATGCGCCTGTGGCGCATGGCGCCGGATTGGCAGCCGGGTAAGGCAAAGGTCTCGACCTGGCTGTACCGTGTGGTGATGAACCTTTGTATCGACGTGAAACGGCGCAAACGGGGCAGAGATGTGGATCTGGATGCGATACCAGAACCACCGGATCCGGGGTCCTCTGTCACCGATCGGATGCAGGATCTGGCGCGGCAGGATGCCCTGCAACAGGCCTTGATGCAGCTGCCAGAGCGGCAGCGCCAGGCCGTGGTCTTGCGCCACTTGGAAGAACTGACAAACCCGGAGATTTCCGGGATCATGGAGATTAGCGTTGAGGCCGTCGAAAGCCTGACCGCGCGCGGCAAACGGGCGCTGGCCAAATGCCTGGCCAACCGTCGAGAAGAACTGGGGTATAGCGATGACTGACACAGACAAGTCTTTGAGCGATATGGACCACCTGGAGGATCTTTTTGCCGCTGCCCGCAGTGAACCCGCCCAGCTGCCACAGGCGTTGCAAGCCGCGATGCTGGCAGATGCGCAGCACGTGCAACAAGACAGGGTCGATGCCAGGGTGCCTGGTGGCTGCGAACCGGGGCTTAACCCGCAGAGCCTGTCCACGCGGCTCTGGCAGCAATTTATTTCTGCAGTTGGTGGCTGGCCTGCCTTGGGGGGCCTGGCGGTCGCCAGTCTGTCCGGGCTCTGGATTGGCCTGGCTCCGCCCTCTTTCCTCCCCGACCCGGTGGAGAGCTTTGCCTCATATTCCAGCGGATCGCTGCTGGGGTCCGACCTAGACTATGATGTGAGCTTTTTGATGAGCGATGAGGTGTTCGAATGAGCAATGACCAAAACTCCCGCCAGCGGAGCGGCATGCGCCCTTGGCTAAAGGTCGTTCTGGCCCTGTCGCTTGCTCTGAACCTTGCGGTGATCGGCATCGCTGCTGGGACCGCCTGGCGGTTCCACGGCAAAGAGGATCATCACAGGGGAAAGCCTCCGATGCTGAGCCGGTTCATTTTTAAGGATATGGGGCGCCAAGAGCTCCGCCGTCTGGTCAAAGACCACGGCGGTGAAACCGGAGGCCTGCACAACCGCCGCCACAATGAAATGGAGCAGATGATTGCACAGATGCGAGCGGATGAGCTGGACACCGCAGCAGTCCGTGCCATTGTTGACGCCCATCTTGTTGAGACCCACAGCTTTATGCGCGGTGTCGCAGATGCCTGGGAACGGCGTCTTGAAGGGTTGCCTCTGAAAGAGCGGCGCGGGCTGGCGGACCGAATGCAACAGCAATTGGACAATCGTCCCCGCCATCCCAAAGGCCCCGATCACTAAATCGGCATTCTCCGGTTGGCCTGACGCAATCCGCAAGGAAAAAAGCGCCCCCAACCGGGGCGCCCTTTCTTTTGAGCCGGTGTTTGATTTAGGGTCCTGACCCTAGGCGGCAGCGGTTGAGTTTTTGCCCAGCGTCACCTGGTTGCGGCCGGAATTTTTGGCATCATACAGCGCCCGATCCGCCAACGAAATCAGCTCGGTCACATTGCTTGCGCCCCTGTCCTGGCCGCGTTTGTCAGCGGCATCAGCCCAGTCGCTGCGGTCTTCTTTGCGGCTCAGATCGTGGCCAACCACAGCGCCAATGCTTATGGTCACCTGGATTGGCTCGGAGCTGCCAGGTACATAAAAGGGCTTGCTGTTGATGGCGTTGCACAGCTCCACGGCGGCGATGCCGGCGCTGATTTCATCGGCGCCGGGCAGCACGATCATGAATTCTTCGCCGCCCACCCGCGCCACCAGATCGACGGGCCGCATCTGGGCTTGCAGCCGCCGGGCGGCCTCGACCAGCACCGCATCCCCGGCGGGGTGGCCATATTGGTCGTTGATCTGCTTGAAGTGATCCAGATCGGCCAGCATCAGGGCAAAGCTGTCGTTGCTTTCGGCGGCGCGTTTGGCGGTGCGATCCAAAAAGGGCTTGGCGTAGCGACGATTGTACAGCCCGGTCATCGGATCCTCTACCGCGGCGCGCAGCCCATTGCGGACGCTGTCGCGCAGCCGGTCATTGCGGGATTTGTATTGGAGTTGTGTGGTCAGGCGCAGGGCCAGCTCATCCACGTCAAACCCAGCCTGCAAGACATCATGGGCGCCGCGATCCAACGCTTCGGCGGCGATCATTGGATCCGCTGGGTTTGGCACTGCAATCACCACCGACTGCCGGGTGGCGGCACGGGCGCGCAGATCCGCCAACAGCCGCAGGCCGGGGCCGGCGGAAATCTCGTTCAGCTCGATGATAAACACATCTGCCACCGGCGCGCTCATCATCAGTTTGATGTCGTCCAGATCATGGTAGCGCAGCGCGTAGGGGACATGATCACCCAGCCGTTTGGCCCAGGCCTGAGCGGTCTTGCTATCCTGGGCAATCAGGGCAACGCTGGCGCTGCTGCATTCTTCATGGCCGGCACGGTCGGAAAGCGGCAGCACAAACCCATGGGAGGCGTCTCGCTGCATATGCAATTCTTCGTTTGCGCTGCGGGCGCGCAGCAGGCTGCGAATACGGGCCTGCAGAATGACATCATCCACGGGCTGCGGCAGCACATCATCAATCCCGGCCGAAAGTGCATGCAGTCGGCGTTCCGGGGCATTGGACTGGGTGATGGCGATAACCGGAATATCCGCGAGCATCTCGTCCTGACGCAGGGCGGTCTTCACATCCGCAGCAGTGCCATCCGGCAGGCTCATGGCGCTAAGCACCAGATCCGGGCGGCAATAGCGCGCTGCCTCCAGCACATCGGCGACACAATCGGCCTGTTCCACACCATAGCAGGCCTCCGCAAGCTGAACCTTCAGCATGATGCGGTTGGTAGAAATACCATCTATGACGAGGATTGTTCCTTGCACGCGGATCGCCTTTCGAACCTTTTGATCGTTACACTGGAAGTTTCCGCCAGACTGGTTAATAAACTGTTTCGGGTTTTTACTAATTTGTCCGCAACATGTCAGGAATGAGGTCATCATGCAGGTTTCCGCCGATCAGGCAGAGGTGATCGCGCTTAAGGCGCTCGCCTGGCTGATGACAAATGATGAGTTGTTACCAGTGTTTATGGGCGCCACTGGCGCAGCAGAGGCGGATCTGCGGGAAAATGCCGCTGATCCTGCGTTTTTGGGCTCGCTGCTCGATTTCTTAACGATGGACGATGCCTGGGTGGTCGAATTCTGCGATCAGGCAGGAATCGCCTATGAGCTGCCGATGCTGGCGCGGATGGCGCTGCCGGGCGGCGCACAGATACATTGGACCTGAGGCCACAGGCCCGACCAGAAAAAACTTGCGCCACCCAATTTTGCCGATACGGTCCGCGCCAGATGACCCTGATGACTAGGCGCAAGGAAAACCCATGCCGGTAGATGCTTTTCTCTTCGACAAGGACGGAACCCTGTTTGATTTCTCCGCCACCTGGAATTCCTGGGCGGCGGATATGCTGGCGCAGCTGAGCCAGGGAGATCCGGCGCGGGCGGCGGAGATGGCCGATGCGGTAAGTTTTGACCTGGCGCAGCAGGCTTTTCGGGCGGACAGCCTGGTCATTGCCGGCACCAATGGTGAGGTGGCGGCTGTGCTGGCACCTTTTGTGACACAGATGCAAGAGGCCGAGCTGGAGCGGTTCCTGGCCCAGAGCGCAGCCACCGCCGCGCTGAGTGAGGCGGTGCCATTGGCGGCCTTTCTGGATGGGCTGCTGGCCCGTGGCAAGGTGCTGGGGGTGATGACCAATGATGCAGAAGTTTCTGCCATCAGCCAGCTTGAACGCTCTGGCGTGCTGGATCGTTTTGCCTTTGTCGCCGGGTTTGACAGTGGCCATGGGGCCAAACCGGATGCGGATCCTCTGCTGGCCTTTTGTGCGGCAACGGGCGTCGCCCCAGAACAGACCGCCATGGTGGGGGACAGTCTGCATGATCTCATCGCCGGCAAGGCGGCCGGCATGACCCGGATCGGCGTGCTGACCGGTATGGCAGCGCATGGCGATCTTGCGCCTCATGCGGATGTGGTGCTGCCGCATATCGGTCATATCCCGGAATGGCTGGACCGCTAACGGCGCGCGGCAGGCCTTTTCCTATCTAAGCTTTTGCACTTCGGCGGTCGGCGCTGCCGACCTCTGCCTGCTGTGGGGCGGGCAAGTCTGTTTAGAACGGCCCTGTTTAGGATTGGGCTGTGGAGAACTGGGCACATCTGTACAGAAAAGAGTGTTTCGACTGGTCTGAGGTGGAAAAACGACAGGAGATGTCGTGAACTGGCAGCCGCTACCCGCCGGGATTGGGCCTGCTGCGACTCTAGCCGGGGGGTGCCCGGTGGCGCGCGGCACAGGTCGGGGCGTTCGCTCAGAACCACCAAGGAGAGGCTCATGGCACGGGATAAAGGTAGACGAGGGGGCGGGCGTGCAGGCGCGGCAGCACGGCGCGGCACGGCAGCCTTGCAGCAGATGCCCTGGCGCATTCCGCAAAATATTGACCGCCCCATTGAGCCCCTGACCGAAGAAGGTGTTGCCGCAATCCACGATGGCGCCATGCGGATCCTGGAAGAGATCGGGATTGTCTTTCTCAACCCGGAAGCGCTGGAAATCTTGAAACAGGCCGGCTGCCGCGTCGAGGGCGATCTGGTGCGGATGGACCGGGCGTTTGTCATGGAGATGGTTGGCAAGGCACCAGATCAGTTCACCATCACCCCACGCAATCCAGACCGCACAATCCCGATCGGCGGCAACAACCTGCTCTTTGGCAATGTCTCCTCGCCGCCGAACTACTGGGATCTGGATCTTGGCAAGAAGGTCGCAGGAAATCGCGAACAGTGCCGCAATCTGTTGAAGCTGACCCAGTATTTCAACTGTATCCACTTTGCCGGCGGCTACCCGGTGGAACCGGTGGATATCCACGCATCAGTGCGCCATCTGGACGTGCTCTATGACAAGCTGACGCTGACCGACAAGGCCATGCATGCCTATTCGCTGGGCAAAGAGCGAGTCGAAGATGTGATGGAAATGGTGCGCATCGCCGGGGGGCTGACGGATGAAGAATTCGAAGCCACGCCGCGGATGTATACCAATATCAACTCCACCTCGCCGTTGAAGCACGACTATCCGATGATTGACGGCTGCCTGCGGCTGGTGCGTCGGGGGCAGGCAGTGGTGGTGACGCCCTTTACCCTGGCGGGGGCGATGGCGCCTGTCACCATGGCTGGAGCGGTGGCGCAAAGCCTGGCCGAGGCGCTCTGTGCTATTGCGCTGTTTCAATATGTCCGCCCCGGCACCCCCTGTGCCATTGGCACCTTTACCTCAAATGTGGATATGAAATCCGGCGCCCCGGCCTTTGGCACCCCTGAATACATGCGCGCCACCCAGATGACCGGGCAAATGGCGCGCCATTACGGCCTGCCGATGCGCTCTTCCGGGGTTTGTGCTGCCAATGTGCCGGACGGGCAGGCCATGTGGGAGACCTCAAATTCGCTCTGGGCGGCGGTGCAGTCGGGAACCAATATGGTGTACCACGCAGCCGGTTGGCTGGAAGGCGGGCTGATCGCCAGCCCGGAGAAATTCATTATGGACTGCGAAGTCCTGCAGCAGCTTCAACGCTATATGCAGCCGGAAATCTGCGCCACCGGACCGGATGAGATTGCCTTTGATGCCGTGCGCGAGGTTGGAAACGAAGGGCATTTCTTTGGCATCCAACACACCCAGGACCGCTATGCCACCGCCTTTTACCAGCCCTACCTGAGCGATTGGCGCAACTATGAGGCCTGGGAGGCGGCTGGCGCTGTTTGGACACCGGAACGGGCCAACAAGATCTACAAGGATATTCTGCAGGAATTCACCCCACCGCCGCTGGACGACGCCCTGCATGAGGAATTGAAGGATTTTGTTGCGCGTCGAAAATCAGAAGGCGGGGCGCCAACTGATTTTTAAAATTCCACAGGTAGGCGACCTCAAAAATTTGGGAGCTGTTGTTCGGCACAGTCCCAAGGTCGTCCTAACAGCTGATTTTGGGATCTCTGGGGTAGGGCGAAGAGCCTGCAGGTCAACGGCTTTCAACCTATGATTTATAGTACTTTCTTATCTCAATTGAAGCTAAGAGCCTTCTGTCAAAAAAACCCAATTTTTCAATAATGAAATTAGTAAGTTAGCATGTTTAGCAGCTGAGCGCCGTTACGCGCTCCCTGTTGAAAGCCTCTTTTTTGGGGACTTCCTTGCCACAGCTGGGCCGCTGACCTGTGGTTTTTCTTCCCTGCTCCGGCGTAAAAGGGTATGTCCCCCATGCAATATGTGTCGAGCGACTCGGAAGGGGGGCTCGCGCTGAGCAACGGAGCGAATGTCAGTACTGTTTGCGGTGCGCCTTTTTTTTGAGGACTGCCCGGCAAATGTTACTGTTGAAAAACCAGAACACGGGGCGCTCCAAAACAGGAACTGGATCTGAAATTCCGTCAAACTTTATTTGTTCGGCGTATCTTAACGATCCGGAGCCAAATATGGGTAAGGTGTAACAAGGGGCCAATTTATGCATGGTCTGATCAACAGAGCGATTCAGGCATTCGTCGTTAGTACCTACGGGGAAGAACGGTGGAGTCATATTATGGATACTGCGGATCTTGGCTTTGCTCAGTTCGAGGCCATGTTGTTCTATACAGAAGAGCAATCCAACAAGATGCTCGCCGCTATGGAAAAACAGCTTGAACGCCCGCTGCCTGAAATTCTTGAGGACACTGGCACTTTCCTGGTGTCAAACCCGCAAGTGGAGGCACTGCGGCGGCTGCTGCGATTTGGCGGCGTCAACTATGTGGAATTCCTGCATTCGCTGGATGATCTGCCAGACCGCGCCCGCTTGGCCGTGGCCGATCTGCACCTGCCTGCGATTGAACTGGTTGAGAATTCACCAGGGCAATTTGATCTGGTCTGCCAACCGGGCCTGCCGGGGTTCGCCCATGTCTTAATGGGCGTTCTGCGGGCAATGGCAGATGATTATGGCGACTTGGTTATACTGGACCATCGCGGCACCCAAGACGGAGCAGAGGTGATCTCGATCACGCTGGTTGAAACGGATTTTGCCGAAGGACGCACTTTTGACTTGGGAGCCCATGCCCTATGATGACCGCGGATGAGTTGACCGGTATCATTGACCAAATTTGCCCGATGTACCTTGTCGTAGACGCCGGCGGGCGCATTCACTTTGCAGGACCGACGTTGAAAAAACTCCGCCCTGACATGAGTTGGAAGGGCGTGAAGTTCTTTGAGGTTTTTGACCTGTTGCGCCCCCGTTGGGTCAATTCCATGGACGACCTCCTCAAAACTGCGGGCGCCAAGTTGCACATGCAGTTTCGCGAGTCACCGCAAACAAGCCTCAAGGGCGTCTTGGCACCGCTGCCAGGTGGCAAAGGCGCGCTGATCAACCTTTCGTTTGGTATTTCCGTGCTTGAGGCCGTGCGCGACTATGATCTGACCAGCGCGGATTTTTCCCCTACGGACCTGACAATCGAAATGCTATATCTGGTGGAGGCAAAATCGGCCGCCATGGAGGCATCGCGGCAGTTGAACCTGCGGCTGCAAGGGGCCAAGATTGCCGCAGAAGAACAGGCCTTTACCGATACCCTGACCGGTCTCAAGAACCGGCGGGCCATGGATCATATCCTGGCGCGCCTGATTGGATCTGGCACAGATTTTGCCCTGATGCATGTGGACCTTGATTATTTCAAAGAGGTCAACGACACTCTCGGGCATGCAGCCGGGGATGCAGTTTTACAAAGTGTTGCTCAGGTGATGGTCGATTGCACCCGTCATACCGACACCGTGGCCCGTGTTGGCGGCGATGAATTTGTGATCATTTTTGAAGGCGTTAATGAGCCAAAAGTCCTTGAGGCCCTGTCAAAACGTTTGATCCGTCGCCTGGAAGAGCCTGTGCCCTACGGCGGCAAGCTGTGCAAGATTTCCGCCAGTGCTGGCACCACACTGTCGTCCTGGAATCCAGCCCCGATTGAGGCTGCCGCCATGTTGCATCAGGCAGATATGGCGCTTTATGCCGCAAAACGGGCAGGGCGCTCGCAGCATCTGTTTTTTGAGCAGGGCATGCAAAAAGACGAGCCGCAAGTCGCCGCACAAAGCCAGGCCTGAACCACCACAAAGAACAAGGTCCTGTGAAGCTGAGCCCAAGCCTGAGCGGCCCTGGGTGGCCCGCCAATTTTCTGCACCGGGTTTGGCCTCGACTGCGGCGGCCAAACCCTACTCACGCGCCCGCTGAATTACTTAAAGGGCAAGGCGCGAATGGTGACCCTGCGCGGTGTGTGATCCAGCATGACCTCAAGGTCTGCGGCGTCATCCGATATCTCCGCGGCGATCATTCCAACCCCGATATTTCCCTCAAATCGCGGCGAATGGATCGCTTCGCTGAGCAGGCCGACAATCTGGCCATCTGATGTCTGAACCGGCAAGGAATGTTCAAAGCCCTCTAAAGGAGCCCCGGAAATCATATAGCCCACACGGCGACGCTTGACGCCCTCTGCTTTGATCTTTTGCAGCGCGGCTTTACCAACAAAGTCATCCGGCCGGTCCAGATCCACCAGTTTTCCCAGCGATATTTCAAACGGATTACAAGGATTTACTTGGATGCGCCCATCTGCACCATAGGACACCAACCCGCTTTCGATACGCTCCAGATCATTGGGAGCGCCAGGGCGAATGCCGTAGGCTGCGCCGGCCTCTTTCACGATGGCCCACAACTCGGACCCGCGACTGCCGTCTTGCAGGTAGAGCTCAAATCCCCCCTGTTTTGACCAGCCGGATCGGGACAGGATCAGGGGAATGCCCTTTAGATCAGTCTGTTTGAAACCGAAGTACGCAAGATCTTTGATCCAATCGCCAAACAGCTCTGCCACCAGCGCTTCAGCCTTGGGGCCCTGAATCGCCAGCGGCGACACATCCGGTTCATGCACCTTCACATCCAGCCCGCGTTCGGCAGTAATGGCGCTGGCCCAAAGCCCGATATCGCTGTCAGCAATGGACAGCCAATAGCGGTTTTCCGCCAGCATCAGAAGCACCGGATCGTTAATCAGCGTGCCTGCGTGATCGCAGATCGGCACATAGCGGCCTTGGCCGATCCTGGTTTTACCCATGTCACGGGTGGTGAGGTATTGGATCAACGCGCGGGCATCGGGCCCGGAAATTTCAATCTGCCGCTGCGCAGCCACGTCCCACATCGAAACTCCGGTCATCAGGCTGTCATATTCCGCCTGCGGATTTCCAAAATGTGCGGGTATAAGCATGTGATTATAGACAGAAAAACTTGCCACCCCATCTGCAAGGGTTGCGTCAAAATACACAGATTTGCGTGTATTCGGGCCGATGCCGATCTGCAGTGTCATGGCGTCTCCTGTTGCGCTAGATACCCAAGGTATTAGCCAGAAACAGTGGGTTTTCCAGCCCCAAAGCAGCGCAGTGACCGAACAACAGATGCGCTCTGGTTCACACCACTGAAAGTGGTCTCGCCCGAACAGGTAATATTCTGATGAAAGGAAGGAAAGTGGCAGCCCGTAGGGGAGTCGAACCCCTCTTTTCAGGTTGAAAACCTGACGTCCTAACCGATAGACGAACGGGCCACTGTTGGTGTCGGTGTATTACTTAGTCACTGGCAGTTGCGCAAGGGCTAAAATTTTAAAATGGCGGGTTTTCTATCCACCTATACAATTCGGGTTAAGCACCTGAACAAACGTGAATAATCCCCAAATCAAGGGGTTTGACGCTTCTGCATATCTCAGATTTTTTTGATCGGGCAAAACACCCCATGGCACTTTGCGCCGCGCCGGCGTCGCCAAAGGGGCAGGCCGTCCAGGGTCAGCGCCCTAAAGAACCAGATCTCTAAGCCATAAATCACGGCCGCCTCCTACCTCGCCCGGCCAGGCTTCTCTCTGTGTGCTTTTTTCCCAAAATCCCTTTATTTCCTTTCACCCCCCCTGCCAGACGCACTAGGCATCCCTATCTTCGCTATATCGGGGCAAACCATGGCGCAAAAATCCACCATCTACAAAGTTGAACTGTCCGTATCCGATATGGATCGTCACTACTATGAGACCCACAAGCTGACCGTCGCCAAACATCCTTCGGAGACGGATGAACGATTGATGGTGCGCCTTCTTGCCTTTGCCTTGAACGCACATGAGCACTTGGAACTGACCAAGGGGCTGTCCACAGATGACGAACCGGACATCTGGCAGAAAAGCCTCAGCGGTGAGCTGGAATTATGGGTCGCGCTGGGACTGCCCAGCGACAAGGTGGTGCGTCAATCCTGCGGCAAAGCCAATGAGGTGATTATCTATTGCTACGGTGGCAGAACAGCGGAAACCTGGTGGGACAAGATCAAGAACAGCACCACCCGGTTTGATAATCTGACGGTTATCAATCTGTCGGAGGCGGACACCCAGGGGCTGGAAAAACTTGCAAGCCGCTCCATGAAATTGCAGGTGAATATTCAGGACGGCGAGGTAATGGTGAGTGTTGATGATGCCATTCTTTATCTGACCCCGACCACATGGAAAGATGCTGGTCATTAAGCTCCGGGCAGCAGTCCAGACGATCAAGGTTCTGCAGCCTGTCAGGACGTACCGCTGCTGCAGGGTCCACGACCTGTTTCACCCCCCTGCGCCAGCTGGCTTGTCAGGGGTCCTATCCTGCAACTGACCAGCTGCAACAGCGCTGAGAACAACCATTGCCGCCGCAGTGGCGAGGCAGGCTGCCAATCCGCCGAGCTGATAGGTCAGCCCAGACAGCACAGTGCCGGCCAATCGTCCTGCGGCGTTTGCCATATAGTAGAACCCCACATCCATCGTCACCCGCTCGGCCTTGGTGAAGGCAAGGATCAGATAGGAATGCAGTGAAGAATTGACCGCAAAGATGGCGCCAAATGCCAGCAAACCTGCAACCAGCGTCACTGTGAGCCAAAGCATCGGCTCCCCGGCCAGCAACACCGCCAGGGCAAGCCCTGCAGGCACCACGGCCAGCGCCATGGCCCAGGTCCGGGCTGCTGCGATCAGCTCGGCTTCACTGCGCGTTGCCGCCTGTAGAATACGCGGAGCAGAGGCCTGAATGGCACCGTACAAAATCGTCCAGACCGCCATGAAGCTGCCTATCAGGAAAAACGCTGCCCGGTTGCCCGCCTCGCTGCCATCCGAAAACACCGCGTAGAAATAGACCGGAATGCCGACAACAAACCAGATGTCACGCGCGCCAAACAAAAACACCCGCGCGGCAGACAGCCAGTTCACATTGCGCGACTTTGAAAAGACCTCGGTGAATTTTGCCCCCTTACGGCCCACTGGCAAGCCCTGCGGCATGGCCAGCAGAACCGCAGCAAGGATCACCGCGAGGATCACCGCCATGCCAAGGACAGCCCAGGTAAACCCGGCAAAGGCAAGCAGCGCAGCCCCCAGCAAAAAGCCAAGGCCTTTGACCGCGTTTTTTGATCCGGTCAGCACCGCAACCCAGCGAAACAGCCCGTCGCCCTGGGTAGGGGCGAGCAGCTTGACTGCGGATTTGGACGACATCTTTGCCAGATCTTTGGCCACGCCTGACAGGCCCTGCACCAGCATCACAAAGGTGACAGAGGCACCGATCTGCCAGCTCGGGTCCAGCTGTGTCAGCAGCAACAGGGCAACCACCTGCAGGGAAAGCCCCGCATAAAGCGTCGCCGCCAGCCCAAACCGCGCCGCGATCCAGCCCGCTGACAGATTGGTCACCATGCCGGCAATCTCATAGAGCACAAAGAGATAGGCCAGCTGCACCGGCGAAAAGCCGAGGCTGTGAAAATGCAACAGCACCAACATCCGCAAGGCGCCATCGGTCAACATAAAGGCCCAATACGAGGCCGTGACCGCGATATAGGCCGCCAATCCGGTTTTCTGTGTCACAGCTGATCCCCAACCATGCGGGCCACATCAACCAGCCGATAGGCATAACCCATTTCATTGTCATACCAGGCGTAGATCTTTACCTGGGTGCCATTGATCACCATGGTCGATGGCGCGTCCACAATGCTGGAGCGCTGGTCATTGGTGTAATCCGCAGAGACCAGCGGACGGGTCTCATAGCCGAGAATTCCTTTGAGCGGGCCGTCTTCGGAGGCTGCCTTGAACAGGGCATTGACCTCTTCTGCGGAGGTTTCGCGCTCCACCTCAAACACACAATCGGTGATCGAGGCATTCAGCAGTGGCACCCGTACCGCATGGCCGTTCAGCTTGCCCGCCAGCTCGGGGTAGATCAACGTGATCGCCGTGGCGCTGCCCGTGGTGGTCGGGATCAGATTGGTCAGCGCAGAACGCGCCCGGCGCAGGTCTTTGGCGGGCCGATCCACAATGGTCTGGGTGTTGGTGACGTCATGGATGGTGGTGATCGAGCCGTGTTTGATGCCAAGCGTTTCGTGGATCACCTTGACCACCGGGGCCAGGCAATTGGTGGTGCAACTGGCGGCGGTGATGATCCGGTGGCGATCGGGTTGGTAGCTGTCAACATTTACCCCAACGACGATATTGGCGGCATCGCCATCCTTGACCGGGGCAGAGACCACGACCTTTTTGACGCCGGCCTCAAAATAGGGTGCCAGCTTGGCCTCTGTTTTGAATACGCCGGTGCAATCGATCACCACGTCGACACCTTCCAGCGGCAAATCCTCAAGGCGGCGTTCACAATGGGTTGGCAGGCGGGTACCATTGATGATGATGGAGGTCGCATCATGGCTGAACGCGGCGTCCCAGCGACCATGCACCGAGTCAAATTCCAGCAGATGCGCATGCATCTCAGGACTGCCGATAGCATCATTGATCCAAGCGATTTCAGCCCCGCTCTCCAGCAGTGGTTTCAGCGCAAGTTTGCCCATTCGGCCCAGGCCGTTCAGTGCATAGGTGGTCATGGTTTGTCCTACTCGGAAGTCAGCGCGATCTTATCAACGGCGTTTTGCAGGGAAATACGATCCAACTGGCCAATCGGCAGGGCAGCAAACCCCTGCAGCCGGTGCAACAGCACCCCATAGGCCTGATGGAAGGCGAGGCTCTTTTCGGCATCGGTGCCTGTGGCCTTGACCGGGTCGGGCATACCCCAATGGGCGCTGATCGGCTGACCCTCCCAGGTGGGGCATTGCTCATTTGCGGCCTGGTCACAGACGGTAAACACAAAGTCGAACTGCGGCGCATCCTCGCCCATGAACTCCTCGATGTTCTTGGACCGCAGACCGCTCACATCGTGGCCTTTGGATTTAAGCATCTCGACCGCAATAGGGTTGAGGCTGGACTGCGGCGTGGTGCCGGCTGAATAGACCTGGAACCGATCCTGGCCTTTTGCGTTCAGGATGGCTTCGGCAAAAATGGAGCGGGCGGAATTGCCCGTGCAAATAAAGAGAACGTTGTATTTCCGGTCAGTCATTTGTCTTTCCTCTGACGCAGCAGACTGCTGAAAGGATGTGCACAAATCCGGGCGGCCCCTACAGCAGTCCAGATATAGCGCGTCGAGCGTTTTACGTGTCGTGTCAATGTTGACCTGATACCGCAGCCAGGTGCCGGTGCGGGTTTTGGTCACCAGATCCGCCTGCATCAAAGCAGAAAGATATGACGATAATGTGCTGGCCTTGATGTCCAAAGCCGCGCTGATCTCGCCGGCGGCGACGTGATCGGGGTAACGCCGCATCAGCAGGCGAAACACCGCAAGGCGCTGGGGGTGCCCTAGGATGGACAAGCGGAGGGGAATCTCTTCTTCCATATTTCACGTATTATCGAAATAGATAATCTGTGGCAATGGTTTTATGTCCCAAAAGAACGGACACCGCAGGACCGGTAAGGAAAGGGGGGCCTCGGCACAGCTCTGATCAAGATTGCCGATCAGGGCTGCCGCCGATCAGGCGTTAGCTATGGGACGGGAACCTGCTGCGGGTCCGATTGGCAAAAGCCACCAGCGACAACATGACAGGCACTTCGACCAGCACGCCGACAACGGTGGCCAGTGCGGCCCCAGAGTGCAGGCCAAACAGGCTGATCGCAACCGCCACGGCCAGCTCAAAGAAATTTGAGGTGGCGATCATTGCACAGGGGGCTGCGATGCGGTGGGGAACCTTCAGCACATGGGCGGCCCCATAGGCGAGCGCAAACATACCGTAACTTTGAATAAGGATGGGCACAGCTATCAGCGCGATCACCATGGGCTTGGCCAGAATCACCTCTCCCTGCAAACCAAACAGGATCACCACGGTGGCAATCAAACCGATGATGGACAAAGGTTTGACGCGGGCTTTAAAGGCATCAATCGCCTCTTGCCCGCCCAGAATGCGCCGGGTGATGAGGCCGGCAATCAAAGGCAGCACCACATAAAGCAGGGTGGCCAGAACCAGAGTGGACCAGGGCACCGAGATCTCTGTCACCCCCAGCAGAAAGGCCACGATTGGGGCAAAGGCCACCACCATGATCAGATCATTCACCGAGACCTGCACCAGCGTATAGGTGGCATCCCCACGGGTGAGCTGCGACCAGACAAAAACCATGGCAGTACAGGGCGCTGCCCCCAACAGGATCAGCCCGGCGGTATATTGCGCCGCATCCTCAGGCGCGATCCAGGGGGCAAACAGGGTGTCAAAGAACAACACCGCCAAAAAGGCCATGGTAAAGGGTTTGATCAGCCAATTGACCACGAGCGTCACCAGCAAGCCCTTGGGCTGGCGGGCAACGCCAGAGACCGCGCCAAAATCAACACCAACCATCATCGGATAGACCATGGCCCAGATCAGCACGGCCACAACCAGATTGATCGAATAGACCTCAGCTGCGGCAATGGCATTGACCACACCCGGCGCAAAAGACCCCAGTGCAATGCCTGCGGCCATCGCAAGCGCAATCCAGACGGTCAGGTAGCGTTCAAAAAATCCAATAGCAGAATCGGTCGGGGCAGGGGTGGTGCTCATAGATAGGTCCTTTGTGGCCAGGGCGGCCCAAAGACAGCCCGCTCACCTCCCGCATGCAGATACAAGCACAGAGGATCCAAACCAAGGTTTTTATGCAGCCTTGTTCAGGCATCCCCTGCAAGCGGGTGACCCACAGCCTGATCGCTTCCCGGCTGACAACCACGCCCCGCTCTGCCATCAGGTCTTCAACATCTGCCGTCGCTCGCGTCAGAAGGAACGCTGGATCTACCGCGACAGCTCGATCCACGCACCACCCCCGCCGGTATGTGGATCAAGTCACATCATGTTTCTCGGAAGCAAGCCAGGTTGCACGCGTTCGCAGGTCAGTCCATCTGCGTTTTGCTTATCTTATCCTTCGGCATCAGCCCGCCCCGGTGACCGACGACCTGCCGGGCAATACAGTGGCCTGAAGCGACGGCCGCGTGCAGCGGCTGGCCGCTTGCCAGTGCGGCCAGGAAAGCTCCGTTGAAACTGTCCCCCGCCCCGGTCGTGTCCACCGGTGTCACCCGCGCGAAACCATCGAACTCGCTTCTCCTGCCCCCGTGCGAGGCCGCGATCCGTCCGCCGCCGTTCTTGACCACGACAGTGTCGACGCCCAGGGCGACATAGCGCATGACCGTGTCATCCGGCGTCGCGTCGCCAAAAGCCGTCCGCTCGTCGTCAAAGGACGGCAGGACGATGGTGGCGACACGCGCCATCTCGGTCAGGGCCTCTACCGCCGATTGCGGGTTTTCCCATAGCCGGGGTCTCAAGTTGGGATCGAAGGAGATCGTGCACCCCTCGCTGCGGCGTTGACGCAGAACCTCGATGAGCGCAGCACGTCCCACAGGCGGCAGGATCGCAAGGGTTATCCCGGAGACATGCAGAACATTTGCGTCTGCGGTCAACGCCAGAAGCCGGTCCGGATCGCTCGCCAGGGTTCGGGCAGCGGAGGTGTCGCGCCAGTAGGTAAAGCTGCGCTCCCCATCGTGCAGCGAAATCATGTACAAGCCGACGGACCGGGTCGGGTGGGTCAGCACCCGATCGGTCTCAAGCCCGTTTTCGGCCAAAAAGGTCGGAATGCGCTGCGACACCTCGTCGGTGCCGATGCAGGTCCCATAGGCCACGACCCAATCGGCGGGCAGGCAGGCGCGCGCGTACCATGCGGTGTTCAGCGTATCGCCGGCTATACCCATACGCCAAAGATCGCCTTTGGCAGCGGACAGCTCCAGCATACATTCCCCGATCGAGACAAGGCGCTTCATGCAACCTCCTGTGCGATGACATCCGCCATGGGACGGGTCAGCATTGCGTGAAGCAGCTCTTCGACCTGAGCCCAGAATACGTCGTCCCGCGTGAGCGCGGTTGGCACGAAGGATGCGTCGCGCAGCGCGAAAACGATCTGTGAAGCGGGCTGACCCCGTGTCATAGCACGCAGGTCTTTCGCGCGCGGGTCGCGCACCTCGTAAGCTGCACAGTCGTGGGTCGACCCGGTCAGATGGCGCATCCAAGCTGCCGTGGCAAAGGCGAACGGACGGAGGTCCTGACCTGTGCTGCTGGCGTACTGCGCGGGGGCGAGGATACGCTGTGTGATCTTCTCCGACCCGTCCATGGCGATCTGGTAGGTCTCATGCGCCAGATGCGGATTGCAAAACCGCTCTTCGAGCTGGGCCGCGTAACCGGCGAAATCCACACCCGGCAAGGGCCGCAACGTCGCGGCGGCGGCGTAGAGGTGGCGCGAGACGAGGCGCGACAAGGCAGGATCGGCCATGACATCGCGCACGTAGCGATGCCCTGCTGCAAAACCGGTGTAGGCCAGCATCGAGTGGGCACCGTTCAGCATCCGCAGTTTCATCGCCTCGTAAGGGCGCACGTCATCTGTGAAGATCGCGCCGCCCGCCTCCCATTTCGGGCGTCCTGTCGGGAACGAATCTTCGATCACCCATTGGTGGAACCCTTCGGTCTCGATAGCGGCTTCGTCGGCATGGCCGGTCATCCGGCTTGCAAGCGCGAGGGTTTCGAGCGTGGGGGCAGGGGTGATCCTGTCCACCATGGTCGCGGGAAAGGCCACGTCGAACGTGATGTGATCGACCAGTTCGGGTGCCGCATGGCGGCAAAAATCGATCAGCAGGCTGCGCAACACGGGACCATTGTCTGGAAGATTATCACAAGACAGAACAGTGAAGGGCGGCACGCCCGCCGCGCGGCGTTGACCTAACGCGCGGACCAGAAGACCGGCCAAACCCTGTGGTTCGGCTGGATGGGACAGGTCATGCGCGATGGCCGGGTGATCGATTGCTATGCCCCCCGTCGCCCGGTCCAGCCCGTAGCCCTTTTCCGTCACTGTGATCGAGACGATCCGTGTGGCGGGATCCTGAAGCGCGGCCTCAATCGCGGCGCGGTCGGTCTTGAGACAATGGGCCGCTGCAATGGACCCAATCACACGCGCGCGGCTGCCGGAAAAGTCCCGTTCGATGACCGTGTAGAGCCCGTTCTGCGGCTGCAGTTCGCGCGATGGTGCCTCGCTGCGCAGGCTGACCCCGACGATGCGCCAGTCGCCGCCCGAATGCTCTATCGCGTCGTCAGTATAGGCGGCTTGGTGTGCCTTGTGGAACGCGCCCAGACCCAGATGGACGATCCCCGCACCATGATTTTCACGCCGGTATGCGGGAACGCGCACGTTGTCCGGCATGCCTTCGAGTGCCATCAGCCGTGTCATCATGTTTGGGGTCGCCCGTGCTGCAGCCCTGCGATTACACCGCGCAATTCGGCCAGCCCCTTTAGTCGACCGATGGCCGGATAGCCTGGCTGCGCTTTGCGGTGCAAGTCATCAAGGATGTCCTGGCCGTGATCAGGACGGAACGGGATCGACCAATCGTCGCGACCCTGCGCGCGGCGCTTGTCCTCTTCGTTCAAGGCAGCGGCGATCAGGGCCACCATGTCCGTGTCGCCCTCAAGGTGTTCATCCTCAAAGAAAGATCCGAACAGGGCATCGCTTTCGCGTTTCACGTTGCGCAGATGCAGAAAGTGTACACGGTCGCCCAACCGTTCCATCATCCCCGGCAGGTCATTGTCCGACCGCGCCCCGAGCGAGCCGGAACACAAGGTAATCCCGTTGGCGGGCAGATCGACGGCCTGCATGACCTTCCTGTACTGCGCCTCGGTGGACATGATGCGCGGCAGGCCCAGCAGCGGCACCGGCGGATCGTCGGGATGGCAACACAGGCGCAGGCCTCTGGCTTGCGCAACGGGGGCCACTTCTTCAAGAAAATCGATCAGGTGCCGACGCAGACGGTCTTCGTCGATGGCGCTGTATTCGGCAACATGCCGGCGAACATCGTCGAGCGTGAAGCTTTCCGCCGCGCCGGGCAGGCCGAACACGACATTCTTGGCAAGATCTTCGCGGTGTGCCTCGCTCATCGCCTCGAAACGTGCCGTTGCCTCATCACGCAGGGCATCGTCGAAATCATCGGCGGCCCCGTCACGTTTCAACACGTGCAGATCGAAGGCCGCGAAATCGACGAGGTCGAACCGCATGCATGTGGCACCAGAGGGCCGCGCCCATGCGAGATCCGTGCGGGTCCAGTCGAGGACAGGCATGAAATTGTAGCAAATCACCGACAGGCCGGCGTCTGCCAGATTATGAAGGCTTTGTTTATAAGCCTCGATATGGTCGCGCCATTGGCCCGTCTGTTTCTTTATATCCTCGGACACCGGCAGGCTTTCGACGACGTCCCACGCAATGCCGGAGGGGCTGCCGTCCTTCATTGTGGCGATGTCGCTTTGGCGCGCGGCAATCTCGTCCGGCGACCAGACCGCGCCTGTCGCTACGTGGTGCAAGGACGAGACGATCCCCGTCACCCCCGCTTGTCGCGTGTCGTCGATCGACACGAGATCCTTCGGCCCGAACCAACGCCATGTCTGTTTCATCTCTTATCCTCCCGAGTCGCTTGGCACGGTCTTAACATAACCAACTGTTGCTGACTAGTATGGAAGTATGGTAGATACTGTGAGGGAGGAGACGAATCATGACGGCACATAGCCCTATTGCGAATGACCTGGATCCATCTGCGGCAATCTCACCGCAGATCCATGTCCGCTTGCGCGAGGCCATCATTCGCAATCGCTATTCCCCTGGTGATAACATTTCCGAAAGCGAAATCGCGCGGGCATGTTCGGTCAGCCGCCAACCTGTCCGCGAAGCGTTCATCAAGCTGTCCAGCGAAGGTCTCGTCGCTATTCGGCCGCAGCGCGGTACCGTCATAACGAAGATCGGCTACGGCGCGGTGCTGAGTTCGCGATTCCTGCGCGAGGCGATTGAGGCGGACATCGTGGCGATCCTAGCCGCGACCCCGGATCCCGCTGTTGTCCAGGACCTTCGCGCCCAGCTTAAGGCGCAGGCGGCGGCGGTGCATGGCGATCCGCACAACTTCATCGGCATGGATGACCGCTTTCACCGCACCTTGGCCGACGCCGCCGGCAAGGCCGATGCCTGGCGCCTGATCGAGGGGCTGAAGTCCCAGATGGATCGGGTCCGATTCCTATCGCTGGGTCACTTGCCTGTCCTGAAACTGATCGAACAACACAAAGCGGTCGTCGACCGCATAGAGATCGGCGATTGCGCGGGGGCCAATGCGGCCATTCGGGGCCACCTGCGCGAGATTCTCAACGACCTGCCGCAGATCCTAATGGCAAATCCCGACTTTTTCGACGTGCCGGACGGGCCCATTCCCGAACCGGTCAACGCACCCATCCAAGGAGGAGACGACACATGACATTCAACTGGAAAACAACCTTCGCAGCGGCATCCGTCGCGGCAATGTCGGCCATCCCGGCCTTCGCGCAGGACATGACACTGCAGCTGGGCCACCTCGCTAACGAGGACAACCCGTGGCACCTGGCCTCCGTCAAGTTCGGCGAGGAACTGTCCGCGCTGACCGACGGCCGTATCGCGGTCGAGGTGTTCCCGAACGAAAGCCTCGGCAAGGAAATCGACCTGATCAACGGCATGCAACTGGGCACCGTCGACATGACGATTACCGGCGAAAGCCTGCAAAACTGGTCACCCATGGCCGCCCTGCTGGCCGTGCCCTACGCCTACCGATCAATCGAGCATATGGACGAAGTGGCGTCCGGTGACATCGGCGACCAGATCAAGGCAGAGATCATCGCGAACGCGCAGATCCGCCCCATCGCCTATTTCGCACGCGGCCCGCGCAACCTGACGTCGAACCGCCCCATCGCCAGCCCCGACGATCTTCAGGGTCTGAAGATGCGCGTGCCGAACGTGCCGTTGTTCGTCGACACTTGGCAGGCGCTTGGCGCGAATCCCGGTCCGATGGCGTTCTCAGAGGTGTTCACCTCGCTTCAGAACGGCACTATCGAAGCGCAGGAAAACCCCCTTGCCCTGATCCGGTCCGCCAGCTTCGCCGAGGTGCAAAGCCACGTGAACCTGACAGAGCACGTACGCAGCTGGATCTATCTGACCATCGCTGAATCCAAATGGAAGCAGCTGAGCGAAGAAGATCAGGGCCACGTCATGGAAGCCGCTGCGCGTGCACAGGAGTACGAGCGTGAATTGTTCGAGCAGTCCGTCGCAGACGACCGTGCCTACCTTGAAGAGCAGGGCATGACCTTCGTCGAGGTCGACGGAGCCGCGTTTCAGGCGGCAGCCAAGGATGCGGTCTTGATGAATGTCAGCGACGAAGTCCGGCCCATCGTCGAAGGCCTCTTTACCGAGTGATCCCTCCCCGCGGCGCCGCTTCGGTGGCGCCGCAACCGCCACATTCACTTGCCAAGGATGTTTCATGAAACCCCCCGATACGATCATTCATCTTGTGACACGGCTGGCCCAATGGGGCACCGGATTGTCCTTCGCGGTTCTGATCGTCGCCGTCCTTGTGCAAGTCACCGGTCGCCTCACCGGCATCGCCTTTGTCTGGACCGAGGAGCTCACCCGCTATGCTTTGCTGTTCATGGTAGCCTTTGGGGCGGGGCTGTCTTTCCGCTCGGGCGATCTGGTCAACGTCGATGTGATCTGCGAAAGCCTGCCCGGACGCGCGCCCTGGAACCTGCGGCTGATCGCGGCCTTGGCGACAAGCGGGCTGGCACTGTATCTGCTGCCGCACGCCTGGCGCTATACCAGCATCGGATCGATGCAGACATCCCCTGCGCTGGGTCTGCGCATGGATTTCGTTCACGTTACCGTCTTCTTGTTGCTGGTCTTCCTTCTGGTGTTCGCTGCGTTGCGTGTGCTGGGTATGGTGACTGGCAAGGAAAACGGCCTTCCCGTCAAACCCGAAGAGGACCTCTGACACATGGGCGTCACCGTACTGTTCCTCGTTTTCATCGGCGGCCTGATCGTTGGAATCCCCGTTGCCATCACGCTGGGCATTTCTTCGCTTGCCTATTTGCTTTTGTCGGGCATCCCCGCCGTCGTGATGCCGCAAAAGATGTATGCCGGCATGGATGTCTTCGTGCTGTTGTCCATTCCGGGCTTCATCCTGGCAGGCAATCTGATGAACCGCGGCGGAATCACACAGCGCATCATCCGCTTCGCCAATTCGCTGGTCGGCTGGATCAGGGGCGGCCTGGGTTTGACCAACATTGCGGCCTCCATGCTGTTCGGCGGCATCACCGGCACGGCCGTGGCCGACGCCGCCTCGATCGGGGGCGTCATGATCCCTGGTATGAAGAAGGCCGGCTATCCGGCTGATTTCTCCGCCGCTGTCACGGCTGCCTCCTCTACCGTGGGGCCGATCATTCCGCCATCCGTGCCGATGATCATCGTGGGGGCGCTGTCCGGCATATCCGTGGGGCAGATGTTTCTGGCCGGCGCCATTCCCGGCATCCTGATGGGGCTGGCGATGATGGTCACGGCCTACGTCATCTCCCGTCGCCGCAATTTCCCACGCCAGCCGTGGCAAGGGTTCAAAGAGGTCGCAAAATCCTTCGCCGGGGCGTTCTGGGCGCTGGCAATGACGTTCCTGATCATCTACGGCTTGCTGTCCGGCCTTGCCACGCCGACTGAAACCGCCATCGTGGCGTCGGTCTATGCCTTCATCGTCGGCGCGTTCATCTACCGTGAATTGCCAGTCCGAGAACTCCCCGGCATCGTCGTCGAAAGTGGCACCTCTGCTGCAGGTATCTTGGCGCTCGTCGGGTTCGCCAACGTGTTTGGCTGGATCCTGGTGTCGGAACGCATCCCGCAGACCATCGCGGACGGTGTACTCAGCTTCACCGACAATCGGTTCCTGGTCATTCTGCTGATCAACCTCCTGCTGCTGTTTGTTGGCATGTTCATGGAAACCATCGCCGCCCTTATCATCCTATTCGTACCGCTTCTGTCCCTGGCTGAAGCCGTCGGGATCGAACCATTGCACTTCGCTACCTTTGCAGTGCTGAACCTGATGATCGGCCTGACCACCCCGCCCGTCGGTGTCTGCCTTTTTGTTTGCGCGGGGATCGCACGGCTGCCGCTGATGCCGGTGGTCAAAGCAATCCTGCCGTTCCTGCTGACCAACATCGCGGTACTTCTGGCGGTGTCCTACATTCCTGCCCTGGCAACATGGTTGCCGTCCCTTCTGATAAAGTGAGGTTCCCGATGGAAACCCGAGTTTGCCGCCTCCACGGTCAGGACGATCTGCGCATTGAAACCGATGTCGTCGAGGCTCCCAGCGAAGGTCAAGTCCTGCTGGCCATGGCGTCAGGCGGTATATGCGGGTCGGACATGCACTACCTGTCACAAGGCGGAATTGGCACGATCCGCGTGCGCGAACCGATCATTCTGGGACACGAAGCGTCTGGCCGCGTTTTGGCCGTGGGCCCGGGAGTCGACGGCTTGGCCGAAGGAGACGGTGTCGCCGTAAACCCCAGTCGCCCCTGCGGCACGTGCCCGTATTGCCTCGACGGGCTGACCATGCACTGCTTGAACATGCGGTTCAACGGATCGGCCATTCGTCTACCGCACGAACAGGGGTTATTCCGCTCCCGAATAGTCGTGAGTGCCGCGCAATGCGTCAAGGTCCCCCCCGAGGCCGATCTTGGGGCCGTTGCCTGCACCGAACCCCTCGCTGTGTGCCTGCACGCCGCCCGTATTGCGGGTGATCTCGCCGGCAAGCGGGTCCTGATCACCGGCGCGGGGCCCATCGGCGTTTTGTGCTCGGCAATCGCCGCAAAGGAAGGCGCGTTTGAAATCGTGGTGACCGACCTTCAGGACGAAGCTCTTGCTGTCGCGTCCCGAATGGGGGCGACGCGCTGCATCAACGTGATGCAAGACGCCGAAGCGATGACCGTGTTCGCTGCAGACAAGGGCCACTTCGATGTGGTTTTTGAATGCTCTGCGGCCGAACCCGCGATCCGATCCGCCATCGCGGCCTTGCGCCCGCGTGGGACGCTAGTGCAGGTCGGTGTCGCAGGCGACACACCGCTCCCTTTGAACGCGATCGTAGCAAAAGAGCTGCGCGTTCTGGGCACTTTCCGTTTCGACGCCGAATTCGCTGAAGCGGTCGAAGCGATTGTCACGGGCCGGATCGACGTTCGCCCGATGATCACCCAGAATTTCCCGCTGGAGCAGGCGCTGGAGGCCTTCCGTGCCGCCACGGACCGTTCAAAGTCGGTGAAGGTGCACCTGATCCTGTCGGAGTAGCGAACCCTCGAGGTGAGCGATACTTGATCCGCGACTCGTGTCGGTGTCAGGTTAGGGGTGTCATCGCGTTTCCCCCACATTCTTTTCGCGGAAGACCTCGGCAGGGGTCTTCCACCCAAGACACTTCTGCCGTGTGTAGTTGAAGCGATCACAGATCACCTTCATATCGTGATCTGTGCAATGCCGGATGTCGCGCTCGCAGGGCAGCCACCTTTGAAGGCGTTGGTTTGTGTTCTCGACTGTGCCTTTCTGCAAAGGGCTGGACCTTTGCCTGCATCCAGCGCTCAATCTTGCGTCGTTCTGTGATACTCAGTTGTGTGTAGACGGTGCCCATGCCGATCCCTCGCGTTAGGTAAGATGCTGTTTTCTAACAAGAGTCGTAGTTGGTGGTAGCGTGCACCCGATGTGAACTCACGGTGAAGTGCAGTTCTTGATATCTCGTTTTACTCCAACCGGTTCTGAATTTCCATCAGGTTGCTTTCAAAGACCTCAGCGGGCGTCCGGTAGCCAAGGCACTTGCGCGGCGTTTCGTTGAGGCGGTGGCAAATCGACCTCAAATATCGATTTGTCAGCGCCGTCGGTGCGGTTGATCTTGGCAGGTATCGGCGCAGCCTGTTGTTCGTATTCTCAACAGTGCCTTTCTGATAGGGCGCTTGCGGGTCACAGAACCAGGCATCCGCACCAATCCCGGCCTTGAGATGTTTCCAGGCCGAGAACTCGGTGCCGCGGTCGAAGGTGATCGACTGGCGCGCGTCGGCGGGCAGGGGAGCCAGCCCTTGGATCAGCGCCTCCATAATCGGCTTTGATGTTCGATCCTCGTTGCGCATGACGACAGCGTACCGGCTGACGCGCTCGACCAGTGACGTCACGTTTACCTTCCCATGCTCCTTGCGGAACATCATCAAGTCGCACTCCCAATGGCCGAATTCTAAGCGTTCTGAGACGCGCTCAGGCCTGTGTGACAGGCTTTGAACGTCGAATATGTGGGTTCTGTTGTGCCTGCGGTAACCACGCGGCCGACGGCGGCGGCGATGCTCAGGGAGATGGCGGTAGAACTGTTCCTCGCGACCGTCTTTGGAATAGGCAAAGCGATAGATCGTCTCGTGGCTCACGCGGATCGGGTGCCGTTCGAGCCGCATCCGGCCGGCGATCTGTTCGGGCGACCAGCCAGCCTTCAGGCGGTCTTCGATGGCGGCTTTCAAATCAGGGTGAATGATCATCTTGCGATGGATCGCGCGGCGCTGCTCATATTTGTCCTGAGCGACGAGCGCGTGATACCCACTTAACTCAGGCAGTTCGTCGTCCGTGTACCGATTACGCTTAATGTCTCGGTAGATCGTGGACGGGTCGCGACCCAGTCGATCCGCGATCTCTGAAATCGGCATTTTGGCTTCAAGCCACTTTGCAAGCTTGCGACGTTCGTCCAGCTTCAGGTGACAGTAGTGGGTTCCCATTCTTCATCCTCCGTGCAACTCTCTGTTTTAGTAAAGAATTTGCACTTCGTTTGTGAATCCACCC
>CAJQNB010000022.1 GCA_905479575.1 uncultured Pseudophaeobacter sp.
GTGACACCGGATAGTCACCCGCAGCGATGCTTTCGGTTGTTGGAACAACACCATTCATTGTGGCCACCTGCAGCAGGTTCGTGTTGTTCTCGTAAAAGGACAAACCGAATACGCCGATACCGTTGCTGTCGGCCTCGATGCGGGCCAAAGTTTCGGTGTAATCACCGTCGATATCAAATGACCGGCCATCGGTACGGATCGCCATGCACTTCTGCTCGGCAGTATCTTCGTCAACGCCGCCTGCAAGCATGGCTTCATAGAAACCACCGTCTTCACAGCCCGCAAGGATAACCTGTTCTTCAAACACTTCACGTGTGCCGTGCTTGGTACCGGGGATAAAGGCCTGGATTGGCTGCGCCGGGAAATCGGGGTTTACTTGGTCCCAAGTCTCCAGCGTATTTGGCACCAGCGCGCCATCGATATAGTGCTCGTTTGCGATTGCCATGTACCAGTCTGTTGGCGTGAAAGCGAATGCGCTGCCGTTGATGTCAGAGGCAAAGACGATGCCATCATAGCCGATGCGCACTTCGATGATGTCGGTGACACCAGCCTCGGCGCAGGCTTTGATTTCTTTTTCCTTGATGGCGCGCGACGCGTTGGCGACGTCGATGGTGTTTTCGCCAACACCTTCACAGAACCGTTTCAGACCAGCAGAAGAGCCACCGGATTCAACAACAGGGGTTGGGAAGTCGAAGTTTTCGCCAAAGGCTTCGGCAACGATGGAAGCATAGGGAAGAACGGTCGAGGAGCCAGCAACCTGAACCTGGTCACGCGCAGTGGCAGCCGTCGCAGTGGCGGCAGCAATGGTCAGGGCAGAAGCGGTCAGTTTCACAAAGGACATGAGAGTCTCCACGAGAGATTAAATTGTGTGACCATCCACACGATGATCATGTGCCGGTCCTAAAAGCTGCACATGAGGCTTTTGTGACGTGCATGTAACAGCTGTATGACAAAACCGGATCAGCAGCGATTTTTGTCACAAATCCCGCCCCTGCGTTAATCTTTGGCCCGGAATTTCTGGCAGCTGCGCCAGACAGCACCTATAAAGGCGCGCCCGTTCAGGCCGCGCGCCGGACTGTGCGCGTTGCAAAAGATGGACAAAGCCAAAGAGGATACCCCCAAGAGCAGCGATTTCAGGTCCGCAATAAGGGCCGGGATCAGATCTGAGGTTTCGCCTTCGGATCAAGACGGGGTTCAGGAAAGGGGCAAGGTCACAGAAAAACAGGTTCCCGCGCCAAGATCGCTTTCGACCCGCAACCTGCCACGGTGGCGGTTGACGATGTGTTTGACGATGGCCAGCCCCAATCCGGTGCCCCCCATTTCGCGCGAGCGATGATTGTCAGCGCGGTAAAACCGCTCTGTCAGCCGTGGCAGGTGAATCGGATCAATGCCCGCACCATTGTCAGTGACCTGCACCCGCACCGCCGGAGCGCGCAGCGAAGGATCCCGTTCCAGCAGCTCCAGAGTCACTTCGACCTGATCGCCGCCATATTTAATGGCGTTCTCAACCAGATTGATAAAGACCTGTAGCAATTGATCCGGATCGCCAATGATCATCACCGGCACTTCAGGAGGGCTAAAATTCAGGCTGACATTGCCGGCGTCGGCAAGGGGCTGCATGGTTTTGAGCGTGGAGCAAAGATGTGCCACCAGGTCCATCTGTTCCTTGGGGCGAATGCGCTCTTTGCTCTCGACCCGGTTCAGGGACAACAAATCGCCCACCAGACGGTTCATCCGGCTGGCCTCGCCTTCCATGATGGTCAGAAAACGATCCCGCGCCGCCGGGTCATCACGTGCCGCCCCGCGCAGGGTTTCAATAAACCCCATCAGGGCGGTCAACGGTGTGCGCAATTCGTGGCTGACATTGGCGACAAAATCCCGGCGCATCTGGTTGGCCTGTTCGCGCTCTGTCACATCCTGAAAGGTGATCAGCACCGCGCCACCTTCGACAGCGCCAATGCCGACAATATAGCGCAGGTCAACCTCGTAGGTGGTATCCTGCGCCCCATCGTTTGACAGATGCCGCGCACTGCGATTGCCGCGGTCCTCCAGACATTTTTCAATTGCCGCAGTAACATTGGGTTGCCGCAGGATTGTCGCAAAATGACGTCCCAGGATCTGCTCCCCCAACAGGGTAAGCCCAGGTTTGTTGGATCCGATAAAACGCTCAGTTTGATCCACCAAGACGCAAGGCATTGGAATTGCCTCAAGAAAACTCTCGATTACCTCTTGTTTCATGGCGAACCCCTGTTGCAATCCGCTTCCAATATCAGGCGAATGTAAAGCCTATGTGGCAACGCATCGCTTGCATTGGAACCGGGGGCTTTGGTCAGACTGGACGCATCTCATCCCGGAAGCGGCGCATGTTATCCTGATAATGCAGGGCGCTCTGGGTCAGGGTCTGGGCCAGCTCCGCAGAGACCTCGCGCACCACTTTGCCCGGCGCGCCCATGACCAGAGAATTATCCGGTATAACCTTGTTTTCGGTGATCAGCGCCCCTGCCCCGATCAGGCAGTTCTTGCCAATCTTGGCGCCGTTCAGAACAGTCGCCCCCATGCCGATTAGGCTGTTTTCGCCGATGGTACAGCCATGCAGCATGACCTTGTGGCCAATGGTGCAATTCTTGCCCACGGTCAGCGGGAAGCCCGCGTCGATGTGCATGACCACGTTTTCCTGCACATTTGCGCCCTCGCAGATGCGGATCTCTTCGTGATCGGCGCGAAGGGTGCAGCCAAACCAAACCGAGGCCCCGGCCTCCAGCACCACTTTGCCAATCAGATTGGCATCCGGTGCAACCCAGGTATCGGCATGCAGGTGGGGTTGGTGTTCACCAAGAGCGTATAATGTCATGTCATGTCCTCAAATTCGCTTTGCAACAGGCGCACATGATCCACCAGCTGCGGCTGCTGAATACGGCGCAAACGGGTGGAGGTGATGATGGTTTTCAGCGCTTCTTCGGTGGCATCCAGATCATCATTGATCAACACATTATCATAGCTGCCCCAGTGGCTGATCTCGTCCCAGCTCTTCTCCATCCGCCGTTTGATGGTCTCGGCATCGTCCTGTCCCCGGCTTTCCAACCGGCGCCGCAGCTCGGTGATCGACGGGGGCAACAAAAAGATCGACAATGTGTGCTGGCCCAGCTCAGAGTTGCGGATCTGCTGCGCCCCCTGCCAGTCGATGTCAAACAGCACATCCTGGCCGTCCTCGATGGCGGCGCGTACAGGCCCTTTGGGGGAACCATAAAAATTGCCAAAGACATGGGCATGTTCCAGCATGTCATTTTCTGTAACGGCAGATTTGAAATCATCCACGGAGACAAAATGGTAATCCTGCCCGTGCACCTCACCGGGGCGAGGGTTGCGGGTGGTGGCCGAAACCGAAAACGAAATACTGTCGTCCCAGGCGCGCAACCGCTTTGCCAGAGTGGATTTGCCCGCGCCGGAGGGCGAGGACAGGATGATCAAAAGGCCGCGCCGATCTGCCATCAGGTCTTCTCCTTTGGAGTTATTCTATATTTTGCACTTGTTCGCGCATTTGGTCGATCACTGCTTTCAACTCTAGACCCACGGAGGTCAAGTCACTGTTAAGCGCTTTTGAACACAGTGTATTGGCCTCGCGGTTGAATTCCTGCATCAGGAAGTCAAACTTGCGCCCCACCGCGCCGCCAGTGGCCAGCAGATCCTCAGCGGCGGCCACATGGGCTGCCAGCCGGTCGATTTCTTCGGTGACATCCGATTTTACCGCCAACATCGCCAATTCCTGGGCAACCCGGTTGGCATCGGCCCCGTCCGCGTTTTCCAACACCTTGGCCAGATTGGCCTTAAGCGCCGCAGCCACCAGGGGTTTGCGCGCTTCGGCGCTGTCTGCCGCAAATTGAGTCAGGCGGCTCACCTCGGCCAGTTGGTTGCGCAAGACCTGCTCCAATGCAGCCCCTTCGGTTTCACGCATTTGAACGAATTCAGACACAAGGCTTTCGAATTCCTTTTTCAACTCAGCAACCAATGGCGCCGGGTCATCTTCGATTGCTGTGGTTTCCAGTACCCCGCGAATAGAAAGCAAATCCGCACCAGATGTGACCGACAAATCCACCCCGGCCGACTGCGCCAGCGCCTCTGCCTCTGCCAGGGCGGTGAGCACCGAAGCGAGCAGAGGTTTGTTCAGAGTGAGGGTTCCAGCCGCCTCCTCTCCTCGGCTGATCCGCAGCCCCAGCGAGACATTTCCCCGCGCCAGTGTGTTGCCCATGACCTTGCGCAGGTGCACTTCCAGCCCATCCAGCCAGTCCGGCACCCGCAGGCGCAGATCCAGCCCCTTGGCGTTGACCGACCGCATTTCCCAGCTCCAACTGTGGACCCCAAGACGCCCCTGTCCCGAGGCAAATCCGGTCATGCTTCGAATTTTCATAAACTTGTCCTTATCCAGCCAATCGCCAGCAAAATCAGGCCCAAAACAGTGTCCTCAGCAGTGCCGGCACGCGCAAAAGGATAGGTGGTTATACAAAGGCGTTAACCATTGCTTTAAGTTTTAGTCCAAATTTGAATAATATTATGGCATGTTAACTGCAAGGTAACCATCTAAACGGTACGAATAAGGCAGTCGGCAGATTGTGTTGCGTACAAGATGGCAAATGGACCGGACAACGTAAGGAAAAGCACATGTTTTTTGGCGGCAGCAAAAACTCTAGCCAGGACAAGGGTCACAACAAGGTGGTTCCCATGACGAATTTCCGTAACACCGTTCCGGTTTCCCCCATGCGTCAGGCCGAGGCCTATTGGACCGCGCTGCGTCGCGGCGACGACATTCCCAGCCGGTCACAGATCGATCCGCGCGGGTTGGAAAACATTCTGTCGCAGACATTTATACTGGAGCGTGTTGCCCCAGGTATCGCCCGCTTCCGCCTGGCCGGCCAAAAGGTCAATGAGATGGCAGGCATGGAGGTGCGCGGCATGCCGATTACCGCCTTTTTCACCCCCGATGCCCGCAAACAGATGAGCGCCGCGCTGGAGCACATGTTTGAAGCGCCTGCCATTGTTGAGATTGAGATGCAGACCGAAGGGTCACGCCTGCGTGGTCGCCGTGAGGCCCGCATGTTGCTGCTCCCCTTGCGCAGCGACCTGGGCGATGTGAGCCGTGCACTGGGTGTTTTTGTCTCTGAGGGTAACCCGAACAAAACATCGCAGCGCTTTGCAATCACCTCGATCGAAATGCGGGCCGTTGCCAAAAACACCGATGATACCGAGTTCAAGGCAAAGTCGCGCGACGCGGGTGATGTGAACAAGCCAAACCCTAAGTTTGCAGAGTTGCAAGCGCGCCTTGCTCCTGAGCCATCCATCCTGCAAGAAGCGCGTGATCTGGCCGATCTCAGGTTGAAAAAACCGGCGCGTGACACTGCGCGGACAGATGACAAAAGCAAATCGAAAGGGGCACATTTGCGGCTGGTCTCCAGCCGTGATGAAACGCCCGTTTCCTAAAATTTTAGCCTATTTCTAGTCTATTTGGTCATAGTCTAGCAATGATCGCCCCGCGGAAGAATTCCCGGGGCGTTTCCCTTTTAAACACCCCTTCAACATCGCATCGCAACACATTGTAGTTAAACAAAAACCGCCCCAGTCTCCTGGAGCGGTCTTGATTTTCTACGGGCCATAGAGCGTGGCTCAGCTGGCTTCAGCGCTGCGTGCGCGACGCTTATTGCGCAGGTTTGACAATTCTTCTGCGACCAGAAAGGCCAGTTCCAGGGATTGGCTGGCGTTGAGACGCGGATCACAGGCGGTGTGATAGCGATCGCTCAGGTTTTCGTCCGTTACCGCGCGAACACCGCCGGTGCACTCGGTTACATCCTGACCGGTCATCTCAAAATGTACCCCGCCCGGAATGGTGCCTTCGGCGGAATGGACCGCAAAGAAGTCCTGCACTTCGCGCAACACGCTCTCAAAGGGGCGGGTTTTGTAGCCGGTAGAGGATTTCACGGTATTGCCATGCATCGGATCGCAAACCCAGGTGACATTTGCGCCCTCGTCCTCGACCGCCTTGACCAGTCGCGGCAGATGTTCTGCCACCTTGCCGGCACCAAAGCGCGCGATCAGTGTCAGCCGCCCCTCCTCATTTGAAGGGTTCAGGCGCTGCATCAGCACCTTCAGGTCATCAGCCGATGTTGTGGGGCCACATTTCATGCCGATGGGATTCAGCACTCCACGACAGAATTCCACATGGGCGCCGTCGGGCTGGCGGGTGCGATCCCCGATCCACAGCATATGACCGGAGCCTGCCAGCCAATTGCCAGAGGTCGTATCAAGACGGGTCAGCGCCTCTTCGTATTCCAGCAGCAGGCCTTCGTGGCTGGTGTAGAATTCTACCGTCTGCAACGCATGCGCCGCATCATTGTTCACCCCGGCTGCTTTCATGAAATCCAGCGTGTCGGTGATGCGATTGGCCATTTCGCGGTAGCTTTGGGCTTTTTCACCTTCGGTAAAGCCCAGGGTCCAAGAATGCACCTGGTTCACATCCGCATAGCCGCCGGTGGAAAAGGCCCGCAGCAGGTTGAGGGTTGCCGCCGCCTGGGTGTAGGCCTGCAACATCCGCTTGGGATCGGGAATACGCGCGGCTTCGGTGAAACCAAGATCGTTGATGATGTCGCCGCGATAGCTGGGCAGCTCCACCCCATCCAGGGTTTCAGTAGGCGCGCTGCGCGGTTTGGCGAATTGGCCGGCCATACGGCCCACTTTCACCACAGGAACCTTGGCGCCATAGGTCAACACCATGGCCATCTGCAGCATCACCTTGAAGGTGTCGCGAATGGCATCCGCGCTGAACTGCTCAAAGCTTTCGGCGCAGTCACCGCCCTGCAGCAAAAATGCCTCGCCGCGGCCCGCCGCTGCAAGATGTTGTTTCAAGCGCCGTGCTTCGCCGGCAAAGACCAGTGGAGGATAGCTTGAAAGCTGCGCTTCTACGGCGCCGAGCGCCGGGGCGTCGGTGTAATCGGGCATCTGCACGCGGGGTTTGTTGCGCCAGGATGCTTTTTGCCACTCACTCATAGCTTTTCTCCGCTTAAGAGGTCTTAATAATAGAACGGAAGCCACCTATACAAAAACGCACTCGTGCTGACCAGTTTAGATTTGCCCCTCTTGACCCGGCTTCGAACCTATGGTCACGGTTTTCTGGTCTCACGCGGGGCTGACTTATTAATGGTCTCTCCCGGTGCATTCAAAAATTGCCAAGGATGTGCCCCATGCAAACCCAAAGAAAACCGGTCGAAACATCAAAAGAGGTTTCATCCACAAGACGATATGTATTTGTTTTGCTAGAGAGATTCTCGATGCTCTCTTTTGCCTCAGCGGTTGAATGCCTGCGTATCGCCAACCGTATGGCCGGTCGCGAGGTCTATAGCTGGACTTTGCTTGGCGAGGGTGGCGAACAAGTCACCTGCTCTGCCGGCACCACCTTTGCTGTGGACGGTGATTTTGGTGATTTGCAACGCGATGACAGTATTCTTGTCTGTGCAGGGGTTAACGTTCAGGCCGCAACCAGTAAAAAACTGCTGGCCTGGCTGCGCCGTGAGGCCCGCAAGGGCGTGATGATTGGCGGCCTGTGCACCGCCTCCTATGTTCTGGCGAAGGCTGGATTGCTGGACGGTAAAAAGGCAACCATCCATTGGGAAAACATTGACAGCTTTGCCGAAGAGTTCGAGGAAGTCACCCTCACAAAATCCGTTTTTGTAATTGATAACAATCGCTTGTCTACGGCGGGTGGGACGTCGTCGATTGATTTGTTGTTGAAACTCATTGCCAATGACCACGGCGAGGATCTGGCAAATTCCGTAGCGGACCAGTTGATCTATTCTTCTATCCGCACCGATCAGGACACCCAGCGCCTGTCGGTCCCGACTCGGATCGGCGTGCGTCACCCGAAGCTGTCGATGGTAATCCAAATGATGGAAACCAATATCGAGGAACCCATCAGCCCCTCCGTCTTGGCGCAGAATGTTGGGATGTCGACCCGGCAGCTTGAACGTCTGTTCCGCCGTTATCTGAACCGCAGCCCCAAACGCTATTATATGGAGCTGAGGTTGCAAAAAGCCCGCAACCTGTTGATGCAGACCGATATGAGCGTGATCAATGTGGCGCTGGCCTGTGGGTTTGCCTCGCCGTCGCATTTTTCCAAATGCTACCGGGCGCATTATGACACCACCCCCTACCGTGAGCGCGGCAGCAAATCTGGCGGACAGTGATTCTACCTTGAGCAAAAGCGACTGATTCTCTGGCGAGAACAGACACTTTTGCCACTTGGGGGCCGACCCAGAGGGCTTGGCCTGTCACATTTTTTTGATCATTCTCACAGATCCTGCGCTGTGCCCGGCTTTTTTGGACACAGCAAAAGACACAGGCTTTGGCCGGTCGATTTCATCAACATATTTATTTTAAGCTTCAAGCACTTGCGGAAATCCACCGGCTTTGACCGGCCGCCAAACGGACATTTCCGCCGTCCAACGAAAGCCCGCGAGACAAAATCAACCCCAAAGGGATGCGACGAAATGGCCATTGTTTTCTTTCCCTCTGGCGCAAAAACCTGTAGAGCATCCGCCTCATCAGGCCAGCAAAACGCTGCTGGATAAAAACAGAGCAAGTGGACATCGGGAGGGTGTCGCGAGCCAAGGGGACTTTTCTTTTCAAATCGCCTTGCCTAGGGTTCCTTATGAACAGACTTGTTCCAATAAACTGGGAGAAATATGATGAAAAAATTGATGATGGCCACAGCGGCCCTCGCGCTGACTGCAGGCACCGCCTTTGCAGGCAGCCACGCCAAAGAAGTAAAGCTTGGCGTTCTGATCGGTTTCACCGGCCCCATTGAATCGCTGACCGCTGCCATGGCAGCTGGCTCGGAAATGGCGATGGATGAGGTCACCAAATCCGGCCTGCTGCTTGACGGCGCAACCGTAACCTCTGTGCGGGCCGATACTGGCTGCATCGACAACGGCCTGGCCGTAGCCAACGGTGAAAAACTGATCGCAGAAGGCGTAAACGGTATTGTTGGTGGTGACTGCTCCGGTGTGACCGGCGCGATTCTGCAAAACGTTGCCATTCCAAACGGTATGGTCATGGTGTCCCCTTCGGCGACCTCCCCTGGCCTCTCCTCAATGGAAGACAATGGCCTGTTTTTCCGCACCTCGCCCTCTGACGCCCGTGAAGGTCAGGTAATGGCTGAGATGCTACAGGAAAAAGGCGTTGAATCCATTGCTCTGACCTACACCAACAACGACTATGGCAAAGGCCTGGCCGATGCGATCAAGACCTCCTTTGAGGCTGTTGGCGGTGAAGTGACAATCGTGGCCGCCCATGAAGACGGCAAGGGTGACTATTCTGCTGAAGTGGCTTCGCTGGCCTCTGCTGGCGGCGACATTCTGGTTGTTGCCGGTTACCTTGACCAGGGCGGTCTGGGCATCATTCAGTCCTCGCTCGACTCCGGCGCCTTTGACACCTTCGGTCTGCCTGGCGGCATGATCGGTGACAGCCTGCCGAAAAACGTTGGCTCCGACCTGGACGGTTCTTACGGCCAGATCGCAGGCTCCGACAGCCAAGGTGCGGAGATCTTTGCCGAGCAAGCCAAAGCCCTGGGCTTTGACGGCACCTCTGCCTATGCCTCCGAGTCCTATGATGCGGCGGCTCTGATCCTGCTGGCAATGCAGGCGGCCAATTCGACCGACCCTGCTGAGTACGGCGCCAAGATCATGGATGTTGCCAATGCACCCGGTGAAGTGATCAACCCCGGCGAGCTGGGCAAGGCACTGGAACTGATTGCCGCTGGCAAAGACGTTGATTTCCAGGGCGCCACCGGCGTTGAGCTGATTGGCCCCGGTGAGAGCGCAGGCTCCTACCGTGAGATCCTGGTCAAAGACGGTGTGAACACCACTGTAAAGTTCCGCTGATCTCTTTTGTAGGATCATAAAGTCAAAGAGCAGCCCGGGAATTTCCCGGGCTGTTCCAAATTTAGTAAGCCGAAAAAAATAGCGGCAGGGGATAGAATGATATGATCGTCGTCGAGGACTTGCACAAGCACTTCGGCGGGTTCCACGCGGTTGACGGCGCCTCGCTTGAAATCGCCAAGGGCTCCATAACCGGTTTAATCGGGCCAAATGGCGCGGGAAAGACCACTCTTTTCAACGTAATAGCTGGCGTTCTTGAGCCCACATCCGGTCGCGTGACCATGGATGGGGAAGATATTACCGGCCTGCCGCCGCATGAGCTGTTTCATAAGGGGCTGTTGCGCACCTTTCAGATCGCACATGAGTTTTCCTCGATGACCTGCCGCGAGAACCTGATGATGGTGCCCGGCGCGCAATCGGGTGAAAGCCTGTGGAACACCTGGTTTGGCCGTAAGCGCATCGCTGATGAAGAGCGCGCCCTGCGGGCCAAGGCGGATGAAGTACTTGAGTTTCTCACCATCAGCCATATCGCCGATCTGCGCGCCGGCGAGGTTTCGGGCGGCCAGAAGAAGCTGTTGGAACTGGGCCGCACCATGATGGTGGATGCCAAGATCGTTTTCCTCGACGAGGTTGGCGCCGGGGTGAACCGCACCCTGCTCTATACAATTGCGGATGCCATCAAGCGTCTCAATGAAGAGCGTGGCTATACCTTTGTGGTGATCGAGCACGACATGGAGTTTATCGACCGCCTGTGTGACCCGGTGATCTGCATGGCCGAGGGCAAGAAGCTGGCCGAGGGCACTTTGGCCGAGATCAAAGCCAATGAGCAGGTGATCGAGGCCTATCTGGGTACCGGGCTGAAGAACAAAGACAAGTTGGAGAAGGCCTGATGGGGAATTGCAAAGAAAACCGGGGCTCTGCCCCCGCCGCTTCGCGGCTCCCCCGAGGTATTTTTGGCAAGATGAATAGGGGCGCCGCCCATGTCTGAACCCTTTTTGATTGGTGACAGCATGACTGGGGGATACGGCAAGGGGCCGGATATCCTGCATGATTGTACCATTGCTGTGAACCCCGGTGAAATTGCCGTGATTGTTGGCCCCAATGGGGCGGGCAAATCGACCGCGATGAAGGCGGTTTTTGGCATGCTGAATGTGCGCGCGGGCGCGGTGCGGTTGGGTGGTGAGGATATCACCAGTCTGAGCCCACAGGACCGGGTGATCAAGGGCATGGGTTTTGTGCCGCAAACCAGCAATATCTTTACCTCGATGACGGTGGAAGAGAACCTGGAGATGGGGGCGTTTATTCGCACCGATGACATCACTGGCACCATGGAGCAGGTCTATGATCTGTTCCCGATCCTACGCGACAAGCGCAACCAGCCCGCCGGTGAGCTGTCTGGTGGGCAACGTCAGCAGGTGGCCGTGGGGCGCGCGCTGATGACCCAGCCCAAGGTTTTGATGCTGGATGAGCCCACCGCCGGGGTGTCGCCCATCGTGATGGACGAGCTGTTTGACCGTATCATTGAGGTGGCCCGCACCGGTCTGCCGATCCTGATGGTGGAACAAAACGCCAAGCAAGCGCTTGAGATCGCGGACAAAGGCTATGTTTTGGTGCAGGGGCGCAATGCCTATACCGGCACCGGCCAAGAGCTGCTGGCCGATCCCGAAGTACGCAAATCGTTTCTGGGGGGGTGAAGATGGAACCGACCTATTACTGGAAACGAAATCTGACACTTGCTTTGGCGTCCTTTCTGTTCTCAGCTCAAACGGCGACAGCCCTAGAGTGCCAAGTCCAGAAAACATGCTCGATCTCACTTGAGTGCTCACCGTTTAAGGTCGAGTTTGAACTAATCGAGCTGGAGACCTCAGAATCTGAAAACCTTGTGCTTATTGCAAAGGTACCAAACCGAGAACGAACAGCCGTTATTCTCTCACCAGTAGATAGCTCTTCTCGATGGCTCAAAGGCGAAGTCAACGGTGAACCTATGGCGCTCTGGATAGATGAAACCCATGAGAATTTTCAGTTATTGCCAGTTGGAGAGAGTGAAGCAGAATTCGCTGCAGGGAAATGTGGTGTTGGTCTCACAAGGAATGAAAACCTGACGAACTCAAATGAAGGCTCCGGTTCCCCAAAACAACGTGCTCCCATCGACGGTGAGAGTTTGCTGCCACCGCCAAGCAGCAATTCACAGAATTCAGACTAGAGAGATACAACATGGATCTTCTCAACGCCCTTGTGGCATTCACGAACTTCGTTGGCGTACCCGCCATCGCCTATGGCAGCCAGCTGGCGCTGGGGGCGCTGGGGGTCACGCTGATCTACAGTATCCTGCGGTTTTCCAACTTTGCCCATGGGGACACCATGGCCTTTGGCACAATGATGACCATTCTGGTGACCTGGTTGCTGCAATCCTGGGGGGTTAGCTTTGGCCCACTGCCTACGGCGCTGCTCGCCCTGCCCTTTGGCATTTTTGCAACCATGGTGTTGGTGCTGGTCACGGATCGCACCGTCTATCGGTTCTACCGCGCCCAAAAGGCCAAGCCTGTGGTTTTTGTCATGGTCTCGCTGGGGGTGATGTTCATGATGAACGGCCTTGTGCGTTTTGTCATTGGGCCCGGCGATCAGCGTTTTGCCGATGGCGAGCGCTTTATCATCAAGGCGCGCGCCTTTAAGGAAATTACGGGCCTGCGTGAAGGGTTGGCGATCAAGACTTCTCAGGGCATCACTGTGGTGGCCGCCATTGTGGTTGTGGCGCTGCTGTTTTGGTTCCTCAACAAGACCCGCACCGGTAAATCCATGCGCGCCTATTCCGACAATGAAGATCTGGCGCTGTTGTCCGGCATCGATCCGGACCGGGTGGTGATGTATACTTGGCTGATCGTGGCCTCCCTGGCGACCATCGCCGGTGTGCTCTATGGCCTCGACAAGAGCTTTAAGCCCTTCACCTATTTCCAGCTGCTGCTGCCGATCTTTGCCTCGGCCATTGTTGGTGGTCTGGGCAGCCCCCAGGGTGCGATTGCGGGTGGGTTCATCATCGCCTTTTCCGAGGTCACTATTACCTATGCCTGGAAAAAGGTGTTGGGCTATCTGATGCCGGAACACCTAGAACCCGATGGTTTGGTACAACTTCTGAGTACCGACTATAAGTTTGCGGTCTCCTTTGCGATCCTGATCATCGTCCTTCTGTTCAAGCCAACAGGGCTCTTCAAAGGGAAATCGGTATGACTGATACTCTGAAACACAGTCTTTTGTTTGCGGTCGTGGCCGTGCTGATCCTGCTGGAAGGCCTCACCAACTGGAGCTTTTTCTCAGGCTCCTGGAACTCCTCACTGGTGATCCTCAACATGGGGCTGATTTCGGCCATCATGGCGCTGGGGGTAAACCTGCAGTGGGGCTTTGCCGGCTTGTTCAATGTGGGCATCATGGGGTTCACTGCTCTGGGCGGTCTCGCTGTGGTGCTGACCTCAACGCCGCCATCTCCAGGTGCCTGGAGCGCCGGAGGCCCGGGCGTTGTCATGGCACTGGTGATGGGGGCGCTGACGGTGATCTCGGCAGTTGCCGCAACCCGTTTGCTGCCCAAAGGTGGCCTGCGTACTGCGCTGATTGTGGCCATCCTGATTGTTGGATTTATCATCTATCGCGCCCTGTTTGACCCGTCGATTGAAGCGATCGAAGACATCAATCCGGCATTGGCGGGCAATATCGGTGGGCTTGGCTGGCCGGTGCTCTTGTCCTGGCCCATGGGGGGGCTGCTGGCGGCCGGAGCGGCCTGGCTGATCGGCAAAACGGCCCTGGGGCTGCGGTCGGACTATCTGGCGATTGCCACCCTTGGCATTGCCGAAATCATCATTGCCATCCTCAAAAACGAAGACTGGCTGTCGCGCGGCGTGAAAAACGTCGTCGGCCTGCCCCGGCCCGTGCCTTACGAGGTCGATCTGCAAAACGATCCCGCCTATGTGGACTGGTTTGCCAGTCTTGGAATGGATCCGGTTTTGGGGTCAACGCTCTACGTCAAGCTGGGCTATGCGGCGCTGTTTTCCCTGGTGCTGATCGCCTTGCTGTGGATGGCGCAGATGGCGCTCAAAAGCCCCTGGGGGCGGATGATGCGCGCCATTCGCGACAATGAGGTAGCGGCGCAGGCCATGGGGAAAAACGTCACCAAACGCCACCTGCAGATTTTTGTGCTTGGCTCGGCCATTTGCGGCATTGCGGGTGCGATGATGACCACCCTGGACGGGCAGTTGACTCCGGGCACCTATAATCCCTTGCGCTTTACCTTCCTGATCTGGGTGATGGTCATCGTTGGTGGCTCCGGCAACAACTTTGGCTCGGTGCTGGGCGGCTTCCTGATCTGGTTCCTCTGGATCAAGGTGGAACCGATGAGCCTGGAGCTGATCACCCTGCTGACCTCAGGCATGGATGAAACCAACATGCTGCGGGAACACCTGCTGGAAAACGCCGCCCATATGCGGCTGTTCACCATGGGATTGATCCTGCTTTTGGTGCTCCGCTTCAGCCCGCGCGGCTTGATCCCGGAGAAATAGCACAACAAAAAAGGGCCGCCCAGACACCAGGGGCGGCCCTTCGTTTTGGCCCATATTTCATGTGGCCCTAAATACTCCCGCCAAAGGCGGACCCTTAGGGGGCTGGCAGTTGCCGGCCCCCTTTTCACTTATCGTCCTTTGAACAAACCACCCAGTATGCCGCGCACCAAACGGCGGCCTGTGGTGCCTTTCAACTCTTTGATCACCGCTTCTGACATGGCAGAGGCAAAGGTATCTTTTGGTCTATGCCTGCGCGCAGACGAGCGCGGAACGCGGGCGCCAGAAAACCGCCGTGCTGCATTGAATTCCCGGGCCATCGGCTCTGGCGCCGCTTCGGCCTGAACCTCTGCTGCCTCAGCCTCTTGTGCTGCCTTGGCAGTGCGTGCCAGCAGAATTTCATAGGCAGAATGGCGATCTATGGGTTTGTCGTATTTCCCCGCCATATCCGATTGCTTGAGCACCTCTGCGCGCTCCGCTTTTGTCAGCGGCCCCAACTGGCTGCTGGGTGGCCGGATCAGGGTGCGCTCAACAATGCCCGGCACGCCCTTCTTTTGCAGCATCGAGGTCACCGCTTCCCCGACGCCGACTTCGCGAATGGCATCCTCGGTCGAGAACCGCGGGTTCTCCCGATAGGTCTCTGCGGCCAGTTTCAGGTTTTTGCGATCCCGCGCGGTAAAGGCGCGCAGCGCGTGCTGGATGCGATTGCCAAGCTGTCCCAGAATGTCCTCTGGAACGTCGCCCGGGCTCTGGGTGATGAAATAGATGCCAACCCCCTTGGAGCGGATCAGCCGCGCCACCTGTTCCACCTTGTCGACCAAGGCCTTGGGCGCGTCGTCAAACAACAGATGCGCCTCATCAAAGAAGAACACCAACCGGGGCTTGTCAGGATCGCCCACCTCGGGCAGCTCTTCAAACAGCTCGCTCAGCAGCCACAGCAGGAAGGTGGCATAAAGCTTGGGCGCAGACATCAGTTTGTCAGAGGCAAGGATATTGACCATGCCGCGCCCGGCGCTGTCTTGTCGCATTAGATCGCTCAGCGCCAGCGCAGGCTCACCAAACAGATCCGCGCCGCCCTGGTTTTCCAGGACCAACAGACGCCGCTGGATGGCCCCCACCGAGGCCGGAGAAACATTGCCATAGCGCAGTGATAGCTCGCCCCGGTTTTCACCAATCCAAACCAACAGCGCCTGTAGGTCCTTCAGATCCAGCAGCGGCAGGGCCTGTTCGTCCGCTAGCCGAAAGGCGATATTCAAAATCCCTTCCTGGGCTTCGCTCAGCTCCAGCAGTTGCGCCAACAGCAAAGGCCCCATCTCCGCCACCGTGGTACGCACGGGATGGCCCTGTTCGCCAAACAGATCCCAGAAGGTGACCGGACAGTCGTGGTATGTATAGGAGGAAAAACCGATTTTTTCAGCGCGGCCCACAAAGGCCGCATGGAGCTTATGGCTTGCTGTTCCCGCCTTGGCCAACCCGGAGAGATCGCCCTTTACATCCGCCAGGATTACCGGAACGCCGGCCTGGGAGAAGCTTTCAGCCAGGATTTGCAGGGTTACCGTCTTACCGGTGCCCGTGGCCCCGGCGATCAACCCGTGGCGGTTGGCATATTTGAAACGCATCTCTTGCGGCTCAGCGTAGCCTTCGCCACCGCCACCAATAAAAATCTTGTCCGTCATAGTCTTCCTTTGCCCGCCAATAGACGCCTCCAACCGGCCCCATGAAGGTACAGCCGGGAATCACCCCGGGCATGTGGACTTCAAGCAAGGCCCCTTGAAAACCGATTATTAACTTTTATATGCGATGAATGTCATGCTCGTCCTCTCTAATCGAGACCGCGACGGGCATTTCCTCCCTGTCAGACTGGCCGTGCCCTGGGCACGGCCTTTTTTTGTTGTCGCCTTTGAAGGCTGAGGGGCTGGCTTGTTGTTGCTGATCAATTTCTCACCGGTTTTGCCCTCTATTTGAGCGGCCAGAGCGGGGAAAACCTCCAGGTTTGGCGGCTTTGGGCAGAAATACCGGGTAAAGCAGCCAGGTGTCACATTTTTTTGCTATTCCATGTTGACCCGAGCACAGGCCTTTCGTAACGTCCTACTCAATAACTAAGTCGGCCAGTCCGACGGGGAGAACTAAACAAAAAGGGAAGCCGGAGAGCTTCCTTTTTTGCTTTTGTAGCAAACGCTTCACTTGTTATTAAACTGTTTTACAAATCCTTGCCGATTTCTTACCCGTGGCGGGATTGAGACCTGACACCCCAGTTGCAACATGGTAAAGGCTCTGCAAACGACCTGAGAATAATGAGGCATTCATGATCAAGTCCCTTACGCCAATGACCCTGGCCGCCCTGCTGGCGGTAACGAGCGCCGTGTCCGCCCAGGACAGTGAAACAACCACCACAGACACATCCGAACCGGTTGCGCAGGCCAACGAAGCAACTGCAGACCAGGTGCTGGATCTTGGTCAGCCTGTTGATGATGGCACCCCAAAGCTTGGAGATCGCTACGCCAAAGAAACCCATGGCGATTGGGATCTGGCCTGCATCAAGACCGAAGCTGAAACAGATCCCTGTTCTTTGCTGCAAATTCTGACGGATCCAAACGGCAATCCCATGGCCGAAGTCTCGCTGTTCCGGATTGATCAACCCGGTGGCCAGGCCGTTGCCGGTGCCACAATCATTGTTCCGCTGGAAACCATGCTGCCCGCCGGGCTGACCATTTCGGTCGATGGCGCCCCTGGCAAGCGCTATAACTACTCTTTCTGTAACCCGCTTGGCTGCGTCGCCCAAATTGGGTTGACCCAATCGGATATCGACACCTTCAAAGCAGGCGGCGAAGCCACCCTGTCACTGCGCCCCGCTCCTGCACCAGATCAGCTGGTTGAGATGAAAATGTCGCTCAAAGGCTTTACCGCGGGCTACAATGTTGTGGACGTGGTGCAGCAGTAAGCTGCGCTCTTAGGCGCGTATGGCGGTTTTTGCCCCGCGCCTATTCCAACCTCTGAACAAATAAAAACCACCGCAGGTCATTCGCCTGCGGTGGTTTTTTTCACGACAGATCTGCGCCTTTTGGATCTGGCGTGTTAAACACGCCCCAAGGCCAGGACAGCATTCAGGCCGCCAAAGGCAAAGGCATTGGAGAGCGCCACATCAATCCGCGCTTCGCGGGCCTGGTTTGGCACCACATCCAGAGCACATTCCGGGTCTGGTTCTTCATAACCAATTGTCGGTGCAATCACCCCGTCCTTCAGCGCCATGATACAGGCCAACAGCTCAACAGCGCCGGTGCCGCCGATCAGATGCCCATGCATGGATTTGGTTGAAGACATCATCAGCCGATCCGCATGGGGTCCAAAGACATCCGCCACCGCAGCGCATTCGGTTTGTCATTGGCCACGGTTCCGGTGCCATGGGCGTTGATATAGCCAACGCGCTCGCGGTCCACGCCGGCATCCTGAAGCGCGCCAGCGATGGCCCGCGCCGCCCCCTGTTTGCTGGGCATGACGATATCTGAAGCATCCGAAGACATGGCAAAGCCCAGAACCTCGCACAGGATTTCTGCCCCGCGTGCCTGTGCGTGTTCATATTCTTCAAACACAAAAATCCCGGCACCTTCGCCCTGAACCATGCCATTGCGATTGGCACTAAAGGGACGGCAGGCCTTTTTCGACATCACCCGCAGCCCTTCCCAGGCTTTGACACCGCCAAAGCACAGCATGGATTCCGACCCACCGGTGATCATCGCCGGGCTCATGCCGCTGCGCACCATCTGAAAGGCCTGGGCCATGGCGTGGTTGGAGGAGGCACAGGCGGTCGAGACGGTAAAGCTGGGGCCTTTGAGATTGAATTCCATCGAGACATGGCTGGCCGCTGCGTTATTCATCAGCTTGGGCACCACAAAGGGATGCACCCGGTTCTTGCCATCCTCATAGACCGAACGGTAATTGTCATCCCAGGTGGAGACCCCGCCGCCAGCGGTGCCGAGAACCACGCCGGATTTGGCAGACAGTTCACCATGGAATTCGAGCCCGGATTGCAAAATGGCTTCCTTGGCAGCGATCAGCGTAAACTGGGTGAACCGGTCATAGAGGCTCATTTGTTGCCGGTTGAACCGCCCCTCGGCCTCAAACCCGCGCACCTGGCCGCCGATCCGAATCGAGAGCCGCTCCACGTCGCGAAATTCAAGCTTGCCAATACCGCAACGGCCCTCGCGCATGGCTTCAAAGGTGGAGGCAACCGAATGCCCCAAGGCATTGATGGTCCCGGCTCCGGTAATGACAACGCGCTTCATGTCGTATTCCCCTAGGATTCAAGCGCTGATATCACGAGGGTTGTGACACTAACTTGTCAATCCCAGCGATGATGGCCGCGACATTTGAGATATCAAAATCGCTGTCTTCAGGTGTATTGGAGTTGAAGGGGATTGAGATATCAAATTCCTCTTCAATGGCAAAAATGCACTCCACCAGCCCCATGCTGTCGATCCCAAGATCCTCCAACGTGCTGGTAAGGGTTACATCCGATGGTTCAAGCAGCGCCTGTTCGGCGACAATTGCGATGACCTTGTCCTGAGTGCTCATTCCGGCCCCCTGATCTGTGATGTCGAGGCAGATGTAGCTGCTTCAATCCTATTTGAAAACAGCCTTTTTCAGGTTTTCGATATCCCGCATCAGCCGTGGCAAACGCCGCTGTGCCTTGTAGATTTCAGTATGGGTTTCCATTTTGACCGCCGGGTAGCCCATGACGACCCGCCCCGCAGGCACATTGGAGATGATTTTGGTAGCACCGCCGGCAATCACCCCATCGCCAATAAAGATATTGTCCGCAGCGCCACATTGCCCGCCCATGACAACATTATTGCCCACCTCAACCGAGCCGGACAGGCCACATTGGCCACAGATCAGGCAATCCCGGCCAATCCGGGTGTTGTGCCCCACATGCACCTGGTTATCCAACTTGCTGCCAGAGCCAATCTGAGTGTCGCGAATGGTGCCATTGTCGATGGTGCAATTGGCGCCAAGCTCCACATCGTCGCCGATCGTCACCGCCCCTAGGGAGTGTATGCGCAGCCAGCTTTGGGATTGCGCACCGCCCTGATCGCCAACGGTTTTGCGGACGTTTTCCACCCCCGAAACCTCTGGGGTGACATAGGAAAATCCGTCACTGCCAATACGGGCACCGGGTTGGGCGCGAAAGCGATCCCCAATGCGGGCGCGCGCCCCAATCGAGACCATCTCGCGCAGCTGTGCCTGAGCGCCGATTTCGACCTCGGCACCAATATAGCAATGCGGCCCGATGATTGAGCCAGCGCCGATTTTGGCGCCCGCAGCGATAATGCTCAGCGGGCCAACGGAAACATCTGCGCCCAGGGTGGCGCTGGGGTCGATCACCGCCGTGGGATGAATGCCGGGGGCAAATCCCTGCCCCTTATCCATCAACACTGAAACCCCACCCAAAGCCATGCGTGGACGGGTGGCGAACAGCGCCGCCTTCAGCCCCAGGGTCTGCCAGTCGGCCCCATCCCACAGCAAAGCCACCTGAGCTGCGCCGCGCGCCAAGCCTTCGGCATATTTGGCAGAGGTGGCCATGGCAAGATCTTGAGGGCCGGCATCCTGGGGCTCTGCCGCGCGGGCAATAACCAGATCCAGGTCACCCTGTGCCTCTACACCAATGGCCTCTGCGATCTCGCGAACTGTGTACATATCTAGGGGCCCTTTCCGGCTCAAGCTCCTGATCGGGCCCCAGATTTACCCCTGAACGTCTGACAGTGACACCCCAGCCCGCTCCAGTGCAGACCAGACCTTGGCATCACGCCCATAAACATCCCGGCGGAACTCGGCCCGGCCTTTGTTGGACACATATGCGGTTCGGTAGATAATGTGAACAGGCACCTGCTGATCCAGCTCCACCTTGGTTTCCTTACCGGATTTCAAAATGCGGTGGAAAAAGTCGATTGGGTCTTCGGTTTGTTTGGCCAGCAGCGCATAGGCAAATTCAAAAGGTTGCGCCAAACGAATACAGCCATGCGAAAAGGCGCGGACTTCGCGTTTGAACAGGCTCTTTTGTGGCGTGTCATGTAGGTAGATGTTGTATTTGTTCGGAAACATGAACTTGACCAGGCCAAGCGCGTTGCTCCGGCTGGGCGGCTGGCGCATCGCATAGGGAAAGTTGCGCGCAGTAAACTGAGAAAAATCCGTATTGGCGCGGTTGACCACCCGGCCACGGTTGTCGGTGATCTGAATATGTCCAACCGCATTGGGATTGTTGCGCAGTTTTGGCAGATATTCCTGGGTGATAATCGACCGCGGCACATACCAGCTGGGATTGATCACCATATGCTCCATCACATCGGAGAACTCGGGCGAGCGGCGACCAGATTGGTTTTTGCCGATGACGGAACGGGTTTCAAAGGTGATATCGCCATTGTCGATAATCTTGGCGGTAAAGTCGGTCTGGTTCACCAGAACGTGGCGCGCCCCCCGGTCCGGTGTCAGCCAGCGTTCCCGCTCCATGGCGATGATCACCGATTTCAGGCGGTCGCGCACCGGACGGTTGATTTCCTTTAGGGTGCCGCCGCCGGCAACACCGTCTACCTCCAGCCCATGGTCGGACTGAAAGCTCTCAACAGCGCGTTCAATGTTATGGTCGTAATTGGCCGTGGCGCTGCGCTCCATGTAGCCCAAAGCGATAAGCCGATTGCGCAGAGCAACAACGTTGCGCCCGGTATCGCCGGGTTCCAGTTTGCTGCCTGAAACGGTTGGCCCCCAGCCACCCGCCGCCTGCACTTGCTCCAGACGCAGCTTTTCCCGCATCAAGGCGCGATACTGTGGCGAAGCCGGAACCAGGGTACGCATATAGGCAAAGGGTTGATTGTCCCGCATCCCCGCCAGCGCCGCCGCGCCGTCGTGATCGCGCCGCTCGCGGACCATGTCGCTGTCGATGGCAGAAGGTTTCAGCAAACCTGTCTGGACCATGGCTGCATAGTTAACAAATGCAGTGCTGAGTGCGGCCTCAACCTGGCCAAAATCACGGGCCGTACGGGCATTCCGCATCTGCTCTACCAGGGATGCGGCAGTGCCAGATTGGTCAGGGAGCCCATGGGCAGAGGCCTCCTCCAGCGCCCGCAACAGCGCCGCGCGCCGCTGGTTTGATGCCGCGTCACCGCCGGTCCAGAGGGCCGAATAGGTATTTTCCCGATAAAACTGCGCAACATCATCGTTAACAGACGCAGTAGAGGCGACAGCTTGACGAAAAGCCGTGGACTGCGCGGTTGCCATGGTGCCAAAACCAAAACTGCTGATGCTGCCCAAGGCCAGGGCAAAAAGCCCATATTTAAGACGTGCAGCGCGCCTCGGGGAATTGATTTTGGTCATATTTTTAAGTCCTCAACAGCGATGAACAGTAACAATGGTAGCAGCTCTATGAATTATTGGTGAAAGACAGTCCAGAATGTCCATTCACGTTTCCGAAACCACGCTATGTCAGTGTGATTGTGGTGCGATGCTGTCGCATAAATAGGGGTAATCGACGTTACTCTTAGGGGAAATATTTACCACACGTCCCCTTTTGCGCAATTTTTTGCCGAAAATCCTCATCAAAGAGGCGGCGGGCAAAACGGACCTTGGTAAATGATTCTCACTGTGGCATACCGACCACAGGAAAAAAACGCAGTCGGCTCGTAACATCGGGCATAGGCAGGATTAATCACGTTCGGGATGGCGTAGTTAAGATATGGCAGAACTTACTAAGACGGGCATGACCCGGCGGGCACTTCTTGGGGCATTTGCAGCAACAACCGTGGCGGCAGCACCAACGTTTTCTAAGGCAGCAGGTTTTCTACGTGGTGGCGGTGATATCCGCCGCATTCGGATGTTTTCCGGGCGTACTGGTGAACGGCTGGATATGATCTACTGGATTGATGGCGACTACATCAAAGACGCCGTGAAAGAGATCAACTACTTCATGCGCGACTGGCGGACCGATCAGGTTAAATCCATGGATCTGCGTACCATCGACATCATGGCAGCTTCACATAACCTGCTCGATATCTCCGAACCCTATTTGATGTTGTCCGGGTATCGTAGCCCGCAGACCAACGCGATGCTCCGTCGGCGCTCACGCGGGGTGGCTAAGAACTCGCTGCATATGCGTGGACAGGCCGCCGATCTGCGTCTGGCTTCGCGCTCTGTCACCCAAATGGCAAATGCCGCCAAGGCCTGTCAAGCTGGTGGCGTTGGCAAATACCGCGGCTCGAACTTTGTCCATATGGACTGTGGTGTCGTGCGCAGCTGGAACGGCTAACACGGCGCTTTTCGTCGTTGGTTGCGATCGATGGCTGCGTCGGCTTTAGGCAGCCTTTGGCTTTGGGATGGTTTTTTTCTACGCAGGCCGTTTTGCCATTGCAGCTCAATCTCTTGGCGGTTATACCGCCGCTATTGTTAGCACCTGTAGCTCAGCTGGATAGAGCGCTGCCCTCCGAAGGCAGAGGCCAGAGGTTCGAATCCTCTCAGGTGCGCCAGAATTCATAAGGCTCGACGTGTTTTTCGTCGGGCCTTTTCACTTTTATTGATATAGTTTCAATCACATAACCGGTCTCCCTAGGCTTTGCTGCGCAAATCGTCTGAAGGACAGCCTCCCCCTTTCCCCGGACGGAGTTATCCTTCGGGCTCTGTGACAGGTTTGCCAAGAGCGGTGTAGCGGTTCAAGACGGCGATCCGGATTTGGATCTCAGCGACCTGTCGGTCGAAGTCTCGGACCATCAAGGATTGGCCCAATTGCTTCACACTGTCCATCTTGGTCTCGACGCGGCTCCTGCGGTGATATCCGCTGCATCGCTTCCAAATGGTTCGACCGAAGTAGCGCGAGTCATCCACTGCATCGTTCCGAGCGATGGCTCCGGCCGGGATGCGTTTCCACGGCTTGGCGTTCTTGCGTGGCGGTAGGACAGCATGGGCACCACGAGCGGCAATCGCGTCATGGCATTTGCGGGTGTCATATGCCCCGTCTGCGGTCACTGACCCCACGTCCGGATCGGGTTGGATTTGGTTGAGAAGATCAGGCAGCATTGGAGCGTCGCCGATACTGCTGGTCGTGACCTCCACGGCTCGCACTTCCAGCGTTTCTTCGTCAATTCCGATATCTATCTTGCGCCAGAGCAGACGTTTTGGACCACGATGCTTGCGAGCATTCCACTCGCCTTCGCCTTCGGCCTTGATCCCCGTGCTGTCAACAGGGAGGTTCAGTGGGCCCTTGCTACCACAATAAGGCCGGTTCACGTTCAGTGTCTTTTGACGTGGGCTCAATGTGCTGAAATCCAGCGCAGACCAATCCAGACCCGCCAAACGCAACAGGCTCTGAACGTCCCCCCCTCCCCCCCGTTCGCCAGTGGGCTCGAACCAGTGGTGCCTTCTCATCGTTGCAAACAGAACTGCCTTGAATGAATTTGAAAACCAAGTAGGGTCGATCACGGTTCGCACAGGTACAAGTCTGCCCGACCGCATTTCGAGAACAGTTGGAAGTGAGAGTGCAGTTGTATCTGGCGCAGGGTGAAAACGTGCCCCTGATCGTGCATGTACCGGCAGATCGTGGGAAGCGGTGGGGGAAGCAGCAAGCAGGACAGTCGTGCGGTACCTTGGCTATTGCCTAGTACTGAGGCCGCAGAACAAGTCCCTTCAGAGAAATGGGAGATGTCTCAGGTACTGATTTGTGCAACAAGGCCGTATGCTCGGCGCATTTATGCAGGAGAATCTATTAATTTTGGCCTCCAGCCTTGTCAGCTCAGATCCGCGCAGTGAAGTCACTGGTAAGGGTACTCTCAAGAGCACGATTGTAGCCAAACTTGTGATGTCGCACCGTCAAATCACGTCAAAAAGACCCCCAGGGTAATGGAAGTAACTCGAAACCTAATTCAATGCCGTTTAAAGAAATAATAAAGTCTCAAACTCTGTCGGCACGTTTTTTGCGCAGCTCGGCTTGGTCGATAATAGGGTATGGCGGTGGTCAAGTTATCCGCTTCGCATCCAATCTCGTATTGACGAGGATCCTGTTCCCAGAAGATTTTGGTCTTATGGCGCTGGTGACCGTGTTCCTGGTCGGCCTCATGATGATCTCAGATGTGGGATTGTCTCCCTCTATTCAGCAGAGTTCTCGCGGCGATGACCCGGTATTTCTGGATACCGCTTGGACAATTCAAATTTTGCGCGGCCTATTGCTTTGGGGAGCATCTTTTGTAATTGCCCCATTGGGAGCAAGGTTTTACGATTCAGAACATCTTTCTTTGATGTTACCTGTCGCTGGAATATCCTTACTTGTCGCTGGTTTCACTCCAACTCGAGTTGAGACTGCAAACAGGCATCTGAAAATTGGCGTGGTGACATCCTTAGATATAACAGCGCAATTCCTTGCGTTCGTTGCCAATGTGGCGTTGGCATTAATACTGCAATCTGTTTGGGCACTGGTCATTGGTACGGTTATTGGTGCAGGTGTGAGGCTGTTCTTCATGGTGGCTTTCCTGCCGGGCCACAAGAACAGAATTAGATGGGAATCAAGCACTGCCACTGAGATTGTTACTTTTGGTCGATGGATTTTTCTCAGTACGGTATGTGGTTTTTTGCTGGTGCAGTCGGATAAAGCCATACTTGGGAAGTACATCGATTTGTCTCAGCTCGGAATTTATAATATTGGATTTTTTCTAGCTTCCGTGCCACAGGCCATGGCTGCAAGTTTGATGTCGCGCATCTTGATTCCTATTCATCGCGAGTGGAATCCACTTTTTTCTCATGAAAATTACACGCGGCTTAGAAAGACCCGTTTTGCCCTCACTTTTGTAACTTTGTCTCTCCAATGCGTGTTGGCCTGGTCTGGCATCTGGGTCGTGGATATATTGTATTCAGATCAATACTCTGCTGCCGGAGGTGTTCTCGTTGCAATCGCATGCATGAATACCCCTTACCTTACAGGTATGACATACGATTACGCCGCACTTGCTGCGGGCGACTCTAAAGGAATGTTCTTTCTACAGTTAATGAAAACAATCCTTCAGCTAACTCTCTTTTCAATTGGGTTTTTCTCATTTGGTCTTGTTGGCGCGCTAGCTGGCGTGTGGCTGTCGCAGCTCTTTTCACATATTTTTGTTGTCCGGCTGGCACGCAAGCATGGGGTCTGGGATTGGAGCCATGATCTTGTTTTCGGCCTTGTCGCTACATGCGTATGCGCTATGGCGATTTATGTGCAAAGGGATGAGTTGCTGTTGCTTTTAGATTTTAAATAATTTGGTGCTGATGCTGGTAGATTAGAGCGCAGCAGGCGTCGTCACGATGTGGTGACTCTGTTGTCGCAAATTGCCGAAAAGGATTGCAGCACACCTCTCTTGAATTCCTCTTCCGAATATTTTTCTAATATATTTTGGGAAGCCTTTCTCCTCATGGCGTCAAAACTCTTGCGATTTTCTTGGTATCCCCCGATAATTCGAATTGCGCCTTCGTAGAAGCGCATTAGGTTGTCTTCGGGCACCTTGTAGCCATTGTCTTCGTTGAAATACTCGTCTCCACCTACACCCGAGTACCCGATAACGATAGAGCCAGTGGCCATTGCTTCAGCGGCAGGAAGTCCAAACCCTTCGCGCTCTGAAAAGGACAAGAAAAACAGGGATTCCCCTATTTTTTTGGCTGCATCTGTATTGGACAACCCATCGATGGGAACAAATGAGATATCCTTCATTTCTGGGCTAGCCCTCAAACATTTTATCAGAGCCAAGGAATCGTTTTCTCGTTTTCTGGGCATGTAAGCCACCTGAAAGGACTTATCCTCTACATATCCAAAAATTTCCTTTGAAATACAAAGAGGGAAGAAGTGTCCTTCATCCCCCATGACCATTCTATTTGCAGCTGAACATGCATCCGAAATGGAGAGAGAGGTGTGGAAATTTCGTTTATCGAAACCGTCTTTGGTTGAGGAATTAAGGAGAGCGAATGGGTTTTGGTTGAATAGTACTTTTCTAACGTACTGGGGAACACGGTCAGGCATCCAAGCTGAAACGTATTCAGGAACGATCAGTACGTCACCCGGTCTGGCATCCCATTTTGGGCATGGCTTGGCATTTCCTTCTGGCCTAACTTTACGTCCCAACGCGTAGTCGAGCAAAGTTTTCTTTTTAGTTCTAAAGTCGGGTTCACGTACAACCGGAGACCATATCCGGGGAGCTGTCTTTATATAGCTCTGATACTCGAAATCGGGTCGGCTATATAGCGCAACTGCTTCAATGTTGTTTTCGTTTAGGACATTGATCGTATCTAGTATTACGGATATTCCTCCGCGTACAACGGCGACATCTGGAACGAAAAACAAAAACCTCATTTGGAACTTCCCAACTAGTGTAATATAGAAATAGTTCTGACCGTGTTTGCGCCGTTTTTCAAGCTGAGGCTTTGGAATCATTAGTAAAAGGTCACAGTTGCGGCATGCGCGATGGCAGACAGGAAGACCATGGGGCTTCGGTCATAGCGCGTGGCGACGCGTCGCCAGTCCTTTGAACGTCCAAACATGATTTCGATCCGGTTGCGCCTTCTGTAGCGGCGCTTGCCGTATTTGACGGGCTTGTAGCGTGACTTTCGACCGGGGTTGCAGGGCGTTATCTTCTTGTCTATGGGGCCTTCGCGGAACCAATCCGCATCATACCCCCGCCCCCCAGGAGCCAATCCTAGGTCGGAAGACTGCTCAATAATGCCATCGCTCCAGTGTAGTCGCTGACCTGACCAGCCGTCATGAAGAACCGTATGGACCCGCCCACGCACCTCGCGGCCCTGTTGTGCCCCTAGATTTGTTGACGCTTTTCTTGGTAATTTTGGAAGCAAAGGAGGATACAAATGTCAGGGCAAATTTGCTACTCAGTTGAGTTCAAGATCGACGCGGTGGCGCAGATCATCGAGCGCGGATTTTCGGTCAAGGAGGTGGCCGAACGGTTTGGTATCAGCACCAAATCACTCTACACGTAGAACCTCCAGCTGCATCATGTTGTGTCTGACATTACGGGTATGACGGGGATGAAAACCATCAGAGCGGTTATTGCGGGCGAGCGGGATCTGAATGTGTTGGCGGCCTTCCGTGACGTGCGATGCAAGGCCCATGTCGAGACGATCAAGTCTGCGCTCCATGGGATGGGGCTGTCTCTGTCCCTAAAATTGGTTGGCGAATGCGGTACTGATCTGCGCGCTTGGCCGAGTGCTAAGCACTGCACGTCGTGGCTCTGCCTGGCAACAGGGAACAAGATATCTGGCGGTAAGGTGCTGTCATCGCGTACGAGACGATCTTCCAGCCGTGCGGCGGCCCTGCTGCGTTTGGCTCCGGTCACTATCGGGCGTAGCGATACCGCTCTTGGGGCTTTCTACCGCCGACTGGCAGCAAGGGCGGGCAAGTCCAAAGCGGTCAAAGAAACAGCGCGCAAGATTGCCGCTCTGTTCTATAACACCCTCCGCCACGGCATGCAAAAGTGCCCCACTTAAGTGGGTTATGTGAAACGCCCCGAGTTTGTCGGAGACCATCAACTTAAGTAAGGATGATGGTTCTGACAAAAAGAAAAATGGAAAATCGCTACGCCTGTGCATCCGCGCCCGCGCTCCAAGATGGCCCCTAAGAAGCGCGTAGCAGCTGACTTTCATGTGATTTCAACGTCGTTCGCGCCGTCGGGCCGTAGTGTCCAAAATCCGCCATAAGAGCGAGTACTTCAGCCTGTGTTTCGGCATCAAAGGAGCCCAGGGTTTCAGCGCCTGGATGATAGCTTTCACTTTCCAGGCCATTGCCGCACAGGATTTCATGCTGATCAAACAGCAGGTGCACATAGGTCACCAACTGACCATCCGCCACCACGCGGATCGTTGTGTCGTTTACAAGATGTTTGGCTTTGACCAGGACTTCGAACTGTCCAAAGAGCAGCTCTGCCAGATCTGAAGAGATCAACACCCGGTGATTTGGCGAGACCGCGATGCAGTCGTGACGGCCAAGCGCGTTTTCTGCAAAAACCACCGGTGCATTTCGCCCTGAAGCACAGCGGGTACTGCGCCCAATCCAGCGCAGCGGCTGTAGCCCATGATCTCGGGTCACAATTCGGTCTCCGACCTCAAGCGCTTCAACAGCCTCCAAGCCAAATTCGGTTTTGATCAGCGTGCCTGCCACAAAACAGGGCGCGGTGCTGACGACAGTTTTGACCTGAACTGATCCAGTGTCGGTGTGGCCCTCATCATCCGCCACCGTATAAGAAAAGCTGCTGGTCTCATCGACGGTGCTGTCATTGCTGATCGAAAGCGTCCCGTCAGCATTCAGGGTCACCACCTCGCCGCTGCCCAGGGTGACGGTGTCCCCAGCTGAGACCGCCTGCCCCTCGATATGGGTGATCGTCAGACTGCTGCCGTCGCTGTGAAGGTCATTGTCCAGAACATTTAGGACCTCGGAGCCGTCACCGGAAATTTCAAACACGTCACTGGTGGCAGTCAGACCGTCTTCAAAAGGGCCGGTCAATGTGTCGATATCGGAATTCCACACCAGATCGCCAAGCAATCCACCCTCTGGGAGGCCAGAAAAGTCGATGATCATGGTGGTATAAAGATCGCCTACGGCCTCGCTTCCGGTAATGTTGACAATACCGGTATAGGTGGCGGAAATGGTGCCCGTCAGGTCTTCGTATTCCGGGGAGAGCTTGAACGGATAGCCATTTTTGGATGTGGGCGTCGATCCCCCCAGAGGGTCTTCGTCCGTGGCAAATTTTGTATCAAACACCGAACTTGCCGGAGCCAGGTCAATCTGCAACGAGGTCAATAGTTTGGTTGTCGTCAGATCATGCCAGTCATAGCCAAAGTACATATCGATATCGGTCCCTGACGCACCACCAGCGGTGTAGGGATCCAATGCCTTCCAGGTCAGGACTTCGGTTGTGCCATCCGCGAAGGTTGCGGTGATTTGGGCGCCATCCAGATCCACCCCGCGAGAAGATGTGTCGGTGCGCACGCCATGGGCGCTTTCATGCGGGTCTTCATCTAGCCGGATAATGTCGACTGTGGGCATGACTGTTGACTACTTTCGAATGGACGCCGCCGACGCCAGTTCGAGTGCTGTGCCGATCGCATGTGCCTGAATTAAGTGCCGGTTTGAATTCTATGCCCCCAAAGTGCGCGGCCACAGTGGCAAAAACGCAGCCGAAATTAGGCATTCTTTTCCCTTTTTTGCGAATTGACAGGCCTACCGTCTCCTGCGGAATCCAGCCAATCAGACCAAAAATCGCCTTGCGAGCGTTCCCCCAGCCTATGATCTGGAGCCTTGGGCGCGGAACATCGGCCTGCCTGTCAGCTCTGCGCTGGATCGTTGATCATTTGCAGCGCTCAGGAAACTTTGCAACCGGACGCCATCCTCAGATGGCCTGCAACAGGTCGGCAGCTGGGAGAGCCTCGGACCAGAGGCGGATGTCTTTGAGTGTGGCGTTGCCCACTGGGAAGAGCTTCGTTGGCGCAGACAACAGGTCAGCCATGCCACCATGGGCTATCTGTCCGGTTGACACCCCGTTGCAAAAGCCCTCGATAGCCGTGGCGGTCACGATCAAAGCAATGGAAAAGTGAACCTCGGTTCCAGGGGAATAAGCATCAGGGGCAGACTGCGCACCCGTAAAAACCCCACCCAAATTACTTTTGAAATTCACCTCTCCAGTTTCTGCACCAGAAGTGTCCAAAGAGATTTCAAGATAATCATCGCTGGAAACGCGCCATTCAATTAGCTTTACAGTGTTGAAGCTGTCCTCATCAGCATAGGTCACAGTGCCATTAATGAGCAGGGTCAGCTCCTCGGGCATGGCGCCATCAAAGGCAGAAGATAAAGCTGGCGTGTCGATCTGTAAGCTTTCAGCGGCGACAGAGACCGGTGATCCAGTTGAAACTATTGGAGATGTTGAGACACCTCCGCTTTCGACCTGTGGCAGGCCAATACGAAGAACAATATTTATGCTGTTTCCATCAGGCACACGGACAAACAAGCCCTTAGCAGCAATGTTAGTAGTTCCCGCAGGTGCTGCCTGCCCACCACCACTCAGGCGCTGTAAATCCCCAGTAATGTCAGACGTGACATCTCTATTGGCCTGGCCGATAAGAGCGTTCCCAGCGTCTCGGTAATGGCCGTAAAGTTGAACCGTGCCAGTGGAAGCTCCGAGCGAACCAGAAATAAGCTTAAGATAAGCGCTGATCGTGTAAGTGTCGCCTGGACTAGTCACAACCGGTCGGTTGTCAGTGATGTTATAAAACTGAGTGGTCCCTGCGTTGTTGGTTCCGCTAATACTCCAATCAATGTAGGGGATGCCATTTTCTGTCCCGGTCGCCACGACTTCAGTAACGATGTCAGTTGAGCCGCCTTGAATGGTCACATCTGAACCAAGTGTTTGGAACGTACTGCCGAGGCTCGCATCGTCAAGCTTGCTGTAGCTGAATTCCTGCGTTCGGGTCGCACTCTCCACCAGCTGGCCAGCAGGCACCAGCTTGCCATCTTTCCAGATGTGATGCCCGGTGCGCGGCTCGCCTGCCAGCGCCTTGACCCAGTGACCCAGGGCGTTAAGTTTCCAGGCGGCGGATAGCCGGGAAAAGCTGAACAGCCCGTTGAAGACCCCAGGCGTACCGTTGAGACCATAGATCCCAGAAGAATAGTCCGCGACCACAGCCGGGGCCTTGCCGCCGATACTGTAGCGCCTCAGTGGCGCGGTTTGCGCCACGCCGATCCCCAACCCCAGCCCCAACATCAGAGCCAACCCACAACAGTGGCCGTGGTCCCGGTGGACTCGACGCCGACGGCCGAAAACTGCAGGGTTTCACCGGCATAGACAGCATAGGTGATCACCTGGCCCTCGCAATCGCGCATAGCAAGATCGCCCGAGCTCACAACTCGCAGCACACGCGGGCGCACTGGCAGATCAACGCCATCGGCCGGCGCGATGGAAAAATGCACGGTGGCGGGGCTGGTCAAGCTGCGGCTCATATCAGCAAAAGGATCAGTCTGGAGCATGTGGTTTGGCCTCATGGTTTCAAGTGAAATACGGCCCCTATTTGGGGTCGAACGGGCTCGGGATCGCTGTCACTCCCATTTGCACCAGACCGCTCCTGCCGCTGGGGAAACAAAAGCTTCCGAGATCCGCCCTTCATTCAGTGTCGCGAGACCAAAATAGGCCAATTGAGGTTGTAAAAGATAATCGACGGCGCCCGATGCCCAGGCAACAGGATCAATTTTGCCCTATGTGGCCGAAGTTTGGCACCCAGAGTTGGGACAGTTTGGCGTCAATAGAGGAACGGCACGAACTTGGCAGTTTTGCGGGAATAGACATGGAACTGGGCGCCATATCGGTCGGCAAGATACCGATCCAGCGCCGGGATGTGGTAAAAGACAAACAGCGCGGTCATCAGCAAGGGAATGGAGAACGCCCAGACAGAGGCTGCCAGAATGGCCCATCCCGTGAACATCAGGCTGTCGCCGAAATAGTTGATATGCATGGAATAAGAGAACAGCCCCCCCGTGTAGCAGCGCCCCTGTGAGCCGGGCAGTTTTTTCCAGGCACGTCGTTGCAGTTCAGAGCCGGTGTTCAGGGAGGATCCGATCACCAGCAAAGCCCCCCCCAGCCAATCCCAAAGACCAAAAGGTGTAGCAATACCGGACAAAGCCCCTGCCCCCAGCAGCAAAAACCCAACTTCAACGAGGCCAATAAACACGGTCAGTCCCAGCCCTTCGGAGAGTTCAACCCGGCGCTGCAGGATCACAAAAAGCGTCACTCCGTGCCGCCCCCAATACAGCACAGCGCATAGCGCCAGGACTTTGGCCCGGGTTGGATCAGCCCACTCAAAACCGCCAAAGGCCAGCCACAGGCAAATCACCACTAGACAAAGGTGCAAAACTGCAAAGGTCAGTTTTGGCCCAAATGACCGGGCATGGGCGCGATCAACACCGCCGTATCTGGTCGCCATTGGCGTTTCCTTTCTTGCTGCCGGTTCAGGGAAAAACCCTTTTTCGTCCACTCGGTCTATAAAACTGCTCTAGACCTCGCCCTTGCTTCATGTCAACAGTATTTGGACCAATCGGACGAAAACAGATGCCAAAAATTGTCGACCACCAGGCTCACAGTCAGCACCTGGCGCAACGCGCTGCGGGGTATTTTTCGGATCATGGCTATGCCGGCACCAGTATGCGCGCGGTGGCGCAGCATCTGGGCCTGTCAAAAAGCGCGCTGTATCACTACTTTCCAAGCAAGGAAGATCTGTTTTTAGCCTGCACCAAACAGGTTATGGGCGCATTTGACGCCGATGTTGTCGACCCAGCGGCGACAGAGCAGCAAAACCTTCACCGCCTGACAGAGGCCCTGCGCCAGGATTTTGCCCGCGAAATGGCGCTGATTTTTGACTACCTGCGGGGCAAGACCCAAAACGAGATTGCCCAGGATGAGGCCATGCAGGTGGCCATGAGCGCTTATCGCAGGGTTGTCACAAGTATTGTCGGAGAAAAACGGGCCGAGGCGGTCCTGGCCCGTTTGTTGGGAGAACTGATGTTAGACTATTTTTCTGGGACATGACGCCCAGAAAGCAGAATGACGCCCCATCTGGGGGCGCAATCTGTGCCAGTACAGACTGACGGCCCATGCCAGCCTGCCAACAGCCTGGGTGACCAGAAGGTGGCAGAGCGAGCACCAAAGCGGCGTCAGGAAAAAGACGGCGTTCGTTTTTGCATCATGGCAGAGACAACCTCGGCGAACTCCGGAGATTTCAACTGCGCCACAAACAGGTCGGACTCGCGCTGCATGTGCACTGCAACCTGATCGCGCTGATGACGGATCAGGGATTTTGACAGTTTAATCGCCTCAGGCGCCGATGCGGCGACGTGTTTGGCAATCTCTGCCACCTGCCCCTGCAGCTCGCCGTCATCAAATACCCGGGAAACCAGGCCGTAGCTATGCGCCTCTTCGGCGGACAGGCTTCGCCCGGCCAGCAGGATGTCATTGGCCACTGCCATCCCTACCGAGGCCGACAACAACATTGACGAGGCAGCTTCTGGCACCAGACCTAGTTTGACAAAGGGCGCGGTGAAGGTTGCGCTGGCAGCGGCATAGACCAGATCACAATGCAGCAGCATCGTTAGCCCGATGCCAATTGCGGGGCCATTCACGGCGGCAATCACCGGCTTTGTGCAAGTAGAGATCGCTTCGAGAAACCGGGCGACAGGTGGCAAATCCTCTGTGTGATCCGCCGTGGAAAAATCCTGCAGGTCATTGCCAGCGGTGAAATAATCCTCCGCTCCGGTAATGACAAAGGCGCGCTGTGTGTCAGAGGCCTCATAGGCTTTGAGCGCATCCGCCATGACCCCATACATCTGTTGGGTGATCGCATTGCGTTTTTGCGGCCGATTGATGGTCAGAAGGGTAACCCGGCCATCGGTCTCTAGTGTAATTGTGTCGGTCATAACAGCAGTCCTAACATGTGAAGTCGTAGAGGCAATTCTGCCAATTCAATCGGTTACCTGATCTTGTGAAAGCCAATTCCAGCATTCCAACCAAAGCGCTTCGCGGCCTGGTCGAAAGGCACCCTCGTGACCAATTCGCTTAACACCAATGTCAGCGGGGGTTCGAATTTGCAATGATTTCGCTGCGTTGGGATAGTACGCCAGCAGATCGCGCGCCGCCCGCGGGGTCGCAATTGGATCATCGGAAAAGACCCAGGATCGGATGGGGGCCGTCACATCGCCGTAGTGCTGTGGCTTTAGCAGCCCCTCATAATCGGTGCGAAAATAGCTGCGACGTTGGCTCCATTTGCGCCAGGTTCTGAACACGCGCGGTGGCAAGGCCTCGCCCTGCCAGCCGCCCACAGGTTTGATATAGCCCCAGCGCAGCAAGGAATAGCTGCCCAAAATCCACCAGAAATAAAACTCAAGCGGCCAGTTCTTGATTTGGTGGCCGCCAAAATACCCAGTTCCAACAGAAACAAATGCATGGCGATCAATGGCTTGGTGATTGGACATAACGCCAATGAAATGGCCGCCAACGCTATGGGCCAGATGGGTGATGCGCAGACCCGGCGCCGCCTGGGACAGGTGCTCCACGGCGGCAACCATATCGTATCGGCCCCAATCAGGATACTCGATCTCAGATTGGGCCAGATCCCCCTGGCACGACCCTGCAATGCCGCGATAATCATAGGTCAGCACAATGGCGCCACGTTCGGCCATAAACTGCGCAATCGCATGATAAAACTGGCGCGGAAACCCGGTGCCTGCGGAGATCAGAACCGCCAGTTTAGGGCTGTCGCAGCTGGTCAAATCGCCTTGCAGCGTGACACCGTCACTGGTGGTAAAACGTGTTGGTTCACGCTGTGTCGATTGCGTCATGGTCATCTCCGCCAGGGGGTGAAACAGGGTTGATAATCTCATCCGCGTGATCGACGAGATGCGTTAAGAACCTCTGGATAACCAGCTGTTCTTTATCATTAAAAGGTGCAAGCAAAGCCGCGTTGAAATGGGAGGTCTCTTCCTTGACATGGGCCAGCATTTTGGCACCGTTTTGGGCAAGATGCACATTGATAACCCGGCGATCACTGGTAGAGGCAATGCGGGCAACAAGGCCACGATCAACCATGCGATCCACCAGCCCCGTCAGACTGGATTTCCCCATCGAGAGCCGTTTGGCAATTTCAGAAATGGGCTGCGCATCTGACTGGGACAAGACAAATAACACTGCAATTTGGCTTGTGGTCAGCCCCACGCTCTGGCGCGTACGCTGGTCAGCCGCGCGAAACAACGCATTATGAGCCACCTGCAATTGATGAAAGACACGCAGTTTTACCGACACAACAGGACTCCAAAACAAACTTATATTTAGTTCGTATATGGACTAACCAGACCTGGCAATACCTGCTCCAACAGCATGACGCGAAGTCACAGAGGATCAAAATCAAAGCTGTTCAGGCACAGGGGATTTTGATCACAGAGGGTTCCCACCAGACCAAGAGCAATGATGCTAAATTTATTTTGCATTATTTCAAAGCCCTACAGGACACTCTTGAGTTCAACTCCTGCCCTTGCATTTTCTTACAAAATCACTTGGGTATATCCAAAAAGTTCATTACAACCCCGACTCACACGATCAACACACTGGAGACGCTTATGTCCTATGCGACATCAATGGGCGGTTTCCTTGGTGCTGTTACAGCCAGTGCACTCTTGATTGCACAAGCCAGTGAAGCTCAAGCGGACGCCCTCACTGTTACAGATATTGCCGGCCGACAGGTCACGTTCACGGAACTGCCTGACAAGATTGTTCTGGGCGAAGGCCGCATGATCTATTCGATTGCACCGATCACCACCGGCAATCCGTTTGAAAAAATCATTGGCTGGAAAGACGATCTGATCAACTACGATCCAGATGCTTTCCGCAAATACGAAAATGCCTTCCCAGACGACACCGCCCGCCTGATCAACTTTGGCAACCCCTATGCTGGCGATTTCAGCATCGAAGCCGTATTGGAGGCAGAGACAGATCTCTTGTTGCTCGACGTGGGCAACCTGTTCAAAGCCAAAGAAACCGGCCTGATCGAAAAAATGGAAACCGCAGGCGTCAACGTGGCCTTTGTTGATTTCCGCCGCAACGCAACCGAAAACACCGTGCCATCGCTGTTGATGATGGGCCGTATCCTGGGCGAGGAAAAGCGGGCTGCGGAGTTTATTGATTTCTATATCGGCCAGATGCGCAAGGTCACAAACGTTGTTGATCAGATCCCGGCGGACGCGCGCCCGCTGGTGGCGATAGAAAACGCCGCCGGCTGGCAAGCTGATTTTTGCTGTTGGTCCTTTGGTCCCTACAACTTTGGCCGCTTTGTCGAACTGGCCGGCGGGGTCAACTATGGCTCGACCCTGGCCAATGCCTATTCTGTCGATATCAGTCTGGAAGGGCTGATTGAGGCGGATCCTGATCACATCATCGCCACCGGTGCCAACTGGAAAGAGACGCGCCCAGAGGTCACCTCGATTTTGCTGGGCTATGACGGCGACCCGGTGGAAAATCAGGCCAAGCTACAGGCGCTGGCAGAGCGCACCGGGTTTGCCCAGATGCGGGCGGTGAAAGAGAGCAATATGCACGCGATCTACCACCAGTTTTACAATTCACCCTATCACTTCGTTGCGGTGCAACAGATTGCCAAATGGCTCCACCCAGAGGAGTTTGCGGATCTGGATCCGCAGGCCTCCTTTGAAGAACTGCACGATCAGTTTCTGCCGTTTGAAGCCTCCGGCCAGTTCTGGGCATCGCTCAAATAACACTCACCAGGTTCGCACTGCGGCTGTGCTCTGCGAACCTGACACTTGGAAATCCTAAAATGACAGATCAAACGACCTCTGCTGGTTTGAACGCAGCTGCTCTGGTGATGGCTTACAAACGGCGCAGTCTGCGCGGCGTTGGGCTGGTTGCAGGCGCGGTAATCGTAATGATGTGCCTTGTTGTTCTGGACATCATCACCGGGCCTGCAAACCTGAGCTTTGGACGCACGTTTGCGGTGATCCTGGATCCATCGCTGGCATCGCCAAAGGAACAGGTAATCATCTGGCAGCTGCGGTTGCCCGTGGCCCTGATGGCGGTGACGGTTGGCGCCATGCTGGGCGTTGCCGGTGCGGAAATGCAGACCATTTTGAACAACCCGCTTGCAGATCCCTTTACCCTCGGTCTGTCATCAGCCGCCAGCTTTGGCGCCGCGCTGGCCATCGTGCTGGGCTGGTCGGTTGTGCCGGGTGTTGGCGGGCTGTTTGTCACCGCCAATGCCTTTGTTCTGGCGATGCTCACCTCTGGCTGTTTGTTTCTTTTCACCCGACTGCGCGGCGTCACACCTGAGGCGATGATCCTTGTCGGGATCGCAATGCTGTTTACATTCAACGCCTTGCTGGCCTTTCTTCAATACGGCGCATCCGAACTGCAATTGGCGCAGCTGATTTTCTGGCAACTCGGCTCACTCGCCCGTGCCTCCTGGGCCAAAGTTGGCGTTTGCATCGCCGTTTTGCTGATTGTGCTGCCCTATTTCATGTCCCGGTCCTGGGCCTTGACGGCCCTGCGCATGGGCGAGGAAAAAGCCGCAGCGCTTGGGGTCAATGTTTCGCTGTTGCGCATGTCGGTCCTGGCTGGGGTGTCGCTGCTCTCTGCGGTTGCGGTGTCCTTTGTCGGAGCTGTGGCCTTTGTCGGGCTTGTAGGTCCCCATATTGCCCGCATGATCGTCGGCGAAGATCAACGGGGCTTTCTGCCGCTTTCGGCGCTTTGCGGTGCGCTGATCATGTCCGGCACCTCAATCGCCTCCAAGGCAATCACACCGGGCATTGTCTATCCAATTGGCATGATCACATCGCTGATCGGCATCCCGTTTTTCATCCTGTTGATCCTTGGACAACGTAAGAGGCATTGGCAATGACCAAACTAAGCGCTGAAAACCTGTCCTTTTCCTATGGGGCGCGGCCCGTTCTGAAGGGGCTGGAGTTTGATCCATTGCCCTCGGGCAAGCTGACGGCTTTGATCGGGCCAAATGCGGCGGGGAAATCCACCTTGTTTCGCCTGATCTCAGGTCTGGCCAAGCCTGCAGCGGGTCACGTCATCCTGAATGACACGGATCTGGCCTCTCTGGGGGCTCGGGACCGGCTCAAACGCATCTGCTTTATGCCGCAGTACTTTGCCGCAAACGCAGCCCTGACCGTTTTTGATGTGGTGATGATGGCGCATAAGCAATTGCGCGGCTGGCGGGTCTCCGGGGCAGATATGGCGGCCGTGGCCCAGGCCCTGGAAGAGGCCGGGATCGGGCATTTGTCACAAGCCTATGTGAGCGATCTGTCCGGCGGCCAATCCCAGATGGTTTCGGTGGCCCAGGCACTGATCCGCCACTCTGATGTCTACCTGTTTGATGAGCCCACCTCGGCGCTGGATCTGCGTCATCAGCTAGAGGTGCTGACCCGTATTCGCGCCACCATGATGGCGCGCGACAGTATTGGCGTTGTTGCCTTGCATGATCTGAACCTCGCAGCGCGATTTGCCGATCACCTTATCCTATTGGGCCAGGGGCGCATTCTTGCCCAGGGCAGTGCAGAAACCGTTCTGCGCTCACCGGCGATATCCGAAACCTACAAGGTGGAGGTCGAAACCAGCACCGGCCCCAGACAGGATCTGACCGTCCATGCCTATGCGTCGTAAATATATCCTGTTGCTCTGACGGGCTGCTCGACACAGGAAACCGCGAAATAACAAAACCCGCGCCACATCTGGCGCGGGTTTTATAATGTTAAGTCAAGACCTTGCTACAAAGAGTTACATCTAAACAGCCTGACCCTATAAACAACGTCTCCCCCAAGGGCTTAGGAACAGCCAGAGGTGGAGCCGCAGGTGTTGCACTTCATACAGGTACCATTACGCACCAGCGTGTAGTTGCCGCATTCGCCGCAGGCCTCGCCCTCATAGCCCTGCATCTTGGCCTTGGTGCGCGCATCCATGCCCGTGACTGGGGCTGCGGTGGTTTCTGGCACCAGGGATTGCAGATCGGAAACCGGATCCGCCGCCGAGACACCTGCGTTCATCAGACCCGTTTCACCGGTTTGCCCGCCCTGAAGCACCACAAGATCCTGTGGCAGACGCTTGCGCAGATACCCAGTGGAAGAGATCTGTTTCAGCACTTCGAGCGACCGGGTTGCGGCGCTTTCGCTGATTTCCGACAGGTTGGATACGCCTTCTTCCTCGCCGCGACCAATATCGTCAAAGGCTGGGCCCTGGGGTTTGACATGCGCCAAATCCGTCCGATCCAGATAGCTCACCGCCAGTTCGCGGAACACATAGTCAAGGATCGAGGTGGCATTTTTGATCGAGTCATTGCCCTGGACCATGCCAGCGGGTTCGAACTTGGTGAAGGTAAAGGCATCGACGAACTCTTCCAGGGGCACGCCGTATTGCAGACCAACCGAGACCGCGATGGCAAAGTTGTTCATCATCGCCCGGAACCCTGCACCCTCTTTGTGCATGTCGATGAAGATCTCACCCAGGGTGCCGCTCTCATATTCGCCGGTCCGCAGGTAGACTTTGTGACCGCCAACAACCGCTTTTTGCGTATAACCCTTGCGCCGGTGCGGCATCTTGGTGCGGTGGGATTTGATCACTTCCTTGATGACGATCTTCTCGACAATTTTCTCTGCCAGAACAACGGCTTTTTCCTGATTGTTGCCGGTTTCCAGCAGCTCTGCTGCCTCATCGTCATCCTCAACCAGCGCCGCTGCCAGCGGCTGGCTCAGCTTGGAGCCATCACGGTACAACGCATTGGCCTTGACGCCCAGGGACCAGCTCAGCTCATAGGCTTTCTGGCACTCTTCGATGGCGGCATCATTGGGCATGTTGATGGTTTTTGAAATCGCACCGGAGATAAAGCTTTGGGCTGCAGCCATCATGCGGATATGGCTTTCAACGCCAAGAAAACGCTTACCTTTTTTGCCACAAGGGTTGGCGCAGTCAAAGATCTGATAATGCTCTTCTTTCAGATGTGGCGCCCCTTCCAGCGTCATGGTGCCACAGACATGGTCATTGGCGGCGTCGATGTCGGCCTTGCTAAAGCCGAGGTGGCGTAGCAAATCAAAGGTGGGATCATTCAGCTTTTTCGCCGGAATGCCCAGTACGCCGGTGCAGAAATCCTCGCCCAGGGTCCACTGGTTGAACACAAAGCGAATGTCAAAAGCTGCTTCCAAGGCACTGTCGATCTTGGACAATTCATTGGGGCCAAAGCCGTGGCCAGCCAGCGAGGTGTGGTTGATACCCGGCGCATTGCCGAGGGACGCATGACCCACCGCGTAAGAGACGATCTCTTCAATCTGCGAGGAGCTATATCCGAGCCCTTCGAGAGCGGAGGGCACCGACCGGTTGATAATTTTGAAGTAGCCGCCACCAGCCAGTTTCTTGAATTTCACCAGGGCAAAATCCGGCTCAATTCCGGTGGTGTCACAGTCCATTACCAGGCCAATGGTGCCGGTGGGGGCGATGACGGTGGTTTGGGCATTGCGGTAGCCGTGCTTTTCACCCAGCTCCAATGCCTCGTCCCAGGCCCCCATGGCCAGATCCGCAAGCCGTGCATCTGGGCAGCCGGAAATATCCAGCGGCACCGGCGGAACCGAAAGCCCCTCATAGCCCGTAATCTTGCCCATTGCCGCGGTGCGGTGGTTGCGAATGACCTTGAGCATGGCGTCGGCATTGCGGGCATAGCCAGAAAATGCGCCCAGTTCCCCCGCCATCTCAGCCGAGGTGGCATAGGCAACACCGGTCATCAGCGCGGTCAGCGAACCGCAAAGCGCCCGGCCTTCCTCGCTATCGTAGCCATAGCCCATGTTCATCAGCAAACCGCCGATATTGGCATAGCCCAGGCCCAGGGTTCTGAAGTCATAAGACCGCTGAGCGATCTCTTTGGAGGGGAACTGCGCCATGGTGACCGAGATTTCCAGTGTCACAGTCCACAGACGGCAGGCATGCATGTAGTCCTCAGCCTGGAACTTGCCATCCTTGTAGAAGGTCAACAGGTTCAAAGATGCCAGGTTACAGGCGGTGTCATCCAGGAACATATATTCCGAACACGGGTTTGAGCCGCGAATTTCCCCATCCGCCGGACAGGTATGCCACTCGTTCACGGTGTCGTGGAACTGAATGCCAGGATCGGCACAGGCCCAGGCCGCATGGCCGACTTTTTCCCACAGGTCCCGCGCCTTGACGGTTTTGGCAACCTTGCCATCCGTGCGGTTGATCAGCTGCCAATCGGCATCTTTTTTCACCGCATGCAAAAACGCATTGGTGACCCGGATCGAGTTGTTGGAGTTCTGACCAGAGACAGAATTATAGGCCTCGGAATCCCAGTCGGTATCATAGATCGGGAATTCAATGCTGTCATAGCCCTGCTTGGCGTAGTCCAGCACACGTTTGATATAGGTCTCGGGGATCGCAACCTTCTTGGCCTCGCGGACCGCCGTTTTCAGTGCCGGGTTGTTTGCAGGCTCATAGGCATCCACAGAGGCGCCATCCCAGGACCGGATGGCGGCAAAAATGCTGTTCAGCATTTTCTCATGCATCTTGGAACCGGCCACAATCGAGGCAACTTTCTGCTCTTCGATGACCTTCCATTCGATGAAATCTTCGATATCGGGATGGTCCGCATCCACAATAACCATCTTGGCCGCGCGCCGGGTGGTGCCACCAGATTTGATCGCCCCCGCAGCGCGGTCGCCAATACGCAAGAAGCCCATCAGACCAGAGGATTTGCCGCCGCCCGACAGGGCCTCACCTTCGCCGCGCAGGTGGCTGAAATTGGTGCCGGTGCCAGAGCCATATTTGAACAGGCGCGCCTCGCGCACCCAAAGATCCATAATGCCGCCCTCGTTGACCAGGTCATCCGCCACGGACTGGATAAAGCAGGCATGGGGCTGCGGGTGCTCATAGGAGCTGGTGGATTTTGTCAGCTTGCCGGTTTTGTAATCAACATAGTGGTGGCCCTGGGCCGGACCATCAATGCCATAGGCCCAGTGCAGACCGGTGTTGAACCACTGCGGACTATTGGGCGCGGCGCGCTGGGTCGCCAGCATGTGGCGCATTTCGTCAAAATAGGCGCGGGCGTCTTCTTCGCTGGTAAAATAGCCGCCTTTCCAGCCCCAATAGGTCCAGGCCCCGGCCAGACGATCAAACACCTGCTTAGAGGAGGTTTCGCCCCCGGTGGGCACATCCTTACCAGCGGGAACAGAGCGCCACAGGAACTCAGGAACGCCCTCTTCTTTGACCTTTTTCAGCCGTTCGGGCACGCCGGCTTTGCGAAAATACTTCTGCGCAATGACATCGCTGGCAACCTGGCTCCAGCTGGAGGGCACCTCGATATTCTCCTGACGGAACACAATGGTGCCATCCGGGTTTCGAATTTCTGATGTGGCAGAAATGAAATCCAGAGATTTATAGGCGTCCTGCCCTGACTTGGTGAATTTGCGCTCGATCTTCATGCTCTGCCCCTTGAGATGTTCGTCTCATAACTTCATTGCCGCCACAGCAGCCGCTGTGACCTACCCGGTCGGAAAGCACATCACAGCTGGCAGGCCTGTTTACGGGCCAACTACACAAGACCTTCGCCGGCCATTTATTGTGGATATGTCTAGTGTTTTCCCATCGTCCCGGCGCTGCAAATCTCACTAGATCTAGTAGCGCCAACTCGAATTCCCACAATTTGACGTATAGACCCCAAGAGGGTCAACGGATATTTTACCAATTTTAAACCATCTTTACTGTTGACGAAAATTCCCCAAACGCGGCGCTTGCAGTTGCGAGTGATTCACCCACAGGCTACGGCATCGCAGGGGGCAAAAGTTACCAATCCAGCAGCTGGGAAAATTCGGGTAACAGCAACGACTTGTCCCTAGAAGTTGAAAGCGCACCGCACTCCCTTCGCAAAGCCCTGCCAAAAATACCACCAGCGCACGGTCAGCAAAGGCAAGCATGCGCCGTCCAGCATCGGCCAACAGGCTCGCGGTGGACCTGTGATATCCTTGCACAGATTTTGAGCAACCGATCACGGACTTGGCGGACAGGCCATTAACACTTTTTAAACCTATTGCCACGCTTTCGCGTCACTTCCTTAAGGAAGGGTTAAGAGCGGCCGCAGGGATATTCCAAACTGTTTCAGCGCCGCGCTGTGATTCTATGCAGTCGCACCAGAAAGATTGGCAAAGCCTATTAGATCCCAACCAGAATGCGCGCCACCCGGGCAGCTGCAACCTTGAGCCAAAAGAAATTGATATGAGGTCTGAAGAGAGGTGCTGGAAAAGAAAACGGGCAGTCGCATCTGAATGCGAACTGCCCGTTTTAGGTCCGACCCAATAGGGTCTTCTCTTACAAACACCACCGAAAAGCACAATGCTTTCAAGTGATTATGGTCGGGGCGGCGAGATTCGAACTCACGACCCCCTGTACCCAAAACAGGTGCGCTACCAGACTGCGCCACGCCCCGGACCGTGCGCTGTTCCTAACGCCAGTGGATTGATTTGAAAACCCCTAACAAGGCCAAATTGGTGCAGTTTTTGAAAAAACTTTGTGGCGCATCTCGGTGCCGATCGAAATTCCATATCTAGCGGCCAAACCACCATTGATTTCGAGCACAGCAAAGACGTTACTGCCGCCCGGCAGCGGCGTCAGATCACCGGGAACCGCATCCGCCTGCACCCGAATGACCCGACCGGTCTGATCGAGAAAAATGATATCAAGTGGAATGAGGGTATTCTTCATCCAAAAGGCCACGCGCTGCGGCTTTGAATAGACAAAAAGCATACCCGCGCCCCGCGCCATGCTTTCGCGGAACATCAGCCCCTGGGCGCGTTCGGCTTCGTCATCAGCAATTTCAACGGAAAAGGATGTTTGCCCCCAGCTGCCACGCAGCTCCACCCGATCGGGACGACAGTCCGCTGCGAGAACTGGGGCAGAAAGGCCCAGGCCACAGATAAGGGCCAAGGCCGGTGCGGCGAGAGAGGCTCTCAACCGCGCCATGAGATCAGCTGTCCTGATTGCTATCAAGCAGGGCGGCTTCCCAGGCTTGAACTTCGGCAGCCATTTGACCGCGTTTGCCGTCAATCACCCGCACGGCCAGGGCTTCGCCAGGCTGCAGATCCGCCAGGCCAGATTGGCGCAGCACCTCTACATGCAGAAAGACATCTTCGCTGCGGCCAAAGATATTGGCAAAACCAAATCCCTTGCCTTTGTTGAACCACTTCACCCGCGCAGGTACCAGCGGTTTGGAGGTCAAATCACTGAGGTCAAAATCGGCAAAATCGCTCAGAACCGGAGACTCCTCGCGCTCCGGCGGATGGATTGCCAGGACTTCGACCGCCTGCACCCCCCGATCGGTGCGATGGGTCACTATTTCGACACGGGTACCATCTGCAACGGAACTCTGTCCGAAATTACGAAGTACATTTACGTGCAACAAAATATCAGGGCCGCCCAGATCGGACACAACAAAACCAAATCCCTTGGTGGGATCAAACCATTTAACGAGGCCTTGGATTTGCTGCAGGCTGCTCAGATCTTCTGCCACTTATCTCATCCACTGCGTATTTTTCATTTTGGTAGTGACGTGATGCGCGATTTCACTGCCTAATTTCAAGCAAAAACCCTCCCATTTGTTAGGAAAGTGCTATTTTCCTTGATAAACCTTAAGGATTAAGTCGCGAAACAGACCATTTGTCCTGTTCGGCATCATAAATCCAAGTAAAACGGTCGTGTAAACGAAAGGCCCCATCCGCCCAAAACTCAATTTCGACAGGTGAAATTCGATATCCACCCCAAAACGGCGGTCTTGGGGGATTCGGCCCCTTGGTGGCTGTCACCTTCGCCACCTCAGCCATCAGGCTGGCACGGCTGTCCAGCGGCCGGGACTGTTTTGAGGCCCAGGCGCCAAGGCGGCTTTTGAGCGAGCGAGAGGCATAATATTCATCCGCCTTTGGCCCCTCCTCGCGGCTGATATTGCCGCGCACGCGGATTTGCCGCCGCAGGGATTTCCAATGCATGACAAAGGAGGCCTTGCCAGCCTGGTCCAGCTCCTGGGCCTTGGCGCTTTCGTAATTTGTATAAAAGACAAAGGCGTCCGCTTCGATCTCTTTCAGCAAGACCATGCGCGAATTGGGCAACCCATTGGAATCAACCGTCGCCAACGCAATCGCATTGGGATCATTGATTTCGGTCTTTTCCGCCTCTGTCAGCCAGGTGCGGGCAATTTCAAATGGGTCATCGCCGGCAAAGATCCCTGAACGTTCGCTCATAAGAGCCTCCTGTCTGTTTTCGTCGGTACACTAGGCAGCACATTTCAGAACAGCAAGGGCTGCGCGACACGGATCTGGCCTGGACAGCCACTGGGTCAGTTGCAGGAACAATCAAGGTGGCCCCTTGAAGCAGGCGCACCAACATATTAAACGTGTTTAACTTTACGGAACACAGGCGGAGAACCTGAATGTCTAATCAACTGCTGACCGGCAAGCGCGGTCTGATCATGGGCCTGGCCAATGACAAATCGATTGCCTGGGGAATAGCCAAAGCCTGTGCCGATGCGGGTGCTGAGCTGGCCTTTTCCTTTCAGGGCGACGCTCTGAAAAAACGCGTCGTGCCGCTGGCCGAACAGCTGGGGAGCGATATCGTTCTGCCCTGCGATGTATCGGACGAAGCCTCGATGGATGCGCTGTTTGCCTCCTTGCAAGAAAAATGGGGTAAGCTGGACTTTGTGGTTCATGCCATCGGTTTCTCGGACAAGAGCGAGCTGCGCGGCCGCTACGTCGACACCAGCCGCGACAATTTCCAGATGACCATGGATATTTCAGTCTATTCCTTTACCGCCATCGCCAAACGCGCGGAAAAGATGATGGCTGAGGGCGGCTCGATGCTGACGCTCACCTATTATGGCGCCGAGCAGGTGATGCCGCACTATAATGTCATGGGTGTTGCCAAGGCCGCGCTAGAAGCCTCCGTCAAATATCTGGCCGAAGATCTGGGCAAAGACGGCATTCGCGTCAACGCCATCTCGGCTGGTCCGATCAAAACCCTGGCCGCCTCGGGTATTGGTGATTTCCGCTACATCATGAAGTGGAACGAATACAACTCGCCGCTGCGTCGCAATGTGACCACGGATGATGTGGGCAAATCTGCCCTGTACCTGCTGTCTGATCTCAGCTCCGGCGTGACCGGTGAGAACCTGCACGTGGATGCGGGCTACCACGTGGTTGGCATGAAAGCTGTCGACGCGCCTGACATTACAAAATAACCTCTGCTAGATTCCCCTCCTGTTCACCCTGCCCCATTTCCTTCACGGGGCGGAGTGATCAGGAGGTACCACCTTTGACTAGACTGCTTTTTTGATCACTGCGCCCACAGGCCTCCTTCGCGAAGCTCGGCCAGGATCGGATCAGCACCCCCACGCAGCCACTGCCGGAGCCATAAAGATGACAGACCGCCTGCCGCATGAAAAAGGCTTTCATATCAGCTGGGACCAGATCCACCGAGACAGCCGGGCGCTGGCCTGGCGTTTGGATGGACAGGGGCCCGACAATAATGCCTGGCGCGCCGTGGTGGCAATCACCCGTGGCGGCATGGCCCCTGCAATGATCATCGCCCGCGAGCTGGACATCCGCACGGTCGATACCATCAGCGTGAAATCCTATCATTCCGGCGGCGGCAAGGCCGATCAACAGCGCGAAGCCGAAGTGCTGAAAAGCCCCGACCCCGCACTGATGGGCGATGGCGAAGGTATTCTGATCATCGACGATCTGGTGGACAGTGGCAAAACTCTGGAACTGGTGCGGGCCATGTACCCCAAGGCGCATGTTGCCACCGTCTATGCCAAACCCAAAGGCCGCCCCATGGTGGATACCTTTATCACCGAGGTCAGCCAGGACACCTGGATCT
>CAJQNB010000023.1 GCA_905479575.1 uncultured Pseudophaeobacter sp.
CTACGAATGCAGATCGTGCAAGTCAGTATTGAAGCCCAAAGAGGGTGACTGCTGCGTGTTTTGCTCCTACGCGACTGTGCCCTGCCCACCCATTCAGACGGGCGACAGTTGCTGCGGATGATCTTACTGTCTGCTTCGTCCCGCACTGCTGCCGTCCAAGCCCAAAAAATCGCCGCACCTAGCATCAATGACCGCTTTTCACGCGGCATCGCAGCGATCACAGGCTGTATTCCCAAGCCGAAAGGCGGACTTTGCAAAGTCCGTTTCCTGCGCTTAGCTGACCTCCAAGACTTGAGTGCCGTCTCAACCGCCCTGATCGGCTGCTGTCAGCCCTAAGCTGCGGACCATCAACGCGATGATTGCAAGCGGAGCATACGACACGAAGGGCGGATTCCGGCCATTCGCCGCAGCTGCGAGAGGTTCATGGCCAAGAAGGATTAGCGGCCATTCAAACCAGCATGCCCCTCGGAGCGATGCTGCGCACTGCACCAAGGGCAGCTATGCGCAGAAACCTGACTTTGCAAAGTCAGGTGCTATGACCTGCCGTCAGGACGCGCACGGCCCGAACCGGAAACAAGCCTCCCTGCGCGGATGCTGCAGTCGCAGCCTGCATTCCTGACATTCCACCGAAAGGATCACACCATCAAACCGTGTGACAAACACCTAACCGTCCAACCAGACGTTGGACAAATCGAAAAGCGGACATGTGAGGACGTCAAGATCATACCTGTAGATGCAAGTCTGCGGTCCTGAAACCGCACCATTGGTCCATTCCGACCATGGACTTGAGACGCCGATACCATGTCCGGTGAGAAACCCCAAGTTGCCTACGAACAGAAGCGACAATTGCCAGATGGGTGTTGTTTTCAAGGCAGGGAGGCCCATAGCCTTGAGTATGCGCTTCTTTCGCTGCTTCCAGCTGTGAAAGGTAACACCTACCAAGATCAACACAACTCCAGCAGCCATATAAAGCAAGGTCCTACGATCAACCTCAGGAAACAGGTTTGCCGCCAGGCCAAGGCCGAACGCGAGCACTGCGATAAGACAGCTATGGGTGAAACGAAGTCTGTTGATGTCAGAGAGAATCCCTCGGCGAATGAGTTCTATTTCTCGAATGAGTTCTCCATCTGTGTCGTATTTCACAACCAGTGCCCCGGCCTTTGAACTCGATAATGACGAAAGTAGATCCAGCCCCAGGGGTGTTTTCTTCAGAAGGCCGAAATCTCGGTCGAAAAGCGCTGATAGCGCCGACTTTGAGACAATTTTAAGTGCCCTTTTACTGAATTTGACCCTTTCTCCGACATCTCCTATTTTTCCATAACACGTACCGTCTGGCCCAACCCACTGACCTGAATAAGCGGTTGCATGATATTTGAAGCGGCCGTTTGTATTGTCGACAACCAAATTGCGCGGGTGCCGCGCCATCGTGCTTTCAAGAAACCCCGGCGTTTCTTTCGTTTCTGTGTCAAAATCGGGCATTTGCTCGGAGTGCAGCGTTTCTTTCAGGGTAGCGACCTGATGTATGCTGAGTTCAGTATAGATTGTCCCATTAGTGCAGTCCCTGCATTTCGTTTTCCCTGAACCATGACAGGTCGTGCATGTATTCTTGCTTGTGCCTTGACATGAGAAGCAGGTTTTCTGGCCCCGCCCACCGCAGTTAGTGCAGTATCCGCCCTGTCCTGATCCGCCACAGCCAGAGCAAGTGACATTCTCGTAGACAACATGCGAAGAGACCTTCCCATCCCAGTGGTTAGTGATCTTGGTTTTGGAGACCTGCTTTTGCCGCTGACCGTTGCAGGATGAGCACTTGTGGCGACCGTTCGTGCAGGCCGTGCATTTCTGCCTTCCACTCACGCATTGGTAGCAATGCGTACTCCCGGCACCGGCGCAAGAAGAGCATTTCGTCTCACCGACACCTGAACAGGTCCTGCATCTTTCGCTATAGGATCGGGTCACTGATGGAAACTCGAAGATTTTGACGTCTTTTTTCAGCAGGTCAACGACCCAATTAACCGGTCTTTTTTCCGACAGCAGACCGCGCGCCGCAGCAAGCGCATCCTGTGATGACTTGGACGTCACTTGAACCTTGCCAACATGGCTCCGTTTCTCGATCTCTTTCAGAGAAAACTGCCCGGCGCGCGTAAAAACAAAATCCCGCAGGACAATCTTTCCGCCGGTTTTGGCCGTAAGGTCAACGGATGTCTCTATTTTGACTGTTTTCAAGTCGGATTCGATCTTTGCAGTCAGCCGCTGCTTGAACTCAATTTCTTGTTGCATCTATTTCTTAACTCCACGACCACCTGATCAAAAAAGGCATATATGTGAGACACCGAGCGTTCACTGTACATGCAAAGCGGCACGGTTTTGGGAGAATGGCGACTCCGAACTCCCTTTTCTTAGTTCGCCTTCGCCGCAATCAGGCTCAACTCCAGAAACCAGGCCCTATAGCGGTCCAAAATACAGGCGACATCAGTGCCGCAACGGTCTCGCTGGCTGATCCAACTGCGCTGCTTTTCCGTCAGTAAGGTACGATCTTCGCCACTGCTCATATTCCGAAGAACAGAGTAGATGACGCCCAACGCCCGGTCCTCCAGCCATAGGTCGAAGCTGCCGCAGATCGCATGCTCGGTACTAGTCGCAGCCTTTGCGCAATCGTAGCCGGGCCCAGCAATGCCAACGGACATTCCCTCTCGCTGAAGGTCCGTTGCAGCACCAGTGCACCAGTCTTTCAACGCCATGCTTGCCATTTCCGAACTGAAACGGTTGCTCATTTCAGGAACCAGGTTAGCAAAAAGTTCTCCACCAAAAAGTTCATGTCCTAGTTTGAGCCTCTGCCTGCCCTGTTCCTGCAGAAATGCGGCGTCGAGACCGAGGAGCCAGGCGCAATCGCCGCTTAGCCCAATGTAGGTAGCCGACTGCAAAGCGATACGACGCGGCGTCGGCCTCTCCTCCGGCATTCTAATTTGGCTGCCGTCGGTGACCGCCGTATCGATGTCGAGGCGCTGTGCAATCGCTGGAGTTATAAGCAGGACTTCGTTCGGTCCGGCCGTCGTAAAATAGCGAATGGCCTCCCGTGAAAGGCCTACATGCGTGAGGAAAGAGCCGATGTCGGCGTTGGCGACGCCGGACTCAGATGTCAGGGATGTCCCATCTTCCATCGCTTGGTTGCGGTAAGCCGCGTGCACACCTATCACCGAGGTACTATCCATCATTCGGCTGCCGCCGCTGACCCAGATCACGGCACAGATCGAGTGGCATTCGACCCCCGGAGCGACGACTGTAGTAAAACCGCGTTGCCAAATTTCTGCAGCGATCGACAGGCCCTCGTTTACGAGACCGCCCGGCGAGTGGAGAAAGACGATAGCCCTCCCAGTGCGCTGCGAGAGATCATAAAACCGATTAGCGTCTCCGCTTTCGATTGGTCCTGTGATGTCGATGATGGACGGCGTTGTCGCATCTCCCTGCGAAATCCGGATGTCGGCTGCTGAGGCCGTGGAATGTCCAGCAAGGGCAAAAACGATGAAGAAACATGTTTTTAAAATTTTCATCTGTAATTCCATATAATAACGCAGTCGCGCAGCGGCGGCATCGAAACCTTTGTCGATCGCCGATCAAGGGCATATTTCTAAAAGTCGACTCGATTTTCAACTGGTAAAGCCCTGTTGAGATTGGGGGCTTAGTCTTCATAGCTGACCTTGGTGCAGATTGCAGCGTAGGTCTCCAATCCGCCCCTTATACCAAAAGGCCATGTCTGCTTTGGGCTGGCTGACGCCATCAAGCTGCGGGCAACAGGGACGGAACCGCCGCCTGTCAGTTGCAGCACCGCCGCAGGTCTGCTTCGAGCCCTTTGTGCGCTTCAATGCTCTCGCAGCGAAAGCAACATCGGACAGTGCCAGTTACCGTTCGAACAGGTCGTGTCGCGAAGGTGGTGGAAATTTGAAGGTGGCGTAATCTCCGGGTGAACTGAACCCACCCAACCGGCGGCAGCAACCGCCAGGGAGATCACGCCATGAAGAACAATACCGACACTGCCGCGCTTTCGCTACTGG